>NZ_JBIVFA010000019.1:0-42959 GCF_044747975.1 Streptomyces sp. NPDC090045
GAACTCCACGACGCGTTCGTCTCCCTCGCCTGCAGTCTCATCTGCTGGAGACGCCTCAAGAAACACGATTCATGATCGTGTTACGAGCTCTTAGGGTCATGGGCATGATCACGATGCATCAGTTCAGTGACGCGTTCCTCCTGGAGGCGGAACGGCATGCGGCCTGGGGCGCCGCCCAACTGCAGGCGCTGACCGACTACATGCCCGAAGGGCCCTGGACCGCGGACCTCGAGGCCTGTCTCTACCAGCAGGGCGGTCTTGAGCTGCGGGTCGCCGTGCTGGGCACGTACGACGTCCAGGACCGGTCCTGGATGTGGGGCTGGGCCAATCCCGGGCTGCGCGGCACCGAGGTGGTGGCGCTGACCGGTGCGATCGAGCGCTACGGAAGGAAGCAGGGGATCGCTGAGTTCACCGAGGAGACCCTCGACCTGTCCGGTTTCGAGGATCCCCGGCGGGCCGCGGAGACGCTGGCCTTCGCGGGGATGGGTGTGGCCGAGGCGCCCGGGTACCTCGGCCTCCCGGCGGGACCCGACAGCCTCGTCTACTTCCTGCCGGACGACCCGCAGGTTCCGCGGGCCGGCCTCGACACGGTCGCGATGCCGCGCGAACTCCTGACCGGGGCGGGTCTGATCGGCCGTTCGGCCCGACGGGTGGTCACCGGCTACCTGGAGTACCACGGCCTGCCCGCGCGGGAGGACGGCGACCGGATCCTCGCCGATCTGCCCGGTGGCAGTGCGGCGGAGATCGAGTTCGACCACGCGGACCGCATCGCCGCCGTGCGCCTGACCGCCGTCTGACAACAGCCCGGAGCCGGGAGCGGGGAGGGCTTCACGGGTCGTCGCTGATCGGATGAGCGCCTGTGGCGGGCCTAATCGGTGGCCCCGTGGGACGTACGGGGGCGGAGGCGGGCGGCGAGGACGGCGACGTCGTCTTCGGCGTGCTGCGCGTCGAGTCCGCCGCAGACCGCGTCCACCACGTCCGAGACCCCCGCTCCGGCGGTCATGCGGAGTGCGGCGAGCCGGGCCAGAGAGGTGTCGATGTCCTCGCCGCGGCGCTCCACCAGGCCGTCCGTGTAGAGAACGATCGTCTGCTCGGCGGTGATGGGCAGGGCGACGGCCTCGTATCCGCCGACGCCCGTGCCCAGCGGAGGGCCGACGGGAACGTTCAGCAGCTCGCCCGGGCCGTCACCGCTGAAGACGGCGGGCGGCAGATGTCCGGCGCTCGCGTACACGGCGATGCCGCGGGCCGGATCGACGCGGACGAGGAGGCAGGTCGCGGGCCGGCGGCTGTCGTCCGCGGCGGACAGTGCGTCCAGCTGGCGCAGGACGCGGTGCGGGGCGAGATCCGTGGAGGCGACGTCGCGCAGCAGCGAGCGGTAGGCGTTCATGTCGACGGCGGCTTCCAGGCCGTGACCCATGACGTCTCCGACCACCAGCAGCGTCCGGCCGAAGTGCAGCCGCACGGTCTCGAACCAGTCGCCGCCGACGAGGGCGCGGGCTCCGAGCGGCAGGTAGCGGCTGGCGACCTCCAGGTTCGGGTGCGGCCGGCCCGGTTCGGCCACCAGGGCGCGCTGGAGATCGAGCGCGATCCTCTCGGTCGTCGCCTGGCGCCGCGCGTGCCCGATGTGCACGCACGCGAGCCGTGCCGCGATGTGCAGTGTGGCCGTCTCGTCGTCACTGAAACCGCCGTGGGCCCGGGCCGCGAGGAGCCGTCCGTAGAGCTCGCCCCGGCCGATCAGCGGCACGGAGACGAGGTGCACGGGCCCTTCCGCGCCCCGGCCGGTGTACGCGTGTACGGGATGTCCCTCGTCCAGTGCCCGGACCGCGGGGCTGATCTCGGTGGCGGGGCCGTCCAGGAGATCCGTGGCGCCGACCGCGGCCACGCGTTCGTTCCGGGCGCCACGGCCGACCAGTTCCACGGCGGCGGCGTCGCACAGGGTCCGGAACGCGAATCCCGCGAGCTCCCGCCAGGTCTCCCTCTCGACGAAGGACGTCCCGACCTGCTCGAGGGCCTCTTCCATCGCGCGCAGGCGTGCCTCCAAGCCATCCGATTCCGGCACGACGCCTCCATAACCCCTGGTCCGCCCCAGGGAGCCCGACGAGGAAGGCATTCCATCAGCCCCATTCGTTCCGGTGACGAATGCGGGGCCTGGCCTTGACCCGATCGAGGCCACACCAACCTGTCTGGGGGTGCCGACCCGCACCTCGGACGGAAGGAGTCCGCCCGAGGTGCGGCCGGAGTGGCGACGGCAAGCACGGAAAGCACGTCAAGGACGGCGTGGATCCGCGGCACGGTCACACCGCGTCAGGCGCGATCCTCCTCGCGACGACAGGAGCGGCCTGTGCCTGCGAACAGCTCCGGGCGCCGGGCCCGGCCGTCGGGGCGCACCGGTCGACGGTGCCGTCGGTTTCCGCCGCCGCCCGTGCACGCTGCCGCCGCACGTGGCGGGCGCGCAGGACGGCGTACAGAGCGGCGGTGGCGACGGCAGCGGCGCACCAGGCGCCGAGGATCACGGCAATCGTGGTGAGGACGGCCACGGGTACTCCTCGGGTGGGAGACGGCGGGGGCAGCGACAGCCGCTGGCGGAGGCACGGGTGAACTCGACCCGTCGCACCGTGCGTTCCTGCTGTCGCTGTGCGTATGCGCGCCGAGGAATGACGATACATCTGCGAGAGTCACCATGAACCGCCTTCGGGCAACGATCGTGAGCGGCGCCGCCGTTGTCACCGACGATGCCAAGCCCCGGGGAGCATCACCCGGCGGCGGACTGCCGAGCCGGGCCGGGCCGTGTGGTGCTCACCGTGAAGGACAAGTACCCCACGGGCGTGCACTTCACGCTGGCGAACCCCGACGGCCGCGGAGCGAGGGCGGGGCGGCACGGCTGTCACAGCGCCTCGTCGGCGGCCCTGTCCATGAAGGTCTGCAGCGCGGCCAGTTGCCGGTGCACGGCCTCCGCGAAGGCGGCGCCGGTCTTCTTCACGTCGACGTCTTCCGGCCCATGGGCGTACTCGGCGGTCGCCGACTCTCCTACGCGAGCGGAGCTGGTGTTGATCTCTTCCAGGTCGCGCCTGCCCTCCGGCGTCGTCACGAGGCGCACCGTCGTGAGGGCGTCGCGTCGCCTGCCTTGTTTTTCTTCTGGGTCATGCGGTATCGGTACCGCGGCCGGGAGGCCCGGCACCTGCAACCACCTGGCGGCACGCGTCGCGCCCCGCGCCGCCGAGGCGGTCTCAGCAGCACTGCCAGGTGAAGAGGGCCTCCTCGAAACGCCCCGCCGCCAGGTCGGCGGGGCGGATCAGCCAGTACAGGGTGCCCACGTCGCCCCACATCATGTCCGCCGCGTCGTCGGTGTCGATCTGCGCGAGAAGCACCCACTTGGCGGCCTCGTCGTTCAGCCGGGGGTCCTGCCTGGAGGCCCCGGAGCCGACCAGGGCGTGGGCGATCTCCCACTCCACCGCCCCCTGCACGGGCACGGCATGGCCGCCGAGCCGGTGCCGGGAGCCTCTGGGATCGGGATCGAGGGCTCCGAGGGCGTTGTCGAAGGGCCTGGCGTTGACCGGGTGGTGCCTCCAGTCGCGGGAGTCCGCGGCCTCGCCGAAGGCCGCTCGCACGCTCGGGGCGTCCGACGACGGTACGGTCAGCCCCGCCTGAGCGGTGAGCGGCACCTCGGGATACGGGGGCAGCCCGGCCGGGGCCGGGTGCGGGCGGGTGGCGGTGCCGGCGGGGACGTACACGACCCGGGCGCCCGGGCGGCTTTCGGGGTCATCGGGATGGACGAGCGGGTCGTCGCCGTCGAGGCGGTCGTCGAAGAGGAAGAAGAGGAGGGTGCCGGAGGCGGGCAGGGCGAGGCCGGCGTCGCCGGCCGCCGCGAGGGCCGCGCAGTCGAGGGACGCGATGTGCGAGAGCGGGCCGTGGCCCTCCCACACCGGCCACGGCGTGTCGGCGGGAAGCTCCGGCAGCCCGCCGAGACGTCCCGCCGCCGCTCCGTCACCGGCGTGGACCAGGCGCAGGCCGGGGGCGAGCATGCCGATCCAGCGTGCGGCATCTTCGGGGGAGAGGAGGCGGTGGGCGAGGTCGCGCAGGGCCTCGGCGGGAGCGTGCGTCATGGGTCGATCATGCCTGCCGGCACTGACAGCTAAGGCGGCGGCCCGGCGCTGCGCCGGCACCGGGCGCGGTCCCAGCGGAACCGTGTGCCCGTGTACGCCGGCGCAGCGCCCGCCCGGTTCAGCAGGTGCGCCCGGCGTACGAGGCGTTGCTCACCTTGCTGCGCGATCCGAGCCACGTCTTGCCGGGGCCCACGCACTTCTCGTAATTGGGCCCGAACACCTCGACCTCGATGATGACCCGGGAACCGTCGTTCGTGCAGTGGTTGTAGAACGAATCGGAGCCCGTGGCGAAGTACCCGCACGGATCGGCGGTGGCCGGCGTGGCGGTGACCAGCCCGCCCGCGAGCATCAGGCCGGCGGACAGCAGGGCGGTGGCGAGGCGACGAACAGGCACAGGAGCTCCTCGGAATCCGGATACTGACAACATTGCGATCACCCTAGGGACCACCCGCCTGGCCGAATCGATTCTCTGGTACGCCGACACACCGGCCGGGCCGAATCGGGGGAGGAATGGGATTCCGCCTGCGTCCACTCGGCGGTAGGCGCGCCGGTGAATCGGCGCCAAGGGGGCGTCGGCGTGGAACGATCTCCGCATGACAGAGAGCTCGAGCCCGTACATCGCCTCGCCGCGGGTCACGGTGGGGGCGGTGCAGCCCGGCGATCCGCCCTTCCGCATTGTGGAGATCGACGGGGAGATGGTCCGAATGGCGGAGTCCATGACCGATGTGATCCTGGCGGCGGCGGCCGAAGGGATCACCATTCACGACCTCGATGATCCGGACACGGTCCGTTGGGTGGGCGGCGGGAAATTCACCTGGCGCCTGCACTAGGGGTTCCGCCCCTGCCGGATGCCGGTTCAGGTGGCGCGCCCATAGCGGACCTCTGTGCTCCAGATCCGCTCCAGACGCACGAAGGTGCCGGGGCGTGGAGCATGCCAGATCCTGTCCTGGCCCGCGTAGATGCCGACGTGGGCCATGGTCGCGCCGCGGGGGAAGAAGACCAGGTCGCCGGTCTCGCGATCGGACTTGGGGATGTGGCGGGTGTGCTCGTACTGCTGCTCGGCCGTGCGTGGAAGACGTTTGCCGGCCTTCCTGAAGGCGTAGAGGGTCAGCCCTGAGCAGTCGAAGCGTTTGGGGCCGGTGGCGCCGTAGGCATACGGCGAGCCCTGTTTGGAGGCCGCCACCTCGAGGGCTCTGATGCCGTACGGTGCCGCCGCGTTGGCCGGGTCCGCGTGACCGGTGAGGGCGCCGGCCGTGAGGAGCAGTATGAAGAAGACGGAACGTGCTCTGGGGCAACAGCCCGTGAGGGGAAAGCCCTTGGGGGCCTTTCGGAAGTCGGTCCTGGGGCAGGACATCGTGACACCTCCGCAATCGGTTGGCAGTCGACAGTTCAGGTCAGTGGTCTGGTTCCGTTCTCGGTGGCATGTGTCGTGGCGCGGTTCTGACGGCGGACCAGTTTTCTCCGACGCCGCGCGGCCGACGGCATCGGACACGGCGTGATTTGTCTCGAATTTCCATTCGATTCGAGATAATAGTTATGCATGACTTCCTCGTATTCACGCCTGACGGCGGGAGTGGTAATGCGGAGAGGTTGGCGGTGAGCCCGGCCAAATCCGTTGGATATTCGGGGGATTTCGAAATATCCGAACTCCAATTGCTGCCGCCGATGTGCTGAACCGTGCCGCCGCGAGGCATTGCCGCGCCGCGGAGCGGGCACCCAGCACCGGTGACCTCGACCGAACTGATCCCGGCGCCGCCCCGCGCCGCCGCCCGCCGGGCCCTGCTCGCCGGTTCGGCCGGCAACCTCGTCGAGTGGTACGAGTTCGGCGTCTACGGCTGCTTCGCCACCGTCATCGCGGCCAACTTCTTCACCCCGCACACGGGCGCGGGAGCGGAGGCCGCGAGCGGCACCGAGGCGCTGATCGCCACGTACGCCTCGTTCGCGCTCGCCTTCTTCTTCCGTCCCGTCGGCGCCCTCCTCTTCGGGCGCCTCGGCGACCGTCTCGGCCGCCGTCCCACCCTCGTCCTCGTCATCGGCCTCATGACGCTCGCCACCACCCTGATCGGGCTCCTCCCCACCCGGGACGCCATCGGTGCGGCGGCCCCCTGGCTCCTGACGCTCCTGCGCGTACTCCAAGGGCTGTCCGCGGGCGGGGAGTTCGGTGGAGCCGTGTCCCTGATGACGGAGTACGCGCCGCCGGGCCGGCGCGGTCTCTACGGTGCGTGGCAGTCCTTCACCGTCGCCCTCGGCCTGCTGGCCGGCGCCGCAACGGCCGCTGCCCTGGCGGTGGTCCTGCCCGCCCAGGCCCTGTACGCGTGGGGGTGGCGGATCCCGTTCCTGCTGGCCCTGCCGCTCGGGATGGTCGCGCTGTGGCTGCGTACGGCGCTGGAAGAGCCGCCGGGCGCGCCTCCGGCCAAGGCCGGCCCCGGGGTCCGCGGCGGCGAAGGGCCGCCCGGCGGCGGGGTGCGGGCCCGTGCCGTCGTACTCGGCATCGGGCGGATCATGGGCTGGTCGGCGGCCGGGTACACGTTCCTCGTCGTGCTGCCGTCCCACCTCCAGTCCACGCTGGGAGCCTCCTTCCGGGACGCCCTGCTGGCCACCACGCTCGTCACCCTCGGGTTCGCCGCCTCGATCCTGCCCGCAGGGCTCCTCAGCGACCGGTACGGGCGGCGCCCGGTCATGCTCGGCGGCGCGCTCGGGATCGTCGCACTCGCCCACCCCCTCCTGCGCCTCCTCCAGTCCCCTGGAACGCCCCTGCAGGTGCGGGTCGTTGCCGTACTCGCCGCGGGCGCGCTCGTCGGCCTGCTGGCCGGGCCGGGGCCGGCCATGCTCGCCGAGATGTTCCCGCGGCGCGTGCGCTGCACCGGGCTCGGGCTGGCCTACTCCCTGGCCAACGCGGTGTTCTCCGGCTGCGCCGGACTCGTCATCACCGCATGGACCGCCAGGACGGGAGACACCGCCATCCCCGCTCACTACGCCGCCGGCGCCTGCGCCATCAGCTCACTCGCGCTGCTGACCCTGCGCGGGAACGACCACCGGGAGTCCCTGCGATGAGAGTGATCGGCCTGATGTCGGGGACCTCCTACGACGCCGTCGACGCCGCGGCCTGCGACCTCGAAGTCCTGGCCGGGGACGGCGTGTTGCACCTCACCCCGCTGGGCATGGTGAGCGAGCCGTACCCGGAGGGCCTGCGGCGCGCGCTCGCGGCGGCCCTGCCGCCCTCGGCCACCACGCTCGCCGAGGTGTGCCGCCTCGACACGCACATCGGGCAGGCCTTCGGACGGCTCGCCGCCCGGGCCGACCAGGAACTGTGCGACGGGCAGGCGGAGTTGATCGCCTCGCACGGGCAGACCGTCTACCACTGGGCGGCGGACGGCCGGGTCCACGGCACCCTCCAGCTCGGCGAGCCGGCCTGGATCGCCGAGGCCACCGGCCGCCCCGTCGTCTCCGGCTTCCGGCCGCGGGACGTCGCCGCCGGCGGCCAGGGCGCGCCCCTGGTGAGCCTGATCGACCTGATGCTCCTGCGCGGCCGGCCCGGTGTGCCCGCCGCCCTGAACATCGGCGGCATCTCCAACGTCACCGTGGTCCCGCACAGCGGCGACCCCGTCGCGTTCGACACCGGCCCGGGCAACGCGCTGATCGACGCCGCGGTGCGCGAACTGAGCGGCGGGCGGCTCGCGTACGACGAGGACGGCGCGCTCGCGGCGGCCGGACAGGTGCACCCGGCGCTGCTGGAACGGCTGCTCGCGGAGCCGTACTACCGGCTGCCCGCGCCGCGGACCACGGGCAAGGAGCTGTTCCACGAGGGCTATCTGCGCTCCCGGCTGACGGGTTTCGGCCCGCTCCGGCCGCAGGACCTGGTCGCCACGCTCACGCGCCTCACCGCCCGGACCGTCGCCGACGCGCTGCGGCCGCTGGGAGCCACCGAGGTCTTCGCGTCGGGCGGCGGCGTGCGCAACCCGACGCTGACGGGCATGCTCCGCGCCGAACTGGGCGGCGCCGCGGCGCTGCGCACCTCGGAGGAGCTCGGACTGCCGGCCGCGGCCAAGGAGGCGTACGCGTTCGCGGTGCTCGGATACCTCACCCTGCACGGCCTCCCCGGCAACGCTCCCGCGTGCACCGGAGCCGCCGGCCCCCGCGTCCTCGGTTCGATCACCCCGGGCAGCCGCCCGCTCCGGCTGCCCGCGGAGCCGGCCACCGTTCCACGCTCCCTGTCCGTACGGGCCCCGGTGCCGCGCTGACGCCTGCGGCTCGGGCTCAGCCGACGGGGGCGCCGAACCACTCGGGCAGCCGGCCGAGCAGATCCTGCTGGTCGTCGCCGACCCACACCACATGGCCGTCCGGCCGCAGCAGTACCGCGGGCACGTCCAGTTCCTCGTCGGCGCCGACGCCATCGACCACGTGGTCGACCCGGTCCGCCCAGCCCTTGACCGAGAGCCGGCCGGTCTGGTCGAGCAGCAGTCCACGGCCCTCGCGCATCAACGCGTAGAGCCGGCCCTGCTTCAGGCCCACGTCCCGCATCCGCCGGCCGAGCAGGTCGTGGCCCTCGCCGCAGTCGTAGCGGACGTCGACCGCGGTGATCACCCCGGTCACATACCGGTTCACCTCCTCAAAGTCCATCAGCCTCGACAACAGCGTGCGCAGCGCCGTCGCACCCGGATCGGTCCCCAACAGCGTGATCTGCGCGCGGGTGTTGTCCAGGACGGAGGCGCCCACCGGGTGCCGTTCGGCGTGATAGCTGTCCAACAGCCCGTCCGGCGCCCAGCCGTTGACTTCGGCCGCCAGTTTCCAGCCGAGGTTGAACGCGTCCTGCACACCGAGGCCCAGTCCCTGTCCGCCGGTCGGCGGGTGGATGTGCGCCGCGTCGCCGGCCAGCAGCACCCGGCCGGTCCGGTAGCGCTCGGCCTGCCGGGTGGCGTCGCCGAACCGGGACAGCCAGCGAGGCGAGTGGACGCCGAAGTCGGTGCCCGCGAAGGCCCGCAGCTGCTGCTTGAACTCGTCGAGGGTCGGCGCGGTCGTACGGTCCTCGGCCACGCCGTCGGCGGGCACGACGATGCGGAACACCCCCGCGTGCCCGTCCACGTCGGGGATGGCGCCGAACCGCAGTTGGGTCCTGCGGACTTCCTCGACGACAGCGGCGATCGTCGCCGGATCCTCGGTCACCTCCATGTCGCCGAGCAGCGTCTCGACCGTGGCGGGCTCGCCGGGGAAGGCGACGCCGGCCAGCTTGCGCACCACGCTGCGGCCCCCGTCGCACCCCACGAGGTAGCGCGAGCGAAGGCGCGTGCCCCCGGCCAGCTCGACGCTCACCCCGGTCTCGTCCTGGCTCAGCCCGACCACTTCGCAGCCCCGCCGGATCTCCGCACCGAGTTCCAGGGCGCGCTCGTTGAGCAGCCGCTCGGTGACCGGCTGCGGGGTGGTGAGCCCGTACGGGTGGGCCGTGTCCAGACCGGCCGGCCACGGCTTCATGATGCCGCCGAAGAACCCGCCGACCTGGAACTTCTCGCTGACCGCGAGGAACCGGTCCAGCAGACCGCGCTGGTCCATCAGCTCGACGCTGCGCGCGTGCAGGCCGCGCCCGCGGGACTGCCCCGTCGGCTCGGTCAGCTTCTAAGTTGAGAGTGGCAAGGAGTGGCTTACCTCCTTGCCTTTCCTTGTGTCCTCCGCTGTCCGGGCAGGGTGTTACCGTGCGGGCATGCGCGCTCCCATCGGGCCCTTCGACCACGCGGTACCCGCTCCCGACTGCCTCGCGGACCTCGTGGCGCCCGTCGCCGACGCGGTCGTAGGCTGGACCGGGGACGTCCCGGCCGACCAGATCCTGTACGTGGACACCGACCCCGCCATCGCCGACACCGCCGCCTTCGTCGCGCACTACGGGCAGGAGCTGCTCGGCCAGTCGGCGAACTGCGTGGTGGTCGCCGCCAAGCGCGGCGGCGCGACCACCCTCGCGGCCTGCCTCGTGGCCTCCGCCGGCCGGGTCGACGTGAACGGCGCCGTCCGGCGTCATCTGGGCGCGCGCAAGGTGTCCTTCGCGCCCATGGAGACGGCCGTGGAGCTGACGGGCATGGAGTACGGCGGCATCACGCCGCTGGGTCTGCCCGACGGCTGGCCGCTCCTGGTGGACCCGGTGGTCGCCGACATGCCGTACGTGCTCGTCGGCAGCGGACGGCGGCGCGGCAAGCTCATCGCGCCCGGCAAGCTGTTCGCGGAACTCCCCGGCGCCGAGCTCATCGACGGCCTCGCCCTCTGAGGTACCTCGCTCCTACGGCCCGGCACCCCCGGGCGCCGGGCCGTACGCGGTTCAGTGGCTGCGGTCCGGGCGCAGTTCGATGTGGTCCGGGGCCAGGTCGACCGCCAGGCGGTGCTCCATGCCCAGGGCCTCCAGGAACTTCGGGGGGAGCTGGACGCGTCCGGACCGGTCCAGGACGACGTACTCGCGTTCGCTGATCGATTCCTCGCCGTGCTCGTCGGTGACCAGGCGGCGCAGGACCTCGCTGCTGGTGCGGCCGTCGCGGATCGCCACGGTGCGGCGGACCTCGCCCGCCACCATGGGGTCGTGCGTCACGATGACCACCGTCACGCCGAGTTCCTTGTTCACGGTGCGGAAGGTCTCGAAGACCGCGGCGGCCGTCTCCGAGTCCAGTTCGCCCGTGGGTTCGTCGGCCAGCAGCACCCTGGGGTCGTTGGCCATCGCCACGGCTATCGCGACGCGCTGCTGCTGGCCGCCGGACAGTTCCGCCGGACGCCGGTGCGCCAAGTCGCCGATTCCGAGGGCGTCCAGGATCTCCGCGACCCGGGCGGTCCGGCGTGCGCCCGCGCCGCGCCTCGAACCGCCGCCCCTCAACTGCATGGGCAGGGCGACGTTCTGCGCGGCCGTCAGGAACGGCAGCAGGTTGCGGGCCGTCTGCTGGAAGACGAAGCCGACCGCTTCGCGCCGGTAGCGCAGCCGGTCCCGCGCCGACAGTTCCAGCAGGTCGTAGCCGGCGACCGCCGCGCTGCCCGCCGTCGGGACGTCCAGGCCCGCCAGGATGTTCAGGAGGGTGGACTTCCCGCTGCCCGAGGCGCCCACGAGGGCCACCAGGTCGCCCTGGGCGACCGTCAGCTCCAGCCCCTGGAGGGCCTGGACCTCGATGCCGTCCGTGCTGAAGATCCGGACCAGACGGTCGCAGGCGATCGCGGCGTCCGTCGCCGGGGTGCGCGGCTCGGCGGCTGCCGTCGCCCGGCGGCGCAGCTCCTCGTACGTCGGCTGGTCGGTGTTCAACGCTGGTCTCCCGCTCTCAACTCGGTGGTGATCTGCCGTCGCCCGGATGTCGCCGCCTCGACGAGCACGGCCGCGGCGACCAGGGCGGCCAGGCCCAGGGCCTGGATCAGTACGGGACCCGCCGTGAGCCGGACGCCGGTCGGCACGCTCGCCCCGACCAGCGTCGACAGGTCCAACGCCGGGCCCAGCAACGCCACCGCGGAGGCCGCCACCAGGGCCCCGCCCAGCGTCGCGGCCAGCGTCTGCGGCAGGCTCTCGGCGAGGATCAGCGCCACGCCCTGGCGGCGGCGCAGCCCCATGGTGCGCAACCGGGCCAGCAGGGCCGCCCGCTCGGGGACGGTCCGCATCAAGGTGAGCAGGACGGCCAGCAGTGCGAAGCCGGCCGCTCCGGCCACGGAGGCCCAGAACAGGCGCTGGGCCGACCGCTGCAGCGGATCGGCGCCCAGCTCGGCGACGGCCTCCGCGCTGGTGCGCACGGGATACACCTCGTCGACGGGGTGGGTCCCGGAGGCCGGATCCCCGCCCGCGGCGGGTGCCGGAGGCTGGGCCTGGTTCGTCGAGGACGCCGGCGGGAGCGCGGCCCGGACCAGCGCGCGCAGCCGGTCACCGTCGACGGAACCCAGGCCCAGCCACTGGTTCGGGCGGTCGGCGCCGAGGAGGGCCGTCGCCGGGCCCGCCGGGAGGACGATGGTCGCGGCGTCCCGGGCCGGCCGGGCCGGGGTGCAGTCGATCACGCCGGCGACCCGAGCCTTCAGCTCACCGCCGTTGCCGGGCAGCAGCGTGTACGTGCCCGGGCCCGGGCCCGCCAGCCGTGCCAGGCCGGCGCTGAACAGCGCGGGCACGGGCGCGTCGGCGGACTGCCCTGCGCCCGTGGCCAGCAGGGCGGGGTCGAAGGAGCCGCAGCCGAGGGCGCGGGACAGCTCCGCGTACGCGGCGGGCTCGGCGACGATCACGGAGATCTGGGTGGAGCGCTGGGTCGTGCCGAGGACCGAGGAGTCGTGGTCGATCCAGAGCGGCACGGAGGTGCGTACGCCCGGCAGTTCGCCCGCGGCCTTCGCGAGTCCGTCCGGGAGCGAGGCCTTGCCGAACGAGGAGATCGACGTGTCTGCGCCGACCGCCAGCCGGGCGACCCCGAGCCGGCTCGCGTCCACCGAGTCCAGGACGGCTGCCCCGAACCCCCCGGTGGTGATGGCGAGGAGCAGGGCCACCATCGGCAGCACGGAGGGGCCGGTCCGGCCACGGGCGTGGGCCCCGGAAGCCCCCGAGCCACGGGCGGCCCGCGCCAGCCCGAGGAAGCCGACCAGCCCGGAGCTGCGGCCGGCCGCCCGGGCGAGCCACCCGGTCACCACCGGCTGCAGCCGGGCCAGCAGCAGCCCGCCGCACAGCGCGAGCAGCAGGGGAGCCGCGATCAGCAGCGGGTCGGGGTCGCTGCCGGCCGGGGCGACCCCGCGGCGGCGGACCTCCAGTACGGCGGCGGCCGTGGCGATGACGACGAGCAGTTCGGCCACGGGCCGGCGCCACCGGCCGCCCGGGCGCGGCGGGGTCAGCAGTACGGCCGCCCGTACGGGGAAGGCCAGCAGCGCGAGCAGCGCGACCACCGCGGCCGAGAGCAGCGCGGGTGCGAGCCGGGGCGTGGGCAGCAGCAGTACGGCGAGCGCGGTGGCGGCCGCGGCGGCCGGGAGCACCGTGACGGCGCCCTCCCCGAGGAGCCGGCCGACGATGCCGGCGCGCGAGCCGCCCCGGGCCAGCAGCAGCCGCAGCTCGGCGTCGCGGCGGTCCGCGGCGAGCGCGCCGGCCAGGCACAGGACGACGAAGGCGACCCCGCCGACCCCGGCGGGTCCGATCAGGGCCAGCGGTGCCGCGGCCTGCCGGCGCTCGTGGGCCTGCTTGAACAGTTCGGGCAGCCACGAGGTGGTGCGCAGCCGCGGGCGGGCGGTCTCCCGGGCGAGGGCGCCGGCGGTGGGCCCGGCCACGTACGAGGCGATCTCCTTCGTCGTGGCGTCGAGCCGGTCGGCCCGCAGGCTGCCGACGTCCACCGGAAGCCGCCAGAAGTCCTCGGAGGTGTCGCCCCAGGTGTCCATCCGGCCGAGGTCCCCGGCTCCGATCAGGGCGTCGACGTGCCAGGAGAGGTTCTCCCCGTTGTAGTGCGCGCAGGCGCGCGGCAGGCAGTCGAGGCCCACCCAGAAGTCATCGGCCGGGTCGGGGACCGCGTACAGACCGACGACCTCCACGGACGGCGTGCCGCCGACCAGGGGCGAGCTCTTCAGGACGGATCCGAGACGGGCGCCGAGGGTCTCGGCGGCGCGCTGCGAGAGGGCGACGTGCAGCGGCGGGTCGTACGCGGCGGCGCCCTCGGGGGCGCCCGCGGGCGGGCGCGTGTCGCTCGGCCAGCGCCCCTCCACCAGCTTCACGTGGGCCGGGGCCTCTTGGACGTAGAGCAGGGACATGGCGGGCGGGAAGCCGGACGGGCGGGACAGTTCCGGATTGAGCAGCGGCTGCCGCTTGGTGGTCCGCGTGCCGTGGACCACCGCGTCCGGGTCGACGCGGAAGGTGGCTCCGCCATGGGACAGCAGGCTCTTCAGGATCCCGTCCAGGGCTTCGGCGCTCTGACCGGCCACCGGGGCCGGCGAGGTCACCTGCAGGCTGGTGTTGGTCTGCCCGCTGCGTTCCAGGAAGGACCTCAGGGCCTGGTCGGCGCCCCGGTCCTGGGCCCGCGGCAGCGCGGCGGCCAGCAGGACGGCGACGAACGCCAGCGCGGCGGCGAGCAGGGTACCCAGGGGAGCCGCCCGCAACCGGGTCCTGACCCAGGGCGCGGGCCGGGGCGCGGACCGCGGGGCAGCGGCGGACGGCGGCGCGGTTTCCGACGACGGCGCGGCGGACGGCGGCGGGGTGGTCACATCTCCTCCACGGGACGCAGCCGGGCGGCGATGTCGCGGCCCCGGGGGCCGCTGAACACGGCCGACAGCAGGGGAACGGCGGCGATGGCGGCGGCCGTCAGCAGGGTCTGCCAGAACGGCAGGTCCACCCGTACGGGCGGGAACGGCCGTCCGGCGGAGGGTGTCAGCACGACCAGGGGCGCCATGAGGTGGACGAGGGCGACACCCAGCCCGGTCCCGACCGCGGTCCCGATGACGATGAGTACTCCGCCCTCGGCGGCGGACGCCAGGGCCAGCGACCGGCGCGGGGTGCCGAGCGCGAGCAGGACCGAGAACTCCCGGCCGCGCACGCGCCGTTCGGCGGCGGTGGACGTCGCGAAGCCGATGGCAGCCAGGACCGCGCACGCGGCGGCGAGGGCCGCCAGCGCGCTCTGCGGGCCGGCGCTCAGCGGGTCCTCCAGCAGGTGCGCGGTGATCTCCTCGCGCAGCTGGACGCGCTCGGTCCTGGACCCTTCGCGCAGCTTTTCCGCCGCGCGGGCCGGTACCGGATCGGCGGTCGAGGCGGCGGGCAGCCACCACTCGGTGGGCGGGGCCGGCTGCTGTCCGGCGGACTCCACCAGGAACCGGCCGAGCGTGCGCAGGTCGACGGCGATCCCCGACCGTCCGACCACAGGGAGGGAGTCCACGGCGGCGGTGATCCGCATCGGGACCGACGCGCCGTCGAGCGTGACGGGGACGGTCACACCCACGGAGGCGCCTATGGACCGCAGGTAGCCGGTGGTGGCGACCGCCGGGACCGCGGCGGCGGCAGGGGCGGTGGGCGCCGGGAACAGCACGGCGCTGACACCCTTCTCGGTGCCGGCCCCGCCCCAGTACCGCAGCTGCAGGTGATCCGTGGAACCGGCCGGAACGGGGGAGAGCGCGGGGGCCCGCAGGTTGCGGGGTCCCTGAGGGGGCGCGGACTGCCAGCCGCCCGTGGCCGCTGCTCCGGGTGCGGCGACCGCCGTCGTACCGCCGTCCGCGGTGTCGGAGACGCCGATCCGGCGCAGGGTCAGTTCGCTGCCTTCGCCCGCGGGGCCCTCGTCCCCGGCGTACGAGAGGCGTATCCCCGCCAGGGTCAGCGGGGCCGCCGCCGAACCGATCGGCGCACCGGTCAGGGTGTCCAGCGGGAAGGTGAGGGTCGCGTCGCCGCTGGTGGGCAGCGTGACCGAGGGCGTCCCGTGGGTCGCCCCGAACCGGTCGCGCAGCAGCAGGCTGACGGCCGCCCAACTCGTACCGGCGGACCGTACCGTCACGCCGAGTTCGATCCGCCGGGGGGAGCCGGGCAGTGCCACGGCGGGAGCCTGCCCGGGGGCGGCTCCTGCGGCGCCGGCGGCCGCGGACCCGGTCGGGGCGTCCGGGCCGTTCGCGGCGAGCGGGCCGAACAGCTCCCGCATCCCGTGGCCACCGCGCAGGTCCGCGCGCAGCGGTACGGCTTCGCCCACCTTGGCGGCGTCCACCGCGATGAGGTCGGCGGTGCCACCGCCGGGCAGCGGCAGCGCCTGGCGGGCCACCGGAATCAGGCGGTCCGCGCCCGGCAGCGCCCCATAGCGTCCGCCCTGCCCCATCGGGGCCATGCTGCTCCCGGAGATCCGCAGGCCGCCCGCGGTCGCGAAGTCGGCCTGGTCCCGCTGCGATTCGGACCAGGCGGTGTGCTGGCCGAGGGCCAGGATCCCGCTGGAGACGGCGAGGACGAGCAGCAGCACGGGCCCGGTGGCCCGGCCGGGCCGTCGGGCGAGCTGCCAGCCGAACAGGGCGGGGCCCAGACTCCGGCCGCGCGCCGCCAGCCGTCCGCCGGCCCGTGCCGCGAACGGCAGCAGCCGCAGGACCAGCAGGGTGCCCCCGCACAGGGCCAGGGTCGGGGCGGCGACCAGGACCGGGTCGATGCCGAGCCCGCCACCGGCGGAGGAACCGGGCGCGGGGGCGTCCGTACCCCCGTACTGGGACAGCTGCTGGTAGCCGAGGACGGCGAGGACCAGGACGGCCAGGTCCAGCCCGGAGCGGGCGGCGCCCGTCACCAGGGCCTGCCTGCTGCCCGCGCGGCGCAGTACGGCGGCCGAGGCGCCGCGCAGGACGGACGGCAGGGTGGTCAGCAGGACGCAGGCCAAGGCGCAGCCGGCCGCGACCGGCCAGACCAGCCAGGTGTCCGGGATCTTCAGGTGGACCCGCGCGAGCGGTCCGAACCGGCCGAACAGGCGCAGCAGGGGCGGGGTCAGCAGCGGTGCCAGGACGGCCGCGGGCAGGGCGAGCAGCAGCGACTCGGCCGCGCCGAGCGCGCCGAGGCGCCGGCGGGAGGCGCCGCGTGCGGTGAGCAGGACGCGCTCCGGTTCCTGGCGGACCGTCAGGATGTGGGAGACGAGGAGCAGTGCGGCCGTCGAGAGGACGGCGAGCTGGAGCGCGCCCACCAGCAGGGTGGACCGGGCGACGAGCAGGCCGGAGTCCAGCTCGGCCAGGAGCTTCGGGAGTTCGGTGGCGGCCCGGAGCGAGGTGGCGCGCTCCAGGGCGGCCCCCGCCGGGTTCGCCGCGGTCCGGACGGCCCCGGCCTCGGAGGTGCGGATCGTGCTCAGGTCCGGGGTCAGCAGCGTCAGGCGGTAGTTCTGCAGGAGGCCGCCGGTCGTGAACGCGCTGTCGTCCACCAGGAGCGGGCCGTAGGTGGCGAGCGTGTTGGACTGGATCTCCCGGCCGCCGAGCGGGTCGAGCCGCCAGTACCCGGCGTCCGGATCGGTGGCCCGGTACACGCCGGTGACCAGCACGGTCAGCGCGGCCCCGTCGAACCGGTCGTCCAGCCGGACCGGTGCGGGCAGCGCGGACTCGGCCAGGCCGAGCCGGGCCAGCGCCGCGCGCGGCACCGCCACCTGCATCGGCGCCGCCGGGGTGCCGGCCCCGGCGGCGACGGGCCCGGGCCACTCACCCGCGAGCAGTTGTACGCGCTCCCGGGCCAGGGCGGCGAGCAGGGTCAGGTCGGCGTCGCGGCCCGAAGTGGCGGTGCCGGGAAGCCCGTACGAGCGGCTGCGGGCCACGCTCTCGGCGGTGACCGGAAGCCGCCCGAACACCTCGCCGGCGTAGGCCCGGACGGACTCGTCGTCCTTGGCGCGGGAGGAGGCCGGATGGCCGCTGGTGACCACGACGGTGGTCCGGGCCTGTTCCGAGCCGGTCAGGGCCTGCCGCAGTCCCTCTTCCTCCACGCCACGGGTGAATGCCGTCAGCGCGGTCAGAGCGGTCGCGGTGATCAGTACGGTGAGCAGTACGGCGACGGCGAGCGGCCATCGCCCGCGCAGTCGGCGCACGACGAAGCCGAGCACGTGTTGAGTTCCCTCCCCCGTCCGGACCTTCGGTACCGGATAGCGGACGATGCTGTCAGATTCGAGCCAGACAGGGAAGGGGCTTGCGTGAAAGGTGCGGCAGATGCGCAAATGCGATCAGAAAGCTGCAACGGCAGTGGGTGCGGACCGCGGGGCGGGGCGCTCCACGCGGACTACGTGAACGACGTGGACGACGCGAACGACGTCAACGACGTGAACGACGCGGACAACTCGACGGGGGAGTACAGGCGATGAGCGACAACCATCTGGAACCGGTGGCGGCGGCGGTCGCGACGGCGCGGGAGGGTGCCGGCACGCCGATCGTGGCGGTGGAAGACCTGCGCCACAGCTTCGGCAGCGGACCGCAGGCCGTCCACGCCCTGCGCGGCGTGTCCTTCGAGGTCCGCCGCGGCGAACTCACCGCCCTCAGGGGCCGGTCGGGCTCCGGCAAGACCACCCTGCTGAACCTCGTCGGCGGCCTCGACACCCCGACCGGCGGCCGGATCACCCTCGACGGTACCGACCTGGCCGCCCTCGACGAGGCGGACCTGCTCGCCCTGCGCCGCGACCGCATAGGCTTCGTCTTCCAGTCCTTCGGCCTGATCCCCGTCCTCACCGCCGCCGAGAACGTCGGGGTACCGATGCGACTGCGCCGGATGCCCGCCAAGGAGCGCGAGGAGCGCGCCCGTACCCTGCTCGCCCTGGTCGGCCTCGCGGACCATGCCGAGCAGCGCCCCGGGGAGCTCTCCGGCGGCCAGCAGCAGCGCGTCGCGGTGGCCCGTGCCCTGGCCAACGACCCCGACCTGATCATCGCGGACGAACCCACGGGTCAGCTCGACTCCGAGACGGGCCGGTCGATCATGGAGCTGTTGCGTGCGGTCGTGCGCAGCGAGTCGGTCACCATCCTCGTCGCCACCCACGACCCGAACCTGATCGAACTCGCCGACCGGGTCGTGGAGTTGCGCGACGGCCGCATCGTCGGGTCCGGCGCGGACGAGGAGGTCGGCCCGTGAGCGTCACACGGGGCAGGACCACGCCGGCGCCCCCAGGA
Organism: Streptomyces sp. NPDC090045; assembly: GCF_044747975.1. Taxonomy (NCBI): domain Bacteria; kingdom Bacillati; phylum Actinomycetota; class Actinomycetes; order Kitasatosporales; family Streptomycetaceae; genus Streptomyces; species Streptomyces sp. NPDC090045. The sequence continues at coordinate 18,633 of NZ_JBIVFA010000019.1, forward strand.
AGTCCTGATCAGGCCGAGTGGACGTCGACGGTCCTGCCGTCGGGGTCCGTGAGGAGATGGCGGCCGGGCGCGAGCGGTGGGGTCGCGGCGGCGCCGGTCAGGGTGAGGCCCAGGCGAAGGGCGCCGGTCTCGCGGTCGGGGCGGGCGGGGTAGATCTCGAAGACCGCGCCGTCCGCCAGCGTGGCCGCGTAGTGGAGGGGGCCCTGTCCGTGCTGCTCGCTCGCGAAGTGCAGGCCCAGGTCCTCGTAGAACCGCCGGCACTCTTCGAGGCGGGGCGAGTACAGGACCAGCAGGGTCGCGCGGATGCCGATCGGGTCGCTCATGAAACTCCTGGGGATCCTGGGGCTCCTGGGGCTCCTGGCCGAGGGGCTGCGGGTTCGGGCGGCGTGCGGCAAGAGCCGTACAGGTGGGGCACGTTGCCGGTTCCGACGGCGCTGCGGTGGGCCGATGTCCGGGCCTCGCCAGCATAGTTACCCGCGCGAGGCGACGGCGCTGCGGCCTCGCCCCTGCGGCGCACGCCGGCCCGGCGCCGGGGCCGCGGCCGGTTCAACTGCCGTTCACGCCGTGCTCGCCGGGCCTCTCTACCCTCCTCCTGTCCTTCACCCGACCGAGGGGAACCCCGGTGTCCTTCGCCCTTTCCGTCCGCGCGGCCGCACTGCCCGCCGCCGTTCTGGCCACACTGGCCCTGCCGGCCGCCCCGGCCCAGGCGGCGGCCATATCCGTCACCGCCACCGTGGAGACCGCACCGGTCTCGCACAGCGGCGACGCCGCCGACGACCCCGCCATCTGGGTCCACCCGACCGACCCCGCCAAGTCGGTGGTCGTCGCCACGGACAAGAAGGGCGCGCTGGAGGTCTACGACATGACCGGCGCCCGCATCCAGCGGATCGCCGGCGACTACGGCAACAACGTCGACCTGCGCGGCAACATAGTGGTCTCGGCGGACGACGAGGCCGCCGGCGGCGACGGTGCCATGCACATCTACCGCATCGACCCGGCCACCCGGCAGCTCAAGCGGCTGAAGGACGTGCCCACCGAGGTCACCGCGCACGGCATCTGCCTCTACACCTCGCCGGTCTCGGGCAAGCTGTACGCCTTCCCCAACTCCACCTCCGGCCGCGTCGAGCAGTGGGAGCTCGCCGTCAACGGCGACGCGGTGACCGCGACGTCCGTCCGCCTGTGGGACGCGGGCTCGGCGGTCGAGGGATGCTACGCCGACGAGACCACCGGCAAGCTCTACCTCGGCGAAGAGGACGTCGGCGTCTGGGTGTACGGGGCCGAGCCCACCGCCGGCACCAGCCGCACCAGGCTCGACTCCACCGGTTCCGGCGGCCACATCACCGCCGACACCGAGGGCATCACCGCCGCCGGGAACCGGATCTACGTCTCCTCCCAGGGCAGCAACGACTTCACCGTGTACGACCGCACCACCCGCGCCTACCTCGGCCGTTTCTCCGTTTCCAACGGCACGGCGGCCGACGACTGCGAGGACACCGACGGCATCGACGCCACCTCGGCCAACCTCGGACCCGCCTTCCCGCAGGGCGTGTTCATCTGCCAGGACGGCTCCAACGGCGCCCCCGGCACCAGCGGCAACCAGAACTTCAAGTTCGTCCCGCTGCAGCGGATCACCGCACAGTTCGGCTGATGGTCCCGGGCGCCGGCGGTCCCGCCGGCGCCCGTCCGGAGCTGCGCCCGCACGTGACGTCAGCGGCGGAGCACCTTGCGGGACACCACATTGCCGAGCAGTTGCGCCGACTGGACCAGTGCGATCAGGACGAGCACCGTCACCACCATCACCGAGGTGTCGAAGCGCAGGTAGCCGTAGGTCATCGCCAGGTTGCCGACGCCTCCGCCGCCGACCGTCCCCGCCACCGCCGAGAAGTCGATCAGTGCGACGAGCATGAAGGTCAGGCCGAGCACCAGCGGTCCGAGCGCCTCGGGAACGAGGACCGTGAGCAGGATCCGCAGCGGGCTCGCGCCCATCGAGCGCGCCGCCTCGATCACGCCGGGCTCGACGGAGAGCAGGTTCGACTCCACGATGCGGGCGACCCCGAACGTCGCGACGACCGTCATCGGGAAGATCGCGGCGTTCGTGCCGATCATCGTGCCGACCACCTCGCGCGTGACCGGGGCGAGCGCGACGATCGCGATGATGAAGGGGACGGGCCGGACGATGTTGATGAGCAGGCCCAGGACCGCGTGCACGATCCGGTTCGGCAGGACGCCGCCCTTGCGGGTGGCGTACAGGGTGAGTCCCACCGCCAGTCCGCCGACGGTCGACAGGGCCAGGGTGATCAGCACCATGTAGACGGTCTCGCCGGTCGCGTCGAGGACCTTGGGCCAGAACGTGCTCCAGTCCGCCTTCACCGGGCACCCGCTTCCGCGAGGTCCGGTACGGAGAGCGCGGTGACGACGGCATCGACCGCGCGGGCTTCGCCGCGCAGTTCCAGGGTCACGCTGCCCAGGGGACGTCCCCGTACTTCGCCGATGCCTCCGTGGACGAACGTGAACTCGACGCCGTGGACGTGCAGGAGCTCCGAGAGGCCGTCCAGGGAGGGGCTGCCGTCGGTGACGGGCAGCGTGACCAGGGGGCCCGGGTGGCGGGCGCGCAGCCGTTCCAGGAGCGCGGCGTCCGGCTCGCTGTGGCGGGCGGAGCGGACGAAGGCGGCCGTGGTCGCGTGGCGGGGCCGCGCGAAGACCTCGTACACCTCGCCGCTCTCGACCACCTTGCCGTCCTCCATCACCGCGACGCGGTCGCACAGGGTCCGTACGACCTCCATCTCGTGGGTGATGAGGAGGATCGTGACGCCCAGCTCGCGGTTGACGCGGCCCAGCAGGGACAAGACCTCGCCGGTGGTCTGCGGGTCGAGGGCGGAGGTCGCCTCGTCGCACAGGAGGACCTTCGGGCGGGTGGCGAGCGCGCGGGCGATGCCGACGCGCTGGCGCTGGCCGCCCGATAGCTGCTCGGGGTAGCGCTTTCCGTGCCCGGCCAGGCCCACGAAGTCCAGCGTCTCCTCGGCGCGGGCCCGGGCCGCCGCGCGGTCCATGCCGGCGAGGCGCAGCGGATAGAGCACGTTGCCGATGACGGTGCGCGAGCGGAAGAGGTTGAACTGCTGGAAGATCATGCCGATGTCGCGGCGGATGGGACGCAGCCGGCGCTCGCCGAGGGCGGAGAGGTCCTGGCCGTCGAGCAGGACGCTGCCCGAGGTCGGCTCCTCCAGGCCGTTGACGAGGCGCAGGAGGGTGGACTTGCCCGCACCGCTGTGGCCCACGACCCCGAAGACGGTGCCCGCTTCGACGGAGAGGGAGACGCCGTCGACGGCGCGCGCTCCGCCCGGGAACTCCTTGCGGACGTCGCGCAGTTCCACGGCCGCGGTCATCGCTTCAGCTGCTTCTGGATGCGGGCGACCTCGGCCTGGAGGTCGGCGGCGGGCAGCTCGACGTGGTGCGCGGTGCCGTTGCTGGTGCGGCGGACCTCGTCCTGTACGGCCTGGGAGGCGTACAGCTCGACGATCTTCCGGTAGTCCGCGTTGTCCTTCTGGTTCGCGCGGGCGGCGATGACGTTGAGGTACGGGACGGACTGCGGGGCGGCGGGATCGTCCTTGAACAGCGCGGTGTCGGCGGCTATGCCGGCGAGTTCGGCGACGCCGTCGTTGATGATCGCGGCATCCGTGTCCTTGAGGGTACGCGGGGTCTGCTGGGCGTTCACCGGCGTGAGCTTGACGTGCTTGGGGTTGGCGGTGATGTCGTCCGGGGTGGCGAAGAGCCCGGCGTCCGCGCGCAGTTCGATGAGCTTCGCCTGCTCCAGCACGCGCAGTCCGCGGCCCTGGTTGGCGGGGTCGTTGGGCAGGGCGATCTCGGCCCGGTCGGGGAGGTCCGCGAGCTGCTTGTGCTTGCTGGAGTAGAGGCCGAGGGGGACCACGGTGGTCGCGGCGATGGGGGCGATGTCGGTCTTGTTCTCGGTGTTCGACTGTGCGAGGAAGACCAGGTGCTGGAACGCGTTGAGCTCGATGTCGCCCGCGCTGAGGGCCTTGTTGGGCAGCGAGTAGTCGTCGAACACGACCGTCTCCACGGTGAGGCCCTGCTTCGCGGCCTCCTTGGCGAGGACCTCCCATTCCGGGGAGTCGCCGGAGACGCCGACCCGGATGCGGTGGCCGTCCCCGCCTCCGCCTCCGAGGCCGCAGCCGGACACGAGGAGCGCGAGGACGGTGGCGGTGGAGGCGGCGAGCAGGGTACGCCGACGCGGGAGTGCAGAAATCATTGTGTGATCCATGTGCAGAGGAAGAGTCGAACGAGCGATGAATGGATCGTAGATCGAACTCGCCTTGCAGCCTTCGAATGTGAGGTTCTCTTCATGAATCTGAAATGAATGAAAGGGTGAGTGAGTGTTGCGGTCGAGAGCCTCCGCGGCGCGCGTGCCGGTCAGGGCCGGATGGAGCACCGCCGGCCGGCGCGCGGCCGCGTCACCGCCGGCACCGCCGCGGCTCCTGCCATCGTGGGGCCACCGCGCTCCGCCGCCCCTGGAGGTACCTCCGTGTCCCCACGCCCGTACGGCCACGTCCGCCGGATCCGCCCCTCGCTGCGCCTGGCCGCAGCCACGGCCGTGTGCGGCGCCCTGCTCGGCGCCTCCGTGCAGCCCGCGCAGGCCGGAGCGGACCGTGCCCCGGCACCCACGGCCGCCCTCCAACGGGAACTGCGGGAGCTAGTGGAGCGGCCCGACGGGCCCCCCGGCGTCATCGCCGTCCTGCGCGACGGCGACCGTACGCAGGTCTACCGTGCGGGCGTGGCCGACGTGGAGACCGGGCGGCCGCCGAGGCCGGCCGACCACATGCGGATCGCCAGTGTCGCCAAGGCCTTCAGCGGAGCGGTGGCCCTCGGACTCGTCGACCGCGGCCGGCTGCACCTGAACGACACGATCGGCGAGGTGCTGCCCACTCAGCCGGTCGCGTGGCACCAGGTGACGTTGCGTCAACTGCTCAACCACACCAGCGGGTTGCCCGACTACTCGGCGTCCGACGGGTTCATCGACATCATCTCCGCCGATCCCCGCCACCGCTTCGACTCCCGGCGCCTGCTGGAGTTCGTCGCCGACGAGGACCTCGAATTCCGTCCGGGCAGCCGCTACCAGTACTCCAACTCCGACAACATCGCCATCGCCCTGATGGCCGAGGCCGCCACCGGACGCCGGTACGAGACACTGCTGCGCGAGCTCGTCTACGAGCCGCTGGGCCTGGACGCCACGAGCCTGCCCCAGGGATACCGGCTGCCCGTGCCCTTCCTCCACGGCTACCAGATCGACCCGCAGACCGGGCCCGTCGACGTCAGCGAGGCCGTGAGCGCCTCGGGGGCCTGGGCGGCCGGGGGCATCGTCTCGACGCCGAAGGACCTGACCGCGTTCATCCGGGGCTACGCGGGCGGCGCGCTCGTCTCGGACCGCACCCGCCGGAAGCAGTTCACCTTCATCCCCGACGCCCTGTCCCAGCCCCCCGGCCCCGGCCGCACCGAGGCGGGCCTGGCCATCTACCGCTACACCACGCGCTGCGGAGCGGTCTACGGCCACACCGGCAACACGGCCGGCTATACACAGCTGGTCGCGGCCACGGCGGACGGCCGCCGCTCCCTGACCTTCTCCATCAGCACGCAGACGTCCCTCGACGTAAACCCCGACCTCCTCGCACAGGTCCGGGACGTCCAGGAGGACTTCGTCTGCGCCCTGCTGCACAGGTGACCCGGGCGGCCGCGGCGACGCGGCGGGGCCCCTCCCGGGTTCAGGGCTCGCCGGGCAGCCAGCAGCCGTGCAGGCCGAGCGGGACCCGGACGGGGATGCGGGCGCGGGCGACCGGCCCGGAGGCGGGGTCCTCGGCGGGGATGACCAGGAACCAGCTCGACCCGTCGGTCCGGTCGGTGGCGAACGTCAGCCAGTGGCCGCGCTCGTCGGAGTCCCGGCCTGGCTCGGGGGCGAAGACCGGCTCGCCGACGGAGAGGTCCCCGGCCGACCAGACACGGGCGGTGCCGGTCTCGGTGTCGTACCAGCGCACGGCGTCGTACTCGCCCGGCAGCAGGTCCGCCCGCCCCGTCCCGGTGGCCAGCGCGGCGATGCGGTGGCGCCGGCCGATACGCCGGTCGTCGACCCGCGGGAATTCCACCCGGCAGTCGTCCAGCGGGGTGCGCGCCATGCTGCCGGCGGCCGGATCGATGCGCGCGCGTACCAGGCCGCCGCTCACGGGCTCCGCGGCGGCCCCGGGGCCGTCTCCGACGGTCAGCCTGCTCCACTGCACGTAGTCGAGGACCACGGGGGCGTCCGCGCCGGGGCCGTCGTCGTAGGCGTTCACCGTGTGCCACATCCAGAACGCCTCGTCCGCCGCCCAGCGCGGCGGTCCGCCGTCGCGCGGGATCAGGGCCACGCGGGTGCCGCGCTCGGGCCGCCAGGCCAGGAACGAGCCGCCCGCCATGGCGGAGCCCAGGTCGAAGAAGGCCGGGGCGAGGACGAGGACGGCGTAGCGGTCGGTCAGGGCCATGTCGTGGATCATCATCGGCTCGTCCACCCCGTCGACGGTCGTCGGCCCGCGGGTGACGGCACCGTCCCGGCCGATGACCGACCAGGTCAGGTAGGGCGGCTCCAGTCCGTAGCAGAAGACGACCATCTCGCCGGTGACCGGGTCGATCTTGGGATGGGCGGTGATGCCCGCAGGCAGGGACCCACCGAAGTCCTCACGGCCGAGGGTCTCCAGGCCCGCACCGATCCGGTACGGGCAGGCCGACTCGGCGAGGGCCAGCAGGCGGCCGGCGTGTCGGACGACATTGATGTCGGGCAGGTCCCTGAAGGTTCCGGCGAGCTCCGGTCCGACCTGGTCGGCGTCTGGCACGATCATCGATGCGAGGCCGCCCCAGAGGGCGTGCCCGGCGCGCTCCTCGGCCTCCACCGCGGGGGTGCGTACGAAGCGGTTGCGATAGCGGGCGCGGCCCCCGGAAAGCCAGACCCCGTGCAGCATGCCGTCGCCGTCGATCGGGTACAGGTACGAGCCGATCGGCGTGAAACGGGGATTGGGGCCGTTGCGCAGGTACAGGCCGTCCAAGGACGCCGGCAGCTCGCCCGTCACCTCCAGATCGGCGACATCGACCTCTTCCGTCACCGGCGCGAACGATCCCAGCAGGTGGGGGACGCGGGTGGGGTCGAAACGGGGTGGCGTGTGCGTGTTCACGGGACCTCCCGGCATGCACCCGGCGGGGTCCGCGGTGGACGGAGCGATTCCGCTGCGGGCGCGCGGTTGCGGCACTCTCCAGTGAATCGCGGTACGCGTGAGCGTGCCAGAGCACGCAGCCGCCCCTGGCGCCCCGCGGTACCGACCGCCGGCCCAGGCGATCAGTCGGAATCGGACGTGAAGACCTCCACGTCTGCATCGTCGAGGACGAAACCGTTGTCGAGGCGTACGCGGACCGTCACGTGGAGCCGCTGCTCCTGGTAGGCGATCCACTCGGGTTCCAGGGAGCCGACCTGCTCTTCGAGCTGCTTCCTGGTCCCCGAGGGCATCTGGTGGCCGAAGTCGTCGAGGAGCGACTTGAGCCGTACGTACTCGCGGGCGTCCGGGCCCGGTTCCTGCTGCAGGGGTTCGTTCACCCGCTCGACGGTGCCCCTGGTGCCCGATGCCAGGGACAGCGAGCCGGCGACGGCCTCCGTGGCCGCCGCCGGGGAGTCCCCGGCCGGCACGACCGCCCCGGCCAGCCTCAGGTCTGCTGCCAACTTCACCCGCTGGCCCGCTTCGAGCATCATCGATCCTTCGTCTCCCCGGTAAGTCCGTCAGGCCGCGACCGAGCACGCGCACGGTGGCCGTCGGGGTCGGTGCCATTATCCGGGTGCGGTGAGGGCTCTGAACCGTCGACGTCGATCTGCACGGCGGCCCCCGCACGGTGGACGGGGTCGTCAGTGCTCCCGGGCGGGCAGGCCGGCCAGGCCCGTGTCGCGCAGGATGCGACCGACGGTGTCGTCGAGGGAGCTCGCGGCGCCGATGACGGTCTCCACGCCGCCGGGCAGCAGGTCGAGCGGCCGGTACCAGGAGCCGAGGTCCGCCGCGGAGACCTCGTCCGCGATCGGCTTCGTCGCATGGCGGGCGAGCGTCATCTCGAAGGGCACGTCCAGGTAGTAGCCGTGGGTCGGGCCGCAGTGGTCGGCGCGCAGCCGCGCGAGCATGTCCCCGTAGTGGTCGGCGTAGAGGATGCCCTCGACGACGACGTGGTAGCCGGCGTCGAGGGCGTACCGCGCGACGGTGTCGATCAGGCCGATGTTCGCGCCGTCCGGCCGGTCGCGTTCGCGCAGGACGACGCGGCGCACCAGGTCCTGACCGACCAGGGCCAGGCCCCGGCCGAACCGGTCGCGGAGGCCGGCCGCCACCGACGACTTGCCCGAGGCGCTGTTCCCGCGCAGTACGACGAGCCGGGTGTCCGGGGTGCCCACCATCATCCGCGCCACGCTACCCGCCCGCGCCGCCGGTCACCGGCCGGTCGTCACCTTTTGCGCCCGGCCGGTCACCGGGGCCTCCTGCCCGGTCACATCGGAGCGAAGGCGGCGTAACCTGGTCGGACCGCCGCAGAACGCGCGTACGGGGAGCAGGGGGCGTCGCTCCGTGCACCCCGTCGCGAACGATCCAGGGAGGCGGCATGTGACCGATCCGTTCGGCTTCCTCCGGATCCCCCGGGAGGCAGTCCCGGCCCGGCCCGTAGCGGCGAGGCTGGGCGACTGGCACGAGGTGTACGCGGGCCAGGCGGTGCTGCCGCTCGTCTCCCGGCAGGCCGACCGCTGCATGGACTGCGGAATTCCGTTCTGCCACACCGGCTGTCCCCTGGGAAACCTCATACCCGAGTGGAACGCGTACGCCGCCCACGGCGACTGGCGCGCGGCGTACGAGCGGCTGCACGCGACCAACAACTTCCCGGAGTTCACGGGCCGGCTCTGCCCGGCCCCCTGCGAGGACGCCTGTGTCCTCACGATCAACGCGGACCCGGTGACCATCAAGAACGTCGAGCAGACCATCGCGGACGAGGGCCTGCGGCGCGGCTACCTGACCCCGAGGCCACCGGAGAAGCGCAGCGGCAGGACGGTGGCCGTCATCGGCTCCGGTCCGGCCGGACTGGCCGCGGCACAGCAGCTGACGCGGGCCGGGCACTGCGTCACGGTCCACGAGCGGGCCGACCGGATCGGCGGACTGCTGCGCTACGGCATCCCCGAGTTCAAGATGGAGAAGGCCCACCTGGAGCGCCGGATCGAGCAGATGCGCGCCGAGGGCACGGAGTTCGTCACGGGTGCGGACGTCGGCGGCGCGGCCGGCGCCGCGGCGGGCACCGGTGGGGCGGCCTGCACCAGCGCGGCCGAACTGCGCAGCCGGTGCGACGCGGTCGTCGTCGCGACCGGGGCCGGCGAGCGCCGGGAACTACCGGTACCCGGCCGCGGGTTGCAGGGCATCCACCAGGCCATGGAGTACCTGACCTGCGCCAACCGGGTGCAGGAGGGGGACTACGCAGTGTCGCCCGTCACCGCCGAGGGCAGACACGTGGTCATCGTGGGCGGCGGCGACACCGGCTCCGACTGCCTCGGGACGGCCCTGCGGCAGGGCGCGATCTCCGTCGTCCAGCTCGACATCAACCCCGAGCCCGGCGCGGGCCGGACCGACGGCGAACCCTGGCCGGTGTACCCGAAGACGTACCGGATCTCCCACGCCCACGAGGAGGCCCGCGGGCACGCGGGCCGCGACCCCCGGCTGTTCTCCAGCGCCACCCTGCGCTTCGAGGGGGACGACTCGGGCCGGGTACGGGCGCTGCACCTGACCGCCGTCGAGCCGGTGGGCCGCAGCCCCCTGGCCGGCACCGAGCACGTCATACCGACAGGCCTGGTGCTGCTGGCCCTCGGCTTCTCGGGCCCCGAGCGGGCCGGCGGCCTGCGCGAGCAACTGGGGCTGGAGCTCGACGGGCGCGGCAACTTCGCGCGGGACGCCGGCTTCGCCGCGGGCGGAGGGCGGGCGCCGGGAGTGTTCGTCGCGGGCGACGCGGGCCGCGGACAGTCACTGGTGGTGTGGGCCATCGCCGAGGGCCGCGCGGCGGCGGCCGCCGTGGACCGCTACCTGACCGGCTCCACATGCCTCCCGGCTCCGGTCGCCGCGCACGACATGCCGATGACGGCCCTGGGGCGCATGCGCTACGGGGACCTCTAGCCACGCGTACACGGCGAAGGGCCGCCACCGGACGGGGTGGCGGCCCCTCGCCGCGGCGAACCGTCGTGACGGCGTCAGCCGTTGGGGGCGGTCAAGTCACCGGTGGTGACCTCGTCGTCCGGGATGGGCAGGTCCGGAACGGGCAGGTCCGGAACGGGCAGGTCCGGAATGGGCAGGCCATCGGGGACGGGGAAGCCGTCGGGGACGGGCACGTCCTTGGGGACGGGCTTGGCCAACGGGTCGTCGCACGGCGCGGCGACACAGAACCAGGTACGGCTCCTGGGCGGAACGATGCGGATGCCCGTATCGGTGCCGGCGTCGCCCTGGCGGGACCCGAAGAGGGACTCCTCGGCGCGCCCGATGAGCAGGTGCTTGCCACTGTTGTCGCTGCCGCCCAGATCATCGGGGGCCACGACGCGGTCATCTGCCACGACGGCGTGCGGCGCCGCCGCCGGGACGGACGCGAACGCGCTGGTCGGGACCAGCACGGCTCCCGTGATCACGGCGGTCGAGGCGGCCAGCATGAGGAAGCGCGGGGTGCGGAAGAGGGGGGTCATGGAAGCTCCTGGGGTCGAGGTGGTGCGGGGAACCTCCAGTAGGCCCCGCCCACTCCGCACCGTCACGTCCCTGAATCCCGTGGCTTGACGTACCCCGGGCCTCCCGCTAACCCCTTGCGCTCCTCCGGTCGGCCCGTGCGGCCGACCGGAGCTCCACCGGTGTGCTGTCGGCTCAGCGGGTGGCGAGGAGGGTGAGGGTGTCGATCACGCGGTTCGAGAAGCCCCACTCGTTGTCGTACCAGGCGACCACCTTGACGTGGCGGCCGTCGACGCGGGTCAGCTCCGAGTCGAAGATCGACGAGGCGGGGTTGCCCGTGATGTCGGAGGACACCAGCGGGTCGTCCGAGTACTCGAGCACGCCGGCCAGCGGTCCCTCCGCGGCGGCGCGGTACGCCGCCAGGATCTCGTCGCGCGTCACCTCGCGGGCCACGGTCGTGTTGAGCTCGACGATCGACCCCACCGGGACCGGTACGCGGATCGAGTCGCCCGACAGCTTGCCGTCGAGCTGCGGCAGCACCAGGCCGATCGCCTTCGCGGCTCCGGTCGAGGTCGGCACGATGTTGACGCCGGCGGCGCGGGCACGGCGCGGGTCGCGGTGCGGGCCGTCCTGCAGGTTCTGCTCCTGCGTGTAGGCGTGCACCGTCGTCATGAAGCCGTGCTCGATGCCGGCGAGGTCGTCGAGGACCGCGGCCAGCGGCGCGAGCGCGTTGGTCGTGCACGAGGCGTTCGAGACGATGGTGTGCAGGGCCGGGTCGTACGTGTCGGAGTTGACCCCGAACGCGAGCGTGACGTCGGCGCCGTCGGACGGCGCGCTCACGAGCACCTTGCGCGCGCCCGCCTTGACGTGGGCACGGGCGGCCTCGGCGGAGGTGAAGCGGCCGGTGGCCTCCAGCACGATGTCGACACCGAGATCGGCCCACGGCAGCTGCGCCGGCTCCCGCTCGGCGAGCACCTTGATGCGGTGGCCGTCGACGACGAGGACGTCCCCGTCGACGGTCACCGGGCGGCCGAGCCGGCCGGAGGTGGTGTCGTACGCGAGCAGTCGCGCGAGGGTGGCGGGCTCCGTGAGGTCGTTGACGGCGACGACCTCCAGGTCCGTGTCGCGTTCGAGGAGCGCGCGCAGCACGTTGCGCCCGATGCGGCCGAATCCGTTGATGGCAATGCGAGTCATGAGCGATGTCCCTTTCGTTCGCCATCAGGTTCGCGTCCGGCGCCCGCCCGCGACAGCGGCGTGATCGCCATGGTTCAAAAGGATCCCGCCACGGCGGCACGGCACGACCGCATGGCGGGGTGGCGCGGCGGCGGGCCGATGGCGGGCTATTCGCCCTGGGTGAAGGTGCGCCGGTACTCGGTCGGGGTGGTGCCGAGGATGCGCTGGAAGTGCAAGCGCAGGTTCGCGCCGGTGCCGAGCCCCACGTCGGCGGCGATCTGCTCGATGCCGCGCTGCGAGCGTTCAAGCAGTTCCCGGGCCACGTCGATGCGGGCCCGCATGACCCACTGCATCGGGGTGTACCCGGTGTCCTCCGCGAAGCGCCGCGAGAACGTGCGGGGCGAGACCCCGGCGTGCCGGGCGAGCGACTCCAGGGTGAGCGGCTCGCCGAGCCGGTGCAGCGCCCACTCGCGCGTGGCGGCGAACCGCTCGCCGAGCGGCTCGGGCACGCTGCGCGGCACGTACTGCGCCTGGCCGCCGCTGCGGTAGGGAGCCGCGACCAGGCGCCGGGCCGCGTGGTTGGAGGCGGACACGCCGATGTCACCCCGCAGGATGTGCAGGCACAGGTCGATGCCGGAGGCGGCGCCGGCCGAGGTCAGGACGCTGCCCTCGTCGACGAAGAGGACGTTCTCGTCGAGCCGGACGAGCGGATGCCGCTCCGCGAGCGCCCGCGCGTAGTGCCAGTGCGTCGTGGCGCGCTTGCCGTCGAGCAGGCCCGTGGCGGCGAGCGCGAACGCACCCGTCGAGATGGCGGCGAGCCGCGCGCCCCGGTCGTGTGCGGCGATCAGCGCGTCGATGACCGCACGCGGCGGGTCCTCGCGGTCCGGGAAGCGGTAGCCGGGGACGAACACGATGTCGGCCCACGCGAGGGCCTCCAGCCCGTGGGTCACGTGGTACGACAGGCCGTCTCCGCCGGCCACGAGACCGGGCGCCGCGCCGCACACCCGCACCTCGTACGGCATGCTCGCCCGGGTCGTGAAGACCTGTGCGGGGATGCCGACGTCGAGCGGCTTCGCGCCTTCGAGGACGAGGACGGCGACGCGGTGGAGGCGGGAGGCTGGCACGGGGTCGAGGGTACGCGGGGCCGGGTCCCGGCGGGCGGCGCGCAGGTCGGCGCCCGGTCCGTGGCCGGGGGGTCTTTCGGTTCCCCGGTCAGCCGGCGGAGCTCTCGTCGAGGAGCGGGGCGAGGCCGTCGAGGAGCCGCTGGAGGCCGAACTCGAAGAGGGCGTCGAGGTCGAAGTCGTAGCCGGCCGTGGCCAGGCGGGAGAGCGCGGGGAACCGGCCGGTGCGCAGGACCGCCAGCAGCGCGGGCTCCTGGGTGTCCATCCACTCCTCGCTGTCGAGGCCGCTGTGCGCCTCGGCCTCCCGCTCCGTCTCCAGGTTGACGGCGATGCCACGGGCGTAGTTGAGGAGCATGAGGTGCGCGGTGAAGGCGGACTGCAGGTCGAGTCCGTGCGCGTGCAGGGTGGCGAGGATCCACTCGCTGTACGGCAGTGCCGAGACGATGATCTGAGGGCGCGTCACCGACAGGGCCGGTGCGAGCCACGCGTGGCGGCGGAACAGGTCCCAGAGCTGCCGGGCCGCCAGTTCGACCGCCTCCCGCCAGCCCTCCGGCGGGTCGGCGGGCAGCGGGTGCTCCGCCATGACGCCGTCCATCATCCGCGTCAGCAGGTCGTCCTTGTCGGCCACGTGCCGGTACAGGGACATGGTCGCCACGTCGAGCTCGGCCGCCACCCGGCGCATGGAGACCGCGGCCAGCCCCTCCGTGTCGGCGACGGCGACGGCCGCGCCGACGATCCGTCCGAGCGTGAGCGACGCCTGCACCAAGGGCGCGGCGGACGGCCCGCCGGGGTGTGCGGGGGCAGGGGGCCGGGTGGCCCGCACCGGGCGGCTCGGTGCGGCCACGACCGTCCCGACGCCCGGGACGGCGAGGACCATGCCCTCGCGGCGGAGTTCGGAGAGCACCTTGGTCGCGGTCGCCATGGCGACGCCCCACTGCCGGGTGATCTCACGGGTCGAGGGCACGCGATCGCCCGGTGCCAGTTCGCCCGTCTCGATCCGCCGCCGTAGTTCGGCCACGATCTGGCTGTAGCGCGGTACCGCCTGTCCGCCCACCGATACTCCTCTGCACTAGTGCACCTGGATGGGCGTCATCCTAGCCTCCGACGCCGTGCGATCCCCGTGGACCGGCATCCGTCCCACCCTTCCGCACTAGTGCGGTCAGGGCCAATACTCCATGCCCACAGGGTATTTCATGCTTGCGCACTAGTTTGCGTACGGCGTACATTCGCGGCATGGCGAACAACGAGATACTCATCTGCGGCGCGGGCATCGCAGGGCCCGCGCTGGCGTACTGGCTACGCAAGGGAGGCTTCACGGTCACGGTCGTGGAGCGTGCGCCGGAACCCCGCCCGGGCGGTCAGACCGTGGACCTGCGCGGCGCCGGCCGCACCGTGATCGAACGGATGGGCCTGATGGACCGGGCCAGGGCGGAGAGCGTGGACCAGCGCGGCCTCGCGCTCGTCGACACCGCCGGCCGGACCACCGCCCGACTGCCCGCCGACAGCTTCGGCGGCGAGGGGATCGTCTCCGAGATCGAGATCCTCCGCGGGGACCTCGCCCGGCTGCTGTACGAGGCGACCCTGCCGGACACGGAGTACCTCTTCGACGACACCATCACCGGGATCGACCAGCACGCCGACGGGGTCACCGTCACCTTCGAGAAGGCCGCACCCCGCCGGTTCGCGCTCGTCGTCGGCGCGGACGGGCCGCACTCCGTGGTGCGCGGGCTGGCCTTCGGGCCGGAGCGGGACTTCGTCCACCCGATCGACCTCTACACGAGCTGGTTCACCGCCCACGACGGCCTGGACCTCGACGGCTGGTTCGTGATGCACAACGCGCCCGGCGGCCTGGTCGTCTCCGCACGCCCCGGCCGCCTCCCCGGCGAGATCAAGGCCGGCTTCAGCTTCCGCTCGCCACCCCTCTCCTACGACCGCCGCGACCTCGCCGCCCAGCAGGAGATCGTGGCCCGGCGCTTCGCCCACGTCGGCTGGGAGGCCCCCCGCCTGCTGCGGGCGATGCGCACCGCCCCGGACTTCTTCCTCGACTCCATGGGCCAGGTCCGCCTCGACAGCTGGTCGCGCGGCCGCGTGGCGCTGCTCGGCGACGCCGGATACTGCGCGACCCCGCTGACCGGCCTCGGGACCAGCCTCGCCCTGGTCGGCGCCTACGTCCTGGCCGGTGAACTCGCCGCCGCCGGGGGCGACCACGCCGTCGCCCTCCGCCGCTACGACTGCGTGCTGCGCCCGTACGTGAGCCAGGCGCAGCAGCTGCCGCCCGGCGGGGCCGCCGGGTTCGCGCCGTCGGGGCGGCTGGGGATCCGGCTGCGCGACCTCTCGATGAGGTCGATGACCCGCTGGCCGATGCGGAACCTGTTCGCCGCCCAGTTCGCCAAGGCCGGGGACATCGCACTGCCGGAGTACGGACTCGCGAGCGCAGGGGCGCAGGGATGAGCGGGCAGCGCGCCGCGGTCCGAGCGTGACCGTGCGCGGAGGTGGCCGACCGTCGCTCCGGACGCGGCGTGCGGCGGGCCGGCGGGCGGCGCGGGGGCGTCCGCCGTTTCCGCCTCCCCCCGCCGGCCGGCAGGGACAGGCGGACCGGAGTGGCGGCCACGCGTCCGGGCAGGGCAGGCTGTACTCATGAGAGCGCCCGTGCGCTCGCCCCCGGGACCGGGAGCCGGCGGCCACCACCAGGTCCTTTTCGCGCTCGCGGAGTGCGTGCCCTTCGCGATCGCCCTGCTGGTGCTCCTCATCGAGCTCACGCCCCTGCACGTCGTGTACACCGGCCCCATGCTGGTCGCGACACCCGCTCTGGCGGCGGTGACCATGGGTCCCAAGGGCACCCTCGCTGCCGCGGCGGTGGCCGTCGGCGTCAGCGTGACCACCGCGACCCACAACCACGCCTGGGGCGGCCAGCAGGTCTACACGAACTTCCTCGCCCTCTTCCTGGTCACGGCGGCGAGCGTCATGACCAGCGGGGCCGCGCGCACGCGCCGCGAGACCGAGCTCAACCAGGTCCGCCGGATCGCCGTGGCGGCCCAGGAGGCCCTGCTGCGGCCGGTACCGGACCGGCTGGGCCCCGTACGGGCGGCCAGCATGTACCTGGCGGCCGAGGAGGGCGCGCAGATCGGCGGCGACCTGTACGACGTCGTCCAGACCCGGTTCGGGGTCCGGATGATCGTCGGGGACGTCCGGGGCAAGGGGTTGCCCGCCGTACGAGCCGCCGCGGTCGTGCTGGGGGCGTTCCGGGAGTCCGTGCACTACGAGGACGACCTGGTGGAGGTCGTCAACCACTGCGGAGCCGCCCTGCGGCGGGACGCCGCCGTCGCGGGCGCGAGCGAGCACGCGTCCGACGGCGAGGACACGGGCCTGGAGGGATTCGTCACCGCGATCGTGGCCCAGATCCCGGACGGCCCCCACGTCGAGGTGATCAACCGGGGCCACCCGCCGGCGCTGCTCCTGCGCAACGGCACGGTCCGGCCCTTGATGCCCAGCCTTCCCCTGCCGCCGCTCGGCCTGGAGGAATTCATCAGCGGACCTCCCGGGCGGACGGACCGCTACACGTTCGCGCCGGGGGACCGGCTGCTGTTGTGTACCGACGGCGTCATCGAGGCCCGCGACCGGGACAACACCTTCTTCGACCTTCCCGAGGCCATGGTGACCATGCGCGACCACACGCGGCCGGCGTTCCTGGAGGGCCTGCACCAGGCCCTGCTCCGCCACACGCAGAGCCGCCTGGCGGACGACGTGGCGGTCATCCTCGTCGACCGCCGCGAGGACGACGAGGGCCGACGGCCGGCCACCGGCCCAGAGGACCCGACGTAGGGTCCGCGCGGGCCCACCGGGACCCGACGGCCCGTCCCCCTCCGTGCCGCCGTCAAGGCGGAAAATTCGGGTGCGCCGCTGGTCAGGGCGCGTTATGGTCGGCCGCATGAACGTCACCGGCCCCACCATCACCGCGACCGCGCGAGCGACCAGCTCGCCGGTTGCCGCCGCCTGACCTTCCCCCTTTCCCCGGCGACCGGACAACGGTCCGTCGGCAGCGCCGTGGCCTCCCCGCCCCGGCCGGACGAGCGAACGGTCCGTTCTCCGGTGCCTTCCCCGCCATGACGCGAAGGACGCACCCCATGCACACGGAACACCTCGTCAAGACGTTCGTCGAGTACTTCGAAGAGCGCGACCACCGCCGCATCGTCGGCTCGACCCTGCTCCCGCCACCCGGCGACCCCGTGCTCTTCACCACCTCCGGCATGCACCCGCTCACCCCGTACCTGGAGGGCCGCCCCCATCCGCTGGGCAAGCGGCTGGTCAACCTGCAGCGCTGTCTGCGCACCACGGACCTGGAGGAGGTCGGCGACGCCACTCACCTGACCGTCTTCGAGATGCTCGGCACCTGGTCGCTGGGCGACTACGAAGGCCCGCTCAGCCTCGACTGGGGATACGGGCTGCTCACCGAGGGCCTGGGCGTCGATCCCGGGCTGCTGCACGCCACCGTCTTCGCCGGCGACGGCCGGACCGGGCCGGACACCGCCTCCCTCCAGCTGTGGCAGGACCGCGGCGTTCCCGTCGAGCTCACCATGGAGGACAACTGGTGGTCCAACGGACCCGTCGGACCGTGCGGTCCCGACTCCGAGATCTTCCTGTGGAGCGGTGACGGCCCGCCCGAGTCGACCCCCACCCGCGACGACCGCTGGGTGGAGGTGTGGAACCACGTCTCGATGAGCCACCACCGGCTCGACGACGGCTCCCTCGTCCCCCTTCCCCAGCGCAACGTCGACACCGGACTGGGCCTGGAGCGGCTGGCCTCACTGCTCCAGGGCAAGTCGTCCGTGTTCGAGTGCGACGTCTTCGACCCCTGGCGCCGCCTCGTACCGGACCTCTGGCCCCTGGACCGGTCCTCGCTGCGCCTGGTCTGCGACCACCTGCGCTCGGCCATCGTCGTACTCGGCGACGGAGTGCGCCCGGCCAACACCGGACGCGGCTACGTCCTGCGACGCCTGCTGCGGCGGGTGCTCACCGTGCTGTGGCGGGAGGACTCCTCGCGCAGCGTCGGCGACCTGCCGGACGAAGTGGTCCGGCACACCCTGGACCACTTCCGGCTGGACCTGAGCCCGGGAGACGTGCTGCGGATGCTCCTGGAGGAGGAACGCCGGTTCCGCCGGCTCCTGGAGCGCGGCCGGAACGTGCTCGCCCGGCCCCGGTTCCGAGGCCCGCTGAGCGGGGAGGACTTCCACTACCTCCACGACACCCACGGCCTGCCGCGCGAGCTGGTCACGAGCCTGCGGCAAGAGTGAGGCAGCGGGGTGGGTGGGTCCGGTGTCCGGTGTCCGGTCACAGGCTCGCGAGGAGGTCGTCGAGGGGAGCCGGCACCTCGTCGAGGTCCAGGGCCTCGACGAGGAGGCGCCCGTAGCGGATCTTGCGGCCCTTCTTCGTCCCGAGGAAGCGCCGCAACTGCTGCTGCCGCGACCGGCCGTGCTGTGCGGGCTGGCGGACGAAGGTCTGCCAGGCGCGCAGATCGCCCTCGGTCTCGACGACCTCCTCGACCCTCGGCGTGCCCAGCGCGCGGATGAGCTCGTCCTCGAGGTCCGCCACGCACACGAAGATGCCCCGGTGCGGCGCCCGTGCCCTGGTCAGGCCGCGCTCGAAGAAGCCCTGCTCGCCCGCGTCGCACAGGCCTGCCAGGCGCAGGCCGAGGCCCGTGGGGCCGAGCAGGCCGGCGTAGCGGGCGACGCTCATCGCCCCGCCCATCTGTACGACGCACACCCCCTCGGCGGCGAGGTCGCGGCCACGCCGCTCGGCCAGGGTCTCGACGGCCGCGAGGTCGCTCGGCCCTTCCAGCAGCACCGCGGTGCGCACCCCCAGCCGTACGGCCAGATCACCCGCCGGCCCGCCGGAGCCGCCCCCCGCCCAGCCGCTGACCTCGTCCCGGAACATGCGCATGTCCACCATGAAGCGAGTCTCCTCCCTCGGCCGACGGCACGGTACGGAATATGTGCCGCCGGGAGCGCGGGAGCGCGCGAAACGATTGGATGGCCGGATGACTGCACCCGAGATCGACGAAGAACCCCCCGAGCACGGGCGCTACGCCCGCTACCTGCAGGTCCTGGACGACGTCCCGCAGAGCATCCTGGAGGCGGACGAGGCCGGCCTGGTGGCCGGGATCCTCCGCGACGACTGCGTGTCGATGGCGGAGTCCGCGGTGAACCACCACCTGGAGCGCCGGGCGGCTCACCTGCTGACCGACGCCGGATTCCCCGCCTGGGCCCGGATGATGGCCGAGGTCCTCGGGGACCGGCCCTTCCTGACCCGCCGCCTGCGCGAGTGGACCCTCCTGCGGACGATCGCCCTCGACGAGCCGTGGACGGCCGAGGAGCTCACCGGCGCCTCCGACTGGTTCCAGCGCACGGCATCGGCCGCGCAGGCCGTCACCTCGCCCGATGCCCTAGCCCTGCTCGCCGAACACGGACGCACCCGCCGGGTCCGGAACGCGGCGAGCCGCCGAATCCAGCAACCGGGGCAACGTACGCGCTGACACGAACCCCCGGTCCGGCCGGGGGAGGGAGGTCACAGACCTGGACCCTTATGGACCTCTTGCTCCGTATGTCACTCTGGCCGCTGAACCGGGTCGCACACCTGCCGCAGGGCCCGGACGACCGACCGACACGGAAAACGCCCATGCCCTTGCCGTTCCCGTCCCGTGCCGTGCCCGCCGTACTCGCCGGAGCCGTGGCCGCCCTGGTGGCTGCGTGCGGCCCCTCGGCCGCCGCCGGTGCCGCGGCTCGTCCGCAGACGACCGCAGCCGTCCCCGCCTCGGCGCCCGCTGCCGCCCCGCCCGCCGCCTCGGCGACGTACACGTCCGCCGCTGAACCGTCCCCGGCCGCCTCGTACGCCGGCGTCCGAACCCAGGCCTCGGTCCTGTCCATACCTTCGGTGGGCATCTCCGGACTGCGCGTGACGCCGTACGAGGGCACCACCGACGACGTACCGGGTACCCGCATCCAGGATCTCGGCCACGCGGCCAGCCCCTACGGGAAGCAGGGCGGGGTCGGCCCCGGCCAGGTGGGCAATTTCCTGATCACCGCGCACCGCTTGTCGGCAGGCGGTCCGCTGCGCGACCTGCCGGCCGTGGACAAGGGCGACACGGTCCTCGTGACCGTCGGTGGGGTGGAGTACACCTACGAGATCGTCGCGACCCGCAAGACGTCCTTCCGGTCGGAGCGCTCGCTCGGCGAACAGCGCGCGGCCGTGCCCGGGGCGCCAGGGGCGACCCCCACCCAGGCCATGATCACGATCTCGACCTGTGCCACGCCGGAGGACCACGCCGAGGGCAACTTCTGGAGCGACGCCCAGGGCAACCCCGAGCACCGCATCGACAAGATAGGCGTGCTGCGCAAGACCTCCGCGGCCCGCTGACCCACTCGGCCACTGATGCGCCCGGCCCGGACGGGGCCGGGCCCGTGCCGGACCGGGAGCGAGATCTCGTACCGATGGGTAATTCCAGCCAAATCTCGGCACGGCGATGACATGCTCCTGACAGTTCGCGGTGGCTGTGGGACTCTCCGGGCACGCACTCCGCACCCTCTGAGAGGCCCAGCGCCTCGCCCACCCCCACCAGTACGTGGCATGGAGGAGCGAACCATGAGGCACATCACGCCCACCAGGCACAGCACCCGCATCGCCCGCGCCGCCGGGATCGCGACGCTGGTCGTCGCGGCAGCCTTCACCAGTACCGGAACCGCCCTCGCGCACGGCACCGGAACCGCGGCGGCCGACCAGAAGGTCGACGGCGTGATCGTGGTCGCCGGCAACAGCTGCAGCTGGACCAACGCGAGCACGAGCGCCGCTGCCCCGGCCGCGCTCACCGTCGACCGCACCACGATCAACACGCCCGGAGGCAATCTGGCCTGCGGCGGCGGCATCGTCGCCAGCCTCAACAACAACCCCGCCTTCACCTTCGACGACGCCGCCGGAACGGCGCGCACCGATCTGATCGACATCACCGGCAGGCAGAGCTTCATCTCCTGCCGCTACAAGGCGACGAACATCGTGTGGGACCGCGACGGGGCGAGCCGGAAGTACGTCAACCGGGCCTTCACCGCCGCCAAGACCTCGGGCAGCTTCCTGTGTCCGGGATCGGTCGCCACCCCGGCCGGGGACGCGTCCATGCTCTTCCGCTGAGCCGGCCGATCGTCAGGGCGGCTACTCACGCGGATCTGAGTAGCCGCCCCGATGTCCGGCGGATGCCCCGCGCCTACGCTCGGACCATGAGCTCCGTTCAGCCCGCAACCGGCCAGGTCCCACCCCGCTCCCGTGCGCGCCGCGTCGTCCGTACGGCGCTGGTACTCGGCGGCGTCACCCTCCTCACGGCGGTGACCTGGGCCGGCTACCGCTTGTGGAACGGCGCACCGTACCCGGAGGTCGACCCGCACGTGGTCGGCATGCGACTCCGCGAGGAGGCCCAGCGCGTACACGAAGACCTGGCTCTGCCCGGTTCGGCCGCCGAGGAGCCGTACCAAGTGGACACGGGTGCCTGCTACTACCGCGGACTGCGGGGGTTCGCCCACATCGACCGGTCCCGCCGGGACGTGTACTACTTCGATCTCGACACGAGGACCACCGGCGTTCCGCAGGCCGTCGCACGCACCGGTGAGGAGCGCGTCCGCAGCCGGCTGTCACAGCAGGGCTGGAAGCTCGTCAGCGAGAACATCACCAGCATGGGATTCCGGTTCGAGAACCCGGACACCGGTGACACGGTCGACGTCGGTTGGTACGAGCCCACGGGGACGCTCGCCGTCAGCGTTTTCTCGCAGTGCGGGAAGGTCCCCGCGGGATTCGCCGGGTGAGCGTCGGCCCCACGTGCCGGCAGGCGACCGCGACGTGATGCGTCAGCGAAACGCGTCGATGTTCTCGCTCAGCCAGTCGTCGTAGGTGCGCGGCGGACGGCCGGTGACGTCCTGTACGGACGGCCGCTGGTCGAGCGTCCACTGGAGGAGTTCGGCGTATCGGGAGCCGTACTCCTCAAGGGCGTACAGCGTCACCTCGATCGCACCCTCGGGCCAGCCGAGACGCCGCCAGACCGCCCGGCTCTCGTCCGGCGTGAGAGTGACCGCATCGATGTCGCGACCGAGGGTGGCGGCGATGCCGCGTATCCGTGAACGGGTGCTCAGCGGCGGGCCCACCGCCTCGATGACCGTTCCGGTGTAGTCGTCGCCGGTCAGGGCTGCGGCCGCCACGGCGGCGAGGTCCTCCTCGTGGATGAAGGGGTAGTGGCCCCCGTCGGCGAAGGCCTCCCGGACCACCCCTTCGGCGCGGACGGTGTCGGGCCAGTCCGCCCCCGTCGCCGGGTACGTTCCCTCGACGGCGGCGCCCATCACCGCCGACGGCCGGATGTGCGTCCAGGCGATGCCCGAGTGCTCGACCGCCTTCTCGATGGCCAGCCAGAACCAGGTCTCCGGCGGATTCGCCTCCTCGTACTCCGGGCCGTGGGACGACAGCAGGGCGATCCTCCTGGCGGAGGCCTTCCGCGCCAGGAGCAGGGCGTCCTGGATCGTGGAGGGATGTGCGCCGGCGAGGAACACGGCCTCGACACCGTCGAAGGCCCGGCTGCAATCCAGCGGCCGGGTGATGGAGCCTTCGACGACTTCGACCGCCTCGGGCCAGCCGCCGCACTGGTCCGGTTCGGCGATCACGCGCACACGCCTGCCCTGGGAGAGCAGTTGTCGCGCCAGGCGCCGGCCGACGATCCCGGTCGGGCTGTTGCCTTCGTCCTTGCGCGGGCTGACGACGGTCAGGAGGTAGACGCCTTCGGTTGCCGGCGCCGCCTCGCCTTGCTCGATGGCTTCCACACCACGTCCTTTCCACGGAGTGACCACTGGCCTGCGGCTGGGGATTGCGCCTTCGCCTCCTTTGTCAAGTCCCGAAAGGTCGCGGCATGACGTGGCCGGGAGGAGGGGGGCTTACTCAGGAGACGGATTCCAGGTTTCACCTCCGGGATGTGGAGGCGTTGACGGTTCGGAAGGAGCGAGCGCATGCGAGTCACCATTGTTCACCCGCTGCCTTGTGTCGGGGGGCGAGTCTCGTGAGTTCCCCGCCGCCTTCTTCCGAGCGTCCCACCGGCCCTCCGCCGGGTCCCTTGTCGGGCCGGGGCGAGCATGCACCGCCTCCGCCCCCTCCGCCTCCGCCGCCATCAGTGCCTCCGCCGTCGGTGGGGGCTTCGCCGGCAGGGCCGCCTTCGGGGCCGCCGTCGGGCCCTCTGCCCGTGTCGTCCGCCGGGTCGTCGCCTTCGCCGGCGGGCGGCGGCGGGCGGGTTCGCCGGTGGCGATCGCGCAGGGCCGTGCTGAGTGTGGGTACGGCAGCGGCCGTGGTCTCGGCGGTGGTCCTCAGCTTCACCCTGCTGGGCGGGAACACCGCGGTGGGCGGCGAGGTCTTCCTCCAGGCCGCTCCCGAGGCCGGGCCGGATCCGTTCACTCCTTCGACGGCCACCCAGGCCGAGAGCGTCGCCCAGGTCACGCCGATGCCCGCCGGCGGGAAGGCGACGGGCGCTGCGCGCACGCTCGAGGTCGACGGCGGGTATCCGGGGCTGTACGGGGGCACGCGGAACGTCGTGAGCTGTGACGTGGAGAAGCAGATCGGCTTCCTCGCGCAGCACCCGGACAAGGGCAGGGCGTTCGCCGACTCGCTGGGGATCCGGCAGCCCGAGATCCCCTCGTACCTGCGGTCGCTGACGTCCGTACGGCTGGGCTGGGACACCCGGGTCACCAACCACGGGTACCGGAACAACGCGCCCACCAGCTATCAGGCTGTCCTGCAGGCCGGCACGCCCGTTCTGGTCGACGGCCGCGGCGTGCCCAGGGTCCGCTGCGTGTGCGGCAACCCCTTGAGCCCGCCGGTCGCGGTCCGGGGCAGGCAGACGTACAGCGGCGAGAAGTGGTCCTCGTTCCGGTCCTCCGGTCTCGTCGCGGTCAAGCCCGCTCCGAAGCCGGTGAAGACCGTCACGGTCTTCGACCAGGGCCGCAAGGGCTGGTACGAGCGTCCGAGCGGAGCGGCGGAGGGCAGGCACGACCGCGAGGTCCCGCCCCCGCAGGGCCAGACACCCGGCTCGTCCTACCCGGTCCTGCCGGCGGCCCACACGGGATCAGGGCACACGCCCCGCGACAAGGGCACGGACAGGAACACGAACCCGGGGACTACGCCGGGGACCGCCCCCGGCAACGTCCCGGGCCAGGCCCCGGGAACCGCCCCGGGCCAGAACCCGGGCAATGTCCCGGGCCAGGCTCCTGGCAAAGCACCGCTCCAGG
>NZ_JBIVFA010000019.1:43056-122031 GCF_044747975.1 Streptomyces sp. NPDC090045
AGGACCCGGGCCAGGACCCGGGCCAGGACCCGGGCCAGGACCCGGGCCAGGACCCGGGCCAGGACCCGGGCCAGGACCCGGGCCAGGACCCGGGCCAGGACCCGGGCCAGAACCCGGGCACGGACCCCGGGAAGGCGCCGGGCCAGAAGCCGGGAGTGGTCCCGGGGCAGGACGTGGGGAAGGTCCCGGCCCCGGAGCCCGGCAATGCGCCGCCTCAGGAGTCCGGACAGGCCCCGGGGAAGGCGCCGGGCAAGCAACCGGGCCAGGAGCCCGGCAAGGCACCCGGCCAGGGTGCAGTCAAGGAGCCAGGTCAGGACCCGGACAAGGTGCCTGGGAAGGCACCGGGCAAGGACTCCGGCCAGAAGCCTGGCGAGGACCCGGGGAAGGACCCGGCCAAGGTGCCGGGCCAGGCCCCGGGCGAGGAGTCCGACCAGGATCCGGAGGAGGCGCCGGGAAAGGGCCCGGGCAAGGACTCGGAGAAGGTGCCAGGTAAGGAATCCGGCCAGGAGCCGGGCAATGCCCCAGGCCAGGGCGCGGGCAAGGAGTCGGGCCAGGACCCGGACAAGGTGCCAGGAGGGAAGCCGGACAAGGGCGCGGGCAAGGACCCGGACAAGACGCCGGGAGGGAAGCCGGACAAGGGCGCCGGCAAGGACTCAGGAAAGGAGTCGGGAAAGGAGCCGGGCGAGGGTTCGGGCGAGGACGCGGGAAAGGTGCCGGGTCAGGAGTCCGGCAAGGAGCCGAGCAAGGGCAAGGACGAACTGCCGGGTGACGAGTCCGGCCAGGCACCGGGGAAGGAGCGGGGGCAGGAGCCCGGCAAGGACAGCGGCAAGCCGCCGGTCAAGGCGCCAGGCAAGGAGTCGGACAAGAGCTCGGGCAAGGACTCCGGGGAGGAGCCGGACAAGCAGCCGGGGCAGGAGCCCGGTAAGGACTCGGGCAAGCCGCCCGGCCAAGACTCGGACAAGGTGCCGGGCCGGGACCCGGACAAGGCACCCGGGAAGGTGCCGGAAACGGGCTCCGGCCAGGGCCCGGACAAGGCTCCCGGGAAAGCGCCGGAAAAGGAGTCCGGCCAGGAACCGGGCAAGGCCCCGGAGAAGGACGCCGGCAAGGGCCCCGACAAGGCCCGCGGAAAGGCGCCCGGGAATGAGTCGGGCCGGCAGTCGGGTCAGGAGTCCGGGAAGGTGCCGGGTCAGGAGTCAGGGAACGGCCCCGGCAACGGCCCGGGCCAGGGTTCGGACAAGGCCCCCGGTCAGGAATCCGGGAAGGTGTCGAACCAGGGTTCGGGCCAGGCCCCGGATAACGGCGGTGGCAACCACCCCGGCAAGGTGCCCGGGAGCGAGCCGGGCAAGCAGGCGGGGCAGGCCCCTGGGACGGCGCCGGGGCAGGGGTCTGGGAACGGCCCAGGCAACGGCCCGGGGAAGGTGCCGGGCCCGGAAACGGGTCAGGGCCAGGGCCAGGAGTCAGGTCCGGGCGCGGGGCAATCGCCCGGTCAGAATCCCGACGGCGATTCGGGAAGGCAGCAGGGCGGGGATTCCGGTGGTGGGCAGGGGACGGAGGAGCAGTCCGGGTGATCCGCTGGTCCAGTCGCCCGGGCGAGGATCCTCCGGTCGAGCCACCGCGGGCGATGCCTGCGGTGGCTCGACCGTGGGTGCGGGGGACCGCCACATGGTCGGTGTCGGCTCCATGCCCTCGTGAAGTTCGTCCGCGTACCGGCCCCGTGATCCGTGCCGCGCTATGCGGTGGGCGGGCCCGGGCAGTCCCGGAGAATGGACGTCATGGCGCAGACGCGGGAGTGGACGTACGACGGTACGGAGTTGGCCTGGCTCCAGGAGCGGCTCGGCCGGCCCGGTGCGGGCCCCGGGCACGTCGTGTCCGAGCTCGTGCCGAGCGGATTCGAGGCGTACCTGCGCATCTTTCACCGCTTCGAGGCCGCGGACGGGTCGGGCCGCACCCGCACCTGGCAGACGTGGGCCGAGGCAGCCGGGATCGAGTTCCACCCTGAGTTGTCCCACTTCTCGCTCCCCGGCCGGCACGGAGCCGGGGGCGAGCTGGTGTGGACGACCGAAGAAGGGGCCCTCGACGGCCGGAGCCGGGGCGCGCTGGCACGTCGCCTCGCGGGCGTGACCGGTGACCAGGGCATCTGCTTCGCCTACGACATGGCGGCGCTCTGCTGGGGCGAGGAAGAACCACTCGTTCGCCATGCCTCCCTGGCCGGCCTGGAATCCGTACGGGAAGAAGTCGCGGACAGGGTGGGTTCGGCCGGCCCGGAATTCTGGTGGCCGCAGGACCGTGGCTGGGTGGTCACCACCGACTACGACCTGCGGTCCACCTACGTCGGCTGCTCGAACGAGACCGCCGAGCAGATCCTGGACGACGACGAGCTCGAAGCCCTGCCGGTCACCCCGCTGACACGCGTCGACTGGTACGCCGACCGCCGACCGCCGACCGCCCACCGCCTCAGGGGTGAAACTCAGGTGGTGATGGTGGCGACGGGTTCGAGGCCGTAGGTGCGGGCGTAGCCGTTCTCGGTGCCGACCAGGAGGTCGACGACCTCGAAGTAGCGGTCCCAGAACGGGGTTTCGCGCAGTGCGTCGATGAGGAGCTGGTAGGCGTGGTGGTCTTCGGCCTCCCACATCCAGACGTCGGTGACGCGCGCGGAGTAGAACTCGGTGTCGTAGAAGCGTGACCGGACACCGGTGGTCCTGGCCTCGATCGCGGGCAGGACCCGGGTGGTGAAGGCGTCGACACGTTCCTGGACGCTCAGGGCGAGCCACTCGGGCGTGGTCTTGACGAGCATGAACGCCGTGACCGACGGTTCCGGCTTTTCCGCGGACATCAGGGTGCCTCCAAAGCGGCAGGGGGTCTTGGTGGACTTCAGGACAGGACGGCGGGCTTGAGGGTCTGGGCGCACCATGGCGCGAAGCCGGTCGGGGAGGCGGTGTCGGGGGTGCGGGCGACGCCGGCGTCCAGGCCCTGGTCCTTGGCCCGCTTCATGTCGACGATGCCCCGGACGAACGCCTCGTTGAGGCCGTGGCCGACGAGGGTGGTGTACAGCTCGTCGAGCGACTGGCGTTGGTAGCGGACGGGGCGGCCGAGCTGTTCGGTCATGATGCGGGCCAGGTCGTTGGGGGACAGGTCCTGCGGGCCGAGGACCGGGACGCTGTCGGTGCCGGTCCACGAGCGGTCCAGCAGCAGGCCGGCGGCGACGGCCGCGATGTCGGCGCAGGCGACGAGGGGAGCCTTGCGGTCGGCGTCGACGACGTCGGTGAAGACGCCCTTGTCGCGGATCGATCCGGACTCCTCCAGGAGGTTCTCGAAGAAGGACGGGTTGGCCAGGGCCCGGTAGGCGACGCCGCTGCCGGCGATGAGGTCGTCCATGGCGAGGGAGGCGGTGACGAGGCCGGCCCGGTCGGCGAGCGGGGTGCCGCGGCCGAGCGCGGAGACGCCGACGACATGGCCGACGCCGTGGGCGGCGAGCGCCTTCACGGCGGGGCGGGCGAAGCCGCTGAAGGCGTCCTGCGGGGTCAGGGAGGCGTCCGGGGGGACGAGCCAGAAGACGGCGCCCGCGCCCTCGAAGGCCCGGTCGAGGACCTCGGCGTCTCCGTGCGAGCCGGTGATCACCTCGACGCGTCCGCGCGCCGCGTCCGGAAGCCGGGCGGGGTCGCGCACGATCACGCGCAGTTCCTCGCCCGCGGCGGGACCGGACTCCAGGAGCCGGGAGAGGAGAGGACGGCCGATGTTCCCGGTGGGAGCGGTAATGACGATCATGAAAACCTCGCAGGTCGTGCCGGTCGGTACGCCCCTCATCCTGCGGAGGATCCCAGTGATGCCACAATGGGAATGTCGGCACGGAATCATTGACGAAAATGGAATGATGCTGGTGAGCAGCCCGGATTCATCCCTCGATGCCAATCTCGCCATCGCGCTGGACGCCCTGCTGGCCGAGCACAGCGTCACGCGGGCCGCCGCCCGTCTGCACACCTCGCCCGCCGCCATGAGCCGTACGCTCGCCCGCCTGCGCCGCACCCTGCAGGATCCGCTGCTGGTCCGGGCCGGGCAGACCATGGTCCCCACCCCGCGCGCCCTGGCCCTGCGCGAGGAAGCCGCGGCCGTGGTCCAGCGCCTCGGCGCCCTGCTCAGCCCCGATACCGGCGTCGACCCCGCCACCCTGCGCGGCACCTTCACCCTTCAGGCCGCCGACCTGGTCGGCGCGGCGCTGGCTCCCGGACTGCTGCGCCTGGCCGGGCAGGAGGCGCCGGGGGTCTCGTTCCGGCTCCGGGCCGAGGAGTTGGAGGCCGGTCCCGCCCTGCGCGACGGCCGGATCGACCTGGAAGTCGGGTCCATCGACCATGTGGACCCCGAAACCAGGGTCGAGGAACTGGTCAGCCTCCGCATGGTGGCGGCCGTCCGTCCCGGCCATCCGCTGACCGAAGGGCCCGTGACCCCGGCCCGGCTCGCCGCCGCACAGCACGTCGCGGTCAGCCGCCGCGGCCGGTTCACCGGCCCCCTCGACACCGCCCTGGCCGAGCAGAACCTTCACCGGCGGGTCTGCATCGTCCTCCCCAGCCACCTGGCCGCCATGACCCTCGCCGCGCGCAGCGACATCGTCTGCCTGGTACCCGCCGCACTCCCCGGCGCCGCCCCCTCGCCGCTCACCGGCGAGGCCATCGCCCTCGGACTGCACCTCCTGGACATCCCCCTGGCCCTGCCGCCCGTGACCGTCGGCATGGCCTGGCACCCCCGCCACGCGGCCGACCGTGCCCACCACTGGCTCCGCGACGCCGTCCGCCGCACCCTCCGCACACCCGGGAGCCCCACCACGTGATCCGTCGGCCTCCGCCCGGGTGGTCGATCAGCGCAGCGATTCCTTCGGGGGGCGCTCGCGCAGGGCTCCGTACGCGATGAAGTAGGCCGGGATCCGGTTCAGCCACCGGGACTCGGTGACGAGCTCCGTCATCCGCTTGGCCCGCCGGGGATCGCCGAACGCGGTGCGGCCGGCCAGCAGCGGCCCGATGACCTGGGCGTGGGCCAGGCGCTGGAGGCCCTGGGTCGCCACGGTGGTGGGCCAGCGGCGGTGTTGGACGCGGCGCACGTCGCGCAGTCCCACGGCGCCCTCGCGCAGCGGCCGTACGAGGTAACGGGCCGCGGCCACCGCGTCCTGGACGGCGAGGTTGATGCCGATGCCGCCGACGGGTGACATCGCGTGGGCGGCGTCGCCGATGCACAGCAGCCCGGGGCGGTGCCAGCGGCGCAGGCGGTTGAGGCGTACGTCGAGCAGTTTCACCTCGTCCCAGGAGGTGACGGCGTGGCTCCGGTCGGCCAGCCACGGGACGGCGGCAGTGAAGCGGGACATGAAGCGCTCCAGGCCCTCGGCGCGGCGCTCGGCGTCGGTTCCCTTGGGGATGAGCGCGGCGCACTGCCAGTAGTCGCCGCGGTCGATGAGCGCGGTGAAGAACCGGTCGCCCAGGCCGCCCACGAGTCCGCTGGGGTCGTCCTCGTGGCGCGGCAGGCGGAACCACCACGCGTCCATGGGGCACGGGAAGTCCTCGAGTCCGAGTTCGGCCAGGTCCCTGGCCAGCGAGCCGCGGCCGTCGCAGGCCACGGTCAGGGTGGCCCTGAGTTCGCCGGTGCCGCCGTCCGCGGTGCGGTAGCGCACGCCATTCACGCGTCCGCGCTCGACGAGGAACGACGTCGCCTCGGTGTCCATGCGCAGGTGGAAGGAGGGTTCCCGGGCCGCTTCGTCGGCGAGGAGGTCGAGCAGGTCCCACTGGGGCACCATCGCGATGTAGTTGTACTTTCCGTGCAGCGCCCCGATGTTCCCGATCGTGACCAGGGACCGGTCCTGCCCCAGGGGCAGCTGCACCGTGGTCACGCGGCGCTGTGGCAGCCGGGCGAACCGCTCGGCGAGGCCGATGTCGTCCAGCAGGGCCAGGGTGGAGGGGTGCACGGTGTCACCGCGGAAGTCGCGCAGGAAGTCGCCGTGTTTCTCCAGCACGGTCACCTCCACACCGGCCCGGGCCAGCAGCAGCGCCAGCACCATGCCGGCCGGCCCGCCTCCCACCACGCAGCACGTCGTGCGCTCCACGGCAACCACTCCCTTCACGGGGATCGGGTGAGCCCCAGGGGAGGTATACCGCACGGGGGGTGGCGGGGCCGGGAGGGCGACGCCGACCTGACCTGCCTTCAGCGGGCCCTCGTCCCGCGCTCCTTGCGGGCGGCATAGGGGCTGTGCATCGTGAGGAAGCGGATGTCGAGGTCGGACTCCAGGTAGTCCATGCGCTGCTCCCAGAAGGCCTGCATGTGGGGGAGGGCGAGGTGGGCGTCGAGATCGGCCTGGGAGCGCCAGGCCTCGTAGAAGACGAAGGCGCCGGGGTCGTTGCGATCCTCGTGGAAGTGGTACTCCAGGCAGCCGGCTTCCTGCCGGGTCGGCTCGACGAACGAGAGCAGGAGCTGCTTCAGCTCCTCGGCGCGTTCGGGCTTGGGGCGCGCGGTGCCGACGAGTGCGAAGGGCTGGGACAGGGACATACAGGGTTCTCCCCCGGTAGGTATGATCAATCACGTACCTGCCGGACGTTATCGAACGCGTAGGTACGATGCAATTCATACCTGAAGGGAGGTGTCCCGCATGCCCGACGGCGAAGGACACCCGAACGTCGAAGAGATGGAGCTCGGCCCCGTGCTCTCCGCGCTGGCAGATCCGCTGCGGCGCCGAGTGGTGCGTGAGCTGGCGGCCGAACCCGACGGCGCGGCACGGACGTGCAGCTCCTTCGGGCTGCCGGTGTCCAAGGCGACCGTCACGCACCACTTCCGCGCGCTCCGCGAGGCCGGGCTGATCCGGCAGGTCGACCGGGGCAACAGCCGGATGGCCAGCCTGCGCCGGGCCGACATCGAGCAGCGGTTCCCCGGACTGCTGGGCATCGTGGCGGCCGAGCCGGGGGAGTGAGCCCGACGTCGGCCCGGCGTACGGACGTGCCTCGGTCCCGAATCCCCGACGGGTTCGGGACCGAGGCACGTCCGCGGTGCGGCCAGGTCACCGCTTGAAGATGTCCTTGATCTTCTCCTTGGCCTCACGGGCATGGCCCTTCGCCTGCTCGGTCCGGCCTTCGGCGGTCAGTCGCTCATTGCCCACCAGGCGGCCTGCCGCCTCCTTGAGCTTGCCCTTGACCTGCTCGGCCTTGGCCCGGCCCTTCTCGTCCCTCGACACAGCCGATCACTCCCTGTGGGTGCGGGAAATGCCTTGCTCTCCGCGTCTGACCCCGATCGCGCCCCGCAAACGTGGACGGCCCGCTCCGAGAAAGAGTGCGCTCCGACCGTTTGAGCCGACGGAGACCGGCCATAAGCGCCGTCACGGGAGTCCGTGACGGTGAGCGGCGCGGACTCCCGAGCGGACCCGAGCCGCGTGGTGGCATCCCCCCGCCATCACGCGGCCGGGCTCTTCCCGCCCGTACCGCACGCACTGCACGCGCCGCACGCACCGTCCGCGCCGGTCTTCGTCCTCCTGTGTCAGCTCCCTCCCACGGGGCAGGGGCGTGAACGTCCATGTCACCTACATCCGTTGAGGAGATATGAACAGCGCTCTTCGTGTGCTGACCGTCCTGGGATGCTCGATCCTGCTCACCTTCGCGGCCGGATGGGCCTTCGACCTGCTGCTGCGCCGAGCCGACGCGCGCCACCCCGAAACGCCCCTGTGGAACCTGCTGCGCCGGTGCCGCCACGCCCTGCAGATCGTGCTGCTCGCCGCCCTGCTCAAGGGCGCCCACCGGCAGATCGCCTGGCCGCCGCTGCAGGACCACGCGGCCGCCGTGGGCCGGGTCCTCTCACTGACCCTGATCGGCGCGGGGGCCTGGCTGATGGTGGCCGTGGCCTCCGCCGTCGTCGAGTCGGGGTACGCCCGCTACGCCACCGCCACCGCCACCCGCGACCCGGCGCGGCTGCGCCGGGTCCGCACCCAGGTGACCCTGATCATGCGGGTGGTCACGGTCGTCGTAGCCGTCGTCGCGGTCGCCGCGATGCTCGTCACCTTCCCGAGCTTCCGCGCGCTCGGCACGTCCGTGCTCGCCTCCGCCGGGATCATCGGAATCGTGGCCGGCGTCGCCGCCCAGTCCACCCTCGGAAACCTCTTCGCGGGCTTCCAGATCGCCTTCGGCGACATGGTGCGCATCGGCGACACCGTCGTGGTAGCGGGCGAGTGGGGGGTGGTCGAGGACATCACCCTCACCTTCCTCGCCGTACGCACCTGGGACGAACGCCGCATCACCATGCCCGTCTCGTACTTCACCACCCGCCCGTTCGAGAACTGGTCGCGCGGCGGCGTCCAGATGACCGGCAGCGTCTTCCTCCACTGCGACCACCGCGTGCCCGTGGACCTCATGCGCGACAAGGCCGAAGAGATCCTGCACGGCTGCAAGGAATGGGACGGCCGCGCGTGGGACCTCGCCGTCACCGAGACGACGCCCTCCACCGTCGTGCTCCGGGTCATCGTCACCGCCAAGGACCCCGACGACCTGTGGACGGTGCGCTGCGTCGTACGGGAGCAACTGGTCGCCTGGCTCGCGGAGAAGCACCCGCACGCCCTGCCGCGCGTCCTGCTGGACCCGGCACCCGGACCGGGCGGTTGACCTGCGCGGAGCGCGATACCCGGGGCCCGGACCCGGCTCGCCGAGGCCGGGCCCCGGGTATCGCGGGCGTATCGAGAACCGCATACGCCACCGCAACGGCCCTCCGGCTCTCATGGCGGCATGAACCACCACGCATCCCTGCCGGAACCGGCCCGCCGCACGCGCGGGATCGTGCTCCTCGGCACGGCGGTACTCGGCCTGGCGGGCGCCGCGTACGTCGTGCGGGGGCCGCTCATGATGTCCGCTCCGAGGTGCATGGCCGGGCGGTGGCACGGCTGCTTCGACACGTTCAACGGTGTGGTGCTCATGACGTTGGTCGCGCTGCCGCCGGCCCTGGTGGTGGTGTGGGCCCTGGCACGCAGGCGGCGTGCCGCCGGCGACCCCCTGGCGTGGCGGACGTCGCTGGCCGAGGTGGGCATGGTCCACGGGACGGCGCCGTTCCTGTGGATGACCATGATGCCGGGCGCCGGGGCCGGCATCGTCCCCGGTCGCGTGAGCCTGGTACCGCTGAGGGACCTGGTCACGATGGGGCCGCTCGGGATCGTCGGCAACCTGCTGGTCTTCGCGTCGCTCGGGTTCTTCGCCCCGATGCGGTTCGCGGCGACGGCGTCCCTGCCGCGGATCCTGGCGCTCGGAGCCGGCTGCTCGGTCCTGGTCGAAATCGCGCAGTACGTCCTGCGACTGGACCGGGTGTCCTCCGTGGACGACGTACTGGTCAATGCCGCCGGGGCCGTGCTGGCCGCGCTGGCATCGCGCCGCTGGTGGCGTACCGGCGGGCCGAGTCGCATGTCCGGTGCGTACACGTCCTCGGATACGTCGGCGATATCCCGCGCTGCTTAGGCTTCGGACATGCGCGTACTGATCGTGGAGGACGAACCCCTTCTGGCCGAGGCCGTCCGTGACGGTCTGCGGCTGGAGGCGATCGCCGCCGACATCGCCGGCGACGGCGACTCCGCCCTGGAACTGCTCGGGGTCAACTCCTACGACCTCGCGGTCCTCGACCGCGACATCCCCGGCCCCTCCGGCGACGAGGTCGCCCGGTGCATCGTCGCCTCCGGCAGCGGCATCCCGATCCTCATGCTCACCGCCGCCGACCGGATCGACGACAAGGCTTCCGGGTTCGGGCTCGGCGCCGACGACTACCTCACCAAACCGTTCGACCTGCGGGAGCTCGTACTGCGGCTGTGGGCGCTCGACCGCAGACGCGCGTACGCCCGGCCCCCGGTCCGCGAGATCGCGGGCCTGCGGGTCGACCCCTTCCGCCGGGAGGTCTTCCGCGACGGACGCCACGTCGCGCTCACCCGCAAGCAGTTCGCCGTGCTGGAAGTCCTCGTCGCCGCCGAGGGCGGGGTCGTCAGCGCCGAAGAGCTGCTGGAACGGGCCTGGGACGAGAACGCCGACCCCCTCACCAACGCCGTGCGCATCACCGTATCCGCCCTGCGCAAACGACTCGGCGAACCATGGGCCATCGCCACGGTGCCCGGCGTCGGCTACCGCATCGACACCGGCAGCCCTCATGCGTAGACGCCCGGGGCTCAGTGCCCGGCTCAAACTCGCCCTCAGCTACGCCGGATTCCTCGCCGTCGCCGGCGCGCTCCTGCTGACCGTGGTGTGGGTGTTCCTGCTGCGCTACGTACCCGACAACTCCCAGGGCCTGCTCGGGATCTCGCCCAACCGCTACCTGCTCGTGCACACCTTCGCCCCCGCCGCGGCCGTGGCCATGGCCTTCCTGCTCCTGTTCGGCCTCGTCGGCGGATGGCTCCTCGCCGGCCGGATGCTCGCACCCCTCACACAGATCACGGACGCCGCACGGAAGGCCGGAACCGGGTCGCTGTCCCATCGCATCCGCATGACGGGCCGCCAGGACGAGTTCCGCGAACTCTCCGACGCATTCGACTCGATGCTCGGACAGCTCGAGTCCCACATCGCCGAGCAGCAGCGGTTCGCCGCGAACGCCTCCCACGAACTGCGCACCCCGCTGGCGATCTCGCGGACGCTGCTCGACGTCGCCCGCCAGGACCCCACGCGGGACCGGGACGAGCTCATCGAACGTCTATACGTCGTCAATGCGCGGGCGATCGACCTCACCGAGGCCCTCCTGCTGCTCAGCCGCGGCGAGCGCGGCAACTTCATCCGCGAGGGCGTCGACCTCTCCCTCCTCGCCGAAGAAGCCGCCGAAACGCTGCTTCCCCTCGCCGAACGGCGCCGGATCACGCTCGACGTCACCGGCGGGGCGGCCCGGACCAGAGGCTCCGCGGAGCTCCTGCTGCGGATGGTGACGAACCTCGTCCAGAACGCCGTCGTCCACAACCTCCCCGCCGGCGGCACCGTGACGGTCCACACCGAGGCGGACGGCGGCACGAGCGTGCTGCGGGTCGAGAACAAGGGCCGTCCGCTCCCGTGGGAACGGGTGGCGACCCTCACCGAACCCTTCCAGCGCGGAACGGAACGCGTACGCACCGACGAGCACGCCGGCGTCGGCCTCGGCCTGGCCATCGTGCACAGCATCGTCCGCGCCCACGACGGGACCCTCGACCTCGTCCCCCGCCCCGCCGGCGGCCTCCTCGTCACGGTCCGGCTTCCCGGCACGCCCTCACGGGACGAGGTCTAGCCTCCGGGCTGGGCTCCGACGGGCCGCCGGTAGGCCATGTGTCCGCCCAGTGCACCCGTGACCGCGACGGCGGCCAGGCCGCCCACCGACCACAGCCTGCCCTTCGCCGTGCGGCCGCGGAGCCGCGCCGTCAGGGAGAGGGTGTAACAGGCCACCGCGGCCACGTTGGAGACCGCGTGGGCCAGTCCGACCCGGGCCTGTGCGGGCGGCAGGTCGGCCCAGTCCGTCCAGCCGGCCAGCGCGGCCGGCGCGATCCCGGCCAGCCCGACGCCCGTGAGCGTCGTCGCCGCACGCTGCGTACCCGGCACCACGTCCAGCACGGCGGCCGACAGCCAGCAGCCGATCGGTACCTGCACCAGGACGGGATGCAGCGGGTGTCCCAGTGGCCTGCCACGCAAGAGGTCCCGCATCCCGCCCAGGGGCAGCGAGCGGATTCCCCGCTGGAGCAGCCTGATCGCCGGATCGGCCACCGTCGTCCGTTCGAGCAGGCCGAGGGACCTCAGCCAACCCGCCGATGCCGCATCGAGTGCCGAGGTCTGCGCGACTGCCGTCGAGGTACCGGGGGCGTATGAGTTCATACACGACGCCTACCCGGCCGCACGCCGCCATCCCGCCGCGGCCTCGACTGCACCCGAACGGACGGCCCGCCAACGGCGGAGCCCGCACGGTGTGAGCATTCCCGGCGGTCGTCCCGGTGCTCGGTCAGCTGCCGGGCTCCGCGGCCGAGATCGCCGCGAGGGCCGACCCCGGGTCCGATTCGACGGCGAGGTCGCCCAGGGTGACGACGCCGACGAGGTCACCGTCCTCCGTCTGTACGGGCAGGCGCCGCAGCGCGTTCCGGCGCATGAGGCCGACGGCATGGTCGACCGTGTCGTCGGGCCCGACGGTGACCGGTGCACTGCTGCAGACGGCCTGCACGGTCGTCTCGGCGGGATCCCTGTTCTCGGCCATGGCGCGGACCACCAGATCCCGATCGGTCAGGATGCCGCACAGCCGGCCCCCGTCGACGACGAGCACGTCTCCGATGTCGGCGTCCCGCATCACCCGCGCCGCTTCCGCCAGTGACGTCAGCTTGTCGACGGTCACCGGATTCTTGGTCATCACCTCGTGGACGCCTCGCGTCATGACTCCTCCGACTCCTGGACGGTGCTCCTGCCGGGCGGCTACCCGCCCCGGCGCCGACTAGGCCTCCGGGCAGGTCGCGGGTGGACGGCCCGGCCCTGCTCACGCCTGGGCCTGGAACCGGCGGGCGCCGTGGCTCCTCGGCCGGTGTGCGACTTCGATGACGAACCCGCTGCGGGGCCGGGTCGGGATCCGGCTCAGCGGGATGGACAGGTCCTGCTGGGGTACGGCGAAGTCCAGATCGGCCAGGGCCGGCGCGAGCGCGGCCAGCAGGGAAACGGTGATGTCCTCGCCGGGGCAGCGGTGGCCGGTGCGTGCGTCGCCTCCACCCTGCGGGATCAGCGCGTCGCGGCCGGGTTCGTGGCCGAGGAAGCGACCGGGGTCGAAGTGGTACGGCCGGTCCCACAGCTC
The DNA here is from genome assembly GCF_044747975.1 of Streptomyces sp. NPDC090045. NCBI lineage: Bacteria > Bacillati > Actinomycetota > Actinomycetes > Kitasatosporales > Streptomycetaceae > Streptomyces > Streptomyces sp. NPDC090045. The sequence continues at coordinate 55,816 of NZ_JBIVFA010000019.1, forward strand.
CGGATCGTGGTGGTGCCCGTACACGTCGAGGAGGAGGTGGGTCCCGGCGGGGATCTCGTGCCCGGTGAGGGTGAGGTCGTCAGCTGCGACGGCTCCGATGAAGGGCACGAACGGGTAGAAGCGGCGGACCTCGTGGGCGAACGCGCGGGCGTGGGCCCGGCCACCGGCGCGCAGCTGGTCGCGCACACCGGGGTAGCGGTGGAGGGCGTGGGAGGCGAAGACGGCGAACCAGGTGATGGCGACCGTGGGACGGATGATGTTCAACAGTTCCACGGCTGCCGTGTGCGGATCGAGCAGGGTGCCGTCCTGCTCGCGGTGGAGCGCGACCGCCTCCAGGGGGCTCCCGGCCAGCGAGGCGTGCCGGGACGGGGAGAAGACGCCGTCGGGGTGCGGTCCGAGTCTGCGGAGGTCGGCGACGGCGGCCGCGAGGGCCTGTTCCTGGCGGTGCCGGGCGTGTCGGGCACGTACGCGACGGGGTCCGGCCGTGGCGAAGCCGTCGATCATGGCCACGCAGTCCTCGGCGACCTCCCGGGCCGCGTCGTCGGGAACCGGCAGACCCACCCATGCGCAGACCGCCCGGGTGAGCAGGGTGGCCACCTCGTCGAAGAGGACCACCGTGCGGCCTTCCCAGGCCGTCACGGCTTCGCGCCAGCCGTCCTCGACGCTCTCGGCCAGCCTGCCGACGGAGTCCGGCGACATGAGCAGGGAGACGAACAGTTCCTTGCGCACCCGGTGCGCCGGCCCGTCCAGGCTGTGGACCGCTCCCTTGCCGAAGAGGGTGTCGAGCACGTGTGAGGGGAGGGCGCCGTGCCGCTGGACGTGGCGGTCGTCGTAGAACAGGGCGACGGCCTCGGGGCCGTGCAGCAGTGCCGCGCGACGGCCGAACAGGTGGGTGGAGACCACGGGCGCACCATGGTGGGCCCGGCGCAGGTCGGGGGCCCACGCGTAGCCGTGGGTGAGCAGGGACAGGGTGCTGTCGGTCAGCAGAACGGACATGATCTGCCCCTGTGTCTGTCAGACGGCTTGGGATGCGAGCTCGTTGTAGGCCAGGTCGGACACGGTCGTGGCCCGGACGGTGACCTGGATACCGTCCAGGGCGTCCTGCAGGACGCGGTGGGCGGAGGAGTAGGCGAGCCTGTGCGCGGACGGCGCCGCGTCGGGAATCCAGAGGATCATCACGAGGTCGCTCCTGCGGGCCCCGTCCGACGCGGCGAAGTGCAGGTCGTGGACGACGAACCTGGGTTCGCCCGGCGGGAGCGACTCCAGCAGTTCCTCGTGCGTGAGGTTCCCCTGGCTCTCGACGACCACGGTGTCCAAGGGCTCGTCCAGCCGGTAGACGACCGTGTTGATCTCACGCTTGCTCTTCAGCTCCTGCAAGGCGCTCAGGCAGCTGTCGTCCACGGTGGTGCTCCGGCTGCTCACGGGCGATCGTCTCCCTGCGGGTACGGCCGGATCCGTTCCTCGCGGCCGGTTCCCGGGCGCTGCCGCCCGGCGGAACGGCCGACGGCCTCCGACGGCGGTGTGGGCGCACGGTGGCGCGGCTGCTCCGGTCGGCTCATGCCGCACCTCCTCGATGCCAGGGCCGATGGCTCGCGGTACGGGGCCCGCTCGCGTCAAGTCTCCTCGCTCCCGTCCCGAGCCGCCTGATGGCGCCTGCCCGGCCCCCGGCCGGCGAAACCCGGACGAGGGCCGCGCGTCACGGGGCCGAGGCGTCATCGGGCACGGCATCGGCGGCCCAGGACGGCACGGGCGGCGCCGGCAGGGACCACCGGACCAGCCTGACCGCTGCGCGGGCCACGGGCCGGACCCACCACCGCTCCATCGGGAGCCGCCGGGGGAGCCCCAGCTCGGCCCGGGCCCAGTCCGGCAGCAGGACGACCGCGCCCGCGGCCAGGGCCGCGTACGGCAGGCGCAGCGCCCACGGCAGTGGCGGGTGGCGGAGGATGAAGCGGGCCGCCTCCCTGGCTTCGGGGGTGCCGCGCAGCTGCGGCCGGTAGTCCTCGATGCGGCCGGTGAGTTCCGCGGCGGTGCGTGGCGGGGCGGTGACACCCAGCGCCGCCCCGACCCGCGCCATGCCCGCCACGTACGCGTCCTGGTCCGGGCCGTCCAGCGGGCGGGAGCCGTAGCGCTGGTGGGAGCGGAGGAAACAGCTCAGCTCGGCGTCGTGCACCCATTCGAGGAGGGCGGGGTCCGTGGCCGCGTACGGCTCGCCTCCCGGAGCCCGCCCGCTGACCGTCCTGTGCACCGCGATGACCCGGTCGACCGCCCGTTGCGCGTCGTCCGCCGTGCCGAAGGTGGTGAAGGCGAGGAAGGTGCTGATCCTCTGCAGCCTGCCCCAGGGATCTTCCCGGTACGCGGAGTGCCGGGCCACGGCGGCCATGGCCAGCGGGTGCAGGGACTGCAGCAGCAGGGCGCTGATCCCGCCGACGAACAGGGCGGCGTCGGCGTGGACCTGCCGCACGGGGTGGTCCGGTCCGAACCAGCGCGGTCCGGGCGTGAGGTGGATGCGGTTCCGGGTGGCGGGACCGGCGGGCCCGGCCACCCGCAGGAAGAGGGCCTCGCCCAGCCGCGCACGTGCGCACGCACGGGCGCGCGCACGGGCACCTGCACACGCACCGGCGCCTGGGAGAACCCTCCTCCACTGGCCCATGAGAGCAGTATGCCCACGGCCCGACCCGCGGGCACCGGACCGGCGGCGGCCCTGCTGCTACTTGCCTTCCAGCGCCTCCACCAGCTGAAGGAGGTTGCCGCCGGCCACGATGAGGGCGAGGTGGTCGTGGTAGTCCCTGCTGCTGACGATCAGGCCGTCGCGGACCTGCAGCACCAGGATGTTGGCGGCCTCGAAGTTCCGTCCCGTCACCCGGTGGTGCACGTGGTAGTCGAACTCGGCGACGACCACCTCCGCGTCCTCGGTTTCCCGGACGACCACGTTCGCCGGGGTCAGTTCCACGGGCGAACTCGCGGCGACCTGGGCGAACCTCTCCCTGAGGGCGGCCCGCCCCTCGACCCGGCGGGGCCCGACCGGCTCGAAGACGGTCTCCACCACGGCGTCCTCGGCGTAGAGCTCGGCCAACTCCGTGTACCGTCCTGCGCCGATGCCGTCGATCAGCTTCTGGAAGACCTCGCGGGGCGACAGCGTTTCGGGCATGACGAACCTCCGGTGAGACCGTGGATAGAATCGGACTAGCGACTCCGTTTCACGATACGGACTGGAGACTCCGGTTGTCCAGGGTGGTTCTGCCGTCGCCTGCGAAAGGCGGAGAGGGATGGCTGGCGGTCAGGAGCGCCCCCTGAGGGCGGACGCGGCACGCAACCGGGCCAGGCTGCTCGATGTCGCCACCGAGGTGTTCACCACCCGCGGTGTCGGCGTGCCGACCGAGGAGATCGCGCGCACCGCCGGGGTCGGAGTCGGCACGCTCTTCCGGCATTTCCCGACCAAGGAGGCACTGCTGGAGGCGGTGATGGTGCGCAGGCTGGAGGAGATGGCGGCCCGGACCGCGCGGCTGGCCGCCGAGACCGGGCCCGCCGAGGCCTTCTTCGCCTGCTTCCGCCTGGTCGTGGAAGAGTCCGAGGGCAAGAACGAGTTCACCCGGGCCCTCGCTGCGGCCGGGGTGGACGTGCACGCGTCGCTGCAGGAGCCGACCACGGAGATCCAGGCCAGGCTGGCCGATCTGCTGGCCGGCGCACAACGGGCCGGCGCGGTACGCCCGGAGCTGGGCCTGCCGGAGTTCATCGCCCTCCTGGCCGGCACCGGCAGGGCGCTGGAACAGCTCGGAGCGGATCCGGCGCCCCGGGAGCGCATCTTCGACGTCGTCTTCGACGGGCTGCGGCCACGCTGAACCGGCCCGGTGGGGGCTATGCGGGGTTCTGGAGCGCGGGACGGGACCAGGGAGCGTCGGCGTCGCCGGACTGCGGCCGCAGCCCGAGCTCGCTGAGCTGGTTGACCGCCATCATGGCGGTGAACATCGCATTCGGATTGGCGCCGCCGACCCCCAGCTCGGCGAGGCTTTCCGTGTAGCCGGTGGTGAACGCGCTCGGCCGGATCCGGTCGCTCTCCCCGGCCAGCCCGAGCGCCGCCTGCTGCAGGGCCGTGGCCTGCTCCAGCAGCCCGTCCAGGTACGACACCACCTCGGCGCCACGGCGCACGGCGAAGGTGTGCCCGTCGGTGAGGAGCGAGGCCTCACCCTCCTCGAAGAGGCGGGCGACGGCGCCGAGCACGGTCTGGATCTTGAGCTGGTCGGCGTCGGCCATCGCACCACAGGCGCCGTTGCCCTCGTCGGACAGGTGGAGGACGCCACAGTCCCCGAGGTGCACGATCACGTGCCCGGCGCAGTGGCCCTGGCTGCGGATCACGCGGACCGCACCGTCGGCGAAGGTCCACCCGGTGAACCGCAGCGAGCCGAGCCGGATTCGCTCCAGCGGCCGCTCCTCGTAGGTCCGCGTCGTCGCGCCGAAGGGCCGCAGCGGCTCGAAGAGCGACACCACCTTGGAGCTGGTCAGCGCGGGCGGACCGGGCAGGGGCGCCACCCCGGCGACGCGCTCGAAGGACCGCACCCAGTAGGACACCGGGTCCAGCATCTGGTCGAGGTCGGGGGCCGGGACGTAGTGCTCGACCGGCATGCCCAGCTCGTCGGCCAGGTCGTTGTTGCCCACGTGGTCGGGATGACCGTGCGTGGTCAGCACCAGCGCCCGGGACCAGGGCCCGACCCGGTCGGCCGCCTCCCGCAGCGCCGCACGGAAGACCGCCGTGACGCCGGTGTCGACGAGCACCAGCGTGTCCCCGGCCCGGTGCACGAGGGCATTGGCGACGTCGGGCTGACCGTGCTCGACGTCCAGCCCCTGCCCGAGAACCAGCACGGTCTTGTCGTCGATCCCGATCAGATCACCGAGCGCGGTCTTGGACGCGGTCATGGACCCTCCCGCGGTGCCGTGGACCTACGAGTCTCCTGCGGACGAGCGTACGCCGCACGGGGCGCGGTGTCCCCGGCAGGCGCCGTCAGCAGCGACGGGTCTGGTACGGCACGGCGGCGAGTACCGGGTCGGACGGGGTCGGGCACCGGCTCATGGCGACGAGGAAGGTCGCGGCGATTCCACCCGCCACGACGAAGAGCGTGGTGCGGATCCCGTGGGCGCCGGCGATCCGGAGCGCTTCGCCGGAGAGGCCGTCGAGGCCGGCGGTCGACACCAGGACGAGGACGGCGAGGCCGACGGCCGCACCCGCGCCCGAGCCGGTCGAGGCGATGCCCGAGGCGATGCCCTGGTCCCGGTCGGGGATCCCGGTGGCGGCGGCGATGAACATGGCGGTGAAGACGACCCCGTCGCCCGCGCCGAGTGCCACGAGGCCGGGAACGAGCGCGATGTACGCGCCGTCCGGCGAGACCGCGAGGCCGAGCGCGACCGCACCCAGCGCACCGACGGCGAGTGCCACGGCCAGCGTGCGCCGGAGACCGAACCGCGTCACGAGCCGGCCCGCAACGGTCGAACCGGCCACCACCACTGCCGTCGGGAGGACGAAGCCCGCGCCGGTCTGCAAGGCGTCGTAGCCCAGGACCTCCTGGAAGTAGAGGGACAGGAAGTAGAGCACGGAGCCGAAGGTCGCCATGAACATGAAGGCGATGACGACGCCGGTGATCAGGTTGGGGTTGGAGAGGAGCCGGGGCGGCATGAGCGGGTCGGGGCTGCGCCGCTCGATGACGGCGAAGGCGCCGATCAGCAGGAGGCCGGCACCTGCGCTCACCAGGATGCCCGGCGAAAGCCAGCCCGTTTGGGGGCCCTGTACGAGGGCGAACACGATGAGCGTGACACCGAGGGAAATGCTGATCGCACCGGGCAGGTCGAACGTGCGGCCCTTCTCGCGCCCGCCGTCCCGGGGGATCACCACGAACGCCAGCAGCAGCGCGGGGCCGGCCAGGACGACGTTGACGAAGAACACGGCCTCCCAGCCGAACAGCTGCGTCAGAAGACCGCCGAGCAGCACCCCGATGACGAGTCCTGCCGCGCCCGACCCTCCCCAGATCCCCAGGGCGCGGTTGCGGGCACGTCCCTCGACGAAGGCCGTGTTGATGACGGCCAGGGTGGTGGGGAAGACCAGGGCTCCGCCGAGACCTTGGACCGCGCGAGCGACGAGGAGTGCGCCCGGTCCGGTCGCGAGTCCTCCCGCGAACGCCGCCCCTGCGTAGAGCGCGAGGCCGGTGACCAGGACGCGACGCCGTCCGAGCAGGTCAGCGGCGCGCCCGCCGAACAGCAGGAAGCCGGCCGAGGTCACCGCGTAGGCGCTGATGACCGACTGGAGCGTCTGCGCCGAATAGCCGAGGTCGGCGGCGATGTCGGGAAGCGCCACGACCACGATGTACTGGTCGAGCGAAACGATCAGCATCGCGAACGAGAGCAGCACCAGCGTCGCCGTCGCACGGTTCCAGCCGAGCCCGCCGGGCGCGGACGAAGTCCCTACGGGTCCCACGGCATCACCCCTGATGATCGGTCACGCCAGCGCTTGCGGACTGCTGGCGAAACCCTATCCAGCCGGACCTCACCCCTCCCGTCAACGACCCACGGCAGCCGGTCGGGAGGCGGATCAGCTCCGGGACGTACCCGACAGGACCGTGGAAGGCTCGGCCGGGGCCGGGGCCGCGGGCGGGACGGGCGCCGTGGGGACGCTCCGCGGCCAGCGCCGCTCCGCCGCCTTCTGCACGCGCCGGCCGAGACGCTGCATCGGCATCTCGACCAGGCGGTACATCAGGTGGCTGACGGCCAGTACGACGCCCAGGAAGACCGCCGTCCACACGATCCGGCCGAGCGTGGAGGACGGCTGCGGCGGAATGCCCACCAGCGGTTCGACGGTGCGCAGCAGCGGGATGTGCAGCAGGTACACCGAGAAGCTGATCGCGCCCAGCCAGGTGAGCGCCTTCGGGAAGCGGCGCCCCCGGAGGAGGAAGCCGATGCCGAAGAGCACCCACGCGGCGAGGTAGGCGACCGACCACGCCTCCCAGCCCGCGGACCAGGTCCGATCCAGGGCCTCGCCGTGGTTGTACAGCCAGCCGACCAGGACACCCGCGATGACGACGAAGCCGCAGGAGAGCAGGGCCGGGACCCGGGCGAGCTGCCCGTGCTGCGCCCGGTACACGACGGTTCCGGCGAACATGGTCGCGAAGATCATCCAGGTCTCGAAGGCGGGGGCCCGGCCGTTCAGCGTGACCAGGACCAGGCCGACCCCGGCGAGCAGCAGGGCGCCCGGCCCGGTGAGGATGCGCTTGCCGCTGAGCACGAAGGCGAGGCCCACGAGGACGATCGGCGTCACGATCAGCAGGAGTTGCCGGGTCGAGCCGATCTGTGCGCTCACGAGCTGGGTGCCGACGGCCGTACCGATCGCGAGGGCGACGGCGGCCAGAGCCACCGCGATCGGCCCGCTGTGCCGGTGCAGACCACGGGTGAACAGGGCGGTGACGAAGAAGTAGAAGACCATCTCGTAGCAGAGCGTCCAGGTGACGTTCATACCGTTGATGACGCCGAGCAGGTCCTGGAGCATCAGGCCGTTCGCGACCAGCGAGGCCAGGTCGTCGCCGGTGCGCAGCAGCGCGACCGAGCCGTCCCCGGCCGGCAGCATCATGATCGAGAGGACGAAGGCGGCGATCAGGGCCGGGTAGATCCGGAAGATCCGGCCGATCCAGAAGCCGCGTACGTCGCCCCGGCGCTCCAGCGAGGCCGGGATGATGTAGCCGCTGACGATGAAGAAGAGCATGACGCCGAACAGGCCCATGTCGAAGTTGCGCCAGATCGCGCCCCCGAAGGGCAGCATCCTCAGCACGTCGAAGTGGTGCAGGGCCACGATCAGCGCGGCGATGCCGCGGAGCGCGTCCAGCCAGCCGAGCCGGGCACCGGGTGCGGCGGCCGGGGCGGCGGCCGTCCGCTGAGTGGGTGGGGGTATGAACTTCACGCAGGGACGATAGCCGACGCTCGGACGTCAGCCGGAACAGCCAGTTCCGGTCGGCGCACGAGGTACCCGGTGTCCGGTCGCACCTGGTGAGGGCCGGGGTGACGATGGAAAGGCGGCCTCCTCCCGATTCGTCCCGATAAGAAAGAAAGACCAAGGAACTGTAAGGAAATGTAAGGAAGAGCCATGAACCGGCGCACACGCCTTCTCGTCCTCGTTCCCCTCGCGGCCGCCTCGCTCGTCGCCGCTCCCTCCGCCCTCGCCGTGGCCCCCGTGTCCGCGCCGGCTGTCGTACCGGCCGCGACCTGCTCGGTTTCCGGCGTGCTCGAGAACGGGAAGGTGCACCTCTCCGGAGGTGGCTTCACTCCGGGCCCGGCCTATTACCAGGGGTCGTCCGGCTTCGGCGGGACCACCAGCGTCGCCGAGAACGGCGGCTTCCAGGTCATGAACGTGGCGCCCGGCCAGTACAGCGTCCGGCAGGGCGGCGAACTGACCCAGTGCAGCTGACGCACGGCTCCGCGCGGCTCCGCACGGCTCCGGCTCATGACGCTTCAGCCGGCACGGCGGCAGCCGCCCATCGGCCGGCGGGCCGAACCACTCAGCGCAGCACGGCCGCCAGCAAGTCGGTGCCCAGCGCCGTCAGATCAGGAAGATTAAGGGTGTAGCGGACATAGCGGCCGTGCCGCCGGGCCGTGAGCAGGCCCGCGCGGCGCAGGGCGGCGAGGTGGCGGGAGACCTCCGGCGGCGAAAGCTCCCAGGTGTGGGCCAGCTCACCGGTGGTGTGGGGGCCACGGGCCAGGGTCCGCAGCAGCCGCAGCCGTACCGGATGCGCGAGTGCCTCCAGCCGGAGCGTGACCGTCTCCAGCGACACCGTCTCCAGCGACACCGTCTCCGACGGACCCGTGCCGGCCACGGGGTACTGCACCACCGGCTGCCACCCGGGCGCGTGGACCGCCACCAGGTGCGGGCGGCCGAAGACACTGGGGATGAAGGTGACCCCGGCGCCGTGGGCCGCGGTCGTCTTGTCCTGCAGTTTGTCCACGACGATGCAGTCGCCGTCCGGCGCCAGGGCGACCGCGCCGGACACCGATGCGAGCGCCGCCCCGATGCCCTGGCGCTTCAGCAGGTCGTTCTTCAGGCGCAGGTCCGTGGCCAGCTGCACGGCGACGCCCGCCCAGGCGGCGTCGAAGAAGGCCTCCGCGCACTGTTCGAGGGTGTGGCGCACCCGGGCCCGTACGGCGGACGGATCCGCGAGCAGCCGCTCCGCGAACGCCTCCTGCCGCGCGCCACGGGCCTGGGCCAGGTCCAGCGCCCGCTCGCGCGCCGTCGCGTCGGTGAGCGGAGACGGCGCGGCGAAGCGGACGCGGTTGCTGCCGCACGTGGTGACGAGCGCGGCGGTCACGTACGTCTCGTCGTCGATCCGGTCCACCTCGTCCAACTCCTCCGCGAGGGTCGGCCGAGGCCGGGCGGGGATCAGGAAGTCGGCCTGGGAGGAACGCCAGAGGAACTCGGCCTCCCGCAGCCGCTCGGCCAGCTCCGGCCGCAGCCCCGCCCAGACCTCCCCGGCCCAGTCGGCGAACTGCGGATGATGACCGGGTTCGGCCAGTACGTGCAGCATCGCGGTCAGCTCGGCCAGCGGGGAGGCGGCGAACCGCAGTCGCTCGGACGACAGGCCGCTGATGTCGATCCTCAAGGTCACCCCTCATCATCACCGACCGCTCCGCCTGCGACGGCGCCGGTTGACGATCTCCGTCAACCGGCGGGGCCGGCCCGGCGGCCGAACCCACCTTTGACGCCATGGCAACCACCACCAAGATCCGGCCCCGCGCCCTCGTCCGCGCCTCCGGAGGCCCGCGCTACGCCGTCGCCCTGACCGTGGACGCGCTCGGCACCGGCCTGCTGCGACCCTTCCTGCTCCTCTACGGGGTCACCGTGCTGAGGCTGTCCGCGCCGGCCACCGGCATCGCCATGACGGTCGGCATCGTCGCGGGTCTGGGGTGCATGCCCGCGGTGGGCCGATGGCTGGACCGCGGCGCACGCAGCACGGTCGTCGCGGCGTCCCTGCTGGTGCGGGTGGCGGGCGTGGCGCTGCTGCTGGCGACCCCGGCGGGGCACGTCTGGCTGTTCGGGACGGCGGCGCTCTTCCTCGGCATCGGCAACCAGGCCTGGCCGGCGGCCCACGCGGCTCTCGTGGCCACGGTCGCCCACGGCCGGGAACGCGACACCGCTCTCGCGGGCGGCCGCGCCCTGCGCAACGCCGGCATGGGCGCGGGCGCGCTCCTCGCCACCGCATGCCTGGCGGGCGGCACCGGCGCACTGCAGGCGCTGGCGGCCGTCACCGGGCTCGCCTACCTCACCGCGACCGCCCTGGCGTGGTCGGTCCACCTGCGCGCCCATCCGGCCGTGGCCCCCGCCGGGTCCGGAGGGGCAGGGCCCGCGCCGGCCCCCCGGATGCGCGCGCTGCTGGCCGCCAACGTGGTCTACGCCTTCTGCCTCAACGTTCCCGAAATCGCCCTGCCCCTGGTCCTGGTGACCCAGCTGGACGCATCCCCGGTGTGGTCGGCGGCCATCTTCGTGGCCAACACGGTGCTGGTGGTCACCCTGCAGGTGCCGCTCACCGTCCTGATGTCCCGCTTCTCCCGGCGCACCGTGCTGGCCCTCGCCGGCGTGGTCCTCGCGGTGTCCTACCTCGGTTTCCTCGCGGCCGCCTCACTGGGACACGGCTGGGGTGCCCCGGCCGTCGCCACGGTCTCCGTGGTCTGCACCATCGGCGAGATCATCTACGCCGGCAGCGCCACCGCGCTCGTCACCGTCCTCGCCCCGGCCCACGTCCTCGGACGCACCCTGGCCCGCTTCGAGCTCTCCACGGGCCTCGGCCTCGCGGTCTCCCCGGCCGTCATTACAGCCCTCGCCCCGCACGGCCCGGCCGCCCTCTGGGGCAGCCTCGCCACCGCAACGCTCCTCTCGGCCGGCGCCGTTGCCACCGAGAAGGACCAACCCGGTGGTGGCGTGCGAAGCCGTACGGCCCCGTGAGCGTCGATCGTGCGCGACGGCCCGCCCGATCGAGAGCCGTCAGACCCGCTCCAGGGGCCGGTGCGGCCCGCTGGGAAGCTCCGCCTTGATCGTGTCGCCCGGGCGCACCGCGCTGCCCTGCTTCACGATGGTCATGATTCCGGCCTTGCGCACGATGTTCCCGGCCCCGTCGCGGCCGACGACCTGCTTCAGCAGTCCGTCCCGGAAGCCGTCTATCTGCAGGCACGGATTGCGCAGGCCGGTCACCTCCAGCACTGCGCCGTCGCCGATGTGCAGCAGCGTGCCGACCGGCAGGCCGAGCAGATCGATCCCGCGGGTGGTGATGTTCTCGCCGAGGTCGCCCGGCGCCACCTCGAATCCTTCCGCGCCGACCTCGGCGAAGAGTTCCTCATGGATGAGGTGGACCTGGCGCAGGTTCGGCTGGGTGGGGTCCTGCGCGACGCGCGACCGGTGCTTGACCGTCACGCCCGCATGCACATCGCCCTCCACGCCGAGGCCGGGGAGCAGCGTGATGCTGTCCCGGTTCGGCTTGGAGAACGAGTACGCGCTGTTGCTGCTGACTGCCGTCACCACTCCGTACATCTTCGGAGCCCCCTCCCCAGTGGCCATGGTCGGCTACGAGATTACTCAGGCGGGTCTGAGTACACCAGCTCATGATCCACGAGCCTGCCGCTTCCTACCATCACCTGCATGGACACGGACCCGACGCCCACCGACGCCCTCACCGACACTCCCACCGACACTCCCACCGACACCCCCGCCGCGGACAGGCCACGGTGGTTCAACGGCTGTGCGATCGCCGCCGTCGTCCTCATCGCTCTGGTCGGTCTGGGGGCTTGGGCACTGGCCGAGATCGAGAAAAGCCTCGACGGCTACGGCCAGTTGGAGCAGAGCGGCCCTTCCGGATACGTGGCAGACCCCCTCGGCCCCGGCGCGACCGCCCGGTACGAGGACGGTCTGAAGGTGAACGTCAGTCGACCGCGCCCCGAGTCCGACGGCAGCTACACCCTCACCGTGACCTACGAGAACGGCACCGACGAAGAGCTCCGCCCCGGCGGGGAGTCGTCCGACTCCAGCGTGTCGGGATTCGGCAACGCACCACTGGTCGTCCGCGCGGGCAAATCGCTCGACGACTACGCCTCCGGGTACAGCCTGACCTGGCCGAACCAGGAGGAGTCCGCAGCCGCCCTCATGCCACCCCTGGGCACGGACAAGAAGCGCACCGTCCCGGTCCGCATCAAGCCGGCCAGCAAGGGGACCCCGGTCACCGTCGAAGTGGCCCCGCCGACCGCCGGCTTCCGGGAAACGGCGTACTTCGAGCTCACTCTGGACTGACTGACTGACTGACTGACTGACCGACTGGCCGGATGGGGACGGCGAAGCATCCCATGCATTCCATCCTTCGGCGTCGGATAGGTTCCCACCCATGACCGGAATCGAACACGTCGCCTGGCCACCTGCCCCGATCAGGACCGAACGGCTCGTGCTCCGTGAGTCCGAGGCCCGGGACCGCGCCGCGTTCATCGAGCTGTTCGCATCAACGGAGGTGGGCACCTACGTCAGTGGCCCCCGGCCGCGTGCGGAGCTGGAACGTGCGGTACCCGAGGTGCCCGGGCGGCGCCCCGGCTTCTTCGTGGTCGATCTCGACGGAGCGATGATCGGCATGGTCGCTCTCGATCGGCGCGATGCGGAGCGTCCGGGTCATGTCCGTCCGGATGCCGGGGAGTCCGCGCTCGGTTACATGTTCCTGCCGCAGGCGTGGGGATGCGGGTACGCCGCCGAGGCGTGTGCGGCGGCGCTCGGCTGGTTCGCCGAAGTGCTGCCCGGCGAGCCGGTGGTGCTGTGCACCCAGGCCGCCAACGACCGCGCGATGCGCCTCGCGGCGAAGCTAGGGTTCACCGAGGTGGAGCGGTTCGAGGAGTACGGAGCCGAGCAGTGGTTCGGCGTGTGGTCCGCGATCACGTAGTCGGGGGGTCCCCTCACGTGCCGAGTGGAAGTTCCAACAGTTCCTCCGGGGGCTGGAATCCGCAGCGCCGGTAGAGCGGTGTGCTGAGCTCTGACGGCCAGACGATCAAGCCCTCCAGGCCGGCGCTGCGTGCGTGCCGTTTCAGCGCCGCAAGGAGTGCCGTGCCGACTCCGGCGTTGCGTTGTGACGGCAGGACGAAGAAGTTCGTGACGTAGCCGACCGGGTTGTTGTCCCCGTAGGGCTCCGGCATCCGCCCCACCAGACCGAGGAAGACGTGACCGCAGATGTCGCCTCCGGTCTCCGCGACCCAGGCCAGCCAGTGGCCACCGCCGAGCCGGTCGTGGATCCAGCGCTCGGCCTCTTCCAGGTGCCGCGCAGGGGCTGTTGGTTGCCCTTCGTAGTCCTCCTGCTTGAAGGCCCAACGCAGTTCGGCCAAGGTCCGGGCATCGGCGGGCCGGGCCGGACGCACGGTGAAATGTGTGCTCATGAGGCCGAGCCTCGCTCGTTCCGTACGGCGAGGCAATCCGGTTTCCGCGCTGGTCACCCGGCCCGATTTCGGTGGTGAGAGGGGCTGACCAAGGCACGCCGCAGGCCGCAAGCCGGCGTCGCTGGGGCGCATTCTAGAGCGTGGGGGATCGTTTTCCGCCGAATATTTGATGTTCCCTGCCCTCTCGGTGGCCAGTGGGTAGCGTCTGGCGTCATCCCCTCGGCCGGAGGTGTGAAGCCGGCCGGGGTCGTCGAGAGCCGAGGGAGCGAGTACTGATGGTGAGTGTGGAGACGTCTCTGAAGGAGGCGATGACCTCGATCGAGGGGAGCGTAGGGGCCGCGCTGGTCGACTACACGAGCGGCATGGCCCTCGGAATGCTGGGCGGAGGCAAGGACCTCGACCTCACGGTGGCCGCAGCCGGCAACACCGACGTGATCCGGGCCAAGATCCGGACCATGGAGATGCTGGGCATCAGCGAGGAGATCGAGGACGTGTTGATCACCCTCGGCAACCAGTACCACCTCATCCGGCTGCTCAAGGGGCGCGGGGGCAACGGCCTGTTCCTCTACATGGTCCTGGACAAGGGCAGGGCGAACCTGGCCATGGCCAGGCACCAGCTCAAGCGCATCGAGGCGGACCTGGAGCTGTAACCGCCCTCCTGCTTCCCGGCTCCGCATGCCCATGAGTTGAAAGACTCTTCAAGTCGGCACATCCGAATGTGATCAGCCGAGGGTGGACCGGAGCCAGGAGGCGGGAGGATGGCTGGGGGGAGCCAGGCACCGAGGGACCGGCCGGCCTGGCTGCCAGCGCACGAAGAGTCGAACCCGGGTGGGAGTGTTGTCGCATGCAGGTGCCGCTGTACCAGGCCAAGGCGGAGTTCTTCCGCATGCTCGGACACCCCGTCCGCATCCGCGTACTGGAACTGCTCCAGAACGGCCCCGTACCTGTGCGCGAGTTGCTGAACGAGATCGAGATCGAACCGTCCAACCTGTCCCAACAGCTCGCGGTCCTGCGCCGGTCGGGCATCGTGGTTTCCATCCGTGACGGCTCCACCGTCAGCTACGCCCTCGCCGGCGGCGACGTGGCAGAACTCCTGCGGGCCGCACGACGCATCCTCACCGAACTGCTGGCAGGACAGAGCGAGCTGCTCGCCGAACTGCGGGACGCCGACACCTCCGTGCACACGGGCCAGACCATGCTGTGACGGCCCCGCCCCCACCCCCCGGCCCGACCGTCAAGGCGCTGCGGGCACTGCACCGGGCCGGGGTGCAGGGCACCCCAGGGGCCCCGCGGGCGCGGGCGGTGACCATCTCGCGCTCACGGTGCGGCTCGACGGCGAACGGTGGCTGGTCGACACCGGGCTCGTCGGACCCCGTGGAGCTGTCCTCCTTCGCCGCGGAGCACACCCGGCTGTCCACTTCCCCAGAGTCCGGCTTCGTCCGGGTCCTCACCGCCCAGCTCCGCGACGCCGGGGGTACGGACGAGCGGACGATCGACTCGGCCGACGACTGGTACGACGTACTGGCCGTGGTGTTCCGACTGGACCTGACCGGCGTGAACGCCACCGCGCGGGCGGCCGCACGGGGCAGGGCCCGGAGACGCTGCCCGGGCCCTGAGGCGTCGTCCCGGGGGATGTCACCCCGGGGATGTACGCCTCCGACTGGCGTACATCCCCGGGCCGATGGCAGCTGCTCGAGCCCGGCATAGCGTTCGAGGCATCGGCCCGGACAGGGCCGGATGCCATGCGAGACATCGATGGAGACGACCTGATGCGACGACGCTTGTTCCTGGTCGGTGCCGCCGCCACGGCCCTGGTGGGCACCCTTGCCACCACGACCGCCCACGCCGACACCCGCCCCGTACAACCGCCCGCGACCGCGCTCGTGTTGCCCGCGCCCTCCGGGCAGCATCCGGTCGGCCGGGCCATCGTCCATCTGAAGGACGAGAACCGGGCCGACCCGTGGGTCCCCGCGGAGAAGCGGGAGATGATGGTCTCCCTCTGGTACCCGGCCGTCAGGCCCTCGGACACGCCCGCGCCCTACATGACGGCCGAGGAGTCCCGGCAGTACGGAGCGGGCACCGGACTGAACGTGCCGGCCGACCTGTTCGCCAAGGTCAGGACCCACTCGACGGTGGACGCCAAGCCGTCGAGGGTTCGCGGCGGGCTGCCGCTCGTCGTCCTGTCACCGGGCTTCGGCATGCCGCGCGCCACCCTCACCGGCCTCGCCGAGGAGTTGGCGTCCCGCGGCTACGCCGTCGCCGGCATCGGACACAACTACGAGGCGGACGGCATCTCGTTCCCCGACGGGCGCACCACCTCCTGCCTGGCGTGCGTGAACAGGAACTACCCCAGGGTCGGCGCCGTCCGCGCCGAGGACATCTCCTTCGTGCTCGACGAGCTCACCGGCGCGCGGCCGGCCTGGAAGCACGGCGCACCCCTCGACCCCGACCGCGTCGCCGTCGTCGGGCACTCGGCCGGCGGTTTCAGCGCGGTCCCGGCCATGCTGCGCGACCCGCGCGTCAAGGCGGCGGTCAACATGGACGGCAACTTCCACTTCCCGAACGACATCCCCCTGGACCGGCCCTTCCTGATGCTGGGCAAGGCCGGCCACGTACCGGGCAGCGAGAGGAGCTGGGACGAGACCTGGACCGAACTGACCGGATGGAAGCGCTGGCTGAGCGTCGACGACACGGATCACCTGACCTTCACCGACCTGGCGGCCCTCGGCAAGCAGGCCGGCATGCCGCTCCAGCGACTGGACGGTGACCGTGCCGACACCATCACCAGGACCTACGTGACGGCGTTCGTCGACGCCCATCTGCGCGGGTGCGGCACCCGGCTGCTGGACGGCCCGACGGCAGGCTTCCCCGAAGTGCGCTTCCACCGCCCCTAGAACTCCGCGCCGCGGCCGACGGCGGACCGCATCCCGGGCCCGGCCGGCTTGCCGGCCGGTCGGCTACAGCTTGAGCTGGAAGTACGCCGTACCGCGCTCGCGCCGGTAGCCGAGGGCCTCGTTCACCGTGCGCATGGGGGCGTTCTCGTCCGCCACCGTGGTGGCGATGCGGCGCAGTGCCGGGTACCGGCCGGCGGCCTGCGCCGCCATGTGCATCTTCACGGCGCGGCCGAGCCCGTTGCCGCGGTGGCGGGGGGTGACCACCGTGTCGTACTGGAACGCGCGCGTGCCGGAGGGATCCGGGAGGACCAGCTCCGTGTAGGCACCCACCTCGCCCTCGGGGGTCACCGCCGCGACCGTGATCAGCTCTCCGCCCCGGTCCAGGATCAGCTGCTGCACGGAGTGCAGCCGCGGCGCGGTCCAGGGTTCGAGCTGGATGTCCATGTCACCGCTGGGTGCATCCTCCATCGCCCCGTGGGCCGCTGCCGCGGCCGGGGCCCAGGCGTCGGGCACCAGACCGTGCCAGGTGTGGATCTCGTAGCCGGGTGTGGCCGGGACCGGCGCGGGCCGGTCGGGGAGTTCCTGTTCGTACCAGGCCATCGGCAGTACGTTCACGAACCCGAGCGACTCGGCGAACGCCTCCCCGGGACCGCCGAGGTCCACCATCGCTTCGACGGAGGTCCGGCCGTCGGCGAGCAGTTCCTCGCGGACCCGCTCCCACAAGGCCGTGCCCACGCCCCGGCGCCGCGCATGCGGGGGTACCGCCAGCACGTCCACGAAGGCGGTGTGGCGGTTGGCCTCCTCCGAGAACAGGACCAGAGCGGCCACGCCCGCACCCTCTTCCGCCGCCCAGAGCACGGCCCGGCCGCGCGCCGACGGCACGCGCAGCCGGCCGGCGATTTCCGTCCGGGAGGGGGCCGGCAGCTGCGGCAGGTCATTGGCGGAGACGGAGGCCAGGACCGTCAGCCAGGAGTCGACCTCGGTCTCGGACAGGGGCAGCGTGAGCATGTTGATCTTCATGCCAACGACCCTAGGCCGTGTCGGACCCGGCGCTCAGGGGTTTTCGGCCCTTCCAGAGCCCCGGACCGGGTCGTGCCTGTGAGGGACACAGGCCCGACCCGGGCCGGGGCTGTTCAGTGGCGGGTGTCCGCCCGGGTCCCTGCGCCGTCGATCCGTGACCACACCCAGGCGCCCGCTGCCGTCACGGCTGCGGTCAGGAGGAGTTCGGCCCAATAGGGCGGGCCGGCCAGCGTGCGTACGAGGACCAGGACGAGCACGGACAGGGCCGTGGTGGCGGCCTTGGCCACCCACTGGAGCGCGGTGCTCATACGAGCCCGCTCAGGCAGCCGGCGACCCCGCCGGCCACCACGCTGGTGGCGATCTTCTTCGCGGCGTCCTTGTTGACGCGTCCCACGACCAGGGCGGCGGCTCCGCCGATGCCGGCCTTGAGCAGACAGTCCTTGGCCCGCTGGGTCATCGGCCGGCCGGCCAGCAGCCGCTCGCAGGCCGCGACGTCCTTCTTCTTGCCCAGGTAGCAGTTCTTGACGTTGTTCTCCTGGATCACGTCGACCGCGTGGGCGGCGGGGGCCGATGCCAGGAAGGCCGCCGTGGCCATGATCAGGGCGAGACTTCTGTGCTTGTTGCGCAAGGTGTTTCCCGTGGTGCTTGTTGCCGTCCTGTGCGAGGGCATTCCGGGGTTTCCGGATGCGGGTGCGCGTGGACGGACGGGTCGGATGGTGCTCCGTCGACGGGCTGCCGGCGTGGCCCGCGACGTGACGATCCTCTGCCGGGCCCTGGGGCCAACGGCACCCGTCGACCGGCTGGTTCGGCCCGGCCACGGGGCGGGTCACGCACCCGCCGCCCGGCTGGGACGGGTGGAGGCGTCCGGGCACTCGGTTCACCGCCGGCGGCCCGCCGGTGGGCAGGCCGTACCGCCGCTTGGCCGCGCTTCCGGGGGCGCTAGGGTGGCGGCGCTCCTTTCCTCGGTTCTGACCTGCGGAAAGGCTGGGCCGGTGCGGAACGACAGGTGGGAGACCGGTGCGGTGATCCGGGTGATGGTGGTCGACGACGAGGCTCTCGTCCGGTCCGGGTTCACGATGATCCTCAATGCGGCGGCGGACATCGAGGTGGTGGCGGCCACCGGCGGTGGGCAGGCCCTGGCGGCCGTGGCCCGGCACGCACCCGACCTGGTGCTGCTCGACATACGGATGCCCGATGTCGACGGGCTGACCGTCCTGGCGCGGCTGATGGAGCTGGACCATCCGCCGGTGGTCGCCATGCTCACCACCTTCGACTCCGACGAGTACGTCGCCACCGCACTGCGCTCGGGTGCTGCCGGCTTCCTGGTCAAGGACACCGACCCCGACGAACTCGCGCGGCTGGTGAGGTCACTCGCGGCGGGCGCCGTGGTGCTCGCTCCGCAGGTCACCGCCACCGTCATCAGCGGCTACCTCCACCACCACGGCGGGCAGAGCGCCGCCACCCGCGCGGTCTACCGGCTGAGCGCACGCGAGCGGGACGTCCTCGTGCTGCTGTCGCACGGGCTGTCCAACGCCGACATCGGGTGTCGTCTGCATCTGAGCATCGGCACCGTCAAGGACTACGTCAGCGCCGTGCTGGCCAAGCTGGACGTCAGCAACCGCGTCCAGGCCGCCCTGTGGGCGCAGCGCGCCGGCCTGCTGGACGGGGTACCCACGTGACGGGCGGTACGGCGCCGGACGGAGCCGGGCGTGTGAGCCGTACCGGGCGCACCCTGGAGCCTCGCGCGATGGACGCCGGGCTGGCGGCTGCCGCGCTGGCCGATGCGTGGGCCTTCTCCGCAGCCGGCGAGTGGGCGGCGGCAGCTCCCGGAGCCGTCGCCGCGCTGGCTCTGCTGGCACGACGCCGGTGGCCGGTCGCGGTGTTCGTGTTCACCCTGCTCGCCCTGCAGTTCGGCCACAACGTCCTCGCCGCGCTGGCCGCCCTGTTCTCCCTGGCCGAACAGGGCCGCACCCGCCGGGTGTTGGTCGCGTGCGTACCGGCGTACGGGATCTGCGCCAACCTGCCGGACCTCGACGACTACCGGGGCGGCCATCTGTCCGAGTTCGCCGTCGCCATCGGCTACTCGCTCACCGCCGCAGGAGTGGCGGTGCTCCTCGGACGGCTCGTCGTGACCCGCCGCGAACTCGCCCGGCACATGACGGAACTGCGCGCGGCGCAGGAGCACCAGCGCGAGCTCCACGCCCAGACGGTCCTCGCCCGCGAGCGCGCCCATCTGGCCCGGGAGATGCACGACGTGGTCTCGCACCAGGTCAGCCTCATCGCGGTACGCGCCGGCGCCCTGCAGGTTTCCGCGGACAGTACGGACACCAAGGAGGCCGCCCGCACCATCCGCACCCTGAGCGCGGCCACCCTGGACGAGCTGCGCCAGATGGTTGCGGTGCTGCGGGCGCCGGGCAGCCGCGGTGCGGGACTCGCCCCGCAGCCCGCCCTGACCCTGCTCGACGACCTGATCGCGGACAGCGGCCTGGACGTCACCCTGACGGGCGAAGTTCCCCGTGACGCGAGCCCCGCGGTGGAGCGCGCCGCCTTCCGGACCGTTCAGGAAGCCCTGACCAACGTACGCAAGCACGCACCCGGTTCGACCGTCGTGGTTGACTTCCGCCGGCCCGGGCCCGCCCTCGACGTGACGGTCACCAACACCACGGCCCGGCATCCCGCCCTGGGGCTGCCCAGCGCCCGCCACGGACTGCTCGGCCTGCGGGAACGGGCCGAACACCTGGGCGGCGCCCTCTCCCACGGCCCCACCCCGGACGGCGGCTACCGCCTGCACCTGCAGCTCCCGCGGCGCGGAGCGGACGCGCCGGCGACGGCCGACGGGGGCCAGAGCGGCTCGGGGTGACCGCCGGTCACGGTTCCCTTCACGACGTCCCCTGGCGGACGCGTCCGGACAGCCAGGGCGTGAGGGAGGCGCCCAGGACGCGCTCCTTGTAGGTCTCGTCGCCGGCGAGGGGGACGTAGAGTCGGTAGCCCGGTGGGAAGAACCGTCCCTTCACGAAGGCCAGTCCGCTGTAGACGGACATCAGGAACGGCGGGACGGAGTTCCGGGGGACGTCATGGAACTCCACCCCGTCCACGGTGATCGTCGCGTCGTCGTCGGGGAAGATCCGCACGCTGACCGCCGGGCTGCCGCCCAGTTCCACGAACGCTTCGTGGGGCAGCGACCCGTCGGGATCGACGACGGTGAACAGCGGCGCGGACGTCCTTTGCGACGTCTGGTCCGCGCCGATGTCGTCGGTGACTGTCATGGACAGCCGGTACTCGGTCGCGATCGCCCGTATCGCGGCGACGGCCGACGCGGTGGTCGGCAGGGAGGGATGCGTCATGATCCAGATGATGCCGCACCGGATCCGTACGGCCGGCCGCTCGGCGCGCCGGTCGCGGGGCTTCCGGTAACGGCCCGGTGGCGAGTGGGCGATCATGCTGGTGTGGTGGAGTTCGGTTCGGGCACGGAGGGTACGGCAATGGAGGTTGTGCGGGGGGCGGAGTCGGTGACGGTCGCGAGCCTCGTCGAGGCGGCGACGCAGGGGCAGAGCGGCGCGTTGTGGCGGCTGCAGGGCATCGACCGGCAGCTGGACGCGAACCTGGTGCGCCACCTGCCCGGGACGGGCGGGTCGGCGTACACCGAGGAAGAGGTCGACGTGATGCTGGTCGTCGTCGCGGGCACCGGCACCCTCACCCTCGACGGTACCCAGTCCGAGCTGTCCCCCGGATTCCTCGGCCTGCTGCCGCGCGGCGCCTCGCGGGCGCTGCTGGCCGGCCCCGAAGGACTGCTCGTCCTGACCGTGCACCGCAGACGCCGCGGAATGCGCATCGGACGGACCGAGCCTGCTGCGGCGCCCCCGCCGTGCGCGCTGCACCTGGTGTGCGAGCGGTGCCACCGGCACGCGATCGAGGCGGACGCCCGCTACTGCAGCAACTGCGGCACGGCCTTGCCCGGCCGCCCCGCGGCTTGACCTGCGGCCACAGGGGCGGGGCACGGTCCGCCTTCGGAGTCCAGGCCGTTTCACCGTCCGGCTCGGGCCGGAGGCGGCCGCCGGCGATGCGGACCTGGTAGAAGATGCCGTCGTTCTGGTGCTCGACGCCCGCATGCGCGGCGGCCGCGGGCTCCTGGTCGTCGAAGGGCCGGGCGGGCGATCGGGTACACCGCAAAGCAAATCCGATGGCACGGACGGCCTTTCGGCGGTGAGACTGCTCCGGTGAAGACCCCGCCGCCGCTCCCCGGCCCGCTCCCTCTGCCGGCAGGGGACCCGCGTGGCCGCGACGTCGTGCTCGACTATGCGGGCATGCACGACCTGGTTGCCGACCTGGTGCTGCCCGGCGGCGCCTCGATGTACGTCATGAGCGCGATGGAAACCTCCCGCGAGCTCATCCGGCACTCCTACTACCGGTACGAGTTCGCCACCGTCGCCGTCACGCATTCCCTCTTCGCCCTGGAGCACGTCCTCGCCGAGCGCCTGGCCGTGACCGCACCACTCCAGGACCTGATCGAGCGCGCCACCGACGCAGGGCTCATCCCGGCCGAACTCGCCGCTGAACTCGACCGCAGCCGAACGCTCCGCGACAAGCTCGGCCAAGGCGCCGTGACAAGTGCCGCCCTCGGCCAGACGACGGCCATCAGCCGAGTGCGTGCCGTGTTCGACGCCGTTTCCCTACTCCTCCGCCCACCGCCGTCGTCGGCGGCAGAAGCGGCAGCCGCCGACACGAGCCGAACGCGGGATGAAGACGAACTCGCCCGTTTGTGGGAGGAACACCTGCGCGCCCTGTTCCCCGCCAGCTTCCGCGGCGTGGACATCGAGCGCGTGGACCTGATCCTCCTGGACGCCGACGTCGCCGGCCTCGTGCAGAGCGAGCTGGGCGGTGCGCTCGACGACAGTGGCATCGCGATCCTCTGGGGGTGCATCGCCGACCTCGACAAGATCGTGCCGCTGATCAACGAGGAGTACTGTGCCTCCTACTTCGCGAGGCTCCGCACGCTGGCCGGACTCCTGGCCTCGCGGTACGTCCCCACCGCGATCTGACCCCCACCGCTGTCCTGTCCTTGCTGGTCACCGCGCTGACCCGGTGCGGAAATCGCGTAGCTGTGGAGTTCCCGGCGCCGGTATCGTCCGGTCTCAGACCAGCCGCGGCAGCGGCCTTCCACGTTCTGAGAGTGATGCACATGACCAGCCGGCGAGTTACTACGACCCTGTGGCGCCCCACCGGCCCCCAGGAGCTGGACCTGGTCCGCGAGCTGAACTGGCGTGCCTGGCCGCCCCGGCTGCCCGAGCAGCCGATCTTCTACCCGGTTCTCAACGAGGACTACGCGATCAAGATCGCGAGCGACTGGAACGTGAAGCACAGCGGCGTCGGCTACGTGACCCGGTTCGAGGTCGAGTCGGAGTTCTTGACCCGGTACCCCGTCCAGCAGGCCGGGGGACGGACGATCCTCGAGCTGTGGGTTCCGGCGGAGGAGCTGGACGATTTCAACGCTCACATCGTCGGCGAGATCCAGGTCGTCCACGAGTTCCGCTGAGGCGGGTCGGCCGGGCGTACTTCTCGAGCTCCTCCACCTCGACTCGCGTGTTCGGCCGCACGCCCCCCATCGAAGGGCAAGTCGATCAATAATGGGCCGGCGACCTGCCTGCACGGTTGAGAGGAGCCCTTGATGACCACACCGCGGGACTTGTTGATCATTGCCCTGGACGCGGGGTCGAGCAGCCCCGTCGAACAGGGCGAACTGTCCCTGGCGCTCGCCGGGGCCGAGATGATCGACTTCCTCGCAGCCCAGGCCGTCGGTCTGGACGGGGATCACATCGTGCCGGGCGACCGGACCGTGCTGGCTGATCGCCTGCTGGAGGAGGCCGCAGGGTCGCTCGTGCGGGAGGCACCCTACGAGTCGGTCGCCGACTGGCTGTGGCGCAGAGGCCGCGGTCTGTCCGCGGCCTACCAGGCCGCGCTCGAGGCGGAGGGGCAGCTCGTCCGGCAGGGCCGCCGCGGGATCTCCTTCCGGGCCGGTGAGCTGGTGCTGGCCGATTCACCCGACCGCCGCCGGGCTGCGGACCGCTTGGCATCGGACGAACCCGTCCTCGCCTCCCTCGTATGGGCCGTACGGGTCCGGGGCGAGCGGCCCGGAGACGCGGCGGACGCGGCGGACGTATCGGATGTGCCGGACGTGGCCGACGACGCCGTCGCGACCGTGCTGGCCGCCGTCAACGACGCCCTGGTGGAACTGGCGGCCGTACGGCAACGGCGAGCCATCGAGGACGCGGCCTTCGACAACATCTGGCGGGGCGGGGGCGGATGACGACGACCCCTTACGACGCCGACCGTGCCCGATTCACCCGGCAGGCTCTGGCACGCCTCGTCCTCTGCGATCACGCCGTGATCTACGAACGTGAGCAGGGCGGTTCCTGGGCGGAGATCGCCCAGTACCTGGGCCCACGGCGGCGTACGACCCCGCCTGGCCTGCGAGAAGCTCGACCGCTGGGCCTGTCTCCAACGCATGGGGGTCGACGCCGTGAGCTCCGGCTTGGTCATGGCTGCGCCGGAGGAGGAGCTCCCGTCAGCGACCCCCTAGCGGAGTTCGCCGGGACTCACACGGCACGCTCCATGCACACCAGTTGATCCCGATCGTCCCACGACTCGGTGACGGTGAAGCCGAACCGTTCGTACAGGGCGATGGCCGCAGTCCGCCAATTCCACACCGACAGGCGCACGGTGCCCGCGCCGCTCTCGGCAGTATGCGCAAGCGCGGCACCGAGCAGGTCCGACGCTATGCCCCGGCCCCGGAATTCCGGGTCCGTCCAGAGCCTCTTGATCTCCGACCGCCCGTCGGCAGGGGCTGTCACCACCAGACAGCCCACCGTGGCGCTTCCGCTCAGAGCCACCAGCACGACATCGTCCGCGAACGCGCTCCGCGGGTCCGAGATCTCCGCCCGGTAGCGGTCCGGCAGCCCGTCCACATCGGCGACACCCGCACCCTTCTCGGTCTCCGTCTGCAGGTGGTAGGCCGCCAGCAACGCGGCCAGTCCGTCCTCGGCGGAACGAGTCCGGCCTGGCCAGCGGACGACGGAAATCTCGCATGGATCAGTCATGACGTCAGCATCACACGCACAAGCCGGGCTCCTGCCACCACCCGACCCGGCCTGGCAAGTGCCGGGCCGGGTCGGGGGAGGTCGGGCGGGCGGGAGCGTCAGCCCACCGGGGTGAAGTCCTGCGAGGCGATGTACGCGGGGCGGCGCACCGGGGCGGCGAAGGGCTTCGACGGGCGGTTCTCGACGCTGTTGAAGACGAGGAACACGTTGCTGCGCGGGTAGGGCGTGATGTTGTCGCCCGAGCCGTGCATCGCGTTGCAGTCGAACCAGGTGGCCGAACCCGCGTTGCCCGTGAAGAGCCTGATGCCGCAGGCCGAGGCGAACTTCGTGAGCGCCTCGTCCGACGGGGTGCCGGCGTCCTGCATCTGGAGGGACTTCTTGTAGTTGTCCTTCGGCGTCGCGCCGGCGCAGCCCAGGAAGCTCCGGTGGGAGCCGGGCATGATCATCAGGCCGCCGTTGGTGGCGTGGTTCGGTGTCAGCGCGATGGACACCGACACGGTGCGCATGTGCGGCAGGCCGTCCTCGGCGTGCCAGGTCTCGAAGTCGGAGTGCCAGTAGAAGCCGCTGGCGCCGAACCCGGGCTTGACGTTGATGCGGGACTGGTGCACGTACACCTCGGAGCCCAGGATCTGCCGCGCGCGTCCCACGACGCGCGGATCGGCGGCGAGGGCCGCGAACACCTCGCTGATCCGGTGGACCTCGAAGACGGAGCGTACTTCGCGGGACTTCGGCTCCACGATCGACCGGTCGTCGGCCAGCGTCGAGGGGTCGCGCAGCAGCCGGTCCATCTCGTCCCGGTAGACGGCCACCTCGTCGGGCGTGATGAGTTCGTCGACGGACAGGAAACCGTCGCGCTCGAAGCTCTCCAGCTCGTGGGCCCACATCGGGCCCGCGGTGCCGGGATCGGACCAGACGACGGGGTCCGCGCGGCCGATGAGCACCTCCTCGGAACCCCGGGTCGGATACAGGTCGTTCACGGTGCGGGTGGATGCGTAGGTCATGGTGGTGCCTGCCTCTCCTCTCTCTGCGTTTCGTACGTCCGTACGCCTGTAGGTCCGTACGTCAGCTGTGCTGGTCGGGCTCGGTGAGCAGCGGGTACACACCGTTCGCGTCGTGGTCCTCCCGGCCGGTCACGGGCGGGTTGAAGACACACAGGCAGCGGAACTCGTGCTTCACGCGCAGGGTGTGCCGCTCGTGGCCGTCGAGGAGGTACATGGTTCCCGGCGTGATCGTGTACGTCCGGCCGGTCTCCTCGTCCGTGAGCTCGGCCTCGCCCTCCGTGCAGACCACGGCCTCCACGTGGTTCGCGTACCACATGGACGTGTCGGTGCCGGCGTACAGGACGGTCTCGTGCAGGGAGAAGCCGACGCGTTCCCCGGCCAGGACGATGCGCTTGCTCTCCCAGGTGCCGGACGCGGCCCGGACGTGGCGGTCGGTTCCCTCGATGTCCCGGAACGAGCGGACGATCATGGTGGTGCCCTTCGTGGTGTGTGCGGGGGTGCTGGTCAGGCGGCTTCGCGGAGGGAGCGGGCGAGGAGGGCGAGGCCCTCCTCGAGCTCGTCGCCGGTGACCGTGAGCGGCGGGAGCAGCTTCACGACCTCGCCCTCGGGCCCCGAGGTCTCGACGAGGAGGCCGTGCTCGAAGGCCCTCCGGCACACCTCCGCGGCGTGCTCCTTCCGGGGGAACTCGATGCCCCAGGCCAGGCCACGGCCCCGGTACGTCGCGCCCAGCCGGCTGTGCTCGGCGCACAGTTCGCGCAGCGCGCTCTCGACACGCGCGCCCAGGACGAGGGTCCGTTCGCGCAGGGTGTTGTCGCCCCAGTACGTCTCCAGGGCGGCGGTCGCGGTGACGAAGGCCGGGTTGTTCCCGCGGAAGGTGCCGTTGTGCTCGCCCGGCTCCCACAGGTCCAGTTCGGGCTTGAACAGGCACAGGGACATGGGGAGTCCGTAGCCGCTGATGGACTTGGACAGCGTGACGATGTCGGGCGTGATGCCCGCCTCCTCGAAGGAGAAGAAGTCGCCGGTCCGGCCGCAGCCCATCTGGATGTCGTCGACGATCAGCAGCATGTCGCGGCGGCGGCACAGGTCCGCGAGGGCGCGGAGCCATTCCGCGCGGGCCACGTTGATCCCGCCCTCGCCCTGGATCGTCTCGACGATGACCGCCGCCGGATGGTTCAGGCCGGAGCCCTGGTCCTCCAGGAGGCGCTCGAACCAGAGGAAGTCGGGGGTCCTGCCGCCGAGGTAGTTGTCGAAGGGCATCGGCGTGCCGTGGACCAGGGGGATGCCGGCGCCGGCCCGTTTGAAGGCGTTGCCCGTGACGGCGAGAGAGCCGAGCGACATGCCGTGGAAGGCGTTGGTGAAGGACACGACCGACTCGCGGCCCTTGACCTTGCGGGCCAGCTTGAGGGCCGCTTCGACGGCGTTGGTTCCGGTGGGGCCCGGGAACATCACCTTGTAGGGCAGTGCGCGGGGTTCGAGGACGTGGGACCGGAAGGTCTCGAGGAAGGCCCTCTTGGCGGTGGTCGACATGTCGAGGGCGTGCGTGATGCCGTCCCGCTCCAGGTAGTCGAGCAGGGCCCGCTTGAGGACGGGGTTGTTGTGGCCGTAGTTCAGGGACCCGGCGCCCGCGAAGAAGTCCAGGTAGCCGCGGCCGTGTTCGTCGTACAACCGGCTTCCCGTGGCGCGCTCGAAGACCACGGGCCAGGCGCGGCAGTAGCTGCGCACCTCGGATTCGACGGTCTCGAAGACGGACAGGACCGGCTCGGTCATGGTCAAGACAGCTCTCCAATGAGTGCGGGGTGTGGGGGGTGTTCGGTACGGGGTGGCCCGGATCAGAAGTGCAGTGGGCGGATGCGGTGCAGGACCTCTGGGGCGTGTCCGCCGTCCGGGAACTCTTCTGCGGCGAACAGCACTTCGCGCGTGAGCGTGGCGCCGTGCCGCTCCGCGTAGGAGGCGAACAGCCGCTCCGACGCGCGGTTTCCGGGAGAGATGGTGGTCTCCAGGGAGCTCAATCCGTGTTCCGCCGCGACACGGGCGGAGAGGCCGTCGAGCAGGGCCCCGGCGATTCCCAGGCCGCGGACGGACTCGTCGACGGCGATCTGCCAGACGAGCAGCGTTCCGGGGCTGTCGGGCCGCAGGTATCCGCTGACGAATCCGACGGCACGCCCGGCCCGGTCGCGGGCCACCGCGGAGGTGCCGGCGAAGTCGCGGCACCAGAGGAGGTAGCTGTAGGCCGAGTTGAGGTCGAGCGTCCGGGAGTCGCGGGCGAGGCGCCACAGCAGGGCGCCGTCACCTGGGCGGGGGCGGTCGACGTGTGTGGTCGAGGCGGTCGAGGTGGTCGGAGTCGGGGTCTGAGTCGGAGTCGGAGGGGGCGGCGGGGTCTTCCTGTATCGGGCCAGTTCTGCATGAGCAGTCATGCGGGCCGAAGTTACCCAGGACCGGATCAGATTGCATGGGCCTGAGGGGTTACGAAGGCGGGATGCCCCGTGATATTTGCAGATGCCATCCCGGGGTCGCGAAACGCGAGTGGCACGCCCGCATTGTGGTGGAAAATGCTGATATTTTCACCGCACCCCCGCGTTTATAACGAGCGGATAACGTCTTTGCTCTGTCTCATATGTGCCACTTAAATGTGACGCCTTCGTCGGCCTGTCAGGGGTTTTGCTCGCAGCTGCGCGGTCATACGCGAGGGTTGCGGATGTCAGGTGTGTGCCAGTTCCCTTTCCGCGACCACCCGGAAGGGGTTCGGCGGGCGGCCGGTGAGGCGTTGGACGGTGTCGGTGGTCCGGTCCTCGGCCCCCTCGGCGATGGCGCGGTCCATGGAGGCCAGCATGGCGGCGAACTCCGGCGGTATCGCGGCGGCCAGCCGGTCGCGCATGTCCTCGTAGGTCAGGGGGTGGTGGACCACGGGGCGGCCGGTGACCCGGGTGACGATCCTGGCGACGTCGTCGTGGCTGAGCGCCTCGGGCCCGGTCAGGATCAGGTCGGCGTTGGGTGCCAGGTCGTCCGTCAGGGCGCGTACGGCGACGGCGGCGATGTCGTCGGCGTCGACGAAACCGACCCGGCCGGTCCCGGACGCCGTCCGGATGACCCCGTCGTCGCGGATGCTGTCGGCGTGGGTGTGCGTGCCGGTGAAGTTCTGCATGAACCAGGACGGCCGCAGGACCGCCCACTGCTCGAACAGGCCGGGCAGGGCCCGGTGCACCACTCCCACGGCCGGTCCGCCTTCGGGGATGGCGGAGGAGCTGAGGAGAACGGCGCGGCGAACGCCGGCGGCGCGGGCCTCCCGGAGGAAGGGCAGCATGACCGCGGCGGGATCCGGCTCGCCGACGGGCGGAACGAGGTAGGCGCGGTCGGCTCCGTCGAGGGCGCCGCCGAAGGTGCTGGGGTCGTACCAGTCGAAGCGGACCGGCTCCGCACCCGGGAGCGGGGTGGCGCGACGGCCGGCGGCCTTGACGCGGTGGCCGGCGGCGATCAGCTGCGCGGCGGTCCGGCTGCCGGTGGTGCCGGTGGCGCCGATGACCAGGGTGGTTCCGCTGGTTCCGCTGTTTCCGTTGGGGGTCATTGGGCACTGCTCCCCGTGAAGTCCGTCGCCGGCGTCTGGGCGGCGAGGGGGTTCCAGTAGTCGCGGTACGAGGTGAAGCGTCCGTCCTGGACGGTCACGACGGCGATGTACCTCATGTCGAACGGGCCGTCCGTGGCGACCAGGCGGCCCACACCGCGCATCTCGACCGCGATGGTCCCCGGGTCGGTGCTCTCGAGGATCCGTACGTCGGGAAAGTCGTGCAGGTCGATGTGGTCGGGGTAGTCGCGCATGTAGGCGGCGATGGCTTCCCTGCCCTCCAGTCGTTCGGGCCAGCCCGGGGGAGCGAAGGGGAACTCCATCACGCCGTCGTCGGCCCACAGGCCGACCCAGCCGGGAATGTCCTTGGCCAGCAGCAGGCGGAGGCTGTGGCGGTACAGGTCCGCCGGTGCGGTGGTCGTGGGCATGGGTGCTCCGTCCCGTACGATACGGACCAGCGGTCCGCTTCTTCCGTGAACGATACGGACCGTCGGTCCGCATCGCAACCGGAGGCTCTCGATGACCGAACAGCGCAGCCCGCGCAAGGACGCGGCCCGTAACCGGGCGGCCGTCTTCGCCGCCGCCGACGCCCTCTTCGCCCACTGCGACAGCCCCGAGGACGTGACCATGGCCGACATCGCCGCAGCGGCCGGCGTCGGCAAGGGGACGCTCTTCCGCGCCTTCGGCGACCGCACCGGGCTGATCGGCGCGCTGTACGAGGCGCGGCTCGAACCGATCAGGCAGGCCGTCGAAGACGGTCCGGCGCCGCTGGGGCCCGCCACCCCGCCGCTCCAGCGCGTGCCCGCGCTGCTGGACGCCGTCCTGTGCTTCAAGCTCGACAACCGCCACCTCGCCCAGGCCCTGGAGGGAACCGGCGCGGACAGCCCCTACCGCACCGCGCACTACGAGCGGTGGCACACCCTGCTCCGGGATCTGCTGGAACAGATCCCGGGCCCGGCCGACACCGGCTTCACCGCCCACGTGCTGCTCGCCGCCACCCGGGCCGACCTCGTCGCCTACCTGGCCGGCGACAAGGGCGTGCCCCGCGAGGAACTGCGCGAGCAGCTGGCCGAGTTCACCGCCGGGATCCTCGACACCCGCACACGACGAGGAGCGGCCGACGAACGATGACGCCGAGCCCCCGGCGCCGTGCCTACCGGGACCACACCGTGCCGCGGGCCTCGTACTCCAGCATGGCCTCCAGGCTGCTCGCCGCGTCGGGGCCCAGTTCGCGGCGGACGAGCCACAGGGCGAGCTCCAGACCCGAGGTGATGCCTCCCGCCGTCACCAGATCGCCGTCGTCCACGACGCGCGCGTTCTTCAGCACGCCGCCCTGCCGCTCCAGGTCCGGGCGCGCCTTGTGGTGGGTGGTGCAGGGGCGCCCGCGGGTGAGTCCCGCGGCGGACAGCAGCATGACTCCCGTGCACAGCGCGGCGAGGGTGAGCCCCGGGCGGGGCGCGGCCCCCAGTGCGCGCGGGAGGGTGCCGCGCCGGATCTCGGCCCATACGCCGGGGGCGTCGGGGCGGGCGTAGCCGCCGCCCGGGACCACGACGATGTCGGCCTGCTCCGGGGCCCAGCCGTGCTCGACGCCGATCCGGGTTCCGTACGCGGCCCGGACGAAACCGGGGCGCGAGGCCGTGACGTACCGGACCTCGACCGGCCGGTCCGTGAAGAAGCGGGCGGCCGAGAAGACCTCGTACGGGGCGACGAAGTCGAGTTCCTCCACCCCGTCGAACACGACGATGTGCACCCTCAGGGGTGTACCCGCACCGGCAGCGCCGCTCTCGGCCGCGGAGGCGGTCGGGCCGGCGCCGAGTCCGGCGACTCCCGCCACCGCCCCGGTCGCGCCGAGGGCGGTCGAGGCTCGCAGCAGGTCCCGTCGGTTCAGGCTCATTTCATCTCTCCTCGGTGGGGTGCGGACGGATTCGGGCGGGCCGAGGCCCCTTCGAAGGGGTCGACGGCGCCGGCGCGCGAGTTCCCCGAGGAGCGTGTGGCGTGCCGCACCACACGACATCGCCCGCCGGTCCGGCTCCTCCCCGGCCGAGCGGTTCTCCCCAATGCCCGGCGGGCGTACCGATCCACCCCTTACCCTCACTGGTCCGGCACCGGCAGCGGCGGCGAAGGGTGGGACCGGGGCGTTGCGGGTCTTGTGCGTACACGGAATGGCGCAGCAACTGCGCGGTGAGGAAGACCTGCTCGCCGAGTGACTGCCCGCCCTGAGGGACGGCCTCGCTCGTGCCGGGGCCGCGGGGCTGGCCGCAGACGGAGAGGTCGGCATGGCCTTCTACGGCGACCTCTTCCGTCCGGCGGGCGAGCTGCTGGCGGTGGGCGAACCCGTCTACCGCGCCGCAGACGTGGCGGAGGGGTTCGAAAGCGAGCTGCTCCTGGCCTGGTGGAAGGCTGCCGCCGCGGCCGACCCGGCCGTCGTCGCACCGGGAGCCGACACCCTGGTGCGCACCCCTCGCATGGCCCAGACCGCGCTCCTCGCCCTGAGCGCTTCGCCGTTCATGACCGGGCTCGCCCTGCGCGCGATGGTCGGCGACCTGAAGCAGGTGCGCGGCTATCTGCTGGATCCGGCCACGCGCCTGAAGGCCCGTCGGTCGACGGCATTTCCGTGGCGGTGACCTCCGGATACGGCGAGACCCCGGTGTGGGACCTCCGCGGGGGCCCCGACCTGTCGGAGCCCGTCGTCGGCCCGACGCATCCGATCGCCGCCACCGCGACCGGAAGGCTGGACGGAGACCCGGTGGCCATCACCGTCGGCGGCGACGACTGGGACGACGGCTGGCACACGGGTGAGGTGCGGCTGTGGAACCTGCGCGACGGGAGCACGATCGCGGACATCGACGGGCACGGGTGGCCGGTGCAGCACGTCGCCCTCACCCGGCCGCCCCCGGGTTCCGGGCCGTCCCTTCTGGCCCTCACCGTGGCGCGCCACCACGTCTACCCGCAGATGCGCGTATGGGATGCCTCCACCCGGACAGGACACGAGCTTCACGGACCGGTCGCGGCGAACCTCCGGGGCCTCGCCGACGTCGGCCGGACGGTCGCGGTCTTCGTCCGGGAACGGCCCGGCCCTCGCCATCGCGTCGTCCTGTGGGACGTGGCGGGGGACCGGGAGTTCGCCGGCTTCGACCTCGGCGCCGGGACGGTGGCGGTCGCACCGGTCCATGACGCACCCGTCCTCCTTACGGCGCGGCGCGCCCCGCAGGCGGGGGAGGCGGACCGGTACGTGCTGACGGTGTGGGACCTGTGCACGCGGAAACCTCGTGCGGAACACCCCCTGGCCCGCCACCGGCGCGTCCTGCGCCTGGAGGCGGCCGTCGTGGACGGGGTGCCTTCGGCGGTGGTGGTCCACGGAGGCGGGCACGTAGCGGTCGTGGACCTCCACGACGGACGGTGCACCGCCTCGTTCGAAGCCGGGGACCCCTTGGAGTTCCTGTCCTGTACGAGCTCTCGGGGAGAGTCCCTCGCCGCGGCCGTCACGACGGGAGACCGGCAGACCATCGAGATCCGGGACCTGCGGTCGGGAGCCCTGCGCGAGGCGTTCCCGACTTCCCATCCGGTCACCAGTCTCACGTTCGATCCCGGCGGAGCCCTGGTGATCGCGGCCGACCGGGAGATCCTCGTACTGGACGTCATCGGACGTGACCCTCACCGGTGGGTGAGGGGTTAGCGTCACCGGCCCCCACCCGGCGCCCTGATCCGCAGCGGTCGCGCTATCGCCCGCCGGGGGCGGTCAGGGTGTGCAGTCGGGCGCGCAGGGCGGTGAGCCGGACGCGCAGCCGCTGCGGAGGCGTGGGCGGCAGGCCGCGGGACGTGCCGCGCGCGTAGTACCGCTCGACGTAGTACTGGCCCCCGCTCAGCACGGTCGTGACGGCGACGTACCAGAGGGTGGCGACCATCAGCAGCGGGATGACCTGGTAGTTCTGGTTGTAGACCAACTGCACCGAGTACAGCAGGTCGTGTACGGCCAGCACGCTGACGATGCTGGTGCCCTTGAGCGTGCCGATCAGCATGTTCCCGGCGGTCGGCACGATCGACCGCATCGCCTGGGGAACGACGATCCGGCGCAGGGTGCGGCGCCTGCTCAGGCCCAGCGCCTGCGCGGCCTCGGTCTGGCCGGGATCCACGGAGAGGATGCCGCCGCGCACCACCTCGGCGGCGTACGCGGACTCGTGCAGGGTCAGGCCGATGGCGGCGGTGAGGGTCGGTCCGAGCAGGTTCACCGTCTTGACGGTGAAGAGCTGGGGGCCGTACGGGATGCCAAGGCCCAGCGTCGGGTACAGGGCGCCGATGTTGAACCAGAAAAGCAGCTGCACCAGCAGCGGTGTGGACCGGAAGATCCACACGTAGCCCCAACTCAGCGTCCTGAGAACCGGATTGGCGGAGAGCCGCATCACCGCCAGCACGGTGCCGAACAGGAAGCCGAGCACCATCACCGCACCGGTCAGCCACAGCGTCAGCAGGAGCCCGTCGAGCACGGCGGCCGTGGTGAAGTACCGCCCCACCACGTCCCATTGGAAGGCCTCGTTGCGGACGACCGAGGCGAGCACCATCGCGAAGACCAGCAGTGCGGCGGCAGCGGACAGCCGCAGGCCGATGCGCCGGCGCGGCACGATCGGCGGCAGCCCGGCACCGGAAGTGCCGTGCGCCCCCGCGTGTTTCGCCGGCGGGTCGGCCGCCCCGGCGCGAGCGGCGACGGGGTCGGAGACGGCGGAGACGGCGACGTCGGAGGCATCGGAGATGTCGGGCGGGGTGGCCATGGGAGGCTCTCCAGGGGAGGGGCGCGGGCGTGGACGACCACCCGGCGGCACGGCGCGCGGAAGCACGGCGCGGGCTCCGTACGGATACGGCGCCGCCGGAAACGGGTACTCGTGTCGTCACGCTCGCCGCGTCCCTCAACGCGGGCGGAGGGGCTCCCGTAGGGCCGGAGCCGCTCCGACCTCGATCGTATGTGCCCATGGCCCGGCCGTGTCAACCACGCGAGGCCGGGCCGGCCGAGGCCGTCCGCCATCCGGGCCGTTGCTTGACGAAGAGCAGCATGTACTGCTCAAGTAGTCGCATGAATGCCCATCAGCGCTTGGTCTCGCGCGACTACATCGACTTCGGTCGGGTGTGGTCCGCGGCGTGTTGCGCCTGACGCGGCAGCGGGCTGTCTGATCGGCCCTTCCCTCCCTCGGTGACCCCGTCGCGGGCCGAGATCCTCCTTCGCGCCACCACCGGGCGCGGGCAGCCACCCGTACCAGGGCGCGCTGCTTGCGAGCCCGGGCGCGCGCTGCCGCCGCTGCGATCCTCCCTACGCCCCGCGTCGTCACGCCAGCACCGCCCCGCACGTGCGGATTTGACGTCCCATCAATCTTCGCTGCAGCACGGGCTGTTCCGCCCTGCCCGCGTGCACGATCCACCGCCCGTTCCGAAAGGCCACCCCATGCCCGTGGAATTCCTCGGCATCGCCGCGACCAACGACGGCTCCGAAACCACCGCGCGATCCGGCGCAGCCTTCGACAAGGAGTACACGCTCCGGCTCGCCCGGGCGCACGAGGACCACGGCTGGGACCGTGTGCTCTTCGCCTACGGCTCCGGATCCCCGGACCCCGCGCCGGCGGCCGCGTACATCGCGAGCAGACTGGACCACCTCCAGATCCTGCTCGCCCACCGGCCCAACGTCTCGTACCCCACCTACGCCGCCAAGACCTTCGCCACCCTGGACCAGATCAGCGGCGGCCGCCTGACCGTCCACTTCATCACCGGCGGCAACGACCACGAACAGGGCCGCGAGGGCGACATCCTCACCAAGGACGAGCGCTACGCCCGCACCCGCGAGTACATCCGGATCGTCAAGAAGATCTGGACCACCCGCGAGTCCTTCGACCACGAGGGCGCGCACTACCGCTTCCACGACTTCGTCAGCGATGTCTTCCCCGTCCAGCAGCCGCGCCCCGACGTCTCGTTCGGCGGTTCCTCACCCGCCGCGTACGCCGCCGGCGGCGCGGAGGCCGACATCTACTGCCTGTGGGGCGAACCGCTCGCGAAGACCGCCGAGCAGATCGAGGCCGTCAAGGCGGCCGCGAAGGCAGCGGGCCGCACCGACGTGCCCCGCATCCAGGTCGCGTTCCGCCCGATCATCGCCCCGACCGAGGAACTGGCCTGGGAGAAGGCCCACCGCACGGTGGGCGCCATCAAGCAG
Organism: Streptomyces sp. NPDC090045; assembly: GCF_044747975.1. NCBI lineage: Bacteria > Bacillati > Actinomycetota > Actinomycetes > Kitasatosporales > Streptomycetaceae > Streptomyces > Streptomyces sp. NPDC090045. The sequence goes on from NZ_JBIVFA010000019.1 coordinate 90,990, forward strand.
CGGCGGCAGGCGGGCCTCGTACGCCATCACCGCAACGGCGTGCCGGAGGCCGCGGCGCCCCAGAACACCGGATCACAGCGGCTGATCGCCATAGCCGAGGCGGGGGAGCGCTACGACAGGGCGCTGTGGACCCCGACGGCCGCCGTCACCGGCGGCGCCGGCAACTCCAACGCGCTGGTCGGCACCCCCGAGACGGTCGCCCAGGCACTGCTGGACTACTACGACCTCGGCGTCGACGTCCTTTCGGCCCGCGGCTACGACCTGCTGGGCGACGCCGTCGACTTCGGCCGGCACGTGATCCCGCTCGTCCGGGAGGAGGTCGCGAAGCGCGACGCGGAGCGCGAAGCCGCCCGTACGGCACACGACCCCCACCAGACCCTCGCGGCGGCGCGCGGGTGACCGACCTCATCGACCCGCACACCCCACCTCGGCGCCATGCCCCGCAACGGAAAGGCCTTCCCGCTGTGAACCTCCCCGGGAACGGGATCCGCACCCGCCTGAGCACAGCCGCCGCCCTCGCCCTCCTGCCCCTCCTGGCGCTGACCGCCTGCGGCTCGGGCGCCGGAACCCCGGCCGCGGCGGGTGCCCAGGTGTCCCCGCAGGCCGGCGACCCCGTCGCCGCCGTACGGACCGTGGACTCGATCGCCGCACTGCTGCCCGCCGACGTCCGCAAGGCGGGCACCCTGCGGGTCGGCAGCTCCGTCGGATCGCCTCCCGCGGCGTACTACCCGAACGGGCAGGACAAGCCGCCCGCCGGCCAGGACATCGACATCGCCGACGCGGTGGCCAAGGTCCTCGGCGTGAAGCTGCAGCGCCAGGACGCCTCCTTCGAGACGATCCTGCCCGCTCTCGGCAGCGGCAAGTACGACTTCGGCACGGGCAACTTCGGCGTCACCACCGAACGCCTGAAGACCATCGACTTCGTCACCTACATCAACGACGGGCAGGGGTTCGCCGTCAAGACGGGCAGTACCACCCTGACCACGCAGGTCTCCGACCTCACCCAGCTGTGCGGACTGACCATCGGCACCGGCGCGGGTACGACGTTCGAGAAGACCCTCACCGCCCAGCGCGGCGTCTGCGCCGCAGCCGGAAAGAAGCCGTACGAGGTCAAGGTCTTCTCCGAGACCGGGGCCGTCACCACCGCCCTGCAGCAGGGCCGGATCGACGTCGTCATGTCGACGATCAACGGCCTGCGCCACCAGGCCGCACAGCCCGCCGCGCAGACCGCCTTCCTCGGCGAGTACCACCGCCTCGACGTCGGCTTCGCCTTCAAGAAGGGCTCCCCGCTCGCTCCCGCCCTCCAGGCCGCCGTCAACGAGCTGATCAGGAACGGCACTTACGCGCGGATCCTGGCGAAGTGGGGCACCACCGCCTCGGCGATCGACACCTCGCAGATCAACCCGGCCGAGCACACGTGAGAGGAGAGCCCGTGAGCGACGTCATGGTCGACGTGCGCGGCGTCCACAAGAGCTTCGGACCGCTGGAAGTGCTGCGCGGCGTCGACCTGAAGGTCCACGCCGGCGAAGTCACCGTGATCCTCGGCCCCTCCGGCTCGGGAAAGTCCACGCTGCTGCGCACCATCAACCACTTGGAGAAGGTCAACCGCGGCTGGATCAGCGTCGACGGCGACCTCATCGGCTACCGCAACTCCCGCGGCAAACTGTACGAGCTGAAGGAGCGGGAAGTTCTGCGGCAGCGCACCCGTATCGGGTTCGTCTTCCAGAACTTCAACCTCTTCCCGCACCTCACCGTGCTGGACAATCTCGTCGAGGCCCCGGTCTCCGTGCTGCGCCGCCCGCGGCAGGAGGCGGAGGGGACGGCCCGCCGGCTGCTGGAGCGCGTCGGCCTCTCCGACAAGGCCGGCGCCTATCCGCTGCAGTTGTCCGGCGGGCAGCAGCAGCGCGTGGCCATCGCCCGCGCGCTCGCCCTCGAACCCAAGGTGCTGCTCTTCGACGAGCCGACCTCGGCACTCGACCCGGAGCTGGTCGGCGAGGTCCTCGACGTCATCAAGGACCTCGCCCGCGCCGGAACCACCATGATCGTCGTGACGCACGAGATCGGCTTCGCCCGCGAGGTCGCCGACACCGTCGTGTTCATGGACGGCGGAGCCGTCGTCGAGCAGGGGCCGCCCGCGGCCGTCCTGGACGACCCGCGGCACGCCCGCACCCGCGCCTTCCTCTCCAAGGTCCTCTGACCGTGCGCGTTCCCCGACGCGGGAAGGGGGCGTGCTCCCGGAGCATCGGCGCCGGACGGCCGCCGCGGGTCCCGATGGACCCGCGGACGGTTCGCCGGCGCCGCCCATCAGCTTGGGCCTCCGGGGAACCGGAAGGCCTGCGCGCCTACTTGGCGCCGAGACCGGCGTCGGAGACCTCGGGCTTGCCGGCGGCCTTGAGGACCTTGTTCAGGAGCGTCAGGTCGTAGATGCCGGCCAGGTCGGGCTGCTCGATGAGCTTGGCCTTGACCGCCCAGTCCGACTGGGTCTTCAGCGTCGAGGCCAGCGGGTCGTCCGTGACCGTGAAGCTCGGCCACGCGGGGTCGATGACCTTCGCGTCGAGGGGCTTGCCGCCCTCCGCCTCCAGCTTGGCGTTGGCGGAGGCCTTCGCCTTGTCCTGGTTGGCGTGGATCCAGTCGTTGGTCTTCACCGTGCCGCGCAGGACGGCTTCGACCACGTCCGGGTGCTCCTTGAGGAACTTCTGCGACACGATGATGTTCGTGATCACGAACTTCTTGTCGGGCCACAGGGCGGTCTCGTCGAGGAGGACGGAGCCGCCGTCGGAGACGAGCTTGGAGGCCGTGGGCTCCGGCACCCAGGCGCCGTCGATGGAGCCCTGCTTGAAGGCATCGGGGGTGACCTTGTTGTCCGTGCGGACGACGGAGACGTCACCCTTGCCGGACTCCGGGTCGACCTTCCAGCCCTTCTCGGAGATCCAGTTGAGGAACGCGACGTCCTGCGTGTTCCCCTTCTGCGGGGTGGCGATCTTCTTGCCCTTGAGGTCGTCCAGGGTCTTGATCTTGTCCGGGTTCACGACCAGCTTCACGCCGCCCGAGGCGGAGCCGGAGATGATCCGCAGGTTCGAACCCTTGGACTTCACATAGCCGTTGATCGACGGGGAGGGGCCGATGAAGCCGATGTCGAGAGAGCCGCCGTTGAGGGCTTCGATCTCGGACGGACCGGCGTTGAAGGACTGCGGCTTGATCTTGGTGCCGTTCAGTTCCTTCTCGATCAGGCCCTCCTGCAGGCCGACCAGCGCGGTCGCGTGCGTCAGGTTCGGGAAGTAGCCGATCCGCACCTCGGAGGCCGACAACTTCTTGCCGTCGGTGGCCGCGACGTTGGCCTTGTCGTCCTCCTTCTTCGCCGCGGAACCGTAGCCGCAGGCGGTGAGCAGGAGGGGAAGGGTCGCGGTGACGGCGATGGCGCGCAGGGCGGTGAGCGGTCTTGCGGCAGACACGGAGGTGTCCTTTCACGGGATGGTGTTCGGCGAGGTACGGGGACGGAGACGGGGCGACGCGAGACCATCGGCGCACACGGAAGTCACTCCCGGCCGTCGCTCGCGGTGTCGCGGTCGCAGACCGGGGAAGGAACAGCGGGCACCCGCGCTCGAAGGCACGCGGTCGGTGGGTTCGGCCGAGGGGCCCGCCCGGCCGACGGAGAGCGGAGCGGGGCAGCGCCCGGTGGTGACCTGCGTGGGGAGCCAGGCCCGGCGCATGGTGTCAGCCGGGCAGACAGATGGCGCTGGACGTACGGACCAGGTCGATGTGCCGGCGGGAGGTCAAGGGCAGCATCCGGCCTGCGTGGTGCAGCGTGCGCACGGCCACCTCCCTGGATTCCTAGTTTTCCCACCTGGTTGGTAGGCATATTGGCAGAGGCGGAGACCCGCCCCAAGAGGCTGACCGCATGCTGGACGCAGAAATCTCGATATCCGAGAACGCGCAGGTGGGGCGGGGGTGCGGAGTTAGGGATTGGTCCAGGCGCCGGGGGTGTCGGCCAGTGCCGATACCTCGGTGGGCAGTTCGGACGAAGCGACGTCGGCGAGCGTCACACCGTCGAGGATCTCGCGCACATTGGCCCGCAGCGCGATCCACAGGGGGAGCAGCGCCTGGGCGGGTCCGGTGTAGGACAGGTCCGGTGGGCGGACCCCGCGCACCGAGACGAGCGGCCCGTCCACGACGCGGATCACGTCCGCGATGCTGATGGACCCGGCGGGCTTGGCCAGCCGGTAGCCGCCGTTGCCGCCCCGCTGGCTGAGCACGAGCCCGCCCCGGCGCATGTCGTTCAGGATGCCTTCGAGGAACTTGTGCGGGATGTCCTGGGCGTCGGCGATGGCCTCCGCCTTCACCGGCCCGTCGTCCTGCGACGCGGCAAGCTGCAGCGCGGCACGTACCGCATAGTCCGCCCTGGCTGAGATCCGCATACGGCCATTATCTGGCATGGCGGCGGCCGGTGTCCGCCACGGGTGGCGGCCGGCTGCCGAACGGGTACGCGTACCCGCCCGGCAGCCGGGGGCTCAAGCCGCGGACCCCCGACCTGAGCCGTGCCCCGCGTCAGCGGAAGGCCGCCACCGCGCGGTGGGAGCCGTTGAGGTAGTGCTCCCCGATGGAGCGCAGGCGGTGCGCGACCGGCCGGTGGGCCGTCAGGACCCGGGCGTTGCGCCAGAACCGGTCCAGGCCGGGCGCGTCGGCGAGTTCCAGCACCCGCGCGGTGATGCGCAGGGCTGCCTTCGACGTCACGGTCTCGGCCGTGGCGACCAGTGCGGCGACGCCCGCGGCTCCCTCCGCATCCAGGTGCGGACCCGTGTCCAGGGCCTGCGCCATCATGTCCGTCGCCCGGTCGACCACGGCGGTGGCCGTCTGGGCGGCGGAGGCCAGTTCCCCGTACGTCAGGAAGAGGTCCGGGTCCTGGCCGGGCAGCCGGTGCGCGCGCCCGCCCCTGCTGAGGTCGCGGGCCTCGGTGAGGGCGCCCTCGGCGATGCCGAGGCCGACGTGGCACAGGGCGAGCCGGAGGGCCGGCTCCGCGAGCGCGGTGAAGGGCGCGGTCGACTCCTCGTCGTGCGGCCGGCGGCCCAGCACCTGCTCGGGGGTGACGGTGACCCGGTCGAGGACGACCTCGCCCGCGCCGGCGACGCGCTGCCCGAGGCGATCGTGGGCGGGTTCGACGGTCACGCCCCGGGCGCCGGATGGGATCCGTACGACCAGGACCTCACCGTTCGCGGCGCAGACGGCGTCGAGCACGATCTGGTCGGCCGTGGCCACCGCGGTGTCCACGGCGCGGCGCCCGCTCAGCACGTAGCCGGTGGTGTGCCGCCGCAGCGTGAGGTCCGGGCCATCGGTGTCGTCGTCGGGCCACGGCGTGCGGACCGCGCCGGTCCACAGCCACCGCTCGCGCACCGACTCCTCTTCGAGGGCGGTCGCGTGCTCGTGACTCCCGTAGAAGCGTCCGCTCCACGCGTGGACGAAGTGCCGGGCGAGTACGTCGCCGACGGAGCTGTCCGCCGCGGCGATCTCCCGTATGACGGCGCATCCGGTACGCCAGTCCGCCCCGCGGCCCGGCCCGGGCGGAGTGAGGGACGCCGGCAGGCCGGCCTCGCGCAGCCGGGCCGTCTCGTCGGTCGGCGGCTTGCCCGCCTGATCGCGGACGATGGCGTCCGCGGCGAGGTCGTCCGCCACATCGCGGGCGGTCCGCAGGAGCGCGCGGCGCTCCTCCTCGACGGGCCGGCGGCCGGTGGTGCCATGGGGGATGGCGGTGGTCATGTCGGCTACTCCGGAACGTTGTTGGGTGGCGCCGGCCGGCCGCTTCACCGAATCCCCACCTTTCCCATCGGATTGATAGGGATACTCGCCCGAAGCCGCCCGCCCGGCAAGAGCGTGACCGAATGGCGGACGATGCGATCTCGACATGAGAGACCGTGCAGGTCAGCGGCATTTCCTAGTCAATCGATAGGGAACTATTGACGCGCGCCCGCCGCGCACCTCACGATGTGACCATGTCCCCGTCGCAGCCGTTGCTCGTACGCCGCAGGCACGTTGACTTCCGTCGCGTCGCCAGCGCGGTCTGCCGACCCGTCTAGGGCCTTCCGTCAGGGCCTTTCCGCCAGGGCATTCCCCCGACGCGCGCCGGTGTTCCGGCTGTCGCTCCCCGCTGTGCGCTGCGCTTCCCTCGTGACCCCGGTCCCTTGAGCCGTACGGGTCCGTCCTGCGTGCGACGCGCCGGCCCTCCCGGTCGCATCCGGAAACCGTCGCGGGAACCGTCGCGGAGCCCCGTGCCCCGTCGTGGCCGAACACCCGGCATCCGTACCCGACTCCGAGCAGCCGAAGGGGATCTTCATGACCACCGCAGTTCCCGCACCCGCCGTCCGCCGTTCCCCGGCCCCGCACCTCCAGCTGGTCGGTGACCGTCCGCCCCTCGTCTCCGCCGAGGGCACCGACGGCGGCCGCGTCGCCTACCTCGTGTTCCTGCCGGCGAACGTCGACCCGGTGGCGGTGATGACCGCGCACGGCATACGGCCCGAGGTCCGTCCCCTCGATCCCGGAACGACTCCGGCCCCCGAGCCGGACCCGGCCTCGCATCCCGGTCCCGGCCGGCACCGCGATGCCATCCACGTCGACCGCGCGCGCCGGCTGGCCGAGGTCGACGGGCGCGAACTGGACCTCACCTACCTGGAGTTCGACCTCCTGGACCACCTCGTGAGCCATCCGTACACGGTGCACACGCGTGACGCCCTCATCTCGGGCATCTGGGGCTACGGGCACTTCGGCGACGGTCGCACCGTCGATGTCCACGTGGCCCGGCTGCGCCGCAAGCTCGGGCCCGCCCACCGGGGCCGCATCTCCACCGTGCGCCGCGTGGGCTACAAGTACGTTCCCGATCAGCAGTAGCCGGATCATTTCATTCAAAGGCGTTGTGTGTACGGCGGATGAAATTGCCGCACGCTTCCCCGGATACCGATATCAGGACCGTTGACAGCCGTTATCCGGGCTGCCTAGCTTACGCCGCAGATCACGCAATAGCGGCCTCTTCCGTCCGGCATGACGGCTGCTTTTCGATTCTTCGACTTGTCGAATGCGGCTGGAGTGTCGTTGACCGAATCCCTTGTCCTCACCGCGCCCCCGGGACCGCCGGCGCCGGCCGAGCGGGTCCTCCCGCTCCGCCGGCCCGGGCGGTGGATCGCCACCGCCGTCGTGCTGGTGCTGGCCTCCCAGGCAGCTCACGGGCTGCTGACCAATCCCTTCTACCAGTGGGACCGGTTCGCGTACTGGTTCGTCCGTCCGGCCATCCTGGAGGGCCTGCTCATCACCCTCCAAGTGGCCGCGTACAGCGCGGTCCTGGGCCTCGCGGGCGGCATCCTGCTCGCCCTCGGCAGACTGTCCGCGAACCCCGTACTCCGGTCGGTGAGCTGGACCTACATCTGGCTGCTGCGCTCGGTGCCGCTGATCGTGGTCCTGCTCTTCCTCTACAACCTCAGCGCCCTCTACCCCACCCTGAGCATCGGGGTGCCCTTCGGCCCCGCCTTCTTCACCTTCGACGAGTCGCGGCTGGCCACCGACATCGTCGTGGCGGTCGTGGGACTGAGCCTGAGCGAAGCGGCGTACGCGGCCGAGGTGGTACGGGCCGGCGTGCTCTCCGTCGACCAGGGCCAGCACGAGGCGGCGGCCGCGCTGGGACTTCCCAAGCGGTACCAGTTCGCCCGGATCGTCTTCCCCCAGGCGCTGCGCTCCATCGTCCCCGCCTACGTCAACCAGCTGATCGGGCTGGTCAAGGCCACCTCGCTGGTCTTCTACGTATCGCTGCTCGACCTGTTCGGCACGGTGCAGAGCCTCGGCAGCACCTACTCCGGCGACGTCGTGCCGCTGCTGCTGGTGGCCACCTTCTGGTACGTGGTCCTCACCAGCGTCCTCTCGGTCGTCCAGTTCTACGTCGAGCGGTACTACGCGCGCGGCGCGCTGCGCACCGTACCGCCCACCCCCCTGCAGCGGGCCCGGACGGGCCTGCGCGAACTGCGGGACCGCTTCCGGAAGGAGACGGCGCGATGACCGCCCTCACGCGGGCCGCCGCGATCGAGGTCCACGACGTGCACAAGTGGTACGGCCGGCAGCAGGTTCTGGACGGGGTCAGCCTGACGCTGCGGCCGGGCACGGTCACCGCGATCCTGGGCCCCTCCGGCTCCGGCAAGTCCACCCTGCTGCGCGTCATCAACCACCTGGAGAAACCCGAGGCCGGATACGTCAGCGTGGGCGGCGAGCTGATCGGCGTACAGCGGCAGGGCGGGCGGCTGAAGGAGCTGAGCGAGCGGGCGATCCTCGCCCAGCGCGGACGGATCGGCTTCGTCTTCCAGAACTTCAACCTCTTCCCGCACCTGACCGTGCTGGACAACGTCGCGGCGGCCCCGGTGGCCACCGGCAGGATGCCGCGGCCGCGGGCGCGGGCCCTGGCCCGTGAACTCCTGGAGCGCGTCGGACTCGGCGACCGGACCGGCGCCTATCCGCGGCAGCTGTCCGGCGGCCAGCAGCAGCGCGTGGCCATCGCCCGCGCCCTCGCGCTGCGGCCCGGAGTCATCCTCTTCGACGAACCCACCTCCGCGCTCGACCCCGAACTCGTCGGCGAGGTGCTCTCCGTGATCAAGGACCTGGCCACCGGCGGCACGACGCTGGTCATCGTCACGCACGAGATCGGCTTCGCCCGCGAGGTCGCCGACGAGGTCGTCTTCCTCGACGGCGGCCGCATCGTCGAACAGGGCCCGCCCGGGCAGGTGCTGGACCGGCCCGCCCACACCCGCACGCGGGAGTTCCTGAGCAAGGTGCTCTGACTCCGCCGCTTCCCACTCCCGCCGCGCCCCACTCCCTCCACCCCCGCCCTTCCCGACCCGAAAAGGAACACCATGCAACGCCGACGCTCCCTGCGCACCAGACTCGTCCGCGGCCTCGGCGCCGCCACCGCGACCGTCGCCCTCGCCTCCGGACTCACCGCGTGCGGCGGCGACGCCGAGGCCACCGGATCGGGCTCCGGCAAGGTCACCGTCGGCGGCGTGTCCAACGGAGCCGCCCAGCAGGCCGAGCTGTCCGTCCCGGTGGTCGAGTCCCTGCGCGCCCAGCTGCCCGCCGAAGTCCGCGAGCGCGGCGAACTCGTCATCGGGGTCGGCGCACTGCCCGCCGGCTACCCGCCCCTGGCGTACGTCGGCACCGACCAGAAGACCCTGACCGGCGCGGAACCGGACCTCGGCCGCCTGGTGGCCGCGACGCTCGGCCTCAAGCCGGTGGTGAAGAACTCCACCTGGGAGAACCTCTTCGTCGGCATCGACAGCGGCAAGGTGGACGTGGGCTTCACGAACGTCACGGTCACGGAGGAGCGCAAGAAGAAGTACGAGTTCGCCTCCTACCGGCAGGACAACCTGGCCTTCGAGACGCTGAAGGACAACCCCTGGAACTACGGCGGCGACTACCGCAATCTCGCGGGGAAGACGGTCGCGGTCAGCTCGGGCACCAACCAGGAGAAGATCCTGCTGGAGTGGCAGAAGAAGCTCCGGGCCGAGGGCAAGGACATCACCGTCAAGTACTTCCCCGACACCAACAGCACCTACCTGGCCCTCAGCGGCAAGAAGATCGACCTCAGCTTCGGCCCGAACCCGTCCATCGCCTACCACATCACGCAGACGGCGAGCGGCAGCGCCCCGACCCGCAACGCGGGCTCCTTCTCCGGCGCCGGAGAGTCGCTCCAGGGCCTCATCGCCGCGACCGCGAAGAAGGACAGCGGGCTCGCCAAGCCGGTCGCGGGGGCGATCAACCACCTGATCGAGAAGGGCCAGTACGCGCAGCTCCTCGCCGCCTGGAACCTGTCCAGCGAGGCCGTCACCGCCTCGGAGGTCGACCCGCCGGGCCTGCCGGTGACCAACTCCTGAATCCCCGGCCCCCGGGCCGCGCCACGGACGGAGAGCCCACCCCGTGACCACGAACGCAGGTCCCACCACGCACGTCCTCGACAACCCCGCCTGGGCCTCGTTGTCCGGCGCGCACGCCGCCTTCGCCGAGCGGGCGGCACCTCACGAGGCGGGCCCCTCCTCCTCCCGCGCCGCCCGCTACCCCTCGGACGTCTCGCCGTTCGCCGCCCTCGCGGACCCGGCCGACCCGGACTCCTGGGCCGACCTGCGCAGGCTGGTCGGCGACGGCGGAACCGCCGCGCTCGCCGGCGTACTGACCCCGCCCGACGGCTGGGAGACCCTCGGCTCGGTCCCCGGCGTCCAGCTGGTCGACACCTCGCTGCGGGCCGAACCCGCCCCCGAGGCGGTCCGGCTCGGCCCCCGCGACGTACCCGAGATCCTCGGCCTGATCGAGCTCACCAAGCCCGGTCCGTTCCTGCCCCGCACCGTCGAGCTGGGCACGTACCTCGGCATCCGGCACCGGGGCCGGCTGATCGCGATGGCCGGAGAGCGGCTGCGGCCACCCGGCTGGACCGAGATCAGCGCGGTGTGCACGCACCCCGACCACCAGGGCCGGGGGCTGGCGACGCGGCTGGTCCGCGCCGTCGCCGCGGGCATCCGGGAGCGCGGTGACGTCCCGTTCCTCCACACCGCCGCGGGCAACACGACGGCGATCCGGCTGTACGAGTCGATCGGCTTCACCCTGCGCCGCCGCCCGTCCTTCACGGCGGTCCGCGCGCCCGGCAACACCGCTGCCAACTTCTCTTAATATTCAGGTCATTGTATGGCACCGCTATAAGGCATAGCGTTTTGAAGAGTTGGTGATGACGGGCCTCTTCCCCGCCCTCTCGTACGCCCTCATATTCGCGACGCGCATCGGCCTTTTCCTCGCCCGGCCGATCAGGAAGGCGTAATTCGACGTGTCCTCCTCCCCGCCCGCATCCGCATACGCATCTTCCGAATCGCTACACCTGGCCGTCGCGCTCGACGGCGCGGGTCGCCACCCCGCCGCCTGGCGCGAGCCGGGGGCCCGGCCCGGTGAAATCTTCACGGCCCGCTACTGGGCCGATGCCGTGGCCGAGGCCGAAGCCGGACTGCTCGACTTCGTCTCCTTCGAGGACTCCCTCGCCCTCCAGTCGTCCTCGGCGGACGGGCCCGACGGACGCACGGACCAGGTCCGGGGGCGGCTGGACGCCGTGCTCACCGCCGCCCGCGTCGCCCCGCTGACCCGGCACATCGGACTGGTCCCGGCCGTGACGGCCACCCACACCGAGCCCTTCCACATCTCCAAGGCGATCGCCACCCTGGACCACGTCAGCCGCGGGCGGGCGGGCCTGCAGATCCAGGTGTCGCAACTGGCCTACGAGGCACGGCACTTCGGACGCCGGGCGGTCCCGCTGCCCGAAGCGGACTCCTATGAGGAGGCAGCCGACCACATCGAAGTGATCCGGCGGCTGTGGGACAGCTGGGACGACGACGCCGAGATCCGGGACGTGGCCACAGGCCGGTTCGTCGACCGCGACAAACTGCACCACATCGACTTCGAGGGCCGTCACTTCAGCGTGAGAGGGCCGTCGATCACCCCGCGCCCGCCGCAGGGGCAGCCCGTGGTCGGCGCGTCCGGCGCCGGCGAAGCCTCGTACGCGCTCGTCGCCCGGTCCACGGACGTCGGGTACGTGGCCGCGCACGACGGGGACGGTGCGAGGGCCGCCGTCGCGGCGATCCGGCGGGCCCGGGAGGCGACCGGGCTCGCGGCGCAGCCGCTGCACCTGTTCGGGGACCTCACGGTGTTCCTGGACGAGGACGCCCCGGCGGCCGCCGCCCGTCTGGAGCGCTTGGACCTCCTCGCGGGTGCCTCGTACGGCGGCGGGGGCGCGGTCTTCGGCGGAAGCCCCGGGCAGCTGGCCGACCTGCTCCTGGAGCGCCGGGAGACCGGTCTGTCGGGCTTCCTGCTGCGGCCCGGTGTGATCGCCCGCGACCTGCCCGCGATCACCCGGGGGCTGGTGCCGGAGCTCCAGCGGCGCGGGGTCTTCCGCCGCGCGTACGAGGCGGACACCCTGCGCGGACTGCTGGGCCTGGAGCGCCCGGCCGGCCGCTACGCCGCCCACCCCGCCGCCTGATCCCGGACCCGGAAGGTTTCGTCATGAGCAGCAAGCCGCTCAAGCAGATCCATCTCGCAGCCCACTTCCCCGGCGTCAACAACACCACCGTGTGGAGCGACCCGGCGGCCGGAAGCCACATCGACTTCGGCTCCTTCGTCCACTTCGCGCGGACCGCCGAACGCGCCAAGTTCGACTTCCTCTTCCTCGCCGAGGGGCTGAGGCTGCGCGAACAGGGCGGAAAAATATACGACTTGGACGTGGTCGGCCGTCCCGACACCTTCACGGTGCTCGCCGCCCTGGCGGCGGTCACCGAGCGCCTGGGCCTGACCGGCACCATCAACTCCACCTTCAACGAACCCTACGAAGTGGCCCGCCAGTTCGCCTCGCTCGACCACCTGTCCGAGGGGCGGGCCGCCTGGAACGTGGTCACCTCCTGGGACGCCTTCACCGGCGAGAACTTCCGGCGCGGCGGGTTCCTGCCGCGCGAGGAGCGCTACAGCCGGGCCAAGGAGTTCCTGGTCACCGCGACCGAGCTGTTCGACTCCTGGGACGGATCCGAGATCCTCGCCGACGCCGGCTCGGGCGCCTTCCTGCGGGACGCGCGGGCCGGGACCTTCGCCCACCGGGGCCCGCATTTCGACATCGAGGGCCACTTCAACGTGCCGCGCAGCCCGCAGGGCCGGCCGGTGATCTTCCAGGCGGGTGACTCCGACGAGGGCCGCGAGTTCGCCGCCTCCAGTGCCGATGCGATCTTCGGCCGGTACGGGACCCTCGACGCGGGCCGGGAGTTCTACGCCGACGTCAAGGGCCGGCTGCCCAAGTACGGGCGCACACCGGACCAGTTGAAGATCCTGCCCGCGGCCACGTTCGTCCTCGGCGACACCGACGCCGAGGCCCGCGAGGCCGCCCACGAGGTGCGCCGCCTCCAGGTCAGCGGTCAGACCGCGATCAAGTTCCTGGAGCACGTCTGGAACCGGGACCTGTCGGGCTACGACCCGGACGGCCCGCTGCCCGAGGTCGACCCGGAGGTGGGGGAGAACACCATCGCCCTCGGGCGCGCGAGCGTCCGCGAGTTCCGTGACCCGCTCGCCACCGCCCGGCAGTGGCGCGCGCTCGCCGAGGCCAAGAACCTGTCGATCCGCGAGCTCGTCATCTCCACCACCGCCGACCAGACCTTCGTCGGCTCCGCCGCCACCGTCGCCCAGCAGATCGACACGCTGGTGCAGGCGGACGCGGCCGACGGCTTCATCCTGGTTCCCCACATCACCCCCGGCGGCCTGGACGTCTTCGCCGACACCGTCGTCCCGCTGCTCCAAGAGCGGGGGGTCTTCCGCACCGAATACGCGGGCACCACCCTGCGCGACCACCTCGGGCTCACGGTGCCGGAGGCCGTCTCCGACCGGCGGGCAGCACGCTCATGAAGTTCCTGGCCATCACCCTGATCACGGACTCCGCGGATCCGGTCACGGGCGCTCCCACCTCCACCCGTGAGCGGTTCCGGGAGGTGGTCGACGCCGCGCTGCTCGCCGAGGAGCTCGGCTTCGACGGCTTCGGGGTCGGCGAGCGCCACGAGCGGCCCTTCCTGTCGTCCTCGCCGCCCGTGGTCCTCAGCCACATCGCCGCACTGACCCGCCGGATCCGGCTGTTCACCGCCGTGACCACGCTGAGCCTGCTGGACCCGGTGCGTGCCTACGAGGACTACGCGACGCTCGACCACCTGTCCGACGGCCGCCTGGAACTGATGATCGGCAAGGGCAACGGCACCGCTCAGCGCGAGCTGTTCCACGTCACCCCGGAAGACCAGTGGGAGCGCAACGCCGAGGGCTACGAGCTGTTCCGGCGGATCTGGCGCGAGGACAAGGTGAGCGCCGAGCCGCGCTTCCGCCCCGCGCTGGCCGGCGCCGAGGTACTGCCGCGGCCCTACCAGCCGGCCCTGCGCGTCTGGCACGGCAGTGCGACCAGCCGGGAGTCCGTAGACCTCGCGGCGCGCTACGGAGACCCGCTCTTCTCCGCGAACGTCACCCACCCGATCGGTCCGTACGCCGAGCTGATCCGCCACTACCGGGAGCGCTGGGAGCACTACGGGCACGATCCCGCGCACGCCGTCGTCGGTGCGGGTTCGGCCGGCTACCACGCGGCCCCCACCTCGCAGCAGGCGGTGGCGGCGTACCGGCCGGCGTTCGCCCGGTACCTCGCCTTCCACGCCCGGCAGGGTCTGGATCCCGTCTTCCCGACGCTGGAGGACTTCGTCGAGCGGAGCTCGGCGCTGATCGGCAGCCCCCAGCAGGTGATCGAGAAGGTCCACCGCTACCACGAGGCCTTCGGCCACACGGTCCTGCACCTCCAGGCGGAGCCGGGCGGGCTCACCCCCGCGCAGCACCGGGCCTCCCTCGAACTCTTCCAGTCGCAGATCGCCCCGGTGCTGCGCCGCGAGATCCCCGACCCTTCCTTCCCCGACCTGTAAGGAGCCCGGCCATGTCCGGCACACCCCTCGGGGTCCTCGACCTCGTCCCGGTCCCGTCCGGCTCCACCGCCGCCGAGGCCCTGCAGCACAGCATCGACCTCGCCCGGCAGACGGAGGCCTTCGGCTACACCCGCTACTGGTTCGCCGAACACCACCTCAATCCGGGAGTCGCCGGGACCTCCCCGGCGGTCGTGCTCGCGCTGACCGCCTCCGCGACCTCGACCATCCGCCTCGGCTCCGGCGCCGTCCAGCTCGGACACCGCACCGCCCTGTCCACGGTCGAGGAGTTCGGCCTGATCGACGCGCTGCACCCCGGGCGCCTCGACCTGGGCCTGGGCCGCTCGGCCGGCCGGCCGCAGCCGGGAGCTTCGCAGGACCCCCCGTTCGAGGGGTACACCCCGAACGGCCTCCGCATCCCGGCCCGGTTCTCCTTCGCGCACCTGCTGGGCCACCCGCGGGTCGCGCTCCAGCAGCGGCTGCTGAACCTGCCCGGTGCCCAGCCGCAGGACTACGCCGAGCAGATCGACGACGTCCTCGCGCTGCTGCGGGGCGACTACCGCTCCCCGGAGGGGCTGGAGGCACACGCCGTACCCGGCGAGGGGGCCGACGTACAGGTGTGGATCCTGGGCAGCAGCGGCGGGGTCAGTGCGGAGACCGCCGGCCGCAACGGGCTGCGGTTCGCGGCCAATTACCACGTCAGCCCCGCATCGGTGCTGGAGGCGGCCGAGGGCTACCGGGCCGCCTTCAAGCCCTCGGCCGAGCTGGACCGTCCGTACCTGACGGTGTCCGCCGACGTCGTCGTCGCCGAGGACGACGCGACCGCCCGCGAACTGGCCGCCGGATACGCACCCTGGGTGCGCAGCATCCGTACCGCCGAGGGCGCCATCCCCTTCCCCACACCCGCCGAGGCGCGCGCCCTGCCCTGGACGGAAGCGGACCGGGAACTCGTCGCCGACCGGGTGGACACCCAGTTCGTCGGCTCGCCGCGGACCGTCGCCGATCACCTGGAGCGGCTCCAGGAGGCCACCGGGGCCGACGAACTGCTGATCACCACCATCACCCACGACCACGCGGACCGGGTCCGCTCCTACCGCCTGCTGGCCGAGGAGTGGCAGCGTCGTTGACCGCCCGGGCGGTGCAGCCGGCGAGGACGGTCCTCCGAAGCCCCGTCGCACCCGTCCGTCACGGCAGGTCCACGCAGCGTAGGCGGCGCCGGGGCCCGGGCTGCGCCCCGACTCGCTCGAACGGTCCCGGGCGCGACAGCATGGGAGGGGGCGGTCGGCGGGCTCCCGGGAGGAGGCGCTACAGGCAGTGATCAGACGTCGCTTTGCGTTCTGCGGGGCAGAGCTGGCCGCTGTCTACGTGATCGCAGACCAGGCCAGGGAGCTCCACCTGGCCGAGCTGACCGGGAACCGCGACGTCCTCTACGGCCTGCCCGCGATCCTCGCCGTGGCCAGCCATTCGCCCGCCGCCAACGCCTTCCGCGACGGCCGACCCCTGTGGCTGACCCCCAAGGAACTCGCCACCTTCATCGAGGACGATCCCCACCATTTCCCCACCCGGATCCGGGACGGCGACCCCGAATCGCCCGCCAGGATCTCGCTCGGCGCGCTGCCGCTGGGCCACGGCGACCAGGAGCTCGGGTGCCTGATCGTCGCCGGCGAGGTCGGGGACGGCTTCAGCGCCGACGACCGCAGCCTCCTGGAGCTCTACGCCGATCAGGTGGCCGCCGGACTCGAATCGGTCGCCGCACGCTTCGCCGGACGCAAAGCCCCGCAGGCGCACCTGGGCCAGTCCCTGGTGCCCCACCAGGGCGGCGCCTTCATCCTGGAACTGAGCACCGGCCGCATGGAGGCCCACGCCCACGTGCTGGAACTGCTCGGCCTGCCTCCCGAGCAGTTCGACGGGCAGGTGGAGACCCTGCTGGCCTGCGCCGTCCCCGACGACATGCCCGCACTGATGGCGGTCGTGGAGCCGGACCGGCTCGCCGCCGTCGGACAGCAGCTGGCGTTCCGCATCCGCCGCCCGAACGGCGAGCTGCGCTGGCTGGGGCTGCGCTGCCGCGTCGAGGTGGACGCCGACGGCACACCGCAGCGCGTCCTCGGCGTGGTGGCCGACGCCACCTATCTGCGCCCCAGCGCCGACGAGGTCTCCCTCGTGCAGCGGCTGTCGGCCACCCTGGCGGGCGCGGCGACCATCCGAGAGGTCAGCCGGCTGGCGGCCGCCGCCCTGCGCGAGCCGCTCGGCGCCTCCCGGGTCGCGGTCGGCGAACTGGAACCCGAACGGCTCATCGTCACCGCCCTCGACCCTCCGGAGCCCGATGCCTGGCCCGAGGTCTGGCGCTCGGAATGGCGCTCCGAGTGGCCCGACGTGTCCCTCAGCGGCCTCCCCACCCTGGAGGGCGCGCTCCGCGGGGGGCACATGAGCCTGTGGCCGCCGGGCGCGGACCTCGAACCCGGCCTCCTGGGCGTCGGGCCCGGCGGTCTCGCGGTGCTGCCACTGCCGGCCGAAGGCCGGATCGTCGGGGTGTGTCTGGTGGGATGGGACGCCGAGCACCGGTTCGGACCGGAGGAGCGGTCGCTGCTGACCGCGACCGCCGGGCTGGTGGGACAGGCGCTGGTGCGCGCCCACGCACTGGACGCGGGCCACGAACTCGCCACCATGCTCCAGCGCAGTCTGCTGCCCCGAAAGCTCCCGGAGCTGCCGGGCGGGGTCGCCGTCGCCCGCTACCTGCCCGCGACGGCGGGACTCGAGGTCGGCGGCGACTGGTACGACGTCATCCCCCTCGGCGACGGGCACGTGGCCTTCGTCATCGGGGACGTACAGGGGCACAGCGCGGGAGCCGCCACCATCATGGGGCAGATGCGCACGGCGGTCAGGGCCTACGCGGTGGAGGGCCACCCGCCCGATGTGGTGGTCGCGCGGGCCAACCGTCTGCTCGTCGGCATGGAGACCGATCTGTTCGCCACCTGTACGTACGTGGACCTGGACATGGAGGAGGGCATCGCCAGGGTCGTACGGGCCGGCCACCTGCCGCCGCTGCTGCGCCACCCCGACGGAGTCACCGAGGAGATGGCGGTCGAGGGCGGACCTCCGCTCGGCGTGCTCGCGGAAGCCGAGTTCCCCATGACCGAGGCGGGACTGCTCCCCGGAACCGTGCTCGTCCTGCTCACGGACGGCCTGGTCGAGTCCGCCAGGCTGCCACTGGAGGAGGGCATGCGGCGGGTGCGCGACGTGCTCGTCACGGCGGACCCGGCCGATCCCGGAGGCGTCGCCGACGAGCTGGTCTTCGGTGTCGGCCGTCGCGACGACGACGTGGCGTTGCTGCTGCTGCGCTACGACGGCACACGGGGCCGGCCGAAGCGGAGCCACTGGACGGTCTGGCGGCTGCCCGACGCGGTCCTGCACGCCCGCCGCTTCGCCGCGCGCACCCTGCGGTCCTGGGGAGTGGAGCAGGAACTCGACGCGGCTCTGCTGGTCGTGTCCGAGCTGGTCACCAACGCCATCGCGCACACGCAGGGCGAGGTGGGCATGGACCTGACCCTCTCTGCGGACCGGCTGCGCATCGCGGTGAACGACGCATCGCCGCGCAGCCCCGTCAAACCGGCATGGGTGAGCTGGGAGTCGACCGGCGGCCGCGGGCTGCTCATCGTCGACGCGACGACGACGGCCTGGGGCTCGGTGCCGCTCAGCGGCGGCAAGCAGGTATGGGCCGAGATCCCCTGGCACCACGCGGACGGCTGAAGCGGAGGGCGGGGCCTGCCGTGCGGTGATCCGGGACTACCCGGGTGGGCCTGATCGAGCCGTCGGGGGCCGGCGGTCGGTCTTTCCGGGCCCGGGGGACAGCCCTACTGTGTGGACTGCCCCGTGGCTGTCGGGCAGGGCAGGGCGGGGCAGGACCGTGTTGTTCTTGGGAGGGGGCACGCGTCATGCGCGGGTTGGATCCGGACGATCCGGCGGTGGTCGGCCCGTATGCGCTGACGGGCCGTCTGGGCGAGGGCGGAATGGGCAGGGTCTACCAGGGCCGTTCTCCGGGCGGGCGCCTGGTTGCCGTGAAGGTGGCCAGGCGTGATCTCGCCGCCGATGCGGCCTTCCGGTCACGCTTCCGCAGCGAGGTCGAAGCGGCCCGCCGCGTGGGCGGATTCCACACGGCACAAGTCGTCGACGCCGATCCCGACGCGGACCCGCCGTGGATGGTCACGGCGTTCGTCCAGGGCCGAACCCTCGACGTGGCGATCGCCCAGGACGGGCCGATGGACGAGGACGGGCTGCGGGCGCTGGCCGCCGCCCTGGCAGAGGCGTTGGGCGCGATCCATGCCTGCGGTCTGGTGCACCGGGACCTGAAGCCGTCGAACATCATCATGTCGGGTGACGGGCCGCGTGTGGTGGACTTCGGCATCGCGCGTGCACTGGACGAGACGCGGCTGACGCAGACGAGTGTCGTGGTGGGTACGGCGGGCTTCCTGGCTCCCGAGCAGATCAGCGGGGGCGTGATCGGGCCGGCCTGTGACGTGTTCGCGCTCGGGGCCGTGCTGGTGCACGCCGCGGGTGGGCGCGCGTTCGGTGAGGGCAGCCACCTGGGCCTCATGTACCGGGCCGTGCACGACGCGCCGGACCTCTCGACCGTGCCCGGACCGCTGCGCCGACTGGTCGAGGCCTGTCTCGCCAAGGCTCCGGCCGACCGGCCGGAGCCTGCAGGGCTGCTGGAGGCCCTCGGGCCGGTGGTGCCCGCACCGGTCGCAGAACGGCCGGCAACCTCTGACGTGGGCGTCGCCGCAGAGGAGGGCGTGGCGCAGGCCGCCCCGGCCCGCCCCGTCCCGCCTGCGGTCACCGTCCCCGCGACCGCGGTCGAACGTCCGCGACCCGAGGCCCGTGCCGACGTCGCCGGATTACGGGAGGCCATGTTCACCACGCCGCGCCGCAACCGCGCCGCGGTCGCCCTGACATGGGCCGCCCTGGCCGGCATCTGCTCCTATGCCGCCTTCGCCATGACCCTTACGCACGAGACCGCCGCGAATGTGCTCGTCCTCCTCCCCTGGCTGTGCGCCCCCTTGTTCGCGGCCGTCATCGCCTGGCAGCCGGCCGCCTTGCAGATGAACGCCTCCGGGCTGATCGTCGGCAAACAGACCCTGAACGGCCGGCGGGGTGCCCGGATCGCCTGGCAGCACCTCGCGGGTGTCGACGTGATCCCCTTCGGGCCCCGGCGCCTGCCATTCCTGCGCCTCACCTTCGTCGACGGCGCGCCCCTGCCCTTCGACCTCGACCCCGATGCCTGGCAGGCCACCGCACTCGACGTCCCGCTGCCCAGGAAGGTGACCTGCACGGGCTCCGACGGCAGTCCCGCCCGGCCCCGGCGCCCCGACCCCGACGCCCTCAAGCAGACGGCCGAGGAAGCCGTACGGCACTTCGCCCCCCACACCCTGCCCAAGCGCCGGAAAAAGAAGCGGCCGACCGGCGAAAGGGACCTTCCCGAGCGCCTCCAACTCGCCGTACCGCTCTCCCACCGCAGGGCCGCGACCGTCGCCTGGCTGGTGACGGCAGCAGGCTTTGCATGGTGGTTCTACCTCCGAATCCAGAGCGGTGATGCGGAGGACGACGTCTGGGACGTCCTGTGGCTCGTCGTGCCGGCGCTCGGAGCGTTCGCATGTCTGGTGCGGCTGGTACAAGCGCTGTTCTTCGAGCAGAGCGTCGCCTTCGACGCGGACGGCATCACCGTGCGCAGCCTCGGCACGGATACCTGGTTCATCGTCCAGAGCCAGCTCATCTCCTGGGCCGATGTCTCCGCGCTGAGTTCGGCGGACTCAGGGACCTCGGCCGTCCGCGTGCACTTCCGGAGCGGGCGGCCGCTCCCGCTGCCGCAACGCGGCCTGAAACGGCAGACCGCGACCCGGGTCAACCTGGACGTGAGCGCCGGCGGCACTCGGGGCTCCATCGAGCGCCGCCGCCTCATCACCGCGGTCCGCCACTTCGCCCCGCACGTCGACACCGGCCGCCTGTGAACACGACCCACCGCGGCGAAACGGCCGATCCGCGTCCGTCAGCCACGCCGGCGGGCGTTGAGCCGGGCGGCCTGCCGCGTCAGGTGGTCGCGCTCGGCGGTGTTGGGGGCCTTCCGGGCCGCCTCGGAGTACAGGCGCGCGGCCGTCTCCGGGTCGCCGTCGCGCTCGTGGAGGTACGCCGCCACCGCGGTGTGGCGGGGCAGCGAGTCGTCCAGCGCCGCGAGCGCCGCCAGGCCGGCGCGTGGCCCGTCGGCCTCGCCGACGGCCACCGCGCGGTTGAGCCGGACGACCGGGCTGTCGGTCAGGCGCGCGAGTTCGTCGTACCACTCGACGATCTGCACCCAGTCGGTCTCCTCGGCGGTCGGCGCGTCGGCGTGCAGGGCCGCGATGGCGGCCTGGGCCTGGAACTCGCCCAGCCGGTCGCGGGAGAGGGCCGTCTGCAGGATCCCGACGCCCTCGGCGATCAGCCCGGTGTCCCACCGGCCGCGGTCCTGCTCGGCGAGCGGCACCAGGCTGCCGTCGGGCGCGGTCCGGGCGGCGCGCCGGGCGTGGTGGAGCAGCATGAGGGCGAGCAGCCCCGCCACCTCGGGGTGGTCGATCGCGGCGGCGAGCTGCCGCGTGAGCCGGATGGCCTCGGCGGCGAGGTCGACGTCGCCGGAGTAGCCCTCGTTGAAGACCAGGTAGAGGACGCGCAGCACGGTGGCGACATCGCCCGGCTGATCGAACCGCACCCCCGAGACGGTGCGCTTGGCCCGGCTGATGCGCTGCGCCATGGTCGCCTCGGGCACCAGGTAGGCCCGGGCGATCTGGCGGGTGGTCAGCCCGCCGACGGCGCGCAGGGTGAGCGCGACCGCGGACGACGGCGTCAGCGACGGGTGGGCGCACAGGAAGTAGAGCCGGAGCGTGTCGTCCGTCCCGGGCACCGGCCCGGGCGCCGGCTCCTCGTCGACGAGGTCCTCGCGTCGGCGCCGGGCGGCGTCCGAGCGGGTCGCGTCGAGGAACCGGCGCCAGGCCACCGTGATCAGCCAGGCCTTGGGGTCCCGCGGCCGGTCGTCCGGCCAGACGCGGACGGCCTCCAGCAGCGCGTCCTGTACGGCGTCCTCGGCCGCCTCGAAGTCGGCTCCGCGGCGGACGAGGATCCCGAGCACGCCCGGTGTGAGGGTCCGGAGCAGGGCCTGGTCTACCGGGTCCACCTCGTTCACCTCGTTCACCTCGTCCACGTGTTTCCCCCGGGAGGTCACTCGGTGATGGTGGGCGGCGCGGCCAGGAACGGGCGCAACTCCAGCCACTCGTGGATCGGCTTTCCGCCCGCCCCGGGGGCGGCCGACAGTTCCCCGGCCAGCTCGAGGGCGCGCTTGTAGCTGTCGACGTCGATCACCATCCAGCCGGCGATGAGGTCCTTGGTCTCGGCGAACGGGCCGTCGGTGACGGGCGGGCGCCCCTCGCCGTCGTAGCGGACGAACGTCCCCTCGGGGGCGAGCGCCTGACCGTCGACGAACTCGCCGGTTCCCTCGAGCCGGTCCGCGAAGTCCCGCATGTACTGCACGTGCGCCGAGATCTCCTCCGGCGTCCACTGGTCCATGGGGACGTCGTTCACCGCAGCCGGGGCGCCGCGGTAGTGCTTCAACAGCAGGTACTTGGCCATGACGATTCTCCTCGGTGCCCTGCGACCCATTGTGGTCGCGTTCACTGCAGGGACGGAGCCGGTCCCGGGTTCTCGACATCCTCCCCGAAACTTTTTCCGGCGCAGCGAGACGCGGCCTCGCGCCGCCCCCACGTGGTTAGCATGCGGGCATGGAGATCCGAGTGGGCCGGGTGGTGGTCCACTACGTGGAGCACGGGAGCGGCCGACCCGTGCTGGTGCTCCACGGCGCCGGCGTCGACCACCGCGAGACCGAGGCCTGCTTCGAGCAGGCTCTCGACGGCCTCGCGGGGCTGCGGCGGATCTATCCCGACCTCCCCGGCATGGGCCGGACCACCGCGCCCGGGACGCTGCGCAGCGCCGACGACGTCCTCGACACGCTGCTCCACTTCGCCGACGAGGTCACGGGCGGGACTCCGTACCTCCTCGCCGGTCACTCGGCGGGCGCGTACTACGCGCAGGCGATGGCCGCGAGGGGCCAGGAGCAGCGGGTCGCCGGCCTGGCGCTCGTCTGCCCGTTGCTGCCGGGGCTCCGGGACGTCCCGGAGCACCGCGTCGTCGCCGGATCGGGTGAGATCGGCGACGACGCCTTCCGGAGCTACTTCGTGGTCCAGACCCCGGAGATGCTCGAACGGTACGAGCGGTACGTCGCCCCGGCCGCCGGGCTCGTCGACCAGACGGCGCTCGAACGGATCGGCGAACGGTGGGCACTCACCCCCGGTCGCGCGCCGGCCTACGCGGGTCCGACCGCGGTCGTGGCGGGGCGGCTGGACTCGACGGTCGGGTACGCCGCCGCCGTCGACCTCGCCGGCCACTACCCGCACGCCTCGCTCGCCGTCGTCGACGACGCGGGACACGCCCTGCCCCACGAGCGACCGGCACTCCTGCGCGCCCTCCTCGCCGACTGGCTCGAGCGTGTCGAGCGCGTCGAGCGCTTCACCTGACCCGGATCAGGCTCCTGACCTGGTCAGAGGTGTGCGGGGGACCGGGGCGGCCGAGGCCCGTTTGACATGGTTCGAAGGGGTGGCAGGGTGGTAGGTGGGGTCACTCTTGGGAGGTTCCGGATGGCATCCTGTTCGGCTTCGGGTTCCCTGGCGAGGCAGCTTCCGCTCAGGCTGACGACCGGCGCGTTCTTCCTGAACTCCGGCGTGTCGAAGCTGGGCGCGGACGAGGCCACGGCTGAGGGACTGCACCAGTTCGCCGCTCACACCTACCCGTTCCTGGGCGAGCAGGATGCCCAGAAGTTCGTCCGGCTGCTCGCCGCCGGGGAGATCGCCATCGCCGCCGCGCTGCTGGTGCCCTTCGTACCGGCCGCTGTCGCAGGGGCCGCGGTGACCGCGTTCTCCGCCGGCACCCTGGGGCTCTACCTGCGGACGCCGGGGATGCGGCAGGAAGGCAGCCTGCGCCCCACCGAGCAGGGGATCGCGCTGGCCAAGGACTTCTGGCTGCTCGGCATCGGCGTGGCCCTGGTCGTCGACGGCCTCGACGAGGACGGGTGACGCACCACGGGTGACGCACCACGGGGTACTGGTTTCACCGCGTGGCGGCCTCTACGCGCGTAGGAAGGGCTCGCCACATGGCGGAAGCCACAAGCGTGTTGGGCTTTGACTGGATCATCGGCCACACCTGCCCCACGAGTGGAATCAATAACTCCCACATCAGGAGATGATTCCGGCCACCGGGCCGCAGGGCACCCACCCTCGGCCGGGTGTGCCATGAGCAGTGACAGCCCAGCGACATCAGGGGAATACACCCGTGCGACGAAAGATCTTCGGCGCGGCCGCCACCGCGGTCGTGCTCGGCCTGCTGATACCACTGTCCGGATGCGGCGGTTCGGACGACGGTGCGGGCGACGGCGGAACGCTTCGCCTGGTGGCCGCCGAGTACGGCGACACCCCGGCCACCAGTTCCAAGGCCTACTGGGACAAGGTGACCGGCAACTTCACCGCCGCCAACCCCGGTATCAAGGTCAAGGTCCAGCTGCTGCCGTGGGCCGACATCGACCGCGAGGTGTCCCGGATGGTGAAGGCGGGCAAGGCGCCCGACCTGGCGCTCATGGGCTCCTATTCGGACTTCGCCGACCAGGGGAAGCTCTATTCCGCGGAGGAGGTCCTCTCGGTCGGGGCCGAGGCGAACTTCCTGCAGCCGCTCGCCGAGGCGGGGACCGTCAACAGCCGTCTCTACGGACTGCCCTTCGTGGCGAGCAGCCGCCTCCTGTTCTACAACGAGGCGCTCTTCGCCAAGGCCGGCGTCAAGAAGCCCCCCAAGACCTGGTCCGACCTCAAGGCCGCCGCCAAGGCGCTCAAGGACAAGGACGTGAAGTACCCGTACGCCATGCCCCTGGGCCCGGAGGAGGCCCACGCCGAGGCGTTGATCTGGGAGCTCAGCAACGGCGGTGGCTACGCCGACAACAGCGGCAAGTACAGCCTGGACTCCGAGCAGAACACCGGGACCTGGCAGTGGGTCAAGGACAACCTGGTGACCCCCGGCCTGGTCGGGCCCACCCCGCCGTCGCGGCTGAACCGCGCCGACGCCTTCGCCGCCTTCCTGCGGGGCGAGGTCGGCATGCTCAACGGCTACCCGTCGCTCGCCCACCAGGCGGCCGAGAAGGGCATCGACGTCGGCACCGTCGCCATGCCGGTGTCGGACTCGCTCGGCGCGGGGGAGAGCCCGCCGACCGTGGGCGTGGCCGACTGGATGGTGGCCTTCAAGCAGAACGACAGGCGTGCCGGGATCGGCAAGTTCCTGGAATTCGTCTACCAGGACAAGAACCTGTCGGACTTCGCCGGCCGCTACCACCTGCTGCCGTCCACCTCCTCCGCCGCACGCACCCCGGCCGGCGGCGGCCTCAGCCAGACCGACGAGGACTTCCTGAGCGCACTGCGGACCGCCCGGCTCTACCCGGTGAACGACCCGTCGTGGGTGACGGTCAGCGACACCATCAAGCGCAACATCGGACGCGCCGTGGAACCGGGCGGCGACCCGAAGGCCGTCCTGGAGGACATCGCGGCCAAGGCGGTGGAGGCCGGCAAGCAGAACTGAATCCGGGGCTTGAGGGGCTACTTCCCGCGCTGGTTGAAGGGCAGTCTGCCGAGGACGACCGCCATGCCGCAGGTGTTGGTGAGGGCTGAGAACACCAGACCGGCCGCGATCGCGGCGGACAGCAGCCGGAACGCCGGATGGACGAACAGGCCCAGGGCCAGGCCCAGTAGCACGAGGGCGCCCGCGGTGATGCGGACCTGACGCTCCATGGCCCAGACGGCCCGCGGCCGCCCGGCCGGGTAGTGCAGCCCGTGGCCCCCGGCTGCCCACGCCGTGGTGCCGCCGCTCAGGCTCGACGCGGGGATGCCGTGGGAGGCCAGGGTGGCGGTGGCGTTGTCCGAGCGGGCGCCCGACGAGCACACCAGGAGGAGCGGCTTGCGCCCGGCGGCCTCCCGGAGTTCCGGCAGCGCCCGCCCGATGCGGTCGAGCGGGATGTTGAGGGCGTCGGGCAGGTGGCCGGACGCGAACTCGGCGGGAGTGCGGACGTCGACGACGGTGAGCCCGTCGAGGCGGGGCTGTGCCTCGGCGACGCTCAGCGTGGCGGCGGAATCACTCATGGCGGATCAGATCCTTGGCAGGGGGGAGGGCACGCACGCGGACGCGGCGCAGGTGGCGCCGGCCTAGGCGTTCGCGATGACGAGGAGGGTGCGGGCGGGCGTCGGCCCCGTCAGGCGACATCGGTGCGGGACTTCGCCCCGGTGGTGGGCGCTCTGGCCGGCGCGCAGGGTCAGCGGTGCCTCGCCCTCGAGCTCCAGGACCAGCTCGCCCTCCAGGACGTAGAGGAAGTCCTCGCCGGGGTGCTCGAACCAGCCGCGCTCGCCCTGGCCGGGCTCGAAGTGGTGCTCGTACGCCTCCATCAGCGCGCTGCGACCGCCGGGGATGAGCACCTGCGCGACCTGCCCCGCGGTCTCGCTCACCCGGATCACCTGCGGGTCGCTCTCGTGGCTGACCGCGCCCGGACGGCCGGGCGGCCGGAGGAAGGTGCCCGGCGTGACGTCGAGCGCCTCGGCGATCCGGTAGATCGAGCTGAGGCTGGGCGTGGCGAGGCCGCGTTCGAGCTGGCTGAGGAAGGGCTGGGAGAGGCCCGAGCGGGCGGCGAGGACGGCCATGGAGACGCCGCGCTGTTTGCGACAGCTCCGGATCACCCGTCCGACCTCGATCGCCTCGGGCGTGGGTTCGGGTCGAGACACGCAGGTGAACGTACCGCATCGTCGATCACGGGTCCGGCGCCCCGGCGAGGTTTCGCACTGCCGCAACACTCTCGTCATAAGCGTGGTCAATTATTGACCTCACTTATCGACGACGGAGGAGCCGCCCCGTGCAAGCCACCCACTCACCGCCCGGCCGGACCCTCGGCCGACTGGGCCCGGCCCTGGGCGCGGCAGGCGCCGTGCTCGCGCTCTGGTACCTGCTCGCATGGTCCGGTGCGGTGGCTCCGGGACTCCTCCCCACGCCCGCCCAGACCCTGGCCGCGCTCGCGGACAGCGCCCGCAGCGGCATCCTGGCCGCCGATCTCGGCGCCAGCCTGGCCCGTGCCGGGCAGGGCTTCGCGCTGGGCGCCCTCGTCGGCAGCGCCCTGGGCTTCGCCACCGGCTACCTGCCGAAGCTGTCCGCCGCCGTTACCCCAGTCGTCTCCTTCCTGCGCCCGATCCCGGCCATCGCCCTGGTACCGCTCGCCACCGCCTGGTTCGGCATCGGGGAGACCGCCAAGCGCCTGCTGATCGCGTACGCCGTACTGCTCGCCGTATGGCTCTACGTCCACGACGGCGTGTCCCGGGTCCCGGTCTCCCACCTGCGGGCGGCCCGGTCGCTGGGGGCTCCGCTGCGCCGGCGCTTCATCGAGGTCCTGCTGCCGGCCGCCGCCCCCGCCCTGCTCGCGGCGCTGCGCTACGGGGCTTCGGTGGCGCTGCTCGCCCTGGTGGCCGCGGAGCTGGGCGGCGCGGACAGCGGTCTGGCGTACCGGCTCCAAGTGGACGGCCAGTTCCTGCGGGTGGACCGGATGTTCGCCGGGCTGCTCGTGCTCGGGCTGCTCGGCGTGGCCGTGGACCTCGTACTGGCCGCGATCGGCCGCCGGTTCGTGCACTGGAGCACGTCATGAGCCGGGCCGTACGTCTGGAGGGGCTGTCCGTGGGGTACGGCGCCGCCCCCGTGCTGGAGCGGACGGACCTGGAACTGCCCGCGGGCTCGTTCACCGCCCTGCTCGGGCCGAGCGGATGCGGCAAGTCCACCGTGCTCGGCGCCGTGGCCGGGTTCGTACCGCCCGCCACGGGCACGGTGACGGCGGGTTCCCGCCCCGTGCGCGGACCGGGGCCCGACCGGGGCGTGGTCTTCCAGCACTACGCGCTCTTCCCCTGGCGCACCGCCCGCGGCAACGTCGAGTTCGCGCTCAAGCGCCTCGGGCTGCCGCGCGCGGAACGCCGTCGGCGCGCCCTGGAGGCGCTCGCCGAGGTCGGCCTCGCGGACGGCACCGACAAGTACCCGGCGCAGCTCTCCGGCGGCATGCAGCAACGCGTCGCGCTGGCGCGCGCCCTGGCCGCCGAGCCCGAAGTGCTCCTGATGGACGAGCCGTTCGGGGCCCTGGACGCCCTGACCCGGACCCGCATGCAGCGCCTGCTGCGGGAGCTGTGGCAGCGCAGGGGCACCACCGTGCTGTTCGTCACCCACGACATCGACGAGGCACTCGCCCTCGCCCAGCGGGTCGTCGTCCTCGGCGGGTCCCCCGGGCGGGTGCTGGCCGATCACCCGGTGCCCGACGGACCCCCCGACCCGGACCTGCGCTCACTGATCGCCCGCCACCTCGGCTCCGACTGAGCCCCTCGATCCCCCCTGCCCGCTTCACCCACGTCCCCGGAAGGACCTCCCCATGCCCAGACCCCGCGCGGTGGCCGCCGTACTGATGGCCACGCTGCTCTGCGCCCTCGCCTCGGCCTGCGCAGGCGGCTCCGGCCCCGCGACCGCCGGCCGCCCGGCCGTCTCCCTCGCAGCCAGCGACCACCTCGGCGGGGCGCCCGTCTACGTGGCCCAGGAGCGCGGGCTCTGGTCCGCCGAGGGGATCGACGCCACCGTGACCACCCAGCCGACCGGGCGTGACGCCCTGAACGCCGTCCTGGGCGGCCAGGCGCAGCTCGGCGTGGTCGGGGACCTGCCCGCGGTGACGGCCGCGCTCGGAGGGCGCGACCTGCGGATCGTCGCCGACCTGTCCCGCTTCTCCGACTGGCGCCTGCTCACCCGGACCGACCGGCAGATCACCGGCTTCGCCGCGCTGAAGGGCCGCAGGATCGGAGTCCCGCAGGGTACGAACGTCGAGTACGCGCTCTCGCGGATGCTCGGCTCCGTACAGCTGACGTCCGCGGACGTGACCGTGGTGAACCTCGCCCCGAACCAGGTCACTCCGGCGCTCGCCCGGGGCGACATCGACGCCGGCGTCACCTTCCCCAGCTTCTACGACGCCGCCCGCACCACGCTCGGGGAGCGGTACGCCGAGCTCCCGTTCACCGGCTACACGGCACGCACCCTGCTGATCGCGGGCCCCAAGGCGGACGAGGAGACCACGGCCGCCGTGCTCCGCACCCTGCTGCGCGCCCAGCGCGCGATCGGCGACGACCCGGCCGGCGCACGACAGGCCGTGGTGGCCCAGTCCAAGGGCGCGCTCCACGCCGGATACGTCGACGGCTACCAGCCCCGCTACACCTACGGCGCGACCCTCGGCCCCGAACTGCTGGCGCAGTTGGAGGAGGAGGCCGCCTGGGCCAAGGCCGCCCAGAACCTGCCGGGAGCCGCCGACCGCGCCGCACTGCTGCGGTACCTGAACCCCGGCCCCCTGACGGCCCTCGACCCCGCCGCCGTCACCGTCCGCTGAACCCCACCCCACCCGAGGAGATCCCCATGACCGTCGACCAGAACACCCTGCGCCGCCGCGGCGTCGGCCTGATCGCCCACGACGCCGAGCGCAGCTACGGCGGCCACACCCTCTACACCCCGATCACCAGCGCCGGCGAGATCCACCTCGTCGACATCGAAGGCCGGTCCGTCCACACCTGGAACTCCCCGCACCCGCCCGGCCGCCAGGCACAGCTCCTCCCGAACGGGAACCTCTTCTACGCGGCCAAGGACACCAGCAGCCCCACCCTGTTCCCCATCTGGGACGTCTACCACGGCGGCATCTTCCAGGAACTGGCCCCCGACTCCACGGTGATCCGCGAGGTCAGGCACCCCTTCCACCACCACGACGCCTCGATCCTGCGCAACGGCAACCTGATCATCGGGGCCGTCGAGCCGCTGGACCCGGCCGACGCGGCCCGGATCCGGGGCGGCATCCCCGGATCCGAGGCACCCGGCGGGGTGATCTACGGGGACGTGGTGTACGAACTGACCTGGGACGGGGAGATCGTGTGGCGCTGGGCCGCCATCGAGCACCTCGACCCCGAGGAAGTGCCGCTGAACCCGCACTTCGCCCGCAACCACTGGCCGATGGCCAACACCGTCAACGAGAGCGCCGACGGCTCGATCGTGGTGGGCTTCCGCAGCGCGTCCACCACCGTGGCCGTCGACCGCGCCGACGGGTCCGTCCGGTGGCGCATCGGCCCCGACGTCCTGGCCCAGCAGCACCATCCGCACGAGCTGGCCGGCGGCACCGTCCTGGTCTTCGACAACGGCACCTACCGCGACACCACTTCGGTGCCGTACTCGCGGGTGCTGGAGCTCGACCCGCACACCGGCAAGGAGGTGTGGGCGTACGAGGACAACCCGCCGCAGAACTTCTTCAGCCCGTACATGTCCAGCGCCCAGCGCCTGCCGAACGGCAACACCTTCATCGCCGAGGGCTCCTTCGGACGGCTCTTCGAGGTGACGCCCGACGGTGACGTGGTGTGGGAGTTCGTGGTCCCGCAGTTCCGGTCCTTCGGCGAGGGCGTGGGCCTGGAGTCCTCGGCCGGCGCCCAGAACTCCGTCTTCCGCGCCTACCGTTACGCGGCCGACCGGTTCCCCTGGCTCTGAACGGCACCGGTATCCGCGCGCGGCCGCGCTATGCGTCGGCCGCGCAGCGGAAACCGATGTTCCCGCTGCTGCTCTCCGGGGTGTTGCCGGTGCGCGCGGCCACCCGGTAGCGGTTGCAGTACGAGTCGTGGCAGAGGTACGAACCGCCGCGCATCGCGCGGGTGCCCCCGTCCGGCGCGAAGGCGTCGGCCGACCACTCCCACACATTGCCGACTGTGTTGTAGAGGCCGTAGCCGTTCGGCTCGTAGGCGTCGACGGGCACCGTGCCCACCCGGCCGTCCTCCTTGGTCGTCACCAGGGGGAACTCGCCCTGCCAGATGTTGCACCGCCCCTGCCCGCCGGGAGCGAGCTCATCGCCCCAGGGGTAGCGCGCCTGATCCAGCCCGCCACGGGCCGCGTACTCCCATTCGGCTTCCGTCGGCAGCCGCTTGCCCGCCCACGCGGCGTACGCCACCGCGTCGTACCAGGCCACGTGCACCACCGGATGCCCGTCCTCGGCCGCGGAGCCGGGCCCGTACGGCCGGCGCCACGACGCGCCCGCGACGCCGCGCCACCACGGCGTGCCCGGCGGGGCGGGGGAAGCGAGCACGGTCTCCGGTGCGAGCAGGCCCGCGAAGACGTACGACCAGCCGAGCCGCTCGGCGACGGTCCGGTACCCGGCGGCATCCACGAACGCGGCGTACTCGGCGTGGGAGACCGCTCGTTCGTCGATGCGGAACGGGGCCACGGAGACCTCGCGCACCGGCCCCTCTCCGTCATCGGCGTTGGCGGCCTCGTCCTCGTTGCCCATCCGGAAGACCCCGCCGGGGGGGCGCCCCCCGCCCCCCCCCCGCGGGCGGGGGGGGGGGGGGCGCGCGGCCGGGCGGGGGCGGGGGGGGGGGGGCCGC
>NZ_JBIVFA010000019.1:122041-143273 GCF_044747975.1 Streptomyces sp. NPDC090045
CCCCGACTGCGGCGGGGGCGGCCCCGTCCTCGTGGCCCATCCGGAAGACCCCGCCGGGCAGCAACGCCATGCCCTCCCGGGAGGGCATGGCGTTGCTGCCCGGCGGCGCAGGGAGGAGCGAGCGTGCGGGAACCGGCTCGCGCGAGGCCGCGCAACAGGCCCTGACCTGGGATGACATGCCGCCACTCTGCACGATCGCGGCTCCGCCGCACACGCCGGGACCAGGGCTGTCACACGCTTTTAATGTCATGTGCATGGCCATCCGGCCGGTGCTCTCCGCATGATCGCATTCCGTCCGTGAGAGCCAAGGAGCCCCTGATGCCCACCCGCCGCCACTTCCTCGCCGGGTCCGCGGCCGCCCTCGGCCTCGGCGCGCTCCCCGCCGCACCGGAGGCCGCGGCGGCCCAGGCGACCCGGTCGGCCGAAGGCGCAACGGCCGTCGCCCCGGCGACTCCGAACCTCGTCGTGATCCTCGCCGACGACCTCGGCTACGGCGACCTCGGCTCGTACGGCCAGAAGCTGATCACCACACCGCGGATCGACCGGCTCGCCGCCGAGGGCCTGAGGTTCACCGACGCCTACTCGACGGCCGCGGTCTGCGCGCCGTCCCGCTGCTCGCTGCTGACCGGCCTGCACACCGGCCACTCCGCCGTCCGGGCCAACCCGGGCGCCGCCCCCGGCGCGCTGAAGGCCGGCGACACCACCTTCGCCGAAGTGCTGCGCGCCCGCGGCTACCGGACC
This sequence comes from Streptomyces sp. NPDC090045, assembly GCF_044747975.1. NCBI lineage: Bacteria > Bacillati > Actinomycetota > Actinomycetes > Kitasatosporales > Streptomycetaceae > Streptomyces > Streptomyces sp. NPDC090045. The sequence goes on from NZ_JBIVFA010000019.1 coordinate 122,783, forward strand.
GCGGTGATCGGGAAGTGGGGCTTCGGACCGGAGGAGGGCGATCAGCCCAGCCACCCCAACTTCCGTGGTTTCGAGGAGTTCTACGGATACATCGACCACGGGCACGCCCACGAGTACTACCCGCAGTACCTGTGGCACAACGGCGCGAAGGAGACGATCGCCGCCAACGCGGGGGGCGCGAAGGGCGCCTACGCACCCCAGCTCATCGAGCAGCGCGCGCTCGACTTCATCGGTGACCACGCCGCCGAGCCCTTCCTGCTCTTCCTCACGCCGACCGTGCCGCACGCACCGAGCGACATCCCCGACGTCGGCGCGTACGCCTCCCGCACCTGGACCCAGCAGAACAAGGGCCACGCCGCCCAGATCACCTCTTTCGACACGCTCGTCGGCAAGGTCATCGACCTGCTGCGCGCACTCGGCATCGCCGAGCACACCGTCGTCCTCGTCACCAGCGACAACGGCCCGCACGAGGAGGGCGGCGTCAACCCCGACCTGTTCAACGCCAACGGCCCGCTGCGCGGCTACAAGCGCAACCTCTACGAGGGCGGCATCCGCGTCCCGCTGATCGCCTGGTCCCCGGGCCGCATCGGCGCCGGCCGCACCAGCGACCGGCCCACCCCGCTCACCGATGTGCTGCCCACCCTGGCGGAACTCGGCGGCGCACCGGTGCCCACGGACATCGACGGACTGTCCGCCGCCCCGCTGCTCGCCGGAAGCCCGGCCGCCGCACGCCACAACCACCTGTACTGGTACCGCGACGAACGCGGTGTCACCAGCCGCGCCGACACCGAGGACGGCGGCCGCGCCACCTGGCTCGCCGAGGCCGTCCGCAAGGACGACTGGAAGGCCGTACGGTTCGCGCCCGTCAGGGACCACGCCCTGCCCGACGCACAGTGGCAGCTCGAACTGTACGACCTCGCCTCCGACCTGGGGGAGCAGCGCAACGTCGCCGCGGCCAACCCGTCCGTGGCGGCCGGCCTGGTCGCCCTCATGCGCTCCTCGTGGGTGGACACGTACGTCCGCAAGCCCTACGGAGTCCGTGCGCAGATCCAGGGTCCGGCCGTGCCCGGCGAGGCCTTCACGGTCACCGCGACCCTGGGCAACGGGTCGGGAAGGCCCTGGACCCGCGCACTCCTCGCGCTGCGCGCCCCGGCCGGCTGGGAGGTCCGGGCGACCGCCGCGACCGGCCAGGACCTGCTGGCCGCCGGCGCCGTGCTGACCACGTCCTGGAAGGTCACCCCGCCGGCCACGGCCGCCGCCGGCACGCAGTGGCCGCTGACCGTCGACGGCACCGCCGAGTCACCGACCGGGGCCCTGCGCTTCGCCGCCACGGAACGGGTCTCCACGGTTCCGCCGGCGCCGGCCGCCGACGCCTATCTGAGCGATCTCGCCTGGGTGTCGGCCACCAACGGCTGGGGGCCGGTGGAACGCGACCGGTCCAACGGGCGCAACGCGGCCGGGGACGGTACGCCGATCTCGTTCGGCGGAGTGACGTACGCGAAGGGCCTGGGCGTCCACGCGCCCTCCGAGATCGTCTACCACCTCGGCGGAGCGGCGGACCGCTTCACCGCGCTCGTAGGCATCGACGACTTCTCGAAGAACCAGGCCGCCACCGGCGCGACGAAGGCCTCGGTGAGGGGCGACGGGAAGGTGCTGTTCACCAGCGGCAAACTGACCGGCGCGGCCGGTCCCGTGCGCGTGGACCTCGACGTGCGCGGGGTGAAGCTGCTGCACCTGGTCGTCGAGGACGCCAACTCCAATTCGGCGTTCGACCACACCTCTTGGGCCCTCGCCCGGGTGACCGTGCCCTGAGCCGGCCGTGGGTAGGGTCGGGTGAACCCGATCGAGGAGGACCAGCGTGGCGAGCATCGTGATCGCGCAGACGACGGTGAACGACGAGGGAAGGGCGTACGAGATGGGGCAAGCCGCGGTGGAGGCCCGGCTGACCGCCGGTGTGCACATCGAGGCGCGGATGACCACCTTCTCCTGGGAGAAGGGCGCCGTGCTCCACGAGCGGGGGTACCGGCTCTCCTTCCAGACGACCACGGAGAAGGTCGACGCCTTGAAGGCGTGGGTGCTCGAACAGCACCCGCACGACGTGCCGCAGTGGATCGTGGTGCCGACCGTCGACGCCTCGGAGGAGTACCTGGCGTGGGCGGTGAAGGAGACCACCGCGGAGTAGCACCACTGCGGATCAGCCCTCCGGCACGACGTGGCCGTCCTCGTCGAGCGGAAGGTGGATGCGCGAAGGATCCTGACTGTTGACGTCGGACGGGCGCGGGCCCTCGGGCCCGTCGGGGCCCCAGCGCAGCAGGCGGCGGGTGCGGACGATCTGGTACATGGTGCCCTGGAACTCCAGCTGGTTGACGCGCCCGGCCCGGAGGGCGTCGGCGGCCTCGGCGTACGCGGTCAGCTCCGCGGGCCGCGGGCCGGCAGACGCCCCCTCCGCTGCGCCGTCAGCCGCCCAGGTACGGGCGTCGGTCTGCGGGCCGGCGTCCTGGGGGATGTGGCCGCGCATCCGCGGCCACATCCATGTCAGCGCGAAGTCCAGTGACTTGCGGGCTTCGTGCGCACTCGCGTGCGGACCGGTCACGGGGGTCCAGCCGCCAGCGGTCTGCTCCACGACCGTGAAGGCCGCGGGCAGCAGCAGGACGTCCGGGTGGGTGTCCAGCGCCTGCAGCGCGTCGGCGCGCACGTCCTCGGGGAACCGCTCCCCGGTGTAGCACAGGCCCCGAAGGGCCAGCTGCTCAAGAGCCTGGGTGGGGGTGACCGGCGCGTCCGGGTCCAGGACCAGGCCCTCGTCGACCCCCGGCCCCTTGGCGGCACGGTCCCAGTCGGGGGAGAGGGGCTCGGGGTCGGTGGGACGCGGCTGCTCGATACCGCCAGGTCCCGCCCCCGCGTACTCCTCGGCCCGCACGACCCGGTACCGGGTCCCCTCCACGTCGAGTTCGTCGACGCGCTCGCTCTCCAGCCGGGCGACCGCCGCCAGCAGGGCCCGCCGCTCCGCCCGGTCGCGCGCATCGTCCTTCGCACGGAACCACAACAGGGAGTTCAGCCCGTCGCGCGCCTGCTGCGGGCAACCGTCCGTCACCGCGAGCACCACCCGCCACCACGATTCCCCCGCGTGCTGCGCCGCCACCCCGAACAAGGGCCCGCGCACCACGACTTTGGCGGTACGCGCCACGGCGTCGGCCGCGTCGGCTTCCACCGCCGCCTCCACGGGCTCCACGGGAACCCGCACCACCATCGGTCGGGACGAACCCGGCCCCACATCCCCACGGTCCATGCGCCCATCCTGCCGCCCACGACACGACACCGCCCCTGATTCGCGCATTCCCCCCACCCCGAGGGGGTGCGATGGCGTAAGGGGGACCGGCGCCCCCGGTCCTGCCGCCACGGACACCGGCAGCGCCTATGCTGCCGAGATGATCAAGCCGATTGAACTCGTCATATTCGACTGCGACGGTGTACTCGTCGACAGTGAACGCATCGCCGCCCGCGTCCAGGTCGCCCTGGGCGCGGAGCTCGGCTGGCCCCTCACGATGGACGAGGTCGTCGACCGGTTCATCGGGCGCTCGCACGCCTCCATTCGCGAGATCCTCGCCGACCGGCTCGGCGAGGAGACGGCCGCGATCTGGTCGGAGCGGTTCGAGCAGCTCCACCGCGAAGCCGTGGACACCGCTCTCGCCCCCGTCGAGGGACTCCCCGAGGCCCTCGACGCGATCACCCTGCCGACCTGTGTGGCCTCCAGCGGATCCCACGACAAGATGCGCCACACCCTGGGCCGCACCGGCCTGTACGAACGCTTCGCGGGCCGCATCTACAGCGCCTCCGAGGTCTCCCGCGGCAAGCCCGCCCCGGACCTGTTCCTGCACGCCGCCCGGCAGATGGGGGTTGATCCCGCGGCCTGCGTGGTGGTCGAGGACAGTCGGCCCGGCGTCGAGGCCGCCCGCGCGGCCGGGATGCGCGCCCTCGGCTACGCCGGCGGTCTGACCCCCGCCGAACGGCTCGAAGGCCCCGGCACCACCGTCTTCCACGACATGCGCACGCTCCCCGCCCTCATCACCGCGTTCCCCCACCCGCGCGGCGTGCACGTGCGTCCCGTCGCGGGGGACGATGAGATGGCTGGGAGCACGGAAGCCGGCAGATGATCACTGCCGGCACAGGGCCGCAGTCGGGGCCGTAGCCAGAGCCGCAGCCTTCGGCGGCCGGAAGGAGAGCCCGGAGATGGGTGCAATCGAGCCCTTGGGGGGCGACCCCGACGGGGCGCGGGCCGCTGCGTCCGGGCCGGGCGGCCTGCTCGACGTGCTCAAGGTGGCCGCCGTTCTCCTGGACGCCGACGGCAGGATCGACCTGTGGAGTCCCCAGGCCGAGGACCTGTTCGGCTACACCGCCGAGGAGGCCCTCGGGGAGTTCGCGGGCCGCCTGCTGGTCCACGAGGAGCAGCTGCCGCTCGTGATGGGCATGTTCGCCCAGGTCATGTCCGGCGGGGGCAGCTGGGTGGGAGTGTTCCCCGTCCGGCACAAGGACGGCAGTACACGCATGGTGGAATTCCGCAACATGCGGCTGCTCGACTCCCAGCAGGAGTACTACGCCCTGGGCCTGGCCGCGGACCAGGGGACGGTACGGCAGGTCGAACGGGACCTGGCCCTCGCCGCCAGGCTGGTGGCCCAGTCACCGGTCGGGCTGGGCGTACTGGACACGGACCTCCGGTACGTCTCGGTCAATCCGGCGGAGGAGCGCCTCAACGGGGTTCCGGCGGCCGAGCACATCGGCCGGCACGTCCACGAGGTGCTGCCGGCCGTGGACCCGTCCTTCGAAGCCGCGATGCGTGAGGTTCTGGCCACGGGCGTTCCCATCGTGGACCAGTACACCGTCGGCCGTACCCCGGCCGACCCGGATCACGATCACGCCTGGTCGATCTCGTTCTACCGGCTCGAAGCACCCAACGGGACCGTGCTGGGCGTGGCCACCTCCAGCGTGGACGTCACCGAGCGCCACCGGGCGGTCGAGGAACAGCGCCACACCGCCCTGACCCTCCAGCGCAGCCTGCTGCCCCACACACCGCCGCGGCGGCCGGGCCTGGAGGTCGCCACCCGCTACCGCCCCGCCCAGGCCACCATGGAGATCGGCGGCGACTGGTTCGACGTGATCCCCCTGAGCGGCGACAAGACCGCACTCGTCGTCGGCGACGTCATGGGCAGCGGCGTAGGAGCCGCAGCCAGCATGGGCCAGCTGCGCACCGCCACCCGGACGCTGGCCGATCTGGACCTGGACCCCGCCCAGGTCCTGCACCACCTCGATCACGCCACCGAGGGTCTCGACACGATCGCGACCTGTGTCTACGCCGTCTACGACCCCCACACGGCGCAGTGCCACCTCTCCCTGGCCGGGCACCTGCCACCGGTCCTCCTTCGCCGGGACGGCCGGCGCGAGCTCCTCGACCTGCCCACGGGCGCGCCCCTGGGCGGCTGCGGGGTCGCCTTCCGCACCACCAGCCTCGCCCTGGAGGTGGGCGACCAGCTCGTCCTCTACACCGACGGCCTGGTCGAGACCCGCGACGATCCGATCGACACACGCCTCGCGGTGCTCCTCGAGGTCCTCGACGACCCCGGCCGCTCGCTGGACGAGACCTGCGACCTGCTCCTGGACACCATGCGGCACCCGGGAGACCACGACGACGTGGCCCTGCTCATCGCCAGGGCCACACCCCCGCCGCACGCGTAGGACCCATCGCTCACAGAGTGTGATGGTATGCTACGCAGCGTGTGGTCAGGATCTCCAAGTTCGGCGTGACCCTGTACCTCTTGGAAGAGCGGTACGTACTGGACGGCAACGGAACCGGAGTCGTTGTGCAAGGGGACGAGAGGCTCGGCCCCGTGCCGGGCCTGCTCACGCGGACCTTCACCTACTCTGCGGAAATCCGCGACGAAGGGATGGCCGCGACCTACAGCATGCCCTTGCTCGGAGCCCTATGGACCGCGGACTATCAGGTCGCAGCCACCGCCAGAGCCTCTTCGCGGAACTGCTGTGCGACTGGGGCAGGGCGACCGAGGAAACCCGCCGAGTCGGCGCGCCGGCTTAGCGGCGGCAGGAACATACTCCCGATGACCGCCGAGTCCATGCTCCCCGCCGAAAAGATCACCCTGGTCGCCGGATTGCTTGCCGACCGGGTCAGGCAGTACGACACCACGCACGATCGCCGGGCCGCGTTCGCCTACACCTACTACCGCCTCACGAAGACGCTCGCCACAGGCTTGGACACGGGCACCCCCGTGTTCAACGACCCGCCGTGGGTCGCCGAGCTGTGTGAGACGCTCGCATCGGCCTACTTCGACGCGATGGACGGCGTCGACGCATGGCTGGCAGGACGATCCGGTGGCTCCGCAGCCGAAGTTCAGCCCAGTGATCTGCCGGACTCCATCCCCCAACCATGGCGGGATGTCTTTGCCGCTTCGAGCGTCCGGCGTTCCTACCTGCTGGAAGACGTGCTCTTTTCCATGATGGCGCACATGTCATACGACTTGCCGGAGGCATTGCGGCGCATGGCGACGTCCACGGGCGACCGCAGCCACGTCGCGGACTTCCACCGCATGAACGACGTGCTGGCGTCCTGTATCGACGGGATCCAGGACGACCTTTCGGCCAGGTACATCAGCGGGCTCAGCTCTTTGGACAGGCTGTTCACCCGTAGTGACGAACTGTTGACCAATTACGGGATCCGGGTCGCACGGGGCTTGGCCTGGTTCAACTGCGACAGACTCCTGGACCCGGATTCGACCGAGGAAGCGTCGCGGTCGATCGGCAGGAGCACCGCCGCGCTCATCTCCGAAATCCGCTCCCCGGGCGACCGGAAGCTGCGCGTCGGCCTGTGGATCCTGCGCAGGTTGATTCCCGACCGCCGGCACTGGCCCACAGCGAGTACGCCCCTCGCGTAGAAAGCCCAAGGCCGCAGGGGGCCAAGCCACCTCCTCCGCCTCGCGATGAGCCCCGGCGGCGTGCTGATGAGCCCGCACGATCGACGACTACAAGCAGGCATGCCGCCGAAGTGCGGGATCAACCGCCTCAACCGCCTCAACCGCCACCGGGCCGTCGCCGCCAGGTAGGACGAACTTGCCGTCCGCTACGAAGGGATCGTGCTGGTCGCAGCCATCAACGAATGGTTGTGACCGGCACTTTCCCATCAGACCCTAGTCCTCAAAGGGGACGAACTTGGCAAGCGAAGTCCAGTCCAGGGGACGCATGATCGTGGCCAGGCGGGCGAAGGGATCCTGCGCAGCCGCTTGGAACCACATCACCGAGAGCACCGTGTGCCCGGGCTCTGCAATGTCCTCAGGCTGCCACCATGACGTCAGTCGAGCATGTACCGCCTCTCGCGGCAGCCACTCCTCGACTCGCCCCTCCGCATCGGCTCGGAGCTTGTCGAGGTCATGCACATACAAATGCGGCGTCGTCGCCATCGCCTTCTCGATGCCCATCAGACGAAAGCGGCGGTGTAGCTGAGGCGTTCCTTCGAGCATGCCTTCGCGGTCGTCGCTTACCGTGAGTGCACGAAGCTCGGCGCGTACGGAACCCACCTGATAGCCGCGCAACTCGCCATTCCTCATCTGGATCATGGGCCAGAGGGTAGGGGTGTCCGACAAACGGACCAAGCGACTTTCGCAACATGCCCTACACGGGCAGGCCCCGGACGAATCCGGCGACCAGGGCCGCCACCGCTTCCGGGGTCTCCAGGTTCATGAGATGGGTGGCGTCGATCCGGTTGACGGCGATCGTCGGCCGGGTGCCGGCGAGCCCGGACAGCTCCTCGGAGACCCCTTGGGCGAACCGGGCGCTGAATTCGGCGAACCACTCCATGCCCGGCGCGGGGGGCAGTTGGCGGCCGGCCTGTACGACCAGCAGCGGGTAGTCGACCCCCTCCAGCCACGGGGTGACACCGCGCGCGAAGATCCTGTGGAGTTCGTCGAAGAGCTGCAGCGCCTCCGCCCGTTCCGGCAGGGTCTGCCACGTGCCGTCGGGCAGCGGGCGCGCGGCCGCACGGGCGGTCGCCTCCGCACGGTCGGCGGGGATACCGAACCGGACGGAGTTGCTGATCTTCTCGGCGATGTACCCGGGTGGCGCGACCATCCCGGCAGACGCCAGCAGCCCCTGACCCACCCGGTCGGCGCCGGGGTACTCGCGTCCCCACCAGAAGCCGTCGAGATTCACGGCGGCACGGGCACGGGCCCCGGCGCGGCCCACGGTCGCCCGGGCGTACTCGACCGCGACCACTCCGCCCAGGGAATGGCCCACCACGACGGCCTCCGCCACGCCGTGCGCGTCGAGCGTGTCCGCGATGTGCCCCACCACGGCGGGGATGGTCCAGGGGGAGAGGGCGGGGGAGCGGCCGTGCCCCGGCAGGTCGACGGCGAGGACGCGGTGCCCAGCGGTGAGGAGGGCGGCCGAGGCGTCCCAGTCGGCGAGCGAGCGTCCGTATCCGTGCAGGAGAACCAGTTGGGGGCCGTCGCCCCCGTAGTCATGAGCGTGTAAGAGTGTCATCGGGCGTCACTGTAGGCGGCACACCGCAGGGCGAACACCGGATTAATGGCGGTACGACCGGCCAACGGTCCGACCGGTCAACGGTCCGATCAGGGGCGGGTGTCAGTCCTGCCAGTAGAACAGCAGCGTGTGGATGTCGAGCGGCTCGCGCGACCCGAAGTAGTAGACGCCGAGGCCGGTGACGCGGATCGACCCGGTGGACGCGCCGATCCAGCGGAACCCGGCCGCTTCGAGGGCGGCGCGGACGGCGGGGTCGTCCTCGTGGTCGCCGGCGAACCGCCCCAGCGTGCTGATGAAGACCTCGCTCCCGGCGCCCTCCCCGTACCCGATCACGTGGTACGTACCGCCGCCCTGGCGGTGGGCCTCGCCGCAGGAGAGCGGGGTGCGGGGGGCCAGCCCCGCCGCTGCCAGCGCGGCCGTCGCCAGGGCCAGTTGCCGCTCCTCGTCCGGCGGTTGCGGCGGCTCGGTGCACAGGGCCTCGATCCGCCAGCGCGGGTCGCTCTGCTTCGCGCAGTCGTGCCCGTACTCGTGCACGATCGCCCGCCGGATCTCCTCGTCCAGCCCCTCGACCTCCACCCGGGGGCGCCCCAGCGCCTTGTACACGGCCCGGGTCCGCTCCGCGTCACCGGTCAGCCTGTGCAGCGCGTACGCGGCCCACAGGGCGGCGTCGGCCGTCGGAGCGTCGTCGAGGTAGGTGCGGACCCGGTCCGGGCAGGTCAGCAGGGACTCCGCGAGGTGGGCCACCTGCGGGTCGGGGTCGGCGAGCGCGTCGGTGACGTCCCCACCGCCGCGGTGCCGCATGCGCACGGCGACGGCTCGGTCCTCCGCCCGCCCGCCTTCGAGTGCGGAGAGGACCGACTCCACCCCGTGCCGTTCCACGAGCGCGTCCAGTCCGGCCTCACCGATCGCCCGCTGCGTCCGCCAGTGGCTGAACGCGAGGGTCGCCAACTCGGCCGCCGCCGTTCGGTCCCCGAGGGCCCCGCGCGCCTGGAGGACCGCCTCCGGCATGCCGTACGCGTCCTCGCGCCGCCGGTCCTCGTGCCGGAGCCAGGGGAGAAGCTCGGCCCGGTCCGAGAGGAGGCCCAGCAGGGCCTTGCGGACCGTCCCCGAGTCCTCCGTGTCACGGACGCACGCGAGCAGTTCACCTGCCCGTGCCTCGGGCACCCGGCCGGCCAGCGCGTCCACGCAGGCCGTGCGGCGCCACCAGGGCTGCTCGCGGTCGACGGCGCACCGCACGAGGAGATCGGCGTCGCAGGCCCGCAGCCCGGCGGCATCGGCCCGGCCGGCCGCGGGCGTGAGGGTCTCGATGTTCGGCATCCGGGGATGCTACTGCGCACCCCGGCGTGCGCCGAAGCGGATTACTCGGGCCTTGGCCGGGACCGCGGGGTCAAGGCCTTCCGGCCTCCCGCCACCTGCGGATCAGGGTGCGCCAGAGGTCCAGGCTGCAGTATGCGGGGCAGGCGCAGGCGCCTTCGGCGAGCAGTTCGCCGTGCAGCGCCGGCGACGCGTTGGGGTGGTGGACGATGATGCCGCGGACGGAGAGGTAAGGCGTTGGCCGGCCGGCCGACTCCGCCCGTTCCCGCGCGGCCAGGAGGCGGAGCACGGGGTCGTCGGCCACGGGGTTCAACAGGACGCACCACCGCACGCTTCCCTCCTCGTCGGAGGCCAGTCGAAGCAGGACGTCGGGCGGAGCGGCGTAGCTCCGCGCGGTGTACAGCCGCACGGGGATGATGTCGTCCGCAGCGAGCTCGCGCAGCCGCTCGGCCGAAACGTCCGGGTCGCGAGCTTCCTTGACGCGGGCATAGCCGAGCATGCGCTCGGCCGGGCCGCGGACCTTACGAGATGTCATGCCACTGATGCTGCCATGGGCCTGGGAGGCCCATTCGGGGCGCCCGGACGCTATCCGGCACGGGGTGGCTCCGCAGCGGCATCGAGGCCGCGGGCGCGGGCTGCGACCGACGGGGTCAAGCGCCCTGCCAGCAGGTCCAGGGCCTCGGAGACCTCGCGAAGGACGTCCGGATCCGGGGCGGTTCCGTCCGGGTCGGCGAGGGCCGCGGCCAGGGCGTCGTCGATGGTCGCGGCCCGGACTTCGGCCACCCTGTCGGACGGCTTCGCGCCGGGGCGGATGAGCCGGCGGCGCCGATCCGCCGGATCGGGCCCGGTCTCGACCGAGCCGACTTCCTCCAACCGGGCGACCGCGGTGGACACCTGACTCTGTGGCAGGCCCGTCCGTGTGGCGATTTCGCCGACCGTCGTTCCGGGATGGGACAGGAGGTCGCCGAGGACGACCAGCACCGAGCGCGTCGACCCCGGCGTACCGGACTTCACCGGGGGCATCGCCTGCTCGCCGATCTTCATGAGGGTGCGACCGAGGAGGAACAGCTCGACTCCGTTCATGCACACAGGGTACATCGAAAAAGATGCATCGATATTGATGCATCTGTTTCGATGGATTACGCTCGTGTCGTCAGCCACTCGGGCCGACGAACCGTCAAAGGGGGACCCGCCATGCCCACGACCGCCGCCACCCTTCGCACGCTCTCCGTCCCCGGCGCCACCCTCCACTACCAGACGGAGGGCCGAGGCCCCGTCCTGCTCCTCTCCCAGAGCGGCGAGGGTGATGCGGACCGCACGGTCGACCTCGTCCCGCACCTGGCCGACACCTTCACGGTCGTCACCTACGACCGCCGAGGCCTCTCGCGCAGCACGCTCCACGACCCCGCCCGCCCCATCACCATGGCCGACCACGCGGACGACGTCGCGCGGCTGCTCGCCGAAGTCGCCGACGGGCCGGCGCTGATGGCCGGGTTCAGCATGGGTGGTGCCATCGGCCTCCAGACCGTGGTCCGCCACCCGGGCGTGCTGAGCACGCTGATCGCACACGAGCCCGTGATGCCGAACCTGCTGGACGAGGCGGGCCGGGCCGAGCACGTGGCGGAACTGGCGGCCATCCAGGACGCGTTCACCTCCGGCGGCCTGGCGGAGGCGTTCCCGGTGATCGCCCGGCACCTGGGCATCGACCCGGCGCACGACACCACCGAGGAAGGCCTCACCCCCCAGCCGCTGACACCCCGCCGAAAGGCCAACTTCGCGTACTTCATCGGCACGGAATTCACGGCCGTCACCACGGACGCCCTCCACCCGGAGGAGCTGGTACGGGCCGCGGCGCGGGCCGGAACGCGCATCGTCCCGGCGGCGGGCCGGACCACGCGGCCGACGGTGCACACCTACCGCTGCGCCCTGGCGCTCGCCGCGCAACTGGACACGGAGGCGGTCCGGTTCCCGGGCGGGCACAACGGCAACACCGCGTTCCCCCGCGCGACGGCGCAAGTGCTCAAGGAACTGCTCGGCGCGTGACCCGGGCGGCGGCCATGCGAAGGACGCGGCGTGTGCCCGGTCGTGCGCGCAGCGATCAGGCGGCCTGGCAGAGCGCCGCGGGGCCGGCCGGAGCCGAGGGGCGGGCCACGGTCGTGGGCACGGGGCGGGAGCCGTGAACGGTGGCCGCGGCCTGCGAGCGGTTCCGGGCGAAGACGACGAGGCGCAGCACCGCGAACCGCGCGACACCGGCGAGCGCGGAGGCGGACAGGTACACGACCTGCTCGAGCATCGCACCGGGTGCCGGCGTCAACTGCTGCAGCAGGAGCATCGCCAGGCAGGTGACCGCGTACGCGGCCGCCGCGGACCCGGCGGACTGTGCGTGCTGGCGCCAGGTCGCGCGCCCGCCCGCGCCGAAGGTGAAGCGGGCGTGTAACTCGGTGGAGAGGAGCGTGGAGCCCACGGTGACCAGGGCGTTGGCCAGGGCCCACGGAATCCAGGATCCGAGGCCCGCCACGGCGAAGCTGGAGGCGATCCCCACCCCGCCGCCGCAGAGCACGAAGCGGGCGAAGGCGGCGAAGGGGCCGGGGGCCGCCTGCTCCTGGCTCTGTGCTGTCTCCATGATCCGACCCCTCCGCTGGCTCACTCCACGAAAACGCGCTCCCGTTGCCTTGCGAGGCCGAGGGGGGCGCCGTCCACGACGCCATCATGGCACATGTGTGGCACCATGGCGAGCCATATGTGGCGCCACGCGTGCCACTGGTGGCGCCGTGCGCGGGGCAGGTCGTGAAGGTGCAGGTCAGGGACCTGGCTCAGCTCAGGAACCTGGCTCAACTCAGAGTCTGGGTCAGTTCGCTGCGGGTCGAGCTGTGGACGAGTCGGCCGTGCGCTCCGTTGACGATGGGCAGGTACGGCGGAACGTGCCCGCACTCGACGTCGGCGATGACGGGGACGTTCAAGGGGCCCAGTGCGTCGAGAACGGCTTGGTGCTGTGTGAGTGACTCGGCATCAGGTGCCGAGGTCCGGCCGACGAGGATCGCGTTCGCCGCGTCGAAGAAGCCGGCCAGCCGCATCCCGTGCAGGTCCCTGCAGATGGTGAAGGCGTCGTCGTCGGCCGCTTCGACATAGACGAGGAGTCCTTCCGGGGACTCGGCTCGTGCGAAGGCGGAAGTGTCGAGGTAGGGAGTTCCCTGGAGATTGCAGAGCGTCTCGATGCAGCCCCCGATCAGGCGCCCTTCGACCTCGACATCTCCGTCGCCGTCGAGCCTGGTCCACCTGCCCGGCGTGTCGAGCGTGAGTTCGCGTACGTCGGGGTGGGCGCGGTAGTCGTCCCAGCCGGCGCTTCGGTGGCGGTGGGGCGGGGTCTGCGTGAACCGGTGCCCTTGCGGGGCCTCGGCGATGTCGAGCCAGGACAACAGCCCCTCGGGCACGTGGTACGGCGTGTTCATGAGGTTGTTTCCGTGGAGGGTCGCCGTGCCCGTGAGCAGGGTGAGCGGCGTCATGATGGTCGACATGTCGGAGAACCCGACCAGCCAGGTCGGCTCGGCGTCACGCAGCCGGTCCCAGTCGAGCAGCGGCAGCAGGTCGATCGCGGTCTCCCCGCCCCAGGGCGGCACCACGGCCCTGATGCGGGGATCCGTCAGCATCGCCGTCAGTTCGGCGGCCCGGTCGGCCGCCGGGGCACTGACGTGCCCGGTGCCGTCCATGCAGGTGCCGACTTCCACCTCGTATCCCCGGGCCTCGACATCGCGGATCGCCACGTCGAGTCGCTCGCGCAGCTCCTTCGCGACTCCGCTCGAAGGGGAGGTGATGCCGACGCGGTCACCGGGGCGCAGGGGGCGTGGATATCGAACTGACATGTGCCGGATTCTGACACGACGTGCCGCCGCGCCCTAACGGGTTTCGGCACGGACGTAAGCGGCTTGACCAGCGCAGAGCCATGTGCGGGATCCAGTGCGAGTTCCTGCCGCAGGAGCTGGCCTTCGGCTCCGGGATGACCTGCCGGCGGCGCCTTGGACCTGTCCCGCGTCTCCGTCGGCACCGGGCACGGAAGCGGCCTGGGCAAGAATCGCTGGGTCGTCGAAGCGGCCTTCGCACTTCACCCTCGGCTGAGCAATCATCTGCTGGCGGCGCCTCAAAAAGCAGTGCGGATCCGAGCCCTCAGCCCGAACCGGCGACCAGTGCCTCGCCGAGCGGGGTGCGCCGGTAGAGCACCGACCGTCCGGACCGGGCGCGGACGAGCAGCCCCGCGCCTCGCAGGATGGCGAGGTGGTCTCCTACCGCGCCGGGTGCCATGGCGAGGCTTCGGGCGAGGTGGCTGGTACTGGCCGGGGCGTCCAGCGCCACCAGCAGCCGGGCGCGGGCCCGGCCGACCAGAGCGGTCAGCGCGTCCGGTTGGGGGACGGTCTCCTGTTCGCCCCACAGGGCGGCGGTGCCGCGGGCAGGGTAGACCAAGGTCCTGGGCCAGGGGTCTTCCAGGTGGGCGGCGACATTCCCGACGAAGACCGAAGGGATCAGCAGTAGCCCGTCGCCGGCGAGGCGGACTGTTCCGGCTTGGGGGAAGAAGCCGAGCTCGATACCGCCGGCGCGCCAGGCGATGCTCGGGTGCAGGCTTTCGATGGTCGCGGCCCATCCGTGTTCGCCGATCACACCCACCCGGTGCACGACATCGCGCTCACAAATCGCGCGCAGTTGCGGCCAGTCCGGGGCGAGCAGCTCGTGCCACGCCTGGTCCATCGCCTCGGCGATCCTGGAGACGGCGTCCGGCGAGTCCAGCACTGCGCGTACGCGGGGATCACGGGCGGACGGGCCGGTCGCAGTGGTGGCGAATTCGTGGCGGGCCGCTTCCAGCGGTGTGGCCCGGATCGCGGCCAGGTCGTCTGCCCAGGTCTGGTTGAGGCCGCGCGGAGGCGGGGCGACGAAGTCCGCGCCGCCCGCCGGGGTGTACAGGGCGAGGACGGCGTTCAGGTCGGTATCGCGGCGAAGCAGTTCAAAGGCCGGCAGGAGCCGGGCGGCCCAGGCTCGCGGCAGCGGCTGGTCTTGGCCGGCGAGCGAACGTAGCAGTAGGCAGAGGTCCATCGCGGGCGACAGTGCGAAGCGGCTGCGCAGCAGGTCCTCGACGGAGACTTCGAAGCGGAGCACCCTGCCATGCTACCGGGCGACGACTGTTCCGATTCGTCCAGCGACGAATCATTGGTGAGTGGCGTGGGCGCAGGGCGAGGCTGGGCGTCATGACCCCAACCGCCGAACCCGCGCAGGTCAACCACCGTGCCACCTACCGGGAGGTGCTGGCCGAGCCGCGATTCCGGCTGCTCTTCTCGACCCGCATCGTCGCGATCACTGCGGGCTCGCTGCGGATCACCACGTTCTCGGTGCTGGTCTTCGCGGCCACCGGCTCCGCGCTGTTGAGCGCACTGGCCTTCGGCATCGGCTTTCTCCCGCAGTTGTTCGGCTCGCTGCTGCTGGGCTCACTGGCCGACCGACTGCCGCCCCGCGCGCTCATCGCCGGCGGCTACGCCTTGGAGTGCGCCGCCGCCCTGCTGCTCGCCCTGGTGCGGATGCCGATCGCGGCAAGCCTCGGTGTCGTGGCGCTGGTGGCCCTCGCCACACCGGTGTTCAGCGGCGCGTCGAGTCGGCTGGTCGCGCAGTGGCTGGAGGGCGACGCCTATGTCCTGGGCCGTTCACTGAACAACATCGCTGCCTCCGGTGCGCAATTGTTCGGTCTGGCGCTGGGCGGTGCGGCCGTCGCGGTACTCGGCCCGCACCGGGCACTCGCGGTGAGCGCCGCCCTCTACCTCGGGTGCGCGCTCGCCATCCGCATCCGGCTACCCCGGCTGCAGCCGGGAGAGTTCGGCGGCACACCTGGCAGCGCTCGGGGCGATGGCGGGCCCGTCCGGGCAAGCCTGCACGGTGCCGGCCTGCTGCTGCGCGGACACACGGTGCGGCGATTGATGCTCGCCCAGTGGCTACCGCCCGCGTTCGTAGCGGGCGCGGAAGGCCTGATCGTCGCCTACGCGGGAGGACGCCACTTCGCGCCCGGCTGGTACGCGGTGCTGATGGGCTGTCTGCCGGTCGGCATGCTTGTCGGCGACCTGCTGGTGGGCCGACTCCTACGGCCACCCACCCGGGAGCGACTGGTAGTCCCGCTGATTGCGCTGATGGGACTGCCGCTGGTCGGCTTCGCCGCCGAGCCCGGAGTGGGCGTCTCGTCCGGTCTGCTGCTGCTCTGCGGCTTCGGATTCGCCTACGGGCTCGGCCTGCAAAGGCCGTTCCTGAACGCCCTGCCGCAGGATGGCCAGGGCCAGGCCTTCGGCCTGCTCGGCTCCGGCAGCATGACGCTGCAGGGCGTCGGGCCGGCCTGCTTCGGCTCGGTGGCCGCAGTCATCGGAACAGGCGGCGCAATCGCCCTGGCAGGCGGCGCGACGGCGCTCACCGCCGGCTGGATTCTCACCTGGCACCCGCCCACCTCCTCCCCGGTCCCCGTCCCGAACTACTCAACGGGATCAGAGAACGGCACCGAACAGCATGCGTGTAGTTTTCCTGCGCAGTAGCCGTCGCAGGTCGGGTCGGCGGTGAGCCGTCACGCACCCCAACCGCACCCCCACGCCTCTCTGACAGACAGTCATTCCCGGTGGACCATTGTGCAAGGAGTCCCAATCCATGGAAGGTTCATGCCGCATGATCGATGAATTCGCGAAGGACAACCTGCACGGCAGACTGCGGCGGGACCGCGAGGCGCTGCTCTGGAAACTCGACGGCTTGTCCGAGTACGACGCCCGCCGGCCTTTGACGGCGACCGGGACCAATCTCCTCGGCCTGGTCAAACACGTGGCCACCGTCGAGGCCAGGTACTTCGGCGAGGTCTTCGACCGCCCTTCCCCGGAACCGCTGCCCCGGTGGCAGGACTCCGACGGCAGCGATCTGTGGGCGACCGAGGACGAGACCCGCGATCAGATCACCGGGTTCTACCGGCGCACGTGGGAACACGCGGACGCGACGATCAACGAGCTTCCCCTCGACGCCCCCGGCCACGTGCCGTGGTGGCCGGAGCCTCATGCCGACACGAACCTGTTCGCCGTCATGGTCCACGTCCTCGGCGAGTCCATCCGGCATGCCGGGCACGCCGACATCCTGCGCGAGGGCCTCGACGGCCGGACCGGGCTGCGCGCCGAACACGAGAAGCAGATCGACGAGGAAGCCCGTGCAGCCTACTGCGCGAAGATCGAGCAGGCCGCCAGGTCGGCCGCACCGATCAAGGCTCAGAGGTTGTCTCACGTGACGTGATGTCCGTGCGGCATGCTGCTGGTCGCGGGTGCTGTACGCGACAGCCTCGCCCTCAAGCCGCTCATCCGCGGCATACCCGCCGTCCGGTCCCGTCGGGGACCACGGCGGCGCCGACCCGTCAAACTCCGCGCGGCCAAGGCGTACTTCTCCGCCGAACACCCGGCCTGGCCGGGCGATCCGCGGAATGATGCTGCGTTCGCGTAGCCACGCCAAGTTGCCGGCCGAGTGGTACGCCTTGTAGGCCCGGACCTTGTCGGGGTGTCGCCGACGGGGGCCGCGGCGTGAGCGGACAGCCGGGATTCCGAGGACGAGCGGACGAAGCGCTTGGACGTCGTTGACGTTCGCGGCGGACGCCCCGACGGCCACGGGCAGTCCCTGCGCGTCGGTCAGAACGTGCAGCTTGCTGCCCGTTTTGCCTCGGTCGACCGGATTCGGCCCCGTCAGCGGACCCCCTTTTCGCGCGCACCGAGGCCGCGTCGACGATCACGGAGCTCCAGTCGAGTCCGCCGCGGGCTCCGATCTTGTCCAGAACCACGCGGTGCAGCCGACGCCACACTCCGGATGCGGTCCAGAGGGAAAACCTCCGGTGAGCCGTCGCCGGCGACACTCCGAACGCCGGTGGCAGATACCGCCACGCGCACCCGCTGGTCAGCACGTACACGACGGCCGTGAACACGGCACGTTGGTCGATCGGCGCGGTGCCACCGCCCTGCGGGCGCGAGCTGAAGGACGGCAGTACCGGCTCGACCATTGCCCATAGATCATCCGGCACGAGCCGCTGCGCCATATCCCCACCCATGAACGATCATGATGCCGCTGCCGGGCCGCCCCGGCGGCGGTCGGTGCAGGCGTTGGGTTGGTTGCCCCGCCACCTCAGAATGGGCACATGGCTCCTCTTTCCATCGACCCGCGCCCGTTGAACACCGACGAGCGCGCAGTACTTGCACACATCCTGTCGGCAGAGTTCTCCGGCTCGTCGCAACTGCGGAGTCAACTGGACCGCACCGAGGTGATCGCCGTCTGGGGGCCCGACTCCGTGAGCGTCGACCTGCAGGTCCGGGAACCTTGCGAGCATGCAGCACTGCCGGAAGCGCTCGTACCCGTAGACGCGCACGTCCATGACCCGTCCGGCGCCTACGTCGGTGAGATCCTCGTATGGACGGACCGGGGAGCCACGCTCGCGGCCCTGGAGTTCGCCTGGGTCACCCACGAGATGCCCATGTCTCTCCCGGCGATCGTGAACGGCCAGCTCAGCTGGCCAGCCTGACAGGCTGTTTCCCTGAGCGCCTATGGACCAGCAGCGGACAAGATCGCCACGTGAGACACCGTCTAAGGCTCGTGAATGCTTTGCGTTTGCTGAAAATGGCGTGCGTGCGGGGCTCCGGCCGACGCGCCGTCCCGGCCTCCGACGACTCTCGACTGGAGCTCTGGCAGCATCGAGGGCGCCGTCAACCGCATCAAGAAGATCAAGCGGCAGCTCTACGGCCGAGCCGGATTCGGGCTGCTCCGCAAGATGATCCTGCTCCAGTGACACTCCGAGACGCCCCCCAGGAACAGTTGCCGCGGGTGTGTGACCCGGGGGTCCATCCAGGTGCCCAGCTGTGGCAGGATGGCCTGATGTTGATCCGAAAGGGCGATGCCGCGTAGGCGTCCCAAGGCCCTCCGCGCAGAGCGGTGGCGGCCACGATGGCAGTATCCGGTCCTGAGGGTCCGCGGTGTCTCCGCGCGGACTCGTGCAGCGATCCGCCGGGTCGAAGACCAGGAGATGTGGCCCAACGCGATCGCGAATGCGCTCTCTCGCTTCGAGTGGGCCTTCAAGCAACCTGGCCGCTACCTGAACGCCTCCGAGGCCTGCTCGCCTGGGATAGAGGTGGAAGACGCTCGTGACGATCTGGAGCGGGCGATGCTACACCTTCCTCCCGGAGCCCAACGGGACTTGGGTCGACTGATCACGCGCATCGATGAGGAATTCGAGCGCCGCACCTTGCCGGAGCCCAACTACGTCGATTGGGCGATGGACGGCTGGTGGTGGACCAGGATGCGTGAACGCTGACGGACCCGGCCTCGTGCCCCTTCCCGGTAATCGAACGACACGGTTACCCTCCGCGACCGCTCCCCAAGATCTGTGACAGAACCCAAAACTCGCTGACAAAGCCACCAACCCAGACGCCGACCTCGGTGAAGCCCGGCACTGACTTGAGGTCCGCGTCGAAGATCACCACTGCTCCCGTTCGACTACCGGGTTGTCCTCGGCGGGGACGAGGGCGAGCGCCGCGGCCACCGTGTCGGTGAGGGTGGTGCACACGGGCACACCGTGACGGCGGGCCACGTATATCAAGTACCCGTTCCTCTCCGGGTTGGGGCAGTCCGGCGGACAGCCCAGCACCACCTTGTCCGTCGACAGGTCCAGACCGAACTCCACATTCGTGGTCATCCCCGGCAGGGTCTGCAGGTCGCGAGGAATCCAGAAGAGAATCGCCATGGCCGCCGCTCGGGCAGCGGTCTCCCAGTCGACCTGCGTCTCGTAGCGGTCAGCCCGTTCGCCGTGCCGGGACTCCGGGCTCAGGACTGTCAGCGGGCGACGGCCGAGCCACTGCTCGGTCAGCACGCGCAGGGCCTCGGGCAGTCAGGACGGGAACAGGCGCCCTCCTGTCCGGAGTAGGCCCGGCAAGGAAGACGGACGGAGAGGCGGCCGGGATGGGCTCGCGGGCCATGACCAGAGTGGTGAGGCCGGTCACGACGTGGCTCCGTTCTGCGCGGTAGCGCGGGCGGCATGCTGCGGGGCCCAGGGCAGGGGGCTGACGGGGCACCACGTGGGCGTGGAGGTGTTCTTCGCGATTTGGGTGTCTCGCGAGACAGGGGGGATCGCAATGCCGTCAGCTCGCCATGTTCACCCAGTGGGGGGACTATTGGCAGCCCCTCCGATTGACGCTGAGAGATGGTTCGTCGTGGACGACCCTGTTTCTCATTTCCGTCTCGCCCGGCCGCAGCCCGGCAAGGTGTCGTTGAAGGTTGACGCGGTCGGGACTGGACACCGATGTGGTTTGCGTTGGCCGCAGCGATACTGGTTCGAGCCGACCGGCACTTGAGCCGAGCGCCGACTCTTCGACGCAGTTCACTGCACTCGGTCAGCTCCTTCCGGCCGTGGTCGCGGTTAGGGCTTGCGGTCTCGCTGTTGCTAATGCACCAGCCGGCGGTAAGCACCGTGGGGAATCATCCAGGGCTTCGGCAAAGTGACGGATCGTCTGAAGGGTCACGGTCTAGTACTGCAACGGTGTTTGGCGTGACTGGTAGCCAGGCTGGTCGTTGGTCAGGTTATGGGTGGGCTCTTTGGTGATGTGAGGGTGTGGGCGGC
>NZ_JBIVFA010000020.1:0-66123 GCF_044747975.1 Streptomyces sp. NPDC090045
GGCGCCCGCAGTTCTTCGGCGCCAAACCCCAGCTCGTCCTCAAGTCGGGCTTCCCCGCGTACGGGGTCACCGGCGACCCCAACGCCGCCACCGACACCTGCGAACCGCTGGTGCTCGGCCCGCAGTTCGGCTCGTACGGGGCCACCGCGGCCGACATCTCCGTGGCCTTCGTCTCCGCCGCGGCCGCCGCCCTCGGCTCCGACGAGATGCCGACCCGCCGGCGCCGGGTCGCCGTCCGCGGCACCCGCGGCATCGGCCCCAAGGACCTGCTCCTCAACTCCCGGGTGGGCGCGGTCGATGTGGACGCGCGCAGCGGACTCGTCTCCCTCGACGGGGAACCGCTGCGCTCCGAAGCCGCCGAGTCGGTCTCGCTCAACCGCCTGTACTTCTTGTAAGCCTGTGAGGACCCCTGCCATGACTGCACAGCCCGCCAAGCCCGTGAACGACGGCTTCCGGATGCCCGCCGAGTGGACTCCCCACGAGCGCACCTGGATGGCCTGGCCCAGCCCCAACCCCACCTTCACCAACGAGCAGGAGCTCGCCGAGGCCCGCGAGGCCTGGGGCGCCGTCGCCCGCGCGGTCCGTGCGTACGAGCCCGTGACCCTGGTCGTCTCGCCCGGCGACGCCGACAGCGCCCGCGCGATCGTCGGCGACGGCGTACAGCTGGTCGAGCAGGAGCTCGACGACGCCTGGATGCGCGACATCGGCCCGACCTTCGTCACCAACGACGCCGGCGAGATCGCGGCCGTCGACTGGACCTTCAACGGCTGGGGCGCCCAGGAGTGGGCCCGCTGGGACCACGACTCGAAGATCGCCCGGCACGTCTCGGACGTGGCCGGCACCCGTACGTACAGCACCGAGCTCGTCAACGAGGGCGGCGCCATCCACGTCGACGGCGAGGGCACCGTGCTCCTCACCGACACCGTGCAGCTGGGCGAGGGCCGCAACCCCGGCTGGACCCGCCAGCAGGTCGAGGCCGAGATCCACGCCCACCTCGGCACCACCAAGGCGATCTGGCTGCCGTACGGCCTGGCCGGCGACTACGGCACCTACGGCACCCAGGGCCACGTCGACATCGTGGCCGCCTTCGCCCGCCCCGGCGTCGTCATGGTGCACACGCAGCCCGACCCGGCCCACCCGGACCACGAGCGCTGCAAGACCATCGCCGCCATCCTGCGCGCCTCCACCGACGCGCGGGGCCGGCAGCTGGAGGTCGTGGAGATCCCCGCTCCGACCGTGCTGGAGGAGGACGGGGAGTGGGTGGACTACTCCTACATCAACCACTACCTGTGCAACGGCGGCGTGGTCCTGTGCTCCTTCGACGACCCGCGCGACGAGGAGGCGGCGGAGATCTTCCGCGGACTGTTCCCCGAGCGGACCGTGACACTCGTTGACGCACGTACGATTTTCGCCGGGGGTGGCGGTATCCACTGCATCACCCAGCAGCAGCCGAAGGTCTGACCTTCGGGAAACGGACGAGGAGTGGGCCATGGTGGCGGGTGGAGTGCCGGTACGGGCGGCGCGCAAGAACGCGCCCCCGCGCGAGGACGTACTCGTCGCCGCCATGGCCACGATCGCCGAGCGCGGCCTGGAAGGCCTGACCATGGCCGGTCTGGGCCGCGAGGTCGGCATGAGCAGCGGCCACCTCCTCTACTACTTCCGCAGCAAGGACGAGCTCCTGCTGCAGACCCTGGAGTGGAGCGAGGCGGCGCTCGGCAGCGAGCGGCGGGCCCTGCTCTCCCGCCGCGGTCCGGTCGCCGAGCGCCTGCAGGCGTACGTCGACCTGTACGTGCCCACGCAGGCCCGCGACCCGCACTGGACGCTGTGGCTGGAGGTGTGGAACCGCTCCCAGAACGCCGGCCCCCAGGAACGCGAGCGGCAGGCGGCCATCGAGGGCGCCTGGCACCGCGACCTGGTGGCCCTGCTCGCCGAGGGCATCTCCCGCGGGGAGTTCCGCCCGGTGGACGCCGAGCGCGTGGCGACCCGCATCAGGGCCCTGCTCGACGGATTCAGCATCCAGCTGGCGGTAGGTCTGCCGACGATCGGCCGGGAGGAGATCCTGGCCCACGTCCGCGAGTTCCTGACGGACACCCTGTCCCTCCGGCCGTAGATTCAGCCTCGCCGGCGTTCGAGGCGCGGGGGCTCGGGGGGCGGAGCCCCCGCAACGGCGCGGCACCCGGCCACGGGCAGGTCCGAGCGGGCCCGCCGGCCGAGGTGCCCGCATGCTGAGATACCTGTCCATCCGCGGCGAGCGGTGTGCCACACTGCCAGCGTGCCTGCTCAGCTCATGATTATCGCCAGCAGCGCGCCGGTCCCCAGTGGCCGCTGAACCGCGGAAGAACTTCGCGGAAGCGGCCACCGTGCCTCGGACCCGCGCGCAGACCTCTCGCTACCCGCGAGAGGTTTTTTCGTTTCCCGGACCATCCGAGCCGGGACCGGACCGCGCGCGATGATGGGGGCAGTGACGGCGGCCTGCCCGTTCGGCGGGCATCCGGAACCACTCATCCGACAGGAGTCAGATCAGCATGACGACGACACCAGAGGCGGCAACTGTGCGCTCAGGGGGCCTGGACGACAGCTTCCACGTCTTCGACACCACCCTGCGCGACGGTGCGCAGCGCGAGGGCATCAACCTCACGGTCGCCGACAAGCTGACGATCGCCCGGCACCTGGACGACTTCGGAGTGGGCTTCATCGAGGGCGGCTGGCCCGGCGCCAACCCCCGTGACACCGAGTTCTTCGCCCGCGCACGCGCCGAGATCGGCTTCAAGAACGCCCAGCTGGTCGCCTTCGGCGCGACCCGGCGGGCTGGCGGCACGGCAGCCGCGGACCCGCAGGTGCGGGCCCTGCTGGAGTCCGGCGCCCCCGTGATCACGCTCGTCGCCAAGTCCCACGACCGCCACGTCGAACTCGCCCTGCGCACCACCCTCGACGAGAACCTGGAGATGGTCCGCGACACCGTCTCCCACCTGGTCGCCCAGGGCCGCCGCGTCTTCGTCGACTGCGAGCACTTCTTCGACGGCTACCGGGCCAACGCCGCGTACGCGAAGGCCGTCGTCCGCACCGCCCACGAGGCCGGCGCCGACGTCGTCATCCTCTGCGACACCAACGGCGGCATGCTGCCCGCCCAGGTGACGGCCACCGTCGCCACCGTCCTCGCCGACACCGGCGCCCGCCTGGGCATCCACGCCCAGGACGACACCGGCTGCGCCGTCGCCAACACCCTGGCCGCCGTGGACGCGGGCGCCACGCACGTCCAGTGCACGGCCAACGGCTACGGCGAGCGCGTCGGCAACGCCAACCTCTTCCCCGTCGTCGCCGCCCTGGAGATCAAGTACGGGCGCAAGGTGCTCCCCGAGGGTGCGCTCGCCGAGATGACCCGCATCTCGCACGCCATCGCCGAGGTCGTGAACCTCACCCCGTCCACGCACCAGCCGTACGTCGGCGTCTCCGCCTTCGCGCACAAGGCGGGCCTGCACGCCTCGGCCATCAAGGTCGACCCCGACCTCTACCAGCACATCGACCCCGAGCGGGTCGGCAACACCATGCGGATGCTGGTCTCCGACATGGCCGGCCGCGCCTCCATCGAGCTCAAGGGCAAGGAGCTCGGCGTCGAGCTGAACGGGGACCGCGCGCTGATCTCCCGGGTCGTGGAGCGGGTCAAGGAGCGGGAGCTCCAGGGCTACACGTACGAGGCCGCCGACGCCTCCTTCGAGCTGCTGCTGCGCGCCGAGGCCGAGGGCCGGGCCCGCAAGTACTTCCGCATCGAGTCCTGGCGGGCGATCGTCGAGGACCGGCCGGACGGCACCCACGCCAACGAGGCCACGGTCAAGCTGTGGGCGAAGGGCGAGCGGATCGTCGCGACGGCCGAGGGCAACGGCCCGGTCAACGCGCTGGACCGGGCGCTGCGGGTGGCGCTGGAGCGGTTCTACCCGCAGCTGGCCAAGTTCGAGCTGGTCGACTACAAGGTCCGCATCCTGGAGGGCAAGCACGGCACGGAGTCCACGACCCGCGTGCTGATCGCCACGACGGACGGTGTCCGCGAGTGGTCCACGGTCGGCGTCGCCGAGAACGTGATCGCCGCTTCCTGGCAGGCCCTGGAGGACGCGTTCACGTACGGCCTCCTGCACGCGGGCGTCGAACCGGCCGAGTAGTCCCGGGTCCTTATGTCCTACTCACACAGGAAAGGTCCGGTTCGGGTAGCGTCATCCGTATGAGGACCAGGCTTATATCCGTACGTTTGGGATCAGTGCTGGCCGGTCTGCTGCTGGCCCTGTCGGGGACCGCGCTCGTGGCCGCCCCGCAGGCGTCGGCGGCGACCGGGGTCGCCGCCGTGGGGGAGGCCCTCAAGGACGGGCCCGTCTACGTGGACCCCCGGATGCAGGCGCAGCTGCCGCAGGCCGAGGCCGACGCGCTCGCGAAGAAGATCAAGGACGCGGGGAAGCCGGTGTTCGTCGCCGTGCTGCCCGCGACGGACGAGTTCCCCGCCGACAAGGTGTTCGGGGCCGTCAGGACCGAGACCGGCATCACCGGTCTCTACGCGATCCGGCTCGGCGACGGCTTCAGCGCCCGAGCCGACACGGCGGTCATGCCGGCCAACGCCGTACGCAACCTCACCGACGCGGTGAAGGTGGGGACGCCCGACGCGGCGACCCAGCTCGACAACTTCGTCGACCAGGCCCTGAGCCAGGCCAAGGGCACCGCCCCGGCCTCCTGGGGCACCACGGGCGCTGACACCGGCGCCCCCGTCGGCGGGCTGATCGCCCTCGGCGCGGTGGCCGCCCTCGGCGGCGGAGGCGCGTACGCGCTGGTCCGCCGCAACCGGAAGAAGAAGGAAGAGGCCCGGCGCGCGGCCCTGGAGCGCCTGAGCGTGGTCGTCGACGAGGACATCACGGCCTTCGGCGAGGAGCTCGACCGGCTCGACTTCCACCCCGGCGAGCCCGGCGCCGACGACGCCATGCGCAAGGACTTCGAGCAGGGGCTCGACTCGTACGACAAGGCCAAGCAGATCATGGGCTCGGTGCGGTACCCCGAAGAGGTCACGGGCGTCACCCAGGCCCTGGAGGACGGCCGGTACGCCCTGGCGTGCCTGGACGCGCGCCGGCAGCGGAAGCCGGTGCCCGAGCGCCGGTCGCCCTGCTTCTTCGACCCGCGTCACGGGCCGAGCACCGAGGACGCCTCGTGGGCTCCGGCCGGCGGGGCGGCCCGTACCGTGCCCGTCTGCACGGCGGACGCCGTGCGGCTGCGCGACGGCCTGGACCCGGCGGTGCGCACGGTCGACACCGAGCACGGTCCGCGGCCGTACTACGACGCCGGCCCGGCGTACGGTCCCTGGGCCGGCGGCTACTTCGGCGGCGGCATCCTGCCCGGCCTGCTCGTGGGCACGATGCTCGGTTCGATGATGTCCAGCCCCGCCTACGCCGCGGACCTCGGCGGCGGCGGCTTCGACGGCGGGGACGTCTCCGGGGCCGACTTCAACCCGTCCGATTTCGGCGGCGGGGACTTCGGCGGCGGCGGCTTCGACGGGGGCGGCGGCTTCGACGGCGGGGGCGGCTTCTAGCCGCCCCCGGGGTGCGCCGGATCCCGCCGGTCAGCCCTGCTTGACGGCCGAGATGTCGAAGGTCAGCTTCACCTTGTCGCTGACCATGACGCCGCCGGCCTCCAGTGCGGCGTTCCAGGTCAGGCCCCAGTCGGAGCGCAGGATCTCGGCGGAGCCCTCGAAGCCGACGCGCTCGTTGCCGTATACGTCCTTGGCGGAGCCCGTGAACTCCAGGTCGATGGAGAGCGGCCGCGTGACGTCCTTGATCGTCAGTTCGCCGGTGATGCGGTAGTCGTCCCCGCCGAGCTGGCGCGCCTCCGTGGAGCGGAAGGTCATCAGCGGGAAGAGCTCGGCGTCGAAGAAGTCGCTGCCCAGCAGGTGGGCGTCGCGGTCGGCGATGCCGGTGCTGACCGACGGGATCTTGACGTCGATGGAGGCCGTGGAGCGGGCCGGGTCGGCGCCGTCCAGGTGCAGGGCGCCCTCGTGCTCCGCGAAGGAGCCGCGGACGTTGGTGACCATGGCGTGGCGGACGGTGAAGCCGATGCTGCTGTGGGCGGCGTCGATGACGTAGTCGCCGGTGAGGGCGGCGAGCGCCGGGTCCACGTCCAGCGTGGTGACGGCGGCGCCGTTCTGGTGGTCGGCGGTCTGGTTACGGCGGGTGAAGAGACCCATGGCCTGCTCCTCGGTAGTGTCTGGGCGTTCTGCTCGGTCGGAAGAGTCTGTTGAACTTTCAACGACTTCAACGAGAACGACGCTAGACCCATTCCGTTTAAATTTCAACATCTAGGCGGGGTGTCAGGTCATTTTGTGAAGGTCCTACAACTGGTGAAGGTCCCGTCTGGCGGAGTCCGTACATCCTCCGGTCGTACTGTGCGGGCCACACAGCGGAAGACTCCCGAGACTGTGCGGAATGAACGGAGGTTTTTCATGGCGATCTTCGTAAGGTCGGTACATGACCGTTGTGGACCAGACCCCGAGCGAGCCGACGGACGCCCGTGGGCGCGTGGCCGAGCTGCACTCCCTGCGCGAGCAGGCGCGGCGCGGCCCCAGTGACCGCGCGACCGAGACCCAGCACGCCAAGGGCAAGCTGACCGCCCGTGAGCGCATCGCGCTGCTCCTCGACGAAGGTTCCTTCAAGGAGGTCGAACAGCTCCGCCGCCACCGCGCGACCGGGTTCGGCCTGGAGGCCAAGAAGCCCTTCACCGACGGTGTCATCACCGGCTGGGGCACGGTCGAGGGCCGCACGGTCTTCGTCTACGCGCACGACTTCCGCATCTTCGGCGGCGCCCTGGGCGAGGCCCACGCCACGAAGATCCACAAGATCATGGACATGGCCATCGCGGCCGGTGCCCCGCTGGTCTCCCTGAACGACGGCGCCGGCGCCCGTATCCAGGAGGGCGTCTCCGCCCTCGCCGGCTACGGCGGCATCTTCCAGCGCAACACCAAGGCCTCAGGCGTCATCCCGCAGATCTCGGTCATGCTCGGCCCGTGCGCCGGCGGCGCCGCGTACTCCCCGGCCCTGACGGACTTCGTCTTCATGGTCCGCGACACCTCGCAGATGTTCATCACCGGCCCGGACGTGGTCCGCGCGGTGACCGGCGAGGAGATCACCCAGAACGGCCTCGGCGGCGCCGACGTGCACGCCGAGACCTCGGGCGTCGCGCACTTCGCGTACGACGACGAGGAGACCTGCATCTCCGAGGTCCGCTACCTCATCTCGATGCTGCCCTCCAACAACCGCGAGAACCCGCCCGTCCACGAGACGAGCGACCCCGCGGACCGCCGCAGCGAGGTCCTGCTGGACCTGGTGCCCGCCGACGGCAACCGCCCGTACGACATGCTCAAGGTCATCGAGGAGATCGTCGACGAGGGCGACGTCCTGGAGATCCACGAGCGCTGGGCCCGCAACATCATCTGCGCCCTGGCCCGGATGAACGGCCAGGTCGTCGGCATCGTCGCCAACCAGCCCGGCCACCTCGCCGGAGTCCTGGACATCGAGGCCTCCGAGAAGGCCGCGCGCTTCGTCCAGATGTGCGACGCCTTCAACATCCCGATCGTCACCCTGCTCGACGTCCCCGGCTTCCTGCCGGGCGTCGACCAGGAGCACGGCGGCATCATCCGCCACGGCGCCAAGCTGCTGTACGCGTACTGCAACGCCACCGTCCCGCGGATCTCGCTGATCCTGCGCAAGGCTTACGGCGGCGCGTACATCGTCATGGACTCCCAGTCCATCGGCGCCGACCTCACCTACGCCTGGCCCACCAACGAGATCGCCGTGATGGGCGCCGAGGGTGCCGCCAACGTCATCTTCCGCAAGCAGATCGCGGACGCCGAGGACCCCGAGGCCATGCGCGTCCGCATGGTCAAGGAGTACAAGGCCGAACTGATGCACCCGTACTACGCGGCCGAGCGCGGCCTCGTCGACGACGTCATCGACCCCGCCGAGACCCGCGAGGTCCTCGTCAGCGCCCTCGCGATGCTCCGCAACAAGCACGCCGATCTGCCGTCCCGCAAGCACGGCAACCCGCCGCAGTAACCGCGAAGGAGACCTGCCACCCCATGACCACCGCCACTGACACCCTGCTGCGCGTCGAGAAGGGCAATGCCGCGCCCGAGGAGCTGGCCGCGATCACCGCGATCCTGCTCGCCCGCGCCGCCGCCACCCCCGAGGAGACCGCGATCCGCACGCCCCGCCAGGCCGGCTGGCGCCGTCTGGAGCGCACCCCGGGCTTCCGCGCCCCGCACAGCTGGCAGGGCTGAGTCCCCGAGCCCGGCGCAAGGCCCCGCACCCCGAACAGGGTGCGGGGCCTTCCGCGTACCCGGTCAGGGGCGCGGATGCCGTCCCGTACGGCCGGGCCCTGACACGCCGAAGGCCCCCGCGTCGTACGACACGGGGGCCTTTCGGATGCTGCGAACCGCTGCCGCTACCGCAGGCGCGCCATGAGGGCGTGCTCGACGAGCGTGATGAGCGCGCTCTTCGCGTCCGCCCGGTGGCGGGCGTCCGTCGTGATGATGGGGGCGTCCGGGCCGATCTGCAGGGCCTCGCGGACTTCCTCCGGCGTGTAGGGCTGGTGCCCGTCGAAGCCGTTGAGGGCGATGACGAAAGGCAGGCCGCTGTTCTCGAAGTAGTCGACCGCGGGGAAGCAGTCGGCGAGGCGGCGCGTGTCGACGAGCACGACGGCGCCGATGGCGCCGCGGACGAGGTCGTCCCACATGAACCAGAAGCGGTCCTGGCCCGGGGTACCGAAGAGGTACAGGATCAGGTCCTGGTCCAGGGTGATGCGGCCGAAGTCCATGGCGACCGTGGTGGTCGTCTTGTCACCGGTGTGGGTGAGGTCGTCGATGCCGGCGGAGGCGCTGGTCATGACGGCTTCGGTGCGCAGCGGGTTGATCTCGGACACGGCTCCGACGAACGTGGTCTTGCCCACGCCGAAGCCGCCCGCCACCACGATCTTCGCGGAGGTGGTGGAGCGAGCAGGAGCCGCTCCGCCGTTAGAGCTTGCGAAGTCCACTGAGCACCCTTTCGAGCAGTGTCACGTCTGGCTGGCCACCGGCAGACTCGTCGCCGCCGGGCTGGTGAATGGCGACAAGGCCCGCCTCCGCCAGGTCGGCGACGAGGATGCGGGCGACACCAAGAGGAATGGAGAGGAGTGCCGAGATCTCCGCGACGGATTTGATCTCCTGGCACAGGCGGCAGATGCGCTGGTGCTCGGGCAACTGCCCTTGCAGGCGCGCGGGATCGGCCGTGGTACTGACCAGCGCCTCGATGGCGAGCTGGTAGCGCGGCCGAGTACGGCCGCCGGTCATCGCGTACGGGCGCACCAGCGGGTTGTGGGCCTTCGGCGCCGGTTGCCGTGCGGCGCGCGGAGGCTGCTGCGGCGGCATCTGGTGCTGGGGCTGCTGGGGCTGTCCGTACGGCTGCTGCTGGTACGGGTTCTGCTCCGGCACGGGCCGGCTGGGAGCGGAGGGGAAGTTGAAGCGGTTCTGGTCGTGCCCACCCTGCGGCTGCTGCGCGCCGCCATAAGGATGTCCTCCGGGTGTTGTCACGTTTCCTCCTCCGACTCCAAGTACGCAGTACTCCCTGTGGAACCGCGCCACCGCACCCTACGGTGCGATGGCGCGAAACGCACTGCCTGTTTGCTAGTTGAGAAGGCTTCCCTGCAGTTCGGCGCGCAGGTCCGGGGTGAGGACACTGCCCGCGCGATCCACCAGAAGGGCCATCTCGTAGCCCACGAGGCCGATGTCGCACTCGGGGTGCGCGAGCACCGCGAGGGACGATCCGTCCGAGACGGACATGAGGAAGAGGAATCCCCGGTCCATCTCGACCACGGTCTGGTTGACGGCGCCACCCTCGAAGATGCGGGAGGCCCCGGCGGTCAGCGAGGTCAGACCGGAGGCCACGGCCGCCAGCTGATCGGCGCGGTCGCGCGGAAACCCGTCGGACATCGCCAGAAGAAGGCCGTCGGCGGAGACCACCACGGTGTGGGACACCCCTGGGGTGTTGTCCACGAAGTTGGTGATCAACCAGTTCAGGTTCTGTGCCGCCTGGCTCATCGGGCTCACACTAACGCTCCTGGTCATAGCTGTTACTTGACTGCTCAGAACCCGCGCTGCGTCCCTGCTGGACACCGCGCCGCAGGTTGCTCAACCTGCCGCGGACGTCCTCCGGAGCGCGGGAGACCTGGGGGCCGCCCTGCGGGGTCGTCTCCGCTGCGCCCTCGACCAGGTTGGCCTTGGGCACGCGCCGAGGGAGACCGGACGGGGTGACCCCGCCCGCCTTCGGCTCACGGAGTTTGGCGGCCTGCTGCCAGCGCTCGTCGTTACCCGAGCGCCAGTCGGTGCCGCCTTCCTTCCCCTGCTCCGGAGCGGCGGGCTGCTGCTGACGCGGCGACCGCTGTTCGAAGAGGGATCCGGTGGACTCCGCTTCCTGCTGTGCCGGCTGCCACTGCTGCTGGCTGCCGCGGCGCGGCAGGCCCGCTCCGGTCATCACGTGACCGGTGTCGGCAGCGGCGCCCGGACGGTCGAAGCCTACGCGTTCCGCGGCCCGTTCGGGGACGGCCTGGGATTCCGATTCGGTCCCGTAATCCTGCTGGTAGGCAGCCGGATACGTGTTCTGATCGGGCCACTCGGCCTGCTCCGACCGGGCTTCGTAGCCATTGTCGTAGCCCTGGGTGGCCGGCTGCTGGTCCGGGTAGCCGTCTTCCGTATAACCGTAGTCCTGCTGCGGGTACGCCTCGTAGCCCTGCTGTGCCTGCTGAGCCTCGTAGGAGGAGTCGTAGGCCTGTCCGGACTGCTGGTCGTAGCCCTGGTACTCCTGGTACCCGTGCTCCGGCTGGGGTTCCGGATACTCCTGGGCGGACGGGTCGGCGTACTGCTGCTGGTCCTGCGGGTAACCCACCTGGGCGGCCAGCGCGGCCCGGCGCTCCTGCTGTCCCAGGGACCGGCCCACCGGGTCGGCCGGGAGGCCGTCGGCGCCCTGCTGGTCGTACCGGGAGTCGTCGAAACCGAGTTCGGCGGCGGTGCGCAGCGGTGCGGCCTGCTGGGCCTTCTGCTCCGGGATGATCTGGGAGACCGTGAAGTCGTCGTCCGGCATGCCCTCGCCACCGCCACCGTGGGTGATGGCGTCGGGGAGCATGACCAGCGAGGTGGTGCCGGCCGCCTCGCCCGAGGGGCGCAGCTGGACGCGGATGCTGTGGCGGTCCGCCAGCCGGCCGACCACGAACAGACCCATGCGCTGCGAGATCGCGGCGTCCACGGTCGGCGGGTTGGCCAGCTTGTGGTTGATGTCCGCGAAGTCCTCGGCGGTGAGGCCGATGCCCTTGTCGTGGATCTCGACCATCACGCGGCCGTCCGGAAGACGGGTCGCGTTGACGCGGACCTTGGTCTGCGGGGAGGAGAACGTGGTGGCGTTCTCCAGCAGCTCGGCGAGCAGGTGCACGAGGTCGGTCACGGCCTGGCCGTGGATCTCGGCCTCGGAGACGCCCGAGAGCTCGATGCGCTCGTACTGCTCCACCTCGGAGGAGGCGGCGCGCAGCACGTCGACGAGGGGCACCGGCTGGTCCCAGCGGCGGCCCGGCTCCTCACCCGCGAGGATGAGGAGGTTCTCGCCGTTGCGGCGCATACGGGTGGCCAGGTGGTCCAGGCGGAAGAGGTTCTCCAGCTGGTCCGGGTCGGCCTCGTTGTTCTCCAGGTCGGTGATGAGGGTCAGCTGGCCCTCGATCAGCGACTGGTTGCGCATGGAGAGGTTCGTGAAGATCGCGTTGACGTTCCCTCGCAGGAGCGCCTGCTCGGCGGCGAGCCGGACGGCTTCCCGGTGGACCTGGTCGAAGGCGCGGGCGACCTCGCCGATCTCGTCCTGGGAGTCGATCGGGATCGGGAGGACACGGGTGTCGACCTTGCCCGGATCGGTGCGCGAGAGCTGGTCGACGAGCATCGGCAGGCGCTGCTCGGCGATGTCGAAGGCCGAGCTGCGCAGGCGGCGCATCGCGCGGCCCATCTGGCGGGCCATGAGGCCGGCCATGATGAAGGCGGCGAGCAGGGCCACGACCACGATGGCGCCGTTGACGATGGCGTCGGTGCGGGCCTCGTCGGAGACCGCGACGGCGTCGTCGACGGCCTTGGCGAGGAGTTCCTTCTCGATCTCGTCGTAGCCGTCGAACTTGGCGGTGGCGGCGGCCTGCCAGAACAGGGGGTTCGTCCCGTTCTCGGCGAGCTTCTTCTTGCTCTCGCCGCTGGCGATCGCCTCGGTCATGCCGAGGAGCGGGTTGCCGTTGGGGGCGGGCGGCGGCACGAAGCGGGTACCGGCCTGCTCGGCCTGGTGCTTGGCGTCGGCGAGCTTGGCCTTGCCCTCGTCCGACTTCTTGCCCATGACCTCCTTGAGGCGGTTCACGTCGTCCTCGGTGCCGGCCGCGACGTACTCGCCGATGGCGATTTCCTCGAGGTAGGCGTACGAGGAGAAGGCGACGAGCTGGGCCTTGCGCACGTTCTCGTCCGTGCTGGGACGGACGAGCAGGTGGGTGCCGACGGAGCGCTGCAGCGAGTTCGCCGCCTTGGCCAGCTGGACCGCGTAGACCATGCGGCCGTACGAGGTCACGTTGCCGGTGCCGAGACCGAGCTCGTTGGCGAACTGCATGAGGTAGTGCTGGACCCCGACGTAGCCCTCTTCGGTCGGGATGGGGCCGGCAGCGGAGGGGAGGTTCTTCTTGGGGGTCTCGAAGGCGGCCTGGTAGGCCTTCTCCCGGACGTCCTTGAGCTTGGGCTCTTCCGCGCGGAAGAGGTCCAGGCGCCGCTCCAGGCCCTGGTTCTTCGGCATGTCCTGGACGGCCTTGTCGAACTTCTCCTTGGCACCCGTGGTGACCGCGTACGCCTTGGTGACCTGCTCGGCGTTGGTCTGGCCGTTCAGGAGGGGCTCGGCCGTGAGGTCACGCTCGTTGAGCAGTGCCTGGCTGTACTCCGAGGCCGCCTGGACGACCCGGGCTATCTGCTCGGCGTCCTTGGCTTCGTTCCACTGGTCGACCGAGCCCTTCACCTGGAAGCCGCCCATGACCAGGCCCACGAGGGCCGGTACGAGGAGGATGGCGTTCAGGCGGGTCGGCACGCGCCAGTTGCGGGGCGAGAACTTGCTGGTGCTCCCGGGGCGCGCCGGTGGCTCCACGGGCACGTCGACGGGCGACGCGGCCGCTCGCGGCGGCGGGGTGAAGTTGCCGCGCGCGGGTTCAACCGCGGGGCTTGCATTGCTTCGCCTCACTCGACCAACAACCTTCCGGCGGTGCTACTAGCTAGTTCGTTGAATTCCAGCACGGTTAACGGCCGTGTTCCAAACAGTTGGAATCAGCCATTCCGTGATCCTTATGCCCCACGTAAATCGGACATAAAGAGCTTCCTACGGCAAAAATAGAAGGAGTTGTGCGCGTAGCGGCACCAACCGAACGCACCCCGTGGCCAACTGGCGGCAATTGTCTGTCGAAACGTTATGAACCGAGAGGGCGGGCCGTGTCCTATGACACAGCCCGCCCTCTCACGTTGTGAAGAACCCGTGGGACTTGAGTGGTGCCGCTTGAGCCGGGCTGCCTGCGTGGTGTTACTTGAGACGCGCCATGAGGGCGTGCTCGACGAGCGTGATGAGCGCGCTCTTCGCGTCCGCCCGGTGGCGGGCGTCCGTCGTGATGATGGGGGCGCCGGGGCCGATCTGCAGCGCTTCGCGGACTTCCTCCGGGGTATACGGCTGGTGCCCCTCGAAGCCGTTGAGGGCCACGACGAAAGGCAGGCCGCTGTTCTCGAAGTAGTCGACCGCGGGGAAGCAGTCGGCGAGGCGGCGCGTGTCGACGAGCACGATCGCACCGATGGCGCCGCGGACGAGGTCGTCCCACATGAACCAGAAGCGGTCCTGGCCCGGGGTACCGAAGAGGTACAGGATCAGGTCCTGGTCCAGGGTGATGCGGCCGAAGTCCATGGCGACCGTGGTGGTCGTCTTGTCACCGGTGTGGGTGAGGTCGTCGATGCCGGCGGAGGCGCTGGTCATGACGGCTTCGGTGCGCAGCGGGTTGATCTCGGACACGGCTCCGACGAACGTGGTCTTGCCCACGCCGAAGCCGCCCGCCACCACGATCTTGGCGGAGGTGGTGGAGCGGGCAGGAGCCGCTCCGCTAGATGTTCCGAAGGCCACTGAGCACCCTTTCGAGCAGCGTTACATCCGGCGTGCCGCCGGCCTCTCCATTGCCCGGCTGGTGGATGGCCACCATTCCGGCCTCCGCCAGGTCGGCGACGAGGATCCGGGCGACACCGAGCGGCATCGACAGCAGTGCGGAGACCTCGGCGACCGACTTGACCTCGCGGCACAGGGTGCAGATGCGCTGGTGCTCCGGGAGCAGGCCGGACAGGTGCATCGGATCGGCGGTGGTGCTGACCAGCGCCTCGATGGCGAGCTGGTAGCGGGGCCGGGTCCGGCCGCCGGTCATCGCGTACGGACGCACCAGCGGCTGATCGCCTTCCGAGTACGAGTCTCCGTACGCATCGGGGTAGGCGGGGGGCGGGGTCATTGATCCTCCGGGCTGGACAGCAGTGGTCAGCGTGCCGTCTGACGGGGCGGCCGGTGGGGGGAGCGGTATGACGGCCTGGCGGGGGTACTGGATTTCGGGGCGGGGCCCCGATCTCCCGGCCGGTAGTACCGTCCGGCCGGGAGATTGGGAAGTCAGCCGAGCAGGCTTCCCTGCAGTTCGGCGCGCAGGTCCGGAGTGAGGACACTGCCCGCGCGATCCACCAGAAGGGCCATCTCGTAGCCCACGAGGCCGATGTCGCACTCGGGGTGCGCCAGTACGGCGAGTGAGGATCCGTCCGAGACGGACATGAGGAAGAGGAATCCCCGGTCCATCTCGACCACGGTCTGGTTGACGGCGCCACCCTCGAAGATGCGGGAGGCCCCGGCGGTCAGGGAGGTCAGTCCGGAGGCCACGGCCGCCAGCTGATCGGCGCGGTCGCGGGGGAATCCTTCGGACATCGCCAGAAGGAGTCCGTCGGCGGAGACCACCACCGTGTGGGACACCCCGGGGGTGTTGTCCACGAAGTTGGTGATCAACCAGTTCAGGTTCTGTGCCGCCTGGCTCATCGAACTCAACTAACGCTCCTGCTGGTAAGTGGGATCGATGTGGTAACTGCCGGTCGCCGGTCCGTTGTTGCCGGCCTGACGGCCCTGCTGGATACCGCGTCGGAGGTTGGTCAGACGGCCACGGACGTCGTCCGGTGCCCGCGAGACCTGGGGGCCTGCCTGCGCCTCGGCCTGCTGCTGCGCGGTGCCGGCCACGAGGTTCGCCCGCGGGACCCGGCGGGGCAGCCCCGAGGTCGTGATCCCGCCGGCGGCGGGCTGGCGCACGCGCTCGGCCTGGCGCATCAGCTCGTCGTTCGGCGAGGACTTCCAGCTGACGGTCGGCATGCTGCCGGTCGCCGCCGCGGCGGGCTCGGCCGCCTGCTCCTGGCCGCGCTGCGGCAGCTGCTGCTGAGGCGCCGGGGCCGCAGGAGCGGACTGCTGCTGCTGGGGTACGCCCGGTCCCTGCGCGGGGGGCTGCTGCCCCTCCTCGCGGAACCAGTTCGACTCCAGCGTGTCGAATATCGGGCTGCGGCCGTCACCGGAGCTCGGGGCCGGCGGCAGCGCCTCCGGCCGGTGAGCCTGCGGCAGTCGCGGGGTCTCCGGGCGGGCGGGCGGTGCGTACGCGCCGCCGGACTGCGGAGCCTGCGGCTGCGTGTGCTGCGGCTGCTGCGGGGCCTGGGGCTGCTGACGGGCGAATCCGCCGACACCGGGGCCGCCGGGCCGCTGGGGCTGGTAGCCCGGGCGCTCGAACTGTCCGGTGGTGGACGGGTCCACGGGGCCCCGCACGTCCGGACGCTCGAACTGTCCGGTCGTGCTGGCCAGGCCGTCGCCCTGCGGCATCGGGGCGTTGAAGTCCGGGCGGGCGAACTCCGCCGTCGAACCGGGACCCGAGAGCTCGTCGTGGCCGCGGGCCTGGTCGGCGCCCCAGCTGGTCGTCTGCGGGCCGGGAAGCTCGGGACGCGGGGCACCGCCGCGCGGCGGCAGCTGCGGGCGGGCACCGTTCGGAGCCTGAGCGCCCGACTGCTGCTGGGGCTGCGGCTGCTGGGCCTGCTGCGGCTGCTGCGGCCGCTCGAAGCCGTTGCCCTGCGGGAATCCGGAGGGACCGGAGGCCGAGGGAGACGACGCCGGACGGCCCTGCGGGCCGCCGCCGAAGCCGCCGTTGGCGACCGGACCGCGGGCCGGCAGCGGCCCACCGGCGCCGAAGGCGCCCTGGCCCTGCCCCGCGGTGGTCTGACCCTGCTGCGGACGGGCACCGGGAGCACCGGGACCGCCCTGCTGCGGAGGCCGCCCGCCCTGGGGGCCCTGCGGACGCTGACCGGCGCCGTCGCGGCCCGGGAGGGCGGCGCGCTGGCCGCCCGCACCGACCTGGCCGCGCTGCGGACCCGCGCCCACGGGCGGCCGTGCGGCCGCACCGGGCACGGAAGCCTGCCCGCCGGGGGCACCCTGGGCGCCACCGGGGCCGCCCTGGCCCGGCATCGGACCCGGCTTCTTGCCGCCCTGGGCGACGTCCACCGGGAGCATGACGAGGGCCGTCGTACCGCCCGAGTCGGAGGGGCGCAGCTGGATGCGGATGCCGTGTCGCAGGGACAGGCGGCCGACCACGAACAGACCCATGCGGCGGGAGACGGAGACGTCCACGGTCGGCGGCGACGCGAGCCGCTCGTTGATCGCGGCGAGGTCCTCGGGGGAGAGGCCGATACCGGTGTCGTGGATCTCGACGAGCACCCGGCCGTCGGGCAGCGCGTGACCGGTGACCTTGACCTTGGTCTGCGGGGAGGAGAACGAGGTGGCGTTCTCCAGCAGCTCGGCGAGGACGTGCACGAGGTCGTTGACGACGCGGCCGGCGACGTCGGTGCCGGGCACCGAGGCCAGCTCGACGCGCTCGTACTGCTCCACCTCGGAGGCGGCCGCACGGAGCACGTCGACGAGCGGGACGGGTCGCGTCCACCGGCGGCCCGGCTCCTCGCCCGCGAGGACGAGGAGGTTTTCGCCGTTACGGCGCATGCGGGTCGCGAGGTGGTCGAGCTTGAAGAGCGAGGAGAGCTGGTCCGGGTCGGCCTCGCGCGACTCCAGTTCGGAGATGAGCGACAGCTGACGCTGGATGAGGCCCTGCGAGCGGCGCGAGAGGTTGGTGAACATCGCGTTGACGTTGCCTCGCAGGAGGGCCTGCTCGGCGGCGAGGCGGACGGCCTCGCGGTGCACGTCGTCGAACGCCGCGGCCACCTGGCCGATCTCGTCGCGGGTGTGCACACCGACCGACTCCACGGACGTGTCCACGTCCTGCGGGTCGGACTCGGACAGCTGCTTGACGAGCTCGGGCAGCCGGTCCTGGGCGACGCGCGTCGCGGTGTCCTGCAGGCGGCGCAGCGAGCGGATCATCGAGCGGGCCATGACGAAGGCGCCGACGAGGGAGACACCGAGGACGATGAGGATCAGGGCACCGTTGACGATGGCGTCCTGCTGGGCCTCGTTCTTCAGCTCACGGGCCTTCTGCTCCATCTCCTCGAGCAGGGTCAGCTCGATGACCTTCATGGCCGCGAGCTTGGTGCCGTCGGCGTCGTACCAGTCCAGCCACGAGCGGTTCTTCTCGCGGAGGAAGGCGTCCTGGCTGGTCAGCACGCGGCGCGCGTAGTGGTCGGCGGTGGAGATCTCCGAGTTGCTGTCGCCCAGACCCGCGAGGAGTTCCTCGGTCCGGCCCTGGTAGACGAGCTCGAAGGTGGTCTTTGCCTGCGTCTCGCCCTTCTGGGCGGAGAGGGCGTAGAGCCGGTCGTTCTCCTCCAGCTTGCCCTGGCGCTCGTTGGTGTCCGGGAGCGAGGCGGCGATGATCGCGCGCTGGATGGAGGCGTACTCCTTGGCGGCGGAGAAGGCCGCCAGGGCGCGCGTACGCTTGATCATCTCCGGGTTGGAGGTGGCCTGCGCCATGTCCTGGGAGAGCGAGAGCAGCGAGACGATCATCGCGTTGTACTCGCTGACGGTCTGCTGGGCGCCGTTGACGTACGCCTTGTCGCGGACGGTCTGGATGTTCGCGATCTGGCGGCCGATCTGCAGCACGTTGTTGCGGATCGACTTGAGGGTGTCGTCCTTCGCGCCGGTGCTGTCGACCTTGTCGGTCGCGGCGGCGAAGGCCGTGGCGGCGGTGTCGGTCTGCTTGCGGACGACGTCGACGCTGCTGGTCGTCTTGCCCTTGGAGAGTGAGAGCGGACCCGCGGAGAGGTCGCGCTCCTCCTGGAGCATGGCGGCCAGGTTGGTGGCCTGCCGGGTCATCGTCGTGAGCAGCTGCATGTGCTCCAGCTGCGCGATGTCGTTGAGCGAGTCGTTGATGCGGAAGCCACCGAGCGTGGTGGCGGCGACGACCGGCAGGGTCAGCAGCGACACCAGTCGCGTGCTGATGCGCCAGTTCTGCATGGCGAGACGAGAGCCGGGCCCACTGGGGGCCTTCGGTATCGCCACGTCCTGCTCGGCCGGCCCGGCTTTGGCCTTGCCTGCCTTGGCGGTCTTCCCACGGCCCTTCGCCTTCACCGCGGCGGAGGAGTCGGGGCTTGCGCCCTCGACAGCCGGCCCGCGGTTCTGGGCGTGCTGGGGCGAGGAGCCACGGTCGGTCCCGCCGCGCGGCTCCTGCTCCGCCGCAGCGCTGCCATCCCTCTTGAATCGTCCCTGCACTAGCGTCGCAACCTCTGGACCAGGCGTCCCGCCGGGCGACCGGTGGGACGGTGTCGAGTCGTGGGGCACGTGCGGCCCCATGGTGGTCGTCGGTGACCGGCGCGTCTCCCTCTCCTTGCCGCCGCGCTCGGCGCTGAGTCGCGCCACCTGCGCGCCGTCTGATTCCCGCGGCGGTCCCGCGAATTCCAGCACAGTGGAGGATCTCCAACAAGGTGCGCGGGTCGGCCCGGAGAGTTGGTTACGGCTTGTGACGGATGTGCTACGCGATGTGTGACCACATTCGGTAGAAACCGGACTTACGTCATGCAAACAACATGGCTGGCAAGGTGTCCCAGTCGCGATGATCAGGAGCGGAATGGCGCATTCAGTGGCGCAATGTCCGTTTCGTCGGGTGAAGTTGGCTGTCTGAATTGCCGTGAATGTCTGGTCACAGGTGAGCAAACTCACACAGCCATGGCCATTACTTCCTGGTTCGGCGGGGGATTCAGATGTTTAGCCTTGCCACTTAAAGGGTTGGCGCCAAGGTTGGTGCATCGACAGCCGACGACTCACAGATCGAACCGAGGACCCCGAACTCACATGAAGACGACGATGATGTTCCGCAACATAGCCAACCCCCGCCGCACCACCCTCGCGCACCTCAAGGACGCCGACGAGCTGCAGGCGGCCCCGGCCACCCCGGAACACTCCGTCGAGCTGCCGACGCAGACCGCCAACCCGCGCCGCACGGTCCTGATGGACGCACCGGTCGCCGTCGCCGCGCAGTAGCCGCACGGCTGCGGAACGCGAAGCCCCCCTGCTCGCCGCGTTAGCCTGGGTCCGCAGACTCCAGCCAGCGGACATACAGAGGGGCAGACGCAACACGTGCGCATCGCCAGGTTCTCGATCGACGGCAATGTCGCGTTCGGCGCGGTCGAGGGCAGCACCGCCCCCGGCGACGAAGCGACGCTCGTGCTCGACATCATCAAGGGCATCCCGTTCGCGGACTTCGAGCTCTCGGGCACGAAGGTCCCGCTGAGCAAGGTCCGGCTGCTGCCGCCCGTGCTCCCGAACAAGGTCGTGGCCATCGGCCGCAACTACGCGGAGCACGCGGCGGAGCTCGGCAACGCCATCTTTGACGATCAAGGCCGTCCGGACGCCCCGATCACCTTCTTCAAGCCCTCCACCTCGGTGGTCGGCCCGGGCGACCCCATCACGTACCCCTCCTTCTCCCAGGACGTCCACCACGAGGCGGAGCTCGCCGTGGTCATCGGACGCATGTGCCGCGAGGTCCCGAGGGAGCGCGTCAAGGACGTGATCCTCGGCTACACCTGCGCCAACGACGTCACCGCGCGCGACGTCCAGCAGCGGGAGAAGCAGTGGGCCCGGGCCAAGGGCTTCGACAGCGCTTGCCCCCTCGGCCCCTGGATCGAGACCGACCTGGACCCGGGCGACCTGACCATCCAGTGCACCGTCAACGGCGAACAGCGCCAGCTCGGCCGCACCAGCGACATGGTCCGCTCCATCGAAGACCTCGTCGTCCACATCACCGAGGCCATGACGCTGCTCCCGGGCGACGTCATCCTCACGGGGACCCCGGCTGGAGTCGGCCCCCTGAACGTCGGCGACGAGGTCGCCGTCACCATCGAAGGCATCGGCACTCTCACCAACAAGGTGATCAAGCGTGGTTAACGGACCTGTCCGCGTACGTTTCTGTCCCTCCCCGACCGGCAACCCCCACGTGGGCCTGGTCCGCACCGCCCTGTTCAACTGGGCGTTCGCCCGCCACCACGGCGGCACGTTCGTCTTCCGCATCGAGGACACCGACGCGGCCCGCGACTCCGAGGAGTCCTACGACCAGCTGCTCGCCTCGCTGCGCTGGCTCGGCTTCACCTGGGACGAGGGCCCCGAGGTCGGCGGCCCGCACGCCCCGTACCGCCAGTCCGAGCGCATGGACATCTACAAGGACGTCGCGCAGAAGCTGCTCGACGGCGGGTACGCGTACCACTGCTACTGCACCACCGAGGAGCTCGACGCGCGCCGCGCGGCCGCCCGCGCGGCCGGCAAGCCCTCCGGCTACGACGGCCACTGCCGCGAGCTCACCACCGTGCAGGTCGAGGCGTACCAGGGCGAGCACCGCCCGGCGATCGTCCGCTTCCGGATGCCCGACGAGCCGATCACCTTCACCGACCTGGTCCGTGGCGAGCTGACCTTCACCCCGGAGAACGTGCCGGACTTCGGCATCGTCCGGGCCAACGGCGCCCCGCTCTACACGCTGGTCAACCCGGTCGACGACGCGCTGATGGAGATCACGCACGTCCTGCGCGGCGAGGACCTCCTCTCCTCGACCCCCCGCCAGATCGCCCTCTACAAGGCGCTGATCGAGCTGGGCGTCGCCAAGTCCACCCCCGCGTTCGGCCACCTGCCGTACGTGATGGGCGAGGGCAACAAGAAGCTCTCCAAGCGCGACCCCGAGGCCTCGCTCAACCTGTACCGCGAGCGCGGCTTCCTCCCCGAGGGCCTGCTGAACTACCTCTCGCTCCTCGGCTGGTCCTTCTCCAAGGACCAGGACGTCTTCTCGATCGAGGAGATGGTCCAGAAGTTCGACATCGACGGCGTGAACGCCAACCCGGCGCGCTTCGACCTGAAGAAGGCCGAGTCGATCAACGGCGACCACATCCGCCTGCTTGACCCGAAGGCCTTCGCGGACGCCTGCGCCCCGTGGCTGCAGGCCCCGCACGCCAACTGGGCGCCCGAGGACTTCGACGCCGAGGCCTGGGAGCGCATCGCCCCGTACGCCCAGACCCGCGTCACCGTCCTGTCGGACATCACGGCCAACGTCGACTTCCTCTTCCTGAAGGAGCCGGTCGAGGACCAGGCCTCGTGGGACAAGGCGATGAAGGG
This sequence comes from Streptomyces sp. NPDC090045, assembly GCF_044747975.1. Classification (NCBI taxonomy): domain Bacteria; kingdom Bacillati; phylum Actinomycetota; class Actinomycetes; order Kitasatosporales; family Streptomycetaceae; genus Streptomyces; species Streptomyces sp. NPDC090045. The sequence continues at coordinate 21,666 of NZ_JBIVFA010000020.1, forward strand.
CGAGCCGGCGGCCCTCCTGACGACGGCCCGAGAGAACCTGGCGAACGCCGACTGGTCGGACCCCGAGTCCCTCAAGCAGGCCGTCCTGACGGCCGGCGAGGCCCACGGCCTCAAGCTCGGCAAGGCCCAGGCCCCGGTCCGCGTGGCCGTCACCGGCCGCACGGTCGGCCTGCCGCTGTTCGAGTCCCTGGAGATCCTGGGTAAGGACCGCTCCCTGGCCCGCATCGACGCGACGCTGGCCAAGCTGGCCGCGTAGCCCTCCCGTGGTCCCGAAGGGGGCGGCGGCCGGATTCCCGGCCGCCGCCCCCTTCGGCGTTGTCGGAGGCGGGCCCTAGTCTCCGGGAGAACGATCACCGCTCTCTCCCGCGCTCCGGAGGCCCCCGTGCCGATGACCCCGCCCGACTACTCCTGGCACTTCACCCAGGGCTCCGCCTTCGCCTACGAGGACGGCATGACGGGGACCCTCGTCCCGGTCGTCATCGGCGACGTGACCCTGCCCACGGGCCGGGTCGTCGCCTGCGACCCCTTCGTCTGCCTCGGCGAGGGCGAAGCCGGGCCGTTCAGCGTCACGGTGGACCCGGGCCGGTACCGGGCGGAGGCCGCGATCGCCACGCTGGTGCGCCCCGGCGCCACGGCGGGACCCCGCCCGCACACCCGGGTCGCCGCCGCGCGCCTCGTGATACGGGACACGCCGACCGTGAGCTGGGAGATGGCCGTCGAGGAGGGCCAGGACCCCGCCGTCCTCGGCGAGGACGAGTTCTACGGCTACGGCGTGGACGCGGGCACCGGCTGCTTCTACGACGCCGCCGCCGACGGCTCGTTCCCCGGCACCGAGGACGAGGAAGGGGCGGTGTGGGCCGCCATGGAGGCGGTCGGCGACGGCCCCTCCGTCTTCCTGGCCGAGGGAGAGGACGGTCACACCCTCGCGGGCTTCACCTCCGGATGGGGCGACGGCTGCTACCCGACCTGGGTCGGGCGCGACACCGAGGGCCGGGTCACCTGTTTCGTGACGGACTTCATGATCGTGCCCACGGCGCAGGTGCCCGCGGCGTAGGCTCGGCCCCATGCCGATCCGCGCCGTGCTGTGGGACATCGACGACACCCTCTTCGACTACACGGGGGCCGATGCCGCCGGGCTCGCGCGGCAGCTGGAGACCGAGGAACTCACGGACCGGTACGGGACCCCCGTGCAGGCGCTCGCGCTGTGGCGGGAGATCACCGACCGGCACTGGGCCCGCTTCGCCGCGGGTGAGGGAACGTTCCAGGGACAGCGGCAGGACCGGGTGCGGGAGTTCCTGGAGCGGCCCGGGATGACCGCGGACGAGGCCGACGCCTGGTTCGACCGGTACATCGAGCACTACAAGGCCGCCTGGGCCGTCTTCCCCGACGTGGTGCCCGTACTGGACACCCTCGCGGCCGGCTACCGGCACGGGGTGCTCTCCAACTCCTCCACCGTCAACCAGGACCCCAAGCTGCGTCACCTCGGGCTGCGCGACCGCTTCGAGGTGCTGGTCTGCGCGGTCGAACTCGGGGTCAGCAAGCCCGAGGCGGCGGCTTTCCTGGCCGCGTGCGAGGCGCTCGGACTGCCGCCGGGCGAGGTGGCGTACGTGGGGGACCAGCCCGAGATCGACGCGCGCGGGGCCCGTGACGCCGGGCTGCTGGCGGTCTGGATCGACCGCGACGGCGGTCGCGGGCCCGGTCCCGACGGCGCGCACCGCATCGAGGGCCTTGACCAGCTCCCGGAGCTGCTGGCAGGGGATACCCGTTTTGGAGCACGGTCAGGCATCCGGTAATGTTCTTTCTGCGCCGCCGGAGCGGGCCGAAAGGCCGGACGGAGGCGCCACCCGAAGGAAAACCCCGCCAAGGGGTTGACTTTTGGTGGGGTATAGTGTAATTGGCAACACGAGGGTTTCTGGTTCCCTTATTCTAGGTTCGAGTCCTGGTACCCCAGCGCAGTGCAGCAGTAACGCAGTGCTTTGCCCCCGTTGTGTAGCGGCCTAGCACGCCGCCCTCTCAAGGCGGTAGCGCCGGTTCGAATCCGGTCGGGGGTACAGATCCTTCCCGCGAGATCTCTTGGGTCGCACCCGGACGTCTCGAAGTAGGATCGCTAGGGCCCCCGTTGTGTAGCGGCCTAGCACGCCGCCCTCTCAAGGCGGTAGCGCCGGTTCGAATCCGGTCGGGGGTACTGTTGGTCTGGTCTAGACCACTTTGGGCTATAGTGTAATTGGCAACACGAGGGTTTCTGGTTCCCTTATTCTAGGTTCGAGTCCTGGTAGCCCAGCGCAGTAACAGCAGCACCAGCTAGCCCCCGTTGTGTAGCGGCCTAGCACGCCGCCCTCTCAAGGCGGTAGCGCCGGTTCGAATCCGGTCGGGGGTACGCATCGAAGAGGCCCTCCGCGTCCATCGCGGAGGGCCTCTTTCGCGTTGTGTCGGCGCGCGGGACAAGTACGGGCCCGGAGGCGCGTGTTAGGACGTGTGCGGCGTCGTACGCGCCCCCGGACCCGGGGGTGAACAAGGTGGGATGGAAGGTCAGCCGGAGCGGCGCAGGGCCTCCGTGAGGCGGGCGGCCGCGTCGATGACGGCCTGGGCGTGCATCCGGCCCGGGTGGCGGGTCAGCCGCTCGATCGGCCCGGAGACCGACACGGAGGCCACCACGCGGTTCGACGGCCCGCGCACCGGCGCCGAGACGGAGGCCACGCCGGGCTCCCGCTCGCCGATCGACTGCGCCCAGCCGCGGCGCCGTACGCCCGAGAGCGCCGTCGCCGTGAAGCGCGCGCCCTGCAGCCCGCGGTGGAGCCGCTCGGGCTCCTCCCAGGCCATCAGGATCTGCGCCGCCGAGCCGGCCTTCATCGGGAGCGTCGAGCCCACCGGGACGGTGTCCCGAAGGCCCGACAGCCGCTCCGCGGCCGCCACGCAGATGCGCATGTCTCCCTGACGGCGGTAGAGCTGTGCGCTCTCGCCCGTCACGTCACGGAGGTGGGTGAGTACCGGTCCCGCCGTGGCCAGCAGGCGGTCCTCGCCGGCCGCGGCGGCGAGCTCCGCCAGCCGCGGTCCGAGGATGAACCGGCCCTGCATGTCCCTCGCCACCATCCGGTGGTGTTCCAGTGCCACGGCAAGGCGATGTGCCGTGGGTCGTGCGAGCCCTGTCGCCGCGACCAGCCCGGCGAGGGTGGCCGGACCGGACTCCAGTGCGCTCAGTACCAGAGCTGCCTTGTCGAGAACGCCGACGCCGCTAGAGTTGTCCATGAAACGATATTCGCGTCTCACACTGTGAAACGCAAGTTCAATTTTTCCAAGAACCAGCGAGTCTGTATGTGCGGGTCCACGAACCACTGGGTCCGAGCCGTCGTCCAGGACGTGGGGTACGGACGATGCGGCGCACAAGATCTCTATGAAGCGCCGGCACAACCGGCCGGCCGGAGGGAAAGCGATGGGTAGGACACTCGCGGAGAAGGTCTGGGACGACCATGTCGTCCGGCGCGCCGAAGGCGAGCCCGACCTCCTCTTCATTGATCTGCACCTGCTGCACGAGGTGACCAGCCCGCAGGCCTTCGAGGGCCTGCGTCAGGCCGGCCGCAAGGTCCGACGCCTCGACCTCACCATCGCGACCGAGGACCACAACACCCCCACCCTCGACATCGACAAGCCGATCGCGGACCCGGTCTCCCGGGCCCAGCTGGAGACGCTGCGCAAGAACTGCTCCGAGTTCGGCGTCCGCCTGCACTCGCTGGGCGACGTCGAGCAGGGCGTCGTCCACGTCGTGGGACCGCAGCTGGGTCTGACCCAGCCCGGCACCACCGTGGTCTGCGGCGACTCGCACACCTCCACGCACGGCGCCTTCGGCGCGCTGGCCTTCGGCATCGGCACGAGCCAGGTCGAGCACGTGCTGGCGACGCAGACGCTGCCGCTGGCCCGCCCGAAGACGATGGCGATCACCGTCACCGGCGCGCTGGCCGAGGGTGTCACCGCGAAGGACCTGATCCTGGCGATCATCGCCAAGATCGGCACCGGCGGCGGCCAGGGCTACATCCTGGAGTACCGCGGCGAGGCCATCGAGCAGCTCTCGATGGAAGCCCGCATGACCATCTGCAACATGTCGATCGAGGCCGGCGCCCGCGCGGGCATGATCGCCCCCGACCAGACCACCTTCGACTACCTCCAGGGCCGCGACCACGCCCCCGAGGGCGAGGACTGGGACGCGGCCGTCGCGTACTGGAAGACGCTGCGCACCGACGACGACGCGGTCTTCGACGCGGAGGTCGTCATCGACGGCACCGCGCTGTCCCCGTTCGTCACCTGGGGCACCAACCCGGGCCAGGGCGCGCCGCTGTCGGCCAACGTCCCCGACCCGGCTTCGTACGAGGACGCTTCGGAGCGCCTGGCCGCCGAAAAGGCCCTGGAGTACATGGGGTTGACCGCCGGACAGCCGCTGCGCGACATCAAGGTCGACACCGTCTTCGTAGGTTCCTGCACCAACGGCCGCATCGAGGACCTGCGCGCCGTGGCCGGGATCATCGAGGGGCGCAAAGTCGCCGACGGGGTACGGATGCTGGTCGTCCCGGGCTCGGTCCGCGTCGCCCTGCAGGCCGTGGAAGAGGGCCTGGACACGGTCTTCAAGGAGGCCGGCGCCGAATGGCGGCACGCGGGCTGTTCGATGTGTCTGGGCATGAACCCCGACCAACTGGCGCCCGGTGAACGCTCCGCGTCCACCTCCAACCGCAACTTCGAGGGCCGGCAGGGCAAGGGCGGGCGCACCCACCTGGTCTCCCCGCAGGTGGCCGCCGCCACCGCGGTGCTGGGCCATCTGGCCTCGCCCGCCGACCTGTCCGCCGCCGACGCGACCGCCGGAGTCTGAACCATGGAAGCCTTCACCACCCACACCGGCCGGGCCGTCCCGCTGCGCCGCAGCAACGTCGACACCGACCAGATCATCCCGGCCCACTGGCTGAAGAAGATCACCCGTGACGGGTTCGAGGACGGGCTCTTCGAGGCCTGGCGCAAGGACCCGGAGTTCGTCACGAACCGCCCGGAGCGCGCAGGCGCGACCGTGCTGGTCGCCGGCCCCGACTTCGGTACGGGTTCCTCGCGCGAGCACGCCGTCTGGGCCCTGCAGAACTTCGGCTTCAAGACGGTCATCTCCTCCCGCTTCGCCGACATCTTCCGCGGGAACTCGCTGAAGAACGGTCTGCTGACGGTCGTGCTCCCGCAGGAGACCGTCGAGCAGCTGTGGAAGCTGACCGAGGCCGACCCCACCGCCGAGATCACGGTCGACCTGGTCGACCGCCAGGTGCGAGCGGAAGGCGTCGTCGCGGAGTTCGAACTCGACGACAACGCCCGCTGGCGTCTGCTGGAGGGCCTGGACGACATCTCGCTCACCCTTCAGAACGAAGCGGACATCGCTTCGTACGAAAGCGCCCGCCCGGCCTTCAAGCCGCGCACGATTCAGGCCTGATTCCTGCCTGATCAGCGCTTATTCACCCCCGGGTGATCACATCGACAACACTGTGCCCCCCGCCCTCCGGCGGGGGGCACAGCCGTTTGTTGAGGCCCCGTGAGGCGACAACTCGCCCCAGATGGCACAATCTGTGCATGGAACGCGACAGTCAACTCGAGCTCTACGAACTCGTCGCGGACCGGCTGAAAGAAGCACACACACGGGTGCGCTCACTGCAAGTCCCGGAGGGCGTAAGGATGGCGCTGTCCCGGAAGCTGTTGGTCGTCACGGCCGCGGCGAAGCATGATCTCGCCGATGCGGCAAGGCGCCTGGACAGGTTGATGAAGGACCTCGACGAGGGTCGATTCCCTGAAGGCGACTGATGCGAAGGAACTCCGTAACGGCCTCCAGCGTTGCGGCACTAGGGTGATTAGCCCGTTTCGTGTTTGATTTGCGGTATATATCCGCCTAACGTGCGAAATAAGCTTGAACACATTCGTTCTGGCGAAGTCTCCGAAGGGGAAGACGTGAACAAGGCGCAGCTCGTAGAAGCGATTGCCGACAAGCTGGGCGGCCGCCAGCAGGCCGCGGATGCTGTCGACGCGGTACTGGACGCGATCGTCCGCGCTACCGTCGCGGGCGACCGGGTCTCGGTCACGGGCTTCGGCTCGTTCGAGAAGGTCGACCGTCCGGCCCGTTACGCCCGCAACCCGCAGACGGGAGAGCGCGTCCGGGTCAAGAAGACCTCGGTGCCCCGATTCCGCGCCGGCCAGGGCTTCAAGGACCTGGTCAGCGGCACCAAGAAGCTGCCCAAGGGCGGCGAGGTGTCGGTGAAGAAGGCGCCCAAGGGCAGCCTCACCGGTGGCGCCTCGGCGACGGTCAAGAAGGCCGTCGCGAAGAAGGCCACCACCGCCAAGAAGGCCGCGGCGAAGACCGCGGTCGCAAAGAAGGTCGTGGCCAAGAAGACCACCGCGACCGCCAAGAAGGCCGCGGTGAAGAGCACGGCCACGGCGAAGAAGGCCACGGCCACCGCCAAGAAGGCGACCGCCACCGCCAAGAAGGCCACGGCCGCGGCGAAGAAGACCACCGCCGCCGCGAAGAAGACCGCCCCGGCGGCCAAGAAGGTCACCGCCGCGACGAAGGCGCCCGCCAAGAAGACGGCGACGCGCAAGGCCACCGCGAAGAAGACCACGGCCCGCAAGAAGTAGGGGTCCAGGTCACACACGACGGGCCGGCTTCCCCCTGCTGGGGAAGCCGGCCCGCGGTGCGTTCAGTCGCAGGTCAGAAGGCCAGAGGGGCAGAAGGAGTGGCAGGGGGATCAGAAGGTCTGCAGCGTCACCAGGGTGATCCGCAGGCCGGCGCCCTCGCCGTCCGTCTCGATCCGGACCCGCTGCCCGGGCCGCAGCAGCCGCAGGCCGCCCGCGTCGAAGGCCGGGGCCTCGAAGGGCACCGGGGTGCCGTCGTCCAGCAGCACACTGCCGCTGCGGGTCTCGGAGTCGTACGTGTACGCGGTCGCCTGCATACCGGCACTGTATCGGGCCGTGTGACGCCCCACACCGAGGGCGAGCGCCGTCCGCAGATCCGCCGCGGTGTCCACGTCCCGGCGCACGCTGTCGACGCCCGCCAGCGCGATTTCCACCGCCCCCGAGGCCGAATGCCTGGCCCGTGACGGCCCGCCGAAGGAGGGGGCCAATTCCACGTCCGGCGCAGCGGAAAGCAAGGTCGTCCCGATTCCGGCCGCATCCGCCAGAAATGCCCGTGGAAATGCCGAGGCGTTTTCGAGCACGCGTAGCAATTCGGGGGGCCGCAGTGCCGGAAGGTCGGCGTTCATCGCGGCCACCGCGGCACCGGGCCGCCCCGACCGCACCGCCCGCGCCCCGTGGGCCAGCGCGGCGTTGAGTCCGGCCGCCGGGGCGTCCGGCACGATCCGCGCGCCCAGCCGGGACAGTTCCGCACCGGCCGTCGCGTCGTCCGTGACGACCACCACATCCGCGACCGCCGCGCAGGCCAGGGCCCCTGCGACGGTGTCCTGGGCGAAGGCCAGCGCCAGCCCCGGACGGGAGGCGCCCACGGCCGCCGCGAGGCGGCTCTTGGCCACCACCAGAGGCTTCAGCGGGACCACCAGACTCCAGACGGCGTTCGTGACGGACCCCTTCCCTCCGGTGCGCTCCGGCCCATCCCCGGACCATGGTCGGGTCATGGCCGGGTCATGTGTCGGCTCATTGTCGCCTCCGCCCGGGCGACCCGGGAGCCCGGTGGCGTGAGCGGGGCGTACGGTGTTCTCGACAGAGACCGGGCCCGGGGCGACACTTGTCCGGCCGACGAGGTGCCCACGCTCCCCAGCCACCGCTGGGAGGTCCCCCGCCCACCGGTCCAGAGGAAAGGTGTCCGAGTGTCCCGCCGCAGAATCGGCTTCTGGTACCGCCTGGCGGCGGTCATCGCAAAACCGCCGCTGGTAGTGCTCTTCAAGCGGGACTGGCGGGGAATCGAGCACATTCCGGCCGAGGGCGGATTTATCACCGCCGTCAATCACAACTCGTATCTGGACCCGCTCTCCTACGCGCACTTCCAGTACAACACCGGCCGCGTCCCCCGATTGCTCGCGAAGGCCGCCCTCTTCAAGGTCCCCATTGTCGGGTCGATCCTGCGCGGATCCGGCCAGATCCCCGTCTACCGGGAGAGCACCAACGCCCTGGACGCATTCCGGGCCGCGGTGGACGCGATCGAGCGCGGCGAATGCGTGGCCTTTTACCCGGAAGGCACCCTCACCCGGGACCCCGACATGTGGCCCATGGCCGGCAAGACCGGCGCCGCCCGTGTCGCGCTGATCACCAGGGCGCCCGTCATTCCGGTGGCCCAGTGGGGTGCGAACCTCGCGATGCCGCCGTACGCCAAGGAGAACAAGGTCCGGCTCTTCCCGCGCAAGACCCTCCAGGTGCTCGCCGGACCGCCGGTGGACCTCTCCGCCTTCTACGACCGGGAGCCCACTCCCGACGTGCTCAAGGAGGCCACCGAGGTCATCATGGCCGCCATCACCGGGCTGCTGGAGGAGGTGCGGGGAGAGACCGCGCCCGAGCAGCCGTACGACCATCGCAACGCCAGGGCGGAACAGCGGCGCAAGGCCGCAGGGGAGGGCAAGAAGTGACACGTCCCGTGAAGGCGACCGTCTTCGGAACAGGCTCCTGGGGCACGGCCTTCGCCATCGTGCTCGCCGACGCCGGCTGTGAGGTGACCCTCTGGGGCCGCCGCCAGGAGGTGGTCGACGCCATCAACACCGGCCGGACCAACCCGGACTACTTCCCCGACGTCGAACTCCCCGCGAACCTCCGGGCCACCACCGACCCGGCCGAGGCCGCGGCCGGCGCCGACTTCACCGTCCTCGCCATCCCCTCCCAGACCCTGCGCGACAACCTCGCCGCCTGGGCCCCGCTGCTGGCCCCCGACACGGTGCTCGTCTCCCTCATGAAGGGCATCGAACTCGGCACCGCCAAGCGGATGAGCGAGGTCATCGAGGAGGTGGCCAAGGTCCCCGCCGAGCGCATCGCCGTGGTCACCGGCCCCAACCTGGCCGCCGAGATCGCCGCCCGCCAGCCCGCCGCCTCCGTCGTCGCCTGCGTGGACGAGACCGTGGCGCAGCGCCTCCAGGCCGCCTGCCACACCGCGTACTTCCGCCCGTACACGAGCACCGACGTCACCGGCTGCGAGCTCGGCGGCGCCGTCAAGAACGTCATCGGCCTCGCCGTCGGCATCGCGGACGGCATGGGCCTGGGCGACAACACCAAGGGCTCGCTCATCACCCGCGGACTCGCCGAAGCCACCCGGCTGGGCGTGGCGATGGGCGCCGACCCGCTCACCTTCTCCGGCCTCGCGGGCCTCGGCGACCTGGTCGCCACCTGCTCCTCGCCGCTCTCCCGGAACCACACCTTCGGCACCAACCTCGGCCGCGGGATGACCCTGGAGGAGACCATCGCGGTCACCAAGCAGACCGCCGAGGGAGTCAAGTCCTGCCAGTCGGTGGCCGATCTGGCCCGCCGGCACGGGGTCGACATGCCCATCACGGACACCGTGGTGGACATCGTCCACCACGGCAAGCCGACCCTGGTCGCGCTGAAGGAACTGATGGGCCGCAGCGCCAAACCGGAACGTCGCTGACTCCATTCCGGACGCATGAGCGGGTACTCTCGTGGCGATATGAGCAGCGAGAACCTCCCCCAGACCCCTGAGCAGCAGGGCCGCAAGCCCCGCGTGGCCGTCGTGTTCGGCGGCCGCAGCTCGGAACACGCCATCTCGGTCGTCACGGCGGGCGCCGTGCTGCGCTCCATCGACCGGTCCAAGTACGAGGTGCTGCCCATCGGCATCACCACGGACGGCCGATGGGCGCTGACCGCCGACGAGCCCGAGCGGATGGCCATCGCCGACCGCCGGCTCCCGAGCGTCGAGGAGCTCGCCGAGTCCGAGGACGGCGCGGTCGTGCTCTCGGTCGACCCCGCGAGCCGCCAGGTCGTCTACACCGAGCCGGGCGCCGTTCCGAAGGCCCTCGGCGAGGTCGACGTCGTCTTCCCCGTCCTGCACGGCCCGTACGGCGAGGACGGCACCCTCCAGGGCCTCCTGGAGCTGTCCGGCGTCCCGTACGTCGGTTCCGGCGTCCTCGCCTCGGCCGTCGGCCAGGACAAGGACTACATGAAGCGGGTGTTCACCTCCTTCGGGCTGCGCGTCGGCCCGTACGTGACCATCCGCCCGCGCGAGTGGGAAGCCGACCGGGACGCCGCCAGGGCGAAGATCCTCGACTTCGCCGACGAGCACGGCTGGCCGCTGTTCATCAAGCCCGCCCGGGCCGGCTCCTCCATCGGCATCACCAAGGTCGACGACGTCTCCGGCCTGGACGCCGCGGTCAAGGAGGCCCGGCGCCACGACCCGAAGATCATCGTGGAGGCGCTGCTGCGCGGCCGCGAGATCGAGTGCGGGGTCCTGGAGTTCGAGGACGGGCCGCGCGCCAGCGTGCCCGCCGAGATCCCGCCGGTCTCCAGCCACGAGTTCTACGACTTCGAGGCGAAGTACATCGACTCCGCCTCCGGGATCGTGCCCGCCCCGCTCACCCCGGAGCAGACCGCCGAGGTGCAGCGGCTCGCGATCGAGGCCTTCGAGGCCGCGTCCTGCGAGGGCCTGGTGCGCGCCGACTTCTTCCTCACCGAGGACGGCACCTTCGTCATCAACGAGATCAACACGATGCCGGGCTTCACGCCGATCTCCATGTACCCGCTGATGTGGCAGAAGACGGGCGTCGCGTACCCGGAGCTGGTGGACCGCCTGATCCAGGCCGCCCTGAGCCGCTCCACCGGACTGCGCTAGACCGGACCGCGACAGAGCAGCGACCGCCCGCCGGGATGCCCGGCGGGCGGTCGCTGTGAGTCGGAGCGGTCCTCCCGCCGGGGGCGGGGGAGGGTCAGTACGAGGAGAAGCCCACGGGCACCGTCTTGGCGATGGCCGTGGACAGCCCGACCAGCATCCCCGCGTCCGTGGCATGCTCCTTGTCGACCAGGACCTCCGTGTACGCCTTCCGCATCCCGGAGACGAAACGGAACCCCCCGTCGGGGCGCTTGTCCAGCAGCCAGGCGACGTCGTTGACGTGGACGCCCTCCTGCTTCTCATCCAGCATCTCGGGGGGCTTGGGGACACCGCACCGCAGTACGATCGCCGAGCCGCCCCACGCGGCCGTCAGAGCGGACTCCGGTTCGGCCCGGGTCCGCTCCAGGCCGGCCACCGTCTCCGGAAGCTCCTCGTGCAGTGCTGCACAGAGCTCACCGATGGCGGCGGGCGGCGTGGGCGGCGGATCCACCCGGGCCTCGGAATCGCCCGGTGAGCACGCCGCGAGGCCCAGCAGGGCCACCGCGGCGGGCAGGGCCAGGACACGGAGGGGCCGGCGGTGAGAGGTCATCACCGGCCAAGAGTAGACGGGGGCTACAGATGGACCACCGGGCAGGTCAAGGTGCGGGTGATCCCCTCCACCTGCTGGACCTTGGCCACGACCATGCGGCCGAGATCGTCCACGGTGTCGGCCTGGGCGCGCACGATCACGTCGTACGGGCCCGTCACGTCCTCGGCCTGGATCACCCCCGGGATCTGGCCGATGGACTCGGCGACGAACGACGCCTTGCCCACCTCGGTCTGGATAAGGATGTACGCCTGTACCACGGAACCTCCAGGGCGGCCACGAGGATCATTTCCCCTAACCTTCGGGTGGGCCCCACACGAACGACGGGGCCGGGGGAAGAAGGGACGCCACGGTACCGCGTCGCCGTGCGCCGCGGGGAGACCTGCGGGCCCGGCGCCACGCACAGCGGGGCGTACGGAGAGCAGAAGTTGACGTATCTGTTGACGGTACCCAGAGCTGTGACGGCTCGCGACCGCAAGCGGACTGGGCAAGAAGGGGCACAGCGATGAAGGGCACTGTGGGCGAGCTGGGGGAGTTCGGGCTGATCAGGGAGCTCACCTCACGGCTCACCACCACCCCGGCGGTCCGGCTCGGACCGGGTGACGACGCCGCGGTGGTGTCGGCCCCCGACCGGAGGGTCGTGGCGAGCACCGACATCCTGCTCGAAGGCCGGCACTTCCGGCGCGACTGGTCCACGGCCTACGACGTCGGCCGCAAGGCCGCCGCGCAGAACCTCGCCGACATCGCCGCCATGGGCGCGGTGCCGACCGCGCTGCTGCTCGGCCTCGTCGTGCCCGCCGAACTCCCGGTCACCTGGCCCACCGAGCTGATGGACGGCATCCGCGACGAGTGCCAGGTCGCCGGCGCGGCCGTGGTCGGCGGGGACGTGGTCCGCGGCGACGTCATCACCGTCGCCATCACCGCCCTCGGCGACCTGCGCAACCACGAGCCCGTGCTGCGCTCCGGAGCCCAGCCCGGCGACGTCGTCGCCGTCACCGGCTGGCTGGGCTGGTCCGCCGCCGGGTTCGCCGTGCTCTCGCGCGGCTTCCGCTCCCCGCGGGCGTTCGTGGAGGCGCACCGGCGCCCCGAGCCGCCGTACCACGCGGGCCCCGCGGCCGCCGGACTCGGCGCCACCGCCATGACCGACGTCAGCGACGGCCTGATCGCCGACCTCGGGCACATCGCCGAGGCCAGCAAGGTCCGGATCGACCTGCACTCGGGGGCCGTCGACATCCCGACCCAGATGCACGACATCGGGCAGGCCGTCGGCGTGGACCCGCTGCAGTGGGTGCTCACCGGGGGAGAGGACCACGCGATCGTGGCGACCTTCCCGCCCGACGTGAAGCTCCCCGCCCGCTGGAAGGTCATCGGCGAGGTGCTGAACCGCTCCGCGCTGCCGCAGGTGACCGTGGACGGGGCGCCCTGGACCAGCACCGGCGGCTGGGACCACTTCGGGGCCGACCCGGCCGCCCAGGACGGCCCGCTGTGAGCACCGCCCCGCCGCTGTGCCTGACCGTCGCCGGATCCGACTCCGGCGGCGGCGCGGGCATCCAGGCCGACCTCAAGACGATGCTCGCCCTCGGCGTGCACGGCATGAGCGTCGTGACCGCCGTGACCGCACAGAACTCACTCGGGGTACGGGGAGCCTGGGAGCTGCCCGCCGAGGCCGTCACGGCCCAGTACCGGGCCGTCGTGGACGACATCGGCGTCCGGGCCGTGAAGACCGGGATGCTCTCCTCCGCCGTGCTGGTGGAGACGGTGGCGGCGCTGCTCGCCGACACCCCCGCCCCGGCCGTCGTGGACCCGGTGGGCGTCTCCAAGCACGGGGACGCGCTGCTCGCCGCCTCCGCGCTGGACGCCGTACGCAAGGAGCTGCTGCCGCGGGCCACCGTGGCCACGCCCAACCTGGACGAGGTGGCGCAGCTCACCGGCGTGCTGGTGGAGACCGAGGACGACATGCGGCGGGCCGCCGACGCGATCCTCGGCTTCGGCCCGCGGTGGGCGCTGATCAAGGGCGGACACCTCGCGGCCCACGGCGACGAGGCGGTGGACCTGCTCACCGACGGGACCGAGGAGCGGTGGCTGCGCGCCCCCCGTCACGACAACCGGCACACCCACGGCACGGGCTGCACCCTCGCCAGCGCGATCGCGGCGGGCCTGGCCAAGGGCCTGGCCGTCCCGGAGGCCGTCACGGCCGCCAAGGAGTACGTCACGGGCGCCATCGCCGCCGGCTTCCCGCTCGGCGGGGGCATCGGCCCGGTGGATCACGCCTGGCAGTGGCGCTGAACCCCGCCGGACAAGGCAAAAGGCCGGTTCACCAGAGGTGAACCGGCCTTTTTGGCAACCGGAAAGGGCTGCGCTACGACGGGAGGCGTCAGCGCGAGACCTTGCCGGCCTTGATGCACGAGGTGCAGGCGTTGAGGCGCTTCGGCGTCCCATTGACCACGGCACGGACGCGCTGGATGTTCGGGTTCCAGCGACGCGAGGTGCGGCGGTGCGAGTGGGAGATGTTGTTGCCGAAGCTCGGCCCCTTGGCGCAAACGTCGCAGTTGGCAGCCACAGGTCACTCCAAGACTTCAGATGCAATTACAGTGAAACCGGCGCACCGGATTCAGAGGTCTGAAGTGGTTTGCCGGGGGAATGGCCCGACTCTCATCGGGCAACCGGAGCAGCATACAACGACTGCGTCCGTCCAAGAAAACTACCATGACCGCCGCCGCCCCCGCCCCGCGGTCCCGACGCCCGGGCAGACCTTGGCTACCCTGCGGTGAACCCTGGCCCGCACAAGGAGGAACGCACGGTGCCGCACGAGCCGCAGCCGCAGTCCCCTGACGAGCTCGACGCCGAAGCGGTGCGCACCTGGAGCTCGCTGGCCTTGGCCGCACTGGGCCGGGCCCGCGAGGACATCGACGCGATCAACGTCTACCCGGTCGCCGATGCGGACACCGGCACCAACCTCTACCTCACCGCCGAATCGGCCGACCGCGCGCTGGACGACGCCTTCGCGCAGGTGACCGAGGGCACAGCGGCCGCCTCCCTGGCCCACGCCGTACGGGCCTGGGCGCACGGCGCTCTCGTCGGGGCCCGGGGGAACTCCGGGACGATCCTGGCGCAGCTGCTGCGCGGTGTGGCCGACGTACTCGGCGAACCCGGGGCGACCGGAACCGGGGCGGCCGGGACGGGGCCGGGCGGGCCCGGGGAGCGCAGCTCCGGTGCGCTGCTGGCACAGGCGCTCACCCGCGCCGCTGAGGAGGCGTACGCGGCCGTCTCGCACCCGGTCGAGGGCACCATGCTCACCGTCGCCGGCGCCGCGGCACGGGCCGGCGAGGCCGCCGGAGCCGCCGCCGGGACCGCCGCGGACGTGGCCCGCGCCGCCTACGACGGGGCCCGCGCCGCCCTGGCCGAGACCCCCGGGCAGCTCGCCGCACTCGGCCGGGCCGGGGTGGTCGACGCCGGGGGGTGCGGGCTGGTCGCCGTACTCGGTGCCCTGTGGCAGGCGCTGTCCGGCCAGGAACCGGCCGCCGAACCCGTGCGCGGCCGCGCGGTGCCCGTGCCGCAGACCTCGGACCCCTGTGAGCAGGAGGAGGACGGGCCCGCGTACGAGGTGATCTACCTGCTGGAAGCCTCCGACGCGGCGGTCGGGGAACTGCGCGAACGGCTCGACGGGCTCGGCGACTCCCTGGTCGTGGTCGGCGGCGACGGACTGTGGAACGTCCACGTGCACGTCGACGACCCCGGCGCGGCCGTGGAGGCCGGGGTCGTCGCCGGGCGGCCGTACCGGATACGGATCACCCACTTCGGGGACGAGCGGCGCCGGGGCCGGGGCGAGCGCGCCCAGCGGGCCGTGGTCGCCGTGGTCCCCGGCGAGGGACTGGCCGGGCTGTGCGGGGAGGCGGGAGCCACCGCCGTGCTCGTGCGCTCCGGAGAGGTCCCCGCCGTCCCCGAACTGCTCGACGCCATCCGCCGTGCCCACGCCCGCGAGGTGGTCCTGCTGCCGGGCGGCGCCGAGCTGCGCGCCGCCGCGGCCGCGGCGGCGGAACAGGCCCGCGCCGAAGGAGTACGGGTGGCCGTGATCCCCACCCGCTCCGCGGTCCAGGGGCTGGCCGCCCTCGCCGTGCACGACCCCGACGGCAGCTTCGACGAGGACGTGGTCGCGATGACCGCGGCGGCCGGCGCCACCCGGTACGGGGAACTGGCCGTCGCCGAACGGCAGTCCTTCACCTCCGCCGGCATCTGCCAGGCCGGCGACGTGCTCGGCCTCATCGACGGCGACGTCGCCGTGATCGGCTCGGGCCTGGCCGAGACCGCCGAGGCGGTCCTGGAACGGATGCTCGGCTCGGGCGGCGAACTCGTCACCCTGGTCCTCGGCCCCGAGGTGCCGGACGCGGTCGCCGAGCGCCTGGAGGCGTACGTCCAGCACGGCCACCTCGCCGTGGACACCGTCACCTACCGGGGCGGCCGGTACTCGGCGCCGCTCCTCATCGGGGTGGAATAGCGGGCTTGTCAGCGCCATGGTGTGCAATGGAACACGTGCCCGCGCTCGACGAAGACCTCAAGAAGACGCTCGGACCCGCCACCGCCAAGGTGCTGGCCGAGCAGCTCGGCCTGCACACGGCCCTGGACCTGCTCCACCACTACCCGCGGCGGTACGCCGAGCGCGGTGAGCTGACCTCGCTGGCCGAGCTCGCCGACCAGATCGACGAGCACGTGACCGTCGTCGCGCAGGTCGCCGACGCCCGGATCCTGACCTTCAACGGGGGCCGGGGCAAGCGCCTGGAGGTGACCATCACCGACGGCAGCGGCCGCCTCCAGCTGGTCTTCTTCGGCGCCGGAGTCCACAAGCCGCACAAGGACCTGCTGCCGGGGACCCGCGCCATGTTCGCGGGCAAGGTCGGCATGTTCAACCGCAAGCTCCAGCTCTCCCACCCCGCGTACGAGCCCCTCGGCGCGGACGCCTCGGACCGGGACGCCGCGACCGCCTTCGCCAACCAGCTCATCCCGATCTACCCCGCCTGCGCGAAGATGGAGTCCTGGAAGATCGCCAAGTGCGTGGACGCGGTGCTGCCCAGCGCCCAGGAGGCCGTGGACCCGCTGCCGCCCGCCCTGCGCGAGGGCCGCGGGCTGGTCCCGCTCACCGAGGCCCTGCTGAAGATCCACCGACCGGGCACCAAGGCCGACATCGAGGACGCCCGCCAGCGCCTGAAGTGGGACGAGGCCTTCGTCCTCCAGGTCGCCCTGGCCCGCCGCCGCCACACCGACTCCCAGCTCCCGGCCGTCCCGCGCCGCCCCACCCCCGGCGGCCTCCTCGACTCCTTCGACGCGAAGCTCCCCTTCACCCTCACCGACGGCCAGGTGGGCGTCTCGAAGGAGATCTTCGACGACCTGGCCACCAGCCACCCCATGCACCGCCTCCTCCAAGGCGAGGTCGGCTCGGGCAAGGCCCAGCCCCTCGACTCGCTGGTGCTGACACCCACGGGTTTCCGGCCCATGGGAGACATCCAGGTCGGGGACGAGGTGGTGGTGCCGTCCGGCGAGATCGCACGTGTGGGGGGCGTCTTCCCGCAAGGAGAACGCGATGTGTGGCGGGTCGTCCTCTCGGACGGGAGCGCTGTCGAGTGCGACGACGAGCACCTGTGGATCGTCGGCACGAGCTGTGGATGGCACCGCGGCCAAGAGCCCAAGGTGATGACCACAAGGGAGATCCGCTCGGACCTGTACAAGGCCAATGGATCTTCCAAGTGGTACCTGCCGGTGGCCGTCCCTGTGGACCTCGGGAACGGTGACCGCCAACCACTCGATCCCTACCTGATGGGCGTACTCATCGGTGACGGCTCCTTCCGACACAACCTGAGACTGTCCACCACGGACGACGAGATCCTGGCCGCGGTCGAGGCGGCGGTCACCCCGCACTGCGAGCTGGCCGCTGTGCCCGGATCCGCCTGCGACCACACGATCCGGATGAGCGGGCCGCAGGGCGGCACCCGGCGGAATCCCGTCATCCAGGCGGTGCGAGACCTGGGGCTGTGGGGTGCGACCTCGCATGACAAGTTCGTTCCGGACGTCTACAAGAATGCACCGCTCAAGGACCGCTTGGCGGTCCTTCAAGGGCTCATGGACACGGACGGGACGCTTCAGGCGAACGGAATGAGCATTTCCTTCTGCTCCGCCTCGCTCCGGTTGGCGCAGGACGTGGCCTGGCTCGTGCGCTCTCTCGGCGGACGTGCTCGTGTGCTGCCCAAGAGGGCGGCCTTCAACGTGTCCGTCGCACTGCCCGAGGAGTTCGAGCCGTTCCGGCTGCCCCGCAAGGCGGCACGCATGCGGCCGAGGCCGAAGTACAACACCTTCCGGCGCGGTATCCGGGCCGTGGAGCACGTGGGCCCCAAGCCGGTCCAGTGCATCAGCGTCGAGCATCCGAGCCACGCCTATGTGACCGACAACTTCACCGTGACGCACAACACGATGGTGGCCCTGCGGGCGATGCTCGCCGTCGTGGATTCCGGCGGGCAGGCGGCCATGCTCGCGCCCACCGAGGTGCTCGCGCAGCAGCATCACCGTTCCATCGCCGAGATGATGGGCGAACTGGCCGAGGGAGGCATGCTCGGCGGCTCCGACCAGGGCACCAAGGTGGTGCTCCTCACCGGGTCGATGGGGATGCCCGCGCGCCGGCAGGCCCTGCTCGACCTGGTCACCGGCGAGGCCGGGATCGTGATCGGCACGCACGCGCTGATCGAGGACAAGGTGCAGTTCCACGACCTCGGGCTGGTGGTCGTGGACGAACAGCACCGCTTCGGCGTCGAGCAGCGCGACGCCCTCAGGTCCAAGGGGAAGCAGCCCCCGCACCTGCTGGTGATGACCGCCACCCCGATCCCGCGCACGGTCGCCATGACCGTCTTCGGCGACCTGGAGACCTCCGTCCTCGACCAGCTGCCCGCCGGGCGCTCGCCGATCGCCACCCACGTGGTGCCCGCCAAGGACAAGCCGCACTTCCTCGCCCGGGCCTGGGAGCGGGTCCGCGAGGAAGTGGAGAACGGCCACCAGGCGTACGTGGTGTGCCCGCGCATCGGCGACGGCGAGGACGAGCCCAAGAAGAAGAAGGCGGCCGAGGAGGACGGGGACAAGCGGCCCCCGCTGGCGGTGCTGGAGATCGCCGAGCAGCTGACGCGCGGCCCGCTCGCCGGGCTGTCCGTGGAGGTGCTCCACGGCCGGATGGACCCGGCCGACAAGGACGACGTCATGCGGCGCTTCGCCGCGGGCGAGGTCAAGGTGCTCGTCGCCACCACCGTCATCGAGGTCGGTGTGAACGTCCCGAACTCCACCGTCATGGTGATCATGGACGCGGACCGGTTCGGCGTCTCCCAGTTGCACCAGCTGCGCGGCCGCGTCGGCCGCGGCTCCGCGCCCGGCCTGTGCCTGCTGGTCAGCGAGATGCACGAGGCGAGCCCCGCCAGGGCCCGGCTGGCCGCCGTGGCCGCCACCCTCGACGGCTTCGAGCTCTCCCGGATCGACCTGGAGCAGCGCCGCGAGGGCGACGTGCTGGGGCAGGCCCAGTCGGGCGTGCGCTCCTCGCTGCGCATGCTCGCCGTCATCGAGGACGAGGAGGTCATCACCCAGGCCCGGGCGGAGGCCACCCGCGTCGTCGCCGAGGACCCCGAGCTGGAGCGGCTGCCGGGCCTGCGGACCGCGCTGGACGCCCTGCTCGACACCGAGCGCGAGCAGTACCTGGAGAAGGGCTGAGCGGCACGACCTATCGTTGGAGTGCCGCGGCAGCCCCGCGGCGCCCCCCTACCGCCGTACCGAAGGACCCCAGATGACCCGCGTGATCGCCGGCAGCGCCGGCGGGCGACGGCTGGCCGTGCCCCCCGGCACCGGCACCCGGCCGACCTCGGACCGGATGCGCGAAGGCCTGTTCTCCACCTGGGAGTCGCTGCACGGCGTCGAAGGGGCCCGGGTGCTCGACCTGTACGGCGGCTCCGGCGCCGTCGGCCTGGAGGCCCTCTCCCGCGGCGCGGCACACACCCTGCTCGTGGAGGCGGACGCCAAGGCCGCCAAGGCGATCCGGGACAACATCAGGACGCTGGGCCTGCCGGGCGCGGAGTTCAGGGCGGGCAAGGCCGAGCAGATCGTGGCGGCCCGGGCCGGCGGGGACCCGTACGACATCGTCTTCCTGGACCCGCCGTACGCCGTGGACAGCGACGATCTCCGGGAGATCCTCCTCACACTCCGGTCCAATGGCTGGCTCACGGGCGATGCGCTCGCCACCGTGGAGCGCAGCACCAGGAGCGGCGCCTTCCCGTGGCCCGAGGGCTTCGAGCCGCTCCGGTCGCGCAAGTACGGCGAGGGCACCCTGTGGTACGGCCGCGTCGCCGCCTTCACCAGCGAAGACTCATGAACGAGGGAGTTCAGTTGCGCCGCGCCGTCTGTCCGGGGTCCTTCGATCCCATCCACAACGGACACCTCGACATCATCGGACGCGCCTCCAGGCTCTACGACGTCGTGCACGTCGCCGTGGGGATCAACGAGTCGAAGCAGGGCCTGTTCACCGTCGAGGAGCGGATCGAGCTGATCCGCGAGGCGACCGCCGGCTACGGCAACATCGAGGTCGAGTCCTTCCGCGGCCTGCTCGTCGACTTCTGCAAGCAGCGGGACATCCCGGCCATCGTCAAGGGCCTGCGCGCGGTCAGCGACTTCGACTACGAGCTCCAGATGGCCCAGATGAACATGGGACTGGCGGGCGTCGACACGCTGTTCGTCCCGACCATCCCCACCTACAGCTTCCTGTCCTCCTCGCTGGTCAAGGAGGTCGCGGCCTGGGGCGGCGACGTCGCCCACCTGCTGCCGGCGCACGTCCACGCGGCGCTCGTGGAGCGGCTGCGCGACCGCTGAGTACCTGACGGGCCGTCAGGCAGTGTCGGGGGTCGGCCCGGTGGCCTTACAGTCGTCCCGTCCGTCTCAGGAACCGCCTGAGGCCGAGAGAGTGCGAGCCCCCATGGACGTGCAGAAGAAGCTCGACGAGATCGTCGCGGCCGTCGGCGGCGCCCGGTCCATGCCCATGTCGGCCTCCTGCGTGATCAACCGCGCCGAGCTGCTCGCCCAGCTCGAAGAGGTGCGCCAGGCGCTCCCCGGCTCGCTCGCGCAGGCTCAGGAGCTCATCGGCGGCCGGGAGCAGATGGTCGAGGAGGCCCGCCGGGAGGCGGAGCGGATCATCGACGCCGCCCACAACCAGCGCGGTTCGCTGATCTCCGACACCGAGATCGCGCGGCGTTCCCAGGCGGAGGCGGACCGGATCCTCGAAGAGGCCCGCCGGGAGGCCGCGGAGATCCGGGCCGAGGCCGACGACTACGTCGACAGCAAGCTCGCCAACTTCGAGGTCGTGCTGAGCAAGACCATCGGTTCGGTGGACCGGGGCCGGGAGAAGCTCCTGGGCCGCGGACCCGGCCTGGACGAGAACGGCTACCCGGACATGGACGCGCCCGAGCGCAGCCACGACCCGGAGACGCAGCGGCAGCAGGCGGACGCGTACGTGGACACCAAGCTGGCGACCTTCGAGGCGGTGCTCTCCAAGACCCTGGAGGCCGTGGGCCGCGGCCGCCAGAAGCTGCTGGGCCGGGTCCCGTCGGACGACCTGGGCGTGCACATGGCCGCCCAGGACGCGGCGGGGGGCCAGCAGTCCCGCTCCTCGAGCGACGCGGACTTCCTGGCGGGCCTGGCGGAACCGGAGCCCCTCCACGTGCAGGCGCCGATCCCGGCGCAGGCGGAGCCGGTGTACGACTCGTACTCCTACCAGCAGCCCGCCGCGCAGCAGCAGGACGCGTACGGCTACCAGGATCCGTACGGCGGCTACCAGCAGCAGCCGGACCCGTACTCGTCCTACCAGCAGCAGCAGCCCGACCCCTACGCCGCGTACCAGCAGCAGCCGCAGGACGGGCAGCCCTCGCTCGACGAGACCAGCCTCTTCGACACGAGCATGATCAACCTGGACCAGCTGCGCCAGTACGAACAGGGGCGCTAGGGCCGGATTGGGCGCTGGGCGCCGCTCCGGGTATCCTGGCTGTTCGGTCGCGCGTATGCACCGCGATCCATGCTGCCCTAGTGCGGCGGAATCTTTGATCTTCAGCGATCTGTGAAAGCAGGAACGGCCCTGAATACCCGCCTCGACCACCGCAACCCCCTCGTGTTCGACACGCACGAGCTGGGCCGGCGTCCTGGTGCCATGCAGCGGCTGTCCCGTGAGATCGCGGCACCGGCGGACTTCGGTCTCGTCGGCGTCATCGGAGTGCCGGAAGGCGCCCCGGTGAAGCTCAGCCTCCGCCTGGAGTCGGTCATGGAAGGGGTGCTTGTCACAGGCACCGCCCGTGCGTCGGCCGTGGGGGAGTGCGTAAGGTGTCTGGAGTCCGTGGAGCGCGAGCTCAAGGCGGACTTCCAGGAGATGTTCTCGTACCCTGACGCCGACGACCGGAGCCGCTCCAAGGCGGAACCGGCCGACGACGCCGAGGACGACGAGGACACGCTCTTCCTCGAGGACGGTTTGTTCGACCTCGAACCCGTGCTGCGGGATGTGGTGGTGCTCGCACTGCCCATGCAGCCGGTGTGCCGGGAGGACTGTCTCGGACTGTGCCCCGATTGCGGGCTCAGCCTGAACGACGACCCGGACCACCACCATGACGCCGTCGACATCCGTTGGGCGGCATTGCAAGGACTCGTCGTGACCGATCAGGACGACGAGAAGGACAACATGAGCGGCACTGCCTCTGACGGAGTTCAGGGCGCCGCCGAGAAGCAGGAGAAGTAGCCGTGGCTGTTCCGAAGCGGAAGATGTCGCGCAGCAACACGCGCCACCGCCGGTCGCAGTGGAAGGCTGCGGTCCCCACCCTGGTTTCGTGCGAGCGTTGCCAGGAGCCGAAGCTCCAGCACATTGCGTGCCCGAGCTGCGGCACCTACAACAAGCGCCAGGTCCTCGAGGTCTGAGCGGCTGGTGAGAGGCGCAATGTCTGAGCTGTCCAACGCTGAGAAGCAGGCAGACAGTAACAACGCGGCCTCGTCCCACACGCTTCTGGAAGGGCGGCTCGGGTACCAACTCGAGTCCGCCCTTCTGGTGCGTGCACTGACCCACCGCTCGTACGCGTACGAGAACGGCGGTCTGCCCACCAACGAACGGCTGGAGTTCCTCGGGGACTCCGTGCTGGGCCTGGTGGTCACGGACACGCTGTACACGACCCACCCCGATCTCCCCGAAGGCCAGCTGGCCAAGCTTCGGGCCGCGGTGGTCAACTCGCGCGCACTGGCGGAGGTCGGGCGCGGCCTCGAACTCGGCTCCTTCATCCGGCTCGGCCGGGGCGAAGAGGGCACGGGCGGCCGGGACAAGGCCTCCATCCTCGCCGACACCCTTGAAGCGGTGATCGGCGCGGTCTACCTCGATCAGGGCCTCGACGCGGCCTCGGAGCTGGTCCACCGGCTCTTCGACCCGCTCATCGAGAAGTCCTCGAACCTCGGGGCCGGCCTGGACTGGAAGACCAGTCTCCAGGAGCTCACGGCGGCCGAAGGCCTTGGTGTACCGGAATATCTGGTCACCGAGACCGGTCCGGACCACGAGAAGACCTTCACTGCTGCCGCCCGCGTCGGTGGTGTCTCGTACGGCACCGGCACCGGCCGCAGCAAGAAGGAAGCGGAACAGCAGGCTGCGGAGTCCGCATGGCGCGGAATCCGCACTGCGGCGGACGAGCGGATCGCGGCGGCCGCCGTGGCCGCCGCCGCTCCGGCCGAGGTCCCGGCTTCGGCCGGGTCCGAGGACGGCGGGGTGCCGACTCCCGCCGAACCGGCGCCGGACGCCTGACCCTTCCTTCCGGATTTGCCCGCCCGCCCCTGCCTCGCAGGGGCGGGCGATTCCGTTTCCGGGGGGCCGGTACGCTCGCCGGGAGCGCCCAGATCCGCACCCCCGGAGGTATACCGTGCCCGAGCTGCCCGAAGTCGAAGTCGTGCGGCGGGGGCTGGAGCGCTGGGTCGCCGGGCGGACCGTCGAGGCCGTCGAGGTCCTGCACCCGCGGGCGGTACGGCGCCATCCGGGCGGCGGGGCCGACTTCGCGGCGCGGCTGCGCGGCGAGACCTTCGGAGTGCCGCAGCGGCGCGGGAAGTACCTGTGGCTGCCGCTGGAGGGACGGGACCTGTCGGTGCTCGGGCACCTCGGGATGAGCGGGCAGCTGCTGGTGCAGCCGCAGGACGCCCCGGACGAGAAGCACCTGCGGATCCGGGTGCGGTTCACCGATTCCGGCAGCGGCTCCGCCGCGGGCGCCGCCGGGACCGAGCTGCGCTTCGTGGACCAGCGGACCTTCGGCGGGCTCTCGCTGCACGACAACACGGCCGACGGGCTGCCCGACGTCATCGCGCACATCGCCAGGGACCCGCTCGACCCCCTCTTCGACGAGGGGGCGTACCACCTCGCACTGCGCGCCAAGCGGACCACCGTCAAGCGGGCGCTGCTGGACCAGTCCCTGGTCAGCGGGGTCGGCAACATCTACGCCGACGAGGCGCTGTGGCGCGCCAGGCTGCACTACGAGCGCCCCACCGCGAACCTCACGCGCCCCCGGAGCGCGGAACTCCTCGGCCATGTCCGGGACGTCATGAACGCGGCCCTCGCCGTCGGCGGCACCAGCTTCGACAGCCTGTACGTCAACGTGAACGGCGAGTCGGGGTACTTCGACCGCTCGCTCGACGCCTACGGGCGCGAGGACGAGCCCTGCCGCCGCTGCGGTACGCCGATGCGCCGGCGCCCCTGGATGAACAGGTCGAGCTACTTCTGCCCGCGCTGTCAGCGGCCGCCGCGCGTGGCGTCGTAGGACGTCCGGGCGGTGAGCACCGCCGGCATGTTGCCCTCCAGGCAGTGGATGAGCGAGAGCAGCCGGTCCGCGACCTCGATGCCGAGCGGGGTCAGCTCGTAGTCGACGCGCGGCGGATTCGTCGGCTGGGCCTCGCGGTGGACGATGCCGTCGCGCTCCAGCGCGTGCAGGGTCTGGGAGAGCATCTTCTCGCTCACGCCCTCCACCCGGCGGCGCAGTTCGTTGAAACGGCACGGGCCTTCGCGCAGGGCGCCCACGGTGAGGCTGCCCCAGCGGCCGGTGACGTGCTCCAGGGTCTCGCGGGACGGGCAGGCGCGCGCGAACACGTCGAACGGTTGCTCGGCGTCGACGTCGGCGGCTTCGGTGCGGACAGGGGTCTCCATAGGAAGAGCGTACTCCTCTGCAGCGCTAACCCGAGGGTTGCGCTTTCTAAAAGTTAGTGCTTCTCTTGGTGGCGACACAGTCCTGCTCCGCCGCACCACGCCGGTGCGGCGGAGGGAGTCTTCCGAGGGAGAGAATCACCTTGTCCGGTATCGCGCACACCCCCGTCGTCTCGATCGCCTACCACTCCGGCTACGGCCACACCGCCGTGGTCGCCGAGGCGGTCCGCAGCGGCGCCGCCGAGGCCGGGGCGACCGTCCACCTGATCAAGGTCGACGAGATCGACGACGCGCAGTGGGAGCTGCTCGACGCGTCCGACGCGATCGTCTTCGGCTCCCCGACCTACATGGGCACCGCCTCCGGCGCCTTCCACGTGTTCGCGGAGGCCACCTCGAAGCGCTGGTTCGGCGACGTCTGGCAGGACAAGGTGGCCGCCGGCTTCACGAACTCGGCCTCCAAGAGCGGCGACAAGCTGCACACCCTGCAGTTCTTCCAGATCCTCGCCGCCCAGCACGGCATGAGCTGGGTCAACCTGGGCCTGAAGCCGGGCTGGAACAGCAGCACCGCCTCCGAGAACGACCTCAACCGGCTCGGCGTCTTCGCCGGCGCCGCCGCCCAGAGCAACTCCGACGAGGGCGCGGACGCCGTTCACAAGGCCGACATCGCGACCGCCGAGCACCTGGGCCGCCGCGTCGCCGAGCAGACCCGCATCGTCATCGCGGGCCGCGCGGCCCTCGCCGCGGCCGGGGCCTGAGCCCCGGGCCGCTGACGGTATCGCCGTCGGTCGGCGTCGGCGTCAGAAGCCGAAGTCCTGGGTCCACCAGGGGCCGCCGGCGGCGAAGTGGGCGCCGACGCCCAGGGTGCGGAACTCGCAGTTGAGGATGTTCGCCTTGTGGCCCGGGCTGTTCATCCAGGCCTTCATCACGGCCTCGGCGTCGCCCTGGCCGCGCGCGATGTTCTCGCCACCGAGGCCGGAGAGGCCGGCCTTGGCGGCGCGGTCCCACGGGGTGTTGCCGTCGGGGTCGTCGTGGCTGAAGAAGCCCCGGGTGGCCATGTCCTTGCTGAAGGCCCCGGCCAGCGCCGCGAGCGGCGGATTGGCCCGGACGGGACCGCACCCGGCCATCGCGCGCTCCTGGTTCACCAGGGCGACCACGGCGTCCTCCTCGGCGGAGTGGCCGTCCAGGGAGGGCCGGGTTGCGGGGGCGGCCGGCGTCGAGGGGGCGGCAGGCTTCGAGGGTGCCGCGGCCGGCTTCGAGGGTGCCGGAACCGGCTTCTTCTCCGGGGCCTTGCGGGCGGGAGCGGGCGTGGCCGAGGGCGTGGCCGAGGGCGTGGCCGAAGGTGCGGCGCTCGGCGGGGTGCTCGGCGACGCGGACGCGGAGGGGCTCGGCGAAGTCGAGGGTGAGGGCGAGGCCGAAGGGGACGGCGAGGCCGACGGGCCCTTGGAGGGGGAGGCGGAGCCGGCGCCCGTGGCGGCGCGGCCCGACAGGCTGGCGAGGCCGCCCTGCTGTTCCGGCGCGGGGTCCGGGGTGGGCGAGGCCTTGGCCCTGGCCTCCGGCGTGCCGGTGCCAGCCGTACCGCTGACACCCACATAGGGGAAGGCGCTGCCGACCGGCACCATGCCGGTGGTGACGGCCGCCGTGCCGAGGGCCACGGCCACCGAGACGCCGAGCAGGCCGGTGCGCAGGACGGTGCCGCGCTTGCCGCCGCTGTGCGGTGCGGCGGGGAGTCGGTGACGTCCCATCGCTGTCGTGCCCTTCCTTGCCGGATCAAGATCATCCCTTACGCACCCAAATGGGTGAGTTCGTTGCTGCGCGACTGTACGCCATGGGGCCAGGGGGCGATGTGTCCGGAAAGTCATCGCCCGGTTAGCGTTCACGCATGAATGAAGAGGTCCGTCTGACCGCCTGGGTGCGCGGCCGTGTGCAGGGAGTCGGCTTCCGCTGGTTCACCAGGGAGAACGCCCTGGAGATCGGCGGCGTCGTCGGCTTCGCGCTCAACCTCGACGACGGGCGAGTACAGGTGGTCGCCGAAGGTCAACGTGAGAATTGCCACCGGCTGCTCGACTGGCTGCGCTCCTCCGACACGCCCGGCCGGGTGGACGGAGTGACAGAGATCTGGGGCACACCGCGCGGTGGCTACGACGGATTCGGGATGCGGTGACCGATCGACTGATCATGCACTCATCACACCCCTGATCGTCCGCACACGGCCGGAACTGCGCATTCGTCGCCGACGCGTTGCCGACCGGGGCGAACCGTGGAAGGCTCGGAGATGAGGATGATCTCCGCGCGCCTTGCCGGGACCGGGGCGCTCGCCGATACGGGGTGTGATCGTGTTGACCGTCAAACTTTTTGGTGAGACGCTGGAAGCCCCGCGCACCTGAGCTGTTTGGCAGTGTTGGCAGTAGTAAGCGCAGTGACTGTCAGTCGCTGCCGGACATCCGCGGGTGCGATTCCCTCACGACCCACACCGCATCGGTCGGTCACTCAGTGTGGAGGACCATCCATCATGGCAAAGGCGCTTCTCGGTTACGTCGGCGGTTCCGATCCGCGACTCCTCGCCGAGATGCGACGGCTTCAGCAGCGCGTCCAGGACCTCGAGTCCGAGCTCGTACGGATTCAGTCTGAAAATGACGCGCTGAACGCGGCCGCCGCTCAGCACGACGGAGACTCGCTGCTGGACCGCATCGACATCGACGTACCCCAGGCGGAGCCTGCGCTCACCTGATCCGCGCTCATTCGTCGCTCGACTCCAGCCCCGTTTGATCTGCAAGGGACGCTTCGGCGTCCCTTCTTTCTTTGACCTTCCCCTCCGCCCCTCCCGTCCTCCGCCGGCCCTCCGCGCCACGGTCCCAGAGGGCCAGGTGGGGGGCGTGATGCCTTTAGCGTCAGTGGTGCCCTGCACCTTCATGGGTGAAACCGAACGTGAAAGGTAGAGTCCGGCGGCGTGCACCTCAAGTCCCTGACCCTGCGTGGCTTCAAATCCTTCGCCTCCGCCACCACCCTGCGCTTCGAACCCGGCATCACCTGTGTCGTGGGTCCGAACGGCTCGGGCAAGTCCAATGTGGTGGACGCACTGTCCTGGGTCATGGGCGAACAAGGGGCCAAGTCCCTGCGCGGCGGGAAGATGGAAGACGTCATCTTCGCCGGGACCACCGGACGGCCGCCGCTCGGGCGCGCCGAGGTGTCGCTGACGATCGACAACTCCGACGGCGCGCTCCCCATCGACTACGCCGAAGTCACCATCACCCGGATCATGTTCCGCGGCGGCAGCAGCGAGTACCAGATCAACGGTGACACCTGCCGGCTGCTGGACATCCAGGAGCTGCTCTCCGACTCCGGCATCGGCCGTGAGATGCACGTCATCGTCGGCCAGGGCCAGCTGGACTCCGTCCTGCACGCCGATCCCATGGGCCGCCGCGCCTTCATCGAGGAGGCGGCGGGCGTACTGAAGCACCGCAAGCGCAAGGAGAAGGCGCTGCGGAAGCTCGACGCGATGCAGGCCAACCTCGCGCGCGTGCAGGACCTCAACGACGAGCTGCGCCGCCAGCTCAAACCCCTGGGACGGCAGGCCGCGGTCGCCCGGCGGGCTGCCGTGATCCAGGCGGACCTGCGCGACGCGCGGCTGCGGCTGCTCGCCGACGACCTGGTCACGCTGCGGCGGGCGCTCGACGCGGAGATCGCGGACGAGGCGGCGCTCAAGGAGCGCAAGGAAGCGGCCGAGGCCCAGCTGGCGCTCGCGCTGCGGCGCGAGGCCGAGCTGGAGGAGGCCGTACGGGAGCTCGCGCCGCGGCTGCAGCGGGCGCAGCAGACCTGGTACGAGCTGTCGCAGCTCGCCGAACGGGTACGGGGCACCGCGTCCCTGGCGGACGCGCGGGTGAAGAGCGCGACGGCCCCGGCGGAGGACGAACGGCGGGGCCGCGATCCCGAGGACATGGAGCGGGAGGCCGCGCGGATCCGCGAGCAGGAGGCGGAACTGACGGCGGCTCTGGAGGCGGCCTCGCGGGCGCTGGAGGACACGGCCGAGCACCGGGCCGAGCTGGAGCGGGCGCTGGCGGAGGAGGAGCGGCGGCTGCGGGACGCGGCGCGGGCCATCGCCGACCGGCGCGAGGGGCTGGCCCGGCTGACGGGCCGGCTCGGCGCGGCCCGCTCCCGCGCGGGGGCGGCGCAGGCCGAGATCGACCGGCTCGTCGCGGCGCGGGACGCGGCGCAGGTGCGGGCCGCCGCCGCGCAGGCGGAGTACGAGGCGCTGGCGGAGGAGGTCGGCGGGCTGGACGAGCCGTCGGCGGACGCGGACCACGAGGCCGCGCGCGCCGAGCTGGCGGCGGCCGAGGCGGCCCTGTCCGCCGCCCGCGACGCGCTGTCCGGGGCGGAGCGCTCGCGGGCGGCGGTGTCGGCGCGGCGGGACGCGCTCGCGCTCGGGCTGCGCCGCAAGGACGGTACGGGGGCGCTGCTCGCGGCGCGGGAGAAGCTGGCCGGTCTGCTCGGGCCGGCGGCGGAGCGGCTGACGGTGACGCCGGGCCACGAAGCCGCCGTGGCCGCTGCGCTGGGCTCCGCGGCGGACGCCCTGGCGGTGTCCTCCCCGAACGCGGCGGCCGCCGCCCTGCGCCACCTCCGCGACACGGACGCGGGCCGCGCCACCCTCCTGATCACCCCGACGCCACCCACCGTCCCGGGCCAGACATCCGCCCCACCGGACCAGGCCGCGGTCCCGTGCCAGACCTCCACCCCTGCGGGGCCGCCCGCCGTCGCGGGCCAGACATCCGCCCCCGCGGGCTCGCCCGCGGTCCCTGGCCAGCCCCACCCCTCCGCGAGCCAGGCGCCCGCCCCTGCGGGTCCGTCAGCCGCGCCGGGCCAGCCGTCCGCCCGCGCGGGCGAGGCCATCGACCCTGCGGGTCTGCCGACCGTTCCGGGCCATGCCTCCGACCCTGCGGACCCGTCCGCCTCCGCTCCGGTGGGTCCGTCGACCGCGCCGGGGCAGGCCGCCGGCGCCGCGGGGCTGCCCGGTGTGCCGGGCCGGGCATCGGATTCCGCCGTGGAGGCGGGCGCCCAGCTGCCCGGGCAGGCTTCGGCCGGGGGAGTCTTCCCCCACCCCGCCCCTTCCCGAGACCGGGCTCTGCCCGGACCCGGTCCTCAAACGCCGGACGGGCTGAAGAATCCAGCCTCGCCGGCGTTTGAGGCGCGGGGTGCGGGGTCGAGCCCCGGTGACGGGGCGGCGGGCGAGGTCGTTTCCGCGGTGCGGCTGGTCGACGGGGAGGCCGAGGCCCTCGGGCACGGTCCGGCCTCGCGGGGTCTGGGGCTGAGCCCCGGTGACGGGGCCGCGGGTGTTCCCGCGGCGCGGCTGGTCGGTGGGGACGCCGAGGCGTGGCGGGCGGCCGCCTGGGTGCTGCGCGACCACGTCGTCGTCGGCACGCTCGACGAGGCCGAGGCACTCGTCGCGGCGCGGCCCGACGCGGTGGCCGTGACCCTCGACGGAGACGTGCTCGGGGCGCACCTCGCGCACGGCGGCTCCGCCGGGGCGCCCAGCCTGATCGAGGTCCAGGCCGCCGTCGACGAGGCGGCGGCGGAGCTGACCGAGCTGGGCGTGCGGTGCGCCGAACTCGGCGAGGCCCAGGCCGCAGCCCAGTCCCGGCGGCAGGACGCGGCCGCCCTGGTCGAGGAGCTCGCCGAGCGCCGCCGCGCCGTGGAGCAGGCCCGCGCCGGTGTCGCGCAGCAGCTCGGGCGGCTCGCCGGGCAGGCGAAGGGGGCCGCCGGTGAAGCCGAGCGCAGCGCCGCCGCCGCGGCCAAGGCCCAGGACGCGCTGGAGCAGGCGCTGGCCGATGTGGAGGAGTGTGCGGAACGGCTCGCGACGGCCGAGGAACTGCCGGTGGAGGAAGAGCCGGACGGCTCCCGGCGGGACCGGCTCGCGGCCGACGGGGCCAACGCGCGGCAGACCGAGATGGAGGCACGGCTGCAGCTGCGGACCCATGAGGAGCGGGTCAAGGGGCTGGCCGGACGGGCCGATTCCCTCGACCGCGCGGCCCGGGCCGAACGCGAGGCCCGGACCCGCGCCGAACGGCGCCGCGCGCGGCTGCGCCACGAGGCGGAGGTGGCCCGCGCGGTGGCCGACGGCTCCCGGCAGCTGCTCGCGCACGTGGAGGTCTCGCTGCTGCGGGCCGACGAGGAGCGCCTCGCGGCCGAACGAGCCAAGGGCCTGCGCGAGCAGGAGCTCGGCGAGGCGCGCAACCGCGGACGCGAACTGAAGGGGGAGCTCGACAAGCTCACCGACTCCGTGCACCGCGGCGAGGTGCTCGGCGCCGAGCAGCGGCTGCGCATCGAGGCGGTGGAGGCCAGGGCGCTGGAGGAGTTCGGCATGGAGTCCGCCGGGCTCGTCGCCGAGTACGGTCCCGACCAGCCGGTGCCGCCGTCGCCGCCCGCCGAGGGCGAGGAACTCCCCGAGGATCCCGGGCACCCGCGCAACCTGCCCGGCCCGTTCGTCCGCGCGCAGCAGGAGAAGCGGCTCAAGGCGGCCGAACGCGCCTACCAGCAGCTCGGCAAGGTCAACCCGCTCGCGCTGGAGGAGTTCGCGGCGCTGGAGGAGCGCCACCAGTTCCTCAGCGAGCAGCTGGAGGACCTCCGCAAGACGCGAGCCGACCTCCTTCAAGTGGTGAAGGAGGTCGACGAGCGCGTCGAGCAGGTCTTCACCGAGGCCTACCGGGACACGGCCCGGGAGTTCGAGGGCGTGTTCTCGCGGCTGTTCCCCGGCGGCGAGGGCCGGCTGATCCTGACCGACCCCGACAACATGCTGACCACCGGCGTCGACGTCGAGGCCCGCCCGCCCGGCAAGAAGGTCAAGCGGCTGTCGCTGCTCTCCGGCGGCGAGCGCTCGCTGACCGCCGTGGCCCTGCTGGTGTCCATCTTCAAGGCGCGCCCCAGCCCGTTCTACGTGATGGACGAGGTCGAGGCCGCGCTCGACGACACCAACCTGCAGCGGCTGATCCGGATCATGGAGGAGCTCCAGGAGAGCTCTCAGCTGATCGTGATCACGCACCAGAAGCGGACGATGGAGGTCGCGGACGCGCTCTACGGCGTGTCGATGCAGGGCGACGGAGTCTCCAAGGTCATCAGCCAGCGTCTGCGCTGACCGACTCGCTTCAGGAAATGAACGCTGTGGCTCTCTTCACTCCGGCTTGACGGTTCTTCATCGGCTATTGACTTCAGAAAGTGAAGCCATAAGCTCTGGTTGCCGTGTCCGACGTTCAGGTGGTGGTGAGCAGTTTGCTGTGCGCCACTGGAGGAACACGCGTACAGACGTACACCCCCACACCGCCCGCCGTCGGCGCCGGGCCCAGGAGCACACCTTGACCAGCACAGCGAACGCACCCGCGTCCGGCAGTGGCCGGGAGGCACGCCCCGACCATCTCGGGCACGTCATCTTCATCGCCGCGGCCGCGGCGATGGGCGGCTTCCTCTTCGGCTACGACAGCTCCGTCATCAACGGCGCCGTCGTCGCCATCCGCGAACGGTTCGACGTCGGGTCCGCGGCGCTCGCCCAGGTGATCGCCGCCGCGCTCATCGGCTGTGCGTTGGGTGCCGCCACCGCCGGCCGCATCGCTGACCGGATCGGCCGAATCCGCTGCATGCAGATCGCCGCGGTCCTCTTCACCGCGAGCGCCATCGGCTCGGCCCTTCCGTTCGCCCTGTGGGACCTGGCCATGTGGCGCGTGATCGGCGGCTTCGGCATCGGCATGGCCTCCGTCATCGGCCCCGCCTACATCGCCGAGGTCTCCCCGGCTGCCTACCGCGGCCGCCTCGCCTCCTTCCAGCAGGCCGCCATCGTCATCGGCATCGCCGTCTCCCAGCTGGTCAACTGGGGCATCCTCAACCTTGCCGACGGCGACCAGCGCGGCGAGATCGCCGGCCTAGAGGCCTGGCAGTGGATGCTCGGCATCATGGTCATCCCGGCCGTGCTCTACGGGCTGATGTCCTTCGTCATCCCGGAGTCCCCCCGCTACCTGATCTCCGTCGGCCGCACCGAGCAGGCCAAGAAGGTGCTGCGCGAGGTCGAGGGATCGAAGATCGACATCGACGCCCGCGCCGCCGAGATCGACCGGGCCATGCGCTCCGAGCACAAGTCCACCTTCAAGGACCTGCTCGGCGGCCGCTTCGGCTTCCTGCCCATCGTCTGGATCGGCATCGGCCTCTCCGTCTTCCAGCAGCTCGTCGGCATCAACGTGATCTTCTACTACAGCTCCTCGCTGTGGCAGTCCGTCGGCATCGACCCGACCAGCTCGTTCTTCTACTCCTTCACCACGTCGATCATCAACATCATCGGCACGGTGATCGCGATGGTCTTCGTCGACCGGATCGGCCGCAAGCCGCTGGCCCTCATCGGCTCGGCCGGCATGGCCGTCTCGCTCGGCCTCTGCGCGTGGGCGTTCTCGTACAAGGAAGGCAGCGGCGACCACATCACCATCCCCGACACCCAGGGCACGATCGCACTCGTCGCCGCCCACTCCTTCGTGCTCTTCTTCGCCCTCTCCTGGGGCGTGGTCGTCTGGGTGCTGCTCGGCGAGATGTTCCCGAACCGCATCCGGGCCGCGGCGCTCGGTGTCGCCGCCGCGGCCCAGTGGATCGCCAACTGGGTCATCACCGTCACGTTCCCGACGCTGTCGGACTGGAACCTCGCCGGCGCGTACGTGATCTACACGTTCTTCGCCCTGCTCTCGATCCCGTTCATCCTCAAGTGGGTGCCGGAGACCAAGGGCAAGGCGCTGGAGGAGATGGGGTAATCATCCCCGCCACCACCCCTCTCCTCGATACTGCCCCGGCTCAGTCCTTGAGCCGGGGCAGTACCTGTTCGCACAGCAGGTGCAGGCTGCGCCAGCCCTCGTCCAGCGGCATCCCGCCGCACAGCGGATGCAGGACCAGGTTCCCCGCCTCGCCCGCGGTCCGGCCGTACGCGACCGCCTCGTCCGGGGTGAGGATCCGGTACACGCCCTCCGCGCGCAGTTCCGCCACCGAGCGCGCGGCCGACCGTACGGCGCTGCGGATGTCCTTGGACTGCCAGGACGCGTACATCCCGGCCTCGTGCAGGAAGCGCTCGCCGTGCTCCGCCCAGACCCGGTCCGGATCCTCCGCGATGTGCAGCAGCGGGGTCTCGGCCGCCGGCATCATGCAGAAGCCCTCGGTGCCGTACTCCGCGAGCCTCGCCTGGTAGTACGCCTCCAGCTCCGGCAGGTGCGCGCTCGGGAAGAACGGCAGGCCCAGCCGGGCCGCGCGGCGGGCCGCCGCCTCGGAGCTGCCGCCGACCAGCAGCAGCGGGTGCGGCTGCGTGAACGGCCGCGGGGTGACCCGTACCGTACGGCCGCGGAACTCGAAGGGCTCGCCGGTCCACGCCTTCAGCAGGGTCTCCAGCAGCTCGTCCTGGAGCCGGCCGCGCCGGCCCCACTCCACCCCGTGCTGCTCGTACTCCTCGGGCCGGTAGCCGATGCCCGCGACCGTCACCAGCCGCCCGCCGCTCAGCAGGTCGAGGACCGCGATGTCCTCGGCCACCTTCAGCGGGTCGTACAGCGGACCGATGATCGCCGAGACGGTGACGGCGATCCGGCGCGTCGCACCGAAGACCGCGCCCGCGAAGGCGAAGGGGGAGGGCAGCCAGTTGTTGTCCGTGCCGTGGTGCTCCTCGGTCTGGATGGTGTCGATCCCGCGGTCGTCCGCGTACCGGGCCATCTCCAGGGCCGCCTTGTAGCGGGCGGAGAGGGACTCGGGGGTGCCGTTCGGGTCGACGAGATTGAACCGGGCCACGGTGATGGGCATGGAGGAGTCCCCCTTCGCCGGATGTGGGTGGGCGGGCGAAGGGGGACGTTAGCTGACGCAGCGTCAGTTGGACAGGGATCCGGCGAGCGCGGGCTCCTCCGCCGCGGCCGGGGCCGGCTCCGCGGGGGCCGTGCGCGGCAGGACGGCGTAGAGCACGCCCGAGGTCACGATGCCGGCCACCCAGCCGAGGCCGTTGCGCCCGATCCAGGTGGTGGCGAGCGGCCCGCTGAACCAGTCCACCGAGGTGAACAGCAGCCCGACCACCAGGGCGAGGGCCCATGCGGTCATCGCCTGCCAGGCGAACCCGCCCTTGTACCAGTAGGCGCTGGTCCGCGTGGTGTCCAGCAGTGCGGCCCCGTCGTAGGTCCGGCGGCGCAGCATGTCCACTCCGAAGACGCCGATCCAGGCCGAGAAGGCCACGGCCAGCAGCGTCAGGAAGGAGATGAACGAACCGAAGAAGCTCGTCGCGACCACCATCAGCAGGAAGCCGAAGACCAGGCTGATGGCCGCGTTGACGCTGACCGCCCACGCGCGCGGGACCTTGATGCCGAGGGTCTGCGCGGTGAAGCCAGCCGAGTACATGGACATCGAGTTGATCAGCAGCATCCCGACGAGCGCGACGAGCAGGTACGGGACCGCGATCCAGGTCGGGAGCAGCTCGCCGATGAAGGACACCGGGTCCTGGGCCGTGGCCAGGTCCGGGGTGCCGACGGCCATGACCGCGCCCATCAGCACCATCGGGAGCACGACGACGCCGGCGCCGCCGATCGTCGCGCCCACCAGGCCCTTGGAGGAGGCGGTGCGCGGCAGGTAGCGGGTGAAGTCGGGGCCCGACGGCACCCAGCTGATGCCGCCGGCCGCGATGGTGCCGATGCCCGCGATCATCATCGCGGTGGAGCCGGCCGGCTTGCCGAGGACGGCGGACCAGTCGGTCGTGAAGAGCAGGTACCCGAGGACGAGCACGCTGAAGGCGCCGAAGAGGTACGTCGACCACGTGGAGCAGACGCGCAGCGCCTTGATGCCGAGGCCCGAGACCACGAAGGTGCAGCCCACGAAGAACAGCAGGGTGATGACGATGAGCGGGGTGTTGCTCTTGATCCCGAAGAGCAGGTCGAGCACGGTCAGCACGGCGTAGGCGCCGCTCACCGCGTTGATCGTCTCCCA
Organism: Streptomyces sp. NPDC090045; assembly: GCF_044747975.1. NCBI lineage: Bacteria > Bacillati > Actinomycetota > Actinomycetes > Kitasatosporales > Streptomycetaceae > Streptomyces > Streptomyces sp. NPDC090045. The sequence goes on from NZ_JBIVFA010000020.1 coordinate 57,204, forward strand.
GCCCCACCGGGCCACCCAGATCAGCGAGCCCGGGAAGAGGTTGCCGCGCTGGCCGAACACGGCCCGCGAGAGGGCCATGCCGGGAGCGCCGCCGCGCTTGCCGGCGATCGATATCAGGCCGACCATCCCGTACGAGACGACGGGGGCGGCGACCGCGACGACGAGCACCTGCCAGATGTTGAGCCGGTTGAAGATCACCAGACCGGCGCCCATGGTGAGCAGCAGCACGCTGATGTTGGCGGCGACCCACGTGGGCACCAGGTCGCGGACCCGGCCGCCGCGCTCGCCGTCCGGGACGGGCTCCAGCCCGCGGGTCTCGATCGCGGTTTCGGTTGCGCCGTCGGCGGGCTCGGCAGGCATGCGGCTGCTCCGTGGGGGAGGGACGGGGGGAAGTCGTCCATCATCGTGGATTTGCCGCTAAAACCACAAACGCAGCCTTACGTCCCGGTTGAACGCCCGGGGTCCGAGATCCGGGCCGCCCGTGGCCGATACTGGTGAGGTTATGGACATCCTCATCCTTGCTGTAGTCATCGCCCTGGTCGCGGTCGGCGCGATCAGCGGGCTCGTGGTCAGCAGCCGCAAGAAGAAGCAGCTGCCGCCCCCGGCACCGCCCAGCACGCCGACCATCACTGCCCCGCCTGCCGAACCGCAGGTGGGGGAGGACGCCGTAGAGACGGCGGAAGAGCCGCGCCGCACGATCGAGGAGGTCGGTCTCCCGCAGGCGGAGGTCGAGGCTCCGGTCGAGGCGCCGGCCGCCGAGCCCGAGGTTCCGGCCGCACCCGCGATCGAGGTGCCCGAGCCCACCGCCGGCCGCTTGGTCCGGTTGCGCGCCCGGCTCGCCCGGTCGCAGAACTCCCTCGGCAAGGGGCTGCTCACGCTGCTCTCGCGGGAGCACCTCGACGAGGACACCTGGGAGGAGATCGAGGAGACCCTCCTCATCGCCGACGTCGGCGTCGTGCCCACCCAGGAGCTCGTCGACCGGCTCCGCGACCGGGTCAAGGTGCTCGGCACCCGCACCCCGGCGGACCTGCGGGCCCTGCTCAAGGAGGAGCTGCTGACCCTGGTCGGCACCGACTTCGACCGTGTCGTGAAGACGGAGAGCGGCGAGGACACGCCCGGCGTGATCATGGTCGTCGGTGTCAACGGCACCGGCAAGACCACCACCACCGGCAAGCTGGCCCGCGTGCTCGTCGCCGACGGCCGCAGCGTGGTGCTCGGCGCGGCCGACACCTTCCGTGCCGCCGCCGCCGACCAGCTCCAGACCTGGGGCGACCGGGTCGGCGCCCGTACCGTACGCGGCCCCGAGGGCGGCGACCCGGCCTCGATCGCCTACGACGCGGTCAAGGAGGGCATCGCCGAGGGCGCCGACGTCGTGCTCATCGACACCGCCGGCCGCCTGCACACCAAGACCGGCCTCATGGACGAGCTCGGCAAGGTCAAGCGTGTCGTCGAGAAGCACGGTCCGCTGGACGAGATCCTGCTGGTCCTCGACGCCACCACCGGGCAGAACGGCCTGACCCAGGCCCGCGTCTTCGCCGAGGTCGTGGACATCACCGGCATCGTGCTGACCAAGCTCGACGGCACGGCCAAGGGCGGCATCGTCGTCGCCGTCCAGCGCGAACTGGGCGTTCCGGTCAAGCTCGTCGGGCTCGGCGAGGGTGCGGACGACCTGGCCCCCTTCGAGCCGGAGGCGTTCGTCGACGCCCTCATCGGCGACTGAGCGCGGTCCGCGCACACCACGGGTGCCCCCGCGTTCCGACCGGAACGCGGGGGCACCCGTGGTGTGCGGGGCGCGCCTACCGCCGCGAGCGGTGGCAGATGTAGGCGAGGGTGCCCAGCAGCAGCCGGGCCTGCGGCGGGCCCCCGGCCGAGTCCAGCGCGGGCGGCCGCAGCCAGCCGACCTGGCCGAGGCCGGCCCGGTCCGAGGGCGGCGCCGTCACGTAGGCCCCGTGGCCCAGGGCCAGCAGGTCGAGGTCGGCGTCGTCCCAGCCCATCCGGTACAGCAGCTGCGGCAGCTCGGCCGCCGCGCCCGGGGCCACGAAGAACTGCGCCCGGCCGTCCGCGGTCACGATGACCGGGCCGAGCGGCAGCCCCATCCGCTCCAGCCGCACCAGCGCGCGGCGCCCGGCCTCCTCGGAGACCTCGATGACGTCGAAGGCGCGGCCCACGGGAAGCAGTACCGCGGCGCCCGGGTGGTCGCCCCAGGCCTCGGTGACCTCGTCCAGGGTGGCCCCGGCCTTGACGGTGGGTGCGAAGGGGAGCGGATGCGCCCCGGGGGAGACGCACTCCGCGTCCCCGCAGGAACAGTCGCGGGCGGGGGCCGCGGCGCGGGCCCCGGGGACCACGTCCCAGCCCCACAGCCCGGTGTACTCCGCCACCGCCGTGCACTCCGAGGTCCGGCCGCGGCGCCGGGTGCCGGAACGGAACTCCTTGGTGCTGCGGCTGCCGCCGATCGTGAAGCCCATGCCCATGCCCCCTCCAACGGGTCGGACGCGCCGGTGGTTACGACGCCCGTGGTGACGGCGTCGGCCGAACGTGCGGACAGCGGTCCGCCGCGGGGTGCCCCGCAGTGACGGCCCGGCGCACTCCTCGCCGCGCGCGCCCCGAGCGCACTCCAGTCCAACCGATCCGTTTCACCTTGCTGTCAAGTGAATCGCGCCTGGCCGGTGGCGAGTTCATTCGAAGGGGTGGCGAATGGTGGCGTTTCTGGAATCGACCTCGCCGCAGGGGTGATCGTAGGATTACTTTCGGTACACGAACCCCCAAGGCATGCCCGTCCGTGGGTATGCCGGAGGCAATGTGTGAAGGACCTGTGAAGGTCCGTGGTGGCGCGCTGCGCCCCGGCCAGGGTTTCGTGTGGAAGAGGCTGAGCGGATGGGGGCGTTCCAGTGAGCGGCAACGGCGCAAGCGGAACGATCGAGGACGCTGCTGCGCGCAACGACCAGCTGACCTCGTGGTTCGTCCGCAGCGGCTGGTCCAAGGGCGAACTCGCCCGGCAGGTCAACCGCCGGGCCCGTCAGATGGGCGCCCACCACATCAGCACGGACACCTCCCGGGTGCGCCGCTGGCTGGACGGCGAACAGCCCCGCGAGCCCGTCCCGCGCATCCTGTCCGAGCTGTTCTCCGAGCGCTTCGGCTCCGTCGTCGCCATCGAGCAGCTCGGCCTGCGCACCGCCCACCAGACCCCCTCCGTCTCCGGGGTCGACCTGCCCTGGGCCGGCCCGCAGACCGTCGAGCTGCTCGGCGAGTTCTCCCGCAGCGACCTGATGCTGGCCCGCCGCGGCTTCCTCGGGACCTCGCTCGCCCTCTCCGCCGGCCCCGCCCTCATCGAGCCCATGCAGCGCTGGCTCGTACCGGCCCCGGCCGCCGACCCGGGACCGCGCGGGGCGGGGCCGACGGGGGCCCTCGGCGGCCACCGCCCGCCCCGGCTCTCCGAACCGGAACTCGACCTCCTCGACGCCACCACCGTCATGTTCCGCCAGTGGGACGCCCAGTGCGGGGGCGGGCTGCGCCGCAAGGCCGTCGTGGGCCAGCTCCACGAGGTCACCGACCTGCTCCAGGAGAACCACCCCGCCCCGGTCATGAAGCGGCTCTTCAAGGTTGCCGCCGAACTGGCCGAGCTGGCCGGCTGGATGAGCTACGACATCGGCCTGCACCCCACCGCGCAGAAGTACTTCGTCCTCGCCCTGCACGCCGCGAAGGAGGCCGGGGACAAGCCGCTCGGCTCGTACATCCTCTCCGGCATGAGCCGCCAGATGATCCACCTGGGCCGCCCCGAGGACGCCCTCGAACTCGTCCACCTCGCGCAGTACGGCAGCCGCGACTGCGCCGGCCCGCGCACCCAGGCCATGCTGTATGCGATGGAGGCCCGCGCGTACGCCAACATGGGACAGCCCAGCCGCTGCAAGCGGGCCGTGCGGATGGCCGAGGACACCTTCTCCGACGTCGCCTTCGGAGGCGAGCCCGAGCCCGACTGGATCCGCTTCTTCTCCGAGGCCGAGCTGAACGGCGAGAACTCCCACTCGTACCGGGACCTCGCCTACGTGGCCGGGCGCAGCCCCACGTACGCCTCGCTCGCGGAACCCGTCATGGAGCGGGCCGTCGAGCTCTTCGAGAAGGACGAGGAGCACCAGCGCTCCTACGCCCTCAACCTCATCGGCATGGCCACCGTCCACCTGCTCCAGCGCGAGCCCGAGCAGGCCGCGGCCCTCGTCGGCCGGGCCCTCGACGTGGCGGGAAAGGTGCGGTCCGAACGGGTGAACACCCGCCTGCGCAAGACCGTCGACAGCGCCGCCCGTGAGTACGGCGACGTCAAGGAAGTGGTCCGGCTCACCGACCACCTCGCCTCCCGGCTCCCCGAAGCCGCGGAGGCCGTCTGACGGCCTCCGCGGCCGCCCCTCAGGCCCCGGCCGCGGCAGTCACCCCGTGAAGCCCGATCAGGCTCCCCCAGCCAGGACGTCCGGGTCACCGCCGCGGCCGGTTGCACCACCCGCCCAGTTCATTGAGGCGTAACACGCCCGACCTCTTCGTCATCGGCGCGAAACACCCAGCGGCGCCGCCGGAAACCGGCCTGCGCGAATCTCATGGCCAATAACCGGCCAGTTCCCAATGCCGCCGCTCAGGTTTTCACGATCGCCCGCACGCGAACGTACCGACGACGAGGAGACGCCGATGGCATCAGCCATCACGACCCTCGCGGCAGACGCCCCGACGCTGTCTGCCGCGAACACCGGGTTCATGCTCATCTGCTCCGCCCTGGTCATGCTGATGACCCCGGGACTCGCCTTCTTCTACGGAGGCATGGTCCGCGTCAAGAGCAGCCTCAACATGCTGATGATGAGCTTCATCAGCCTGGGGATCGTCACGATCCTCTGGGTCCTCTACGGCTTCAGCCTCGCCTTCGGCACCGACTCCGGCTCCCTCATCGGCTGGAACTCCGACTACGTGGGCCTCAGCGGCATCGGGATCACCGAGCTGTGGGACGGCTACACCATCCCGGTCTACGTCTTCGCCGTCTTCCAGCTGATGTTCGCCGTCATCACCCCGGCCCTGATCAGCGGCGCCCTCGCCGACCGCGTGAAGTTCAGCGCCTGGGCCCTGTTCACCGTCCTGTGGGTCACCGTCGTCTACTTCCCCGTCGCCCACTGGGTCTGGGGAGCCGGCGGCTGGCTCTTCGAGCTCGGCGTCATCGACTTCGCGGGCGGCACCGCCGTCCACATCAACGCCGGCGCCGCCGCCCTCGGCGTGATCCTGGTCATCGGCAAGCGCGTCGGCTTCAAGAAGGACCCGATGCGCCCGCACAGCCTGCCCCTCGTGATGCTCGGCGCCGGCCTCCTGTGGTTCGGCTGGTTCGGCTTCAACGCGGGCTCCTGGCTCGGCAACGACGACGGCGTCGGCGCGGTCATGTTCGTCAACACCCAGGTGGCCACCGCCGCCGCCATGCTCGCCTGGCTCGGCTACGAGAAGCTGCGCCACGGCTCCTTCACCACCCTCGGCGCCGCCTCCGGCGCGGTCGCCGGCCTCGTCGCCATCACCCCCGCCGGCGGTGCGGTCAGCCCGCTCGGGGCCATCGCGGTCGGCGCCATCGCCGGTGTGCTCTGCGCCATGGCGGTCGGCCTCAAGTACAAGTTCGGCTACGACGACTCCCTCGACGTGGTCGGCGTCCACCTCGTCGGCGGTGTCGCCGGCTCCCTCCTCGTCGGCCTCTTCGCCACCGGCGGGGTCCAGTCCGACGTGGCCGGCCTCTTCTACGGCGGCGGCCTCGAACAGCTCGGCAAGCAGGCCATCGGGGTCTTCTCCGTCCTCGCCTACTCTCTGGTGGCGTCCGCGCTGCTCGCCTTCCTCCTCGACAAGACGATCGGGATGCGGGTCAGCGAGGACGTCGAGGTCGCCGGCATCGACCAGGTCGAACACGCCGAGACCGCCTACGACTTCAGCGGAGCCGGTGGCGGGGCAGCCTCGCGCAGCACCGCCGCACCCACCCCCTCCGCCGCGAGCAAGAAGGTTGACGCATGAAGCTGATCACCGCGATCGTCAAGCCGCACAAGCTGGACGAGATCAAGGAAGCCCTCCAGACCTTCGGAGTGCAGGGCCTCACGGTCACCGAGGCCAGCGGCTACGGCCGCCAGCGCGGTCACACCGAGGTCTACCGCGGTGCCGAGTACCAGGTGGACCTCGTCCCCAAGATCCGCATCGAGGTGCTGGTCGACGACTCCGACGCCGAGGAACTGATCCGCGTCATCGTGAGCGCGGCGGCCACCGGCAAGATCGGTGACGGCAAGGTGTGGAGCGTCCCCGTGGACTCGGTCGTACGGGTCCGCACCGGCGAGCGCGGCGCTGACGCGCTCTAGGTGACGGGAGCTTCTGGGTGACGAGCGTCGAAGAGACCACGGACAACACGGCCGACTCGGGACCCAGCGGATACGCCGCGGCCCGGCTGCGACTCCTCCAGGAGGAGTCGCGGTCCGGGCCTTCGCGGCGTTCCGCCCTCTCCGGGCTGACCGACGACTGGCTGACCGCCCTGTTCACGACCGCCGTACGGGAGACCGGCGTCCGCGGCGCCACCCTGGTGGCCGTCGGTGGCTACGGGCGGGGCGAACTCTCCCCGCGCAGCGACCTCGACCTGGTGCTGCTGCACGACGGCAAGGCGGAGCCGCGGGCGCTGAGCGCGCTGGCCGACCGCGTCTGGTACCCGGTGTGGGACCTCGGCCTCGCCCTCGACCACTCGGTACGGACCCCCGGCGAGGCCCGCAAGACCGCCGCCGAGGACCTCAAGGTGCAGCTAGGCCTCCTCGACGCCCGGACGGTCGCCGGTGACGCCGGACTCCTCGCCGGCCTGCGCACCTCCGTCCTGGCCGACTGGCGCAACCAGGCCGCCAAGCGGCTCCCGCAACTGCACTCCCTGTGCCGCGAGCGGGCCGAGCGCGCCGGAGAGCTCCGCTTCCTGCTCGAACCCGACCTCAAGGAGGCCCGCGGCGGGCTCCGCGACATCACCGCGCTGCGGGCGGTCGCGGCCTCCTGGCTGGCCGACGCCCCGCGCGACGGCCTCGCCGAGGCCCGGCGGCGGCTCCTCGACGCGCGCGACGCCCTGCACCTGGTGACCGGCCGGGCCACCGACCGGCTCTCCCTCCAGGAACAGGACCAGGTCGCGGCGCAGCTCGGGCTGCTCGACGCGGACGCCCTGCTCCGCGAGGTGTACGAGGCCGCGCGCGTCGTCGCGTACGCCGGTGACGTGACCTGGCGGGAGGTCGGGCGGGTACTGCGGGCCCGCGCCGCCCGGCCCCGGCTGCGCGGGCTGCTGGGCGCCCGGGGCGCCGCGGCCGCCGCGCGGGCACCGCTGGCCGAGGGCGTGGTGGAATCCGACGGCGAGGCCGTACTGGCCCTGGCCGCGCGCCCCGACCGCGATCCCGTCCTGCCGCTGAGGTTCGCCGCGGCCGCCGCGCAGGCGGGCCTTCCCGTATCGCTGCACGCCGTACGCAGGCTCGCCGCGCAGGGCAAACAGCTCCCGGTGCCCTGGCCGGCCGAGGCGCGCGAGCAGCTGGTGACCCTGCTCGGGGCGGGGGAACCCACCGTGGCCGTGTGGGAGGCCCTGGAAGCGGAAGGCCTGATCACGCGGCTGCTCCCCGACTGGGAGCGGGTGCGGTGCCGCCCGCAGCGCAACCCCGTCCACACCTGGACGGTGGACCGCCACCTCATCGAGACGGCGGTCCGCGCCGCGGCCCTCACCCGCCGGGTCGGCCGCCCCGACCTGCTGCTCATGGCGGCCCTCCTGCACGACATCGGCAAGGGCTGGCCGGGAGACCACTCGGTGGCCGGCGAGACGATCGCCCGCGACGTCGCCGCACGCGTCGGCTTCGACGCGCAGGACGCCGCCGTGCTGGGGGCGCTCGTACGGCACCACCTGCTGCTGATCGACACCGCGACCCGGCGCGACCTGGACGACCCGGCCACGGTCCGCTCGGTCGCCGACGCCGTCGGGTCGGTGGGCACGCTGGAGATACTGCACGCCCTGACGGAGGCGGACGCCCTCGCCACCGGGCCCGCCGCGTGGAGCGCCTGGCGGGGATCGCTGGTGGCGGACCTCGTCTCCCGGGTCGCCGCCGTGCTGCGCGGGACGGCCCCGGCGGTGCGGGAGGCCGAGATCCCGACCACGGAACAGGAACGCCTGGCGGTGGAGGCCCTGCGCACCCGGGAGCCGGTGCTCGCGCTCCACGTCCGCCAGGAGGAGGACGCGGTCGGCGGGGAACTCGTCGTGGCCGTTCCCGACCAGCCGGGGGTCCTCCCGGCGGTGGCCGGGGTGCTGGCCCTGCACCGGCTCACCGTACGGGCGGCTGACCTGCGCTCCACGGAACTGCCCGACCAGCTGGGCGAGGTCCTGGTACTGCGGTGGCGGGTGGCGGCGGAGTACGGGGCGCTGCCCCAGGCCGCGCGGCTGCGCAGCGACCTGGTCCGGGCCCTGGACGGCTCGCTGGACGTCCCGGCGAAGCTGGCGGACCGCGAGGCGGCGTACCCGCGCCGGCGCGGGGTGACCCCGCCGCCGCCCCGGGTCACGGTCGTCCCGGACGTCTCCTCGCTGGCCACGGTCCTGGAGGTGCGCGCGCCCGACGCCGTCGGCCTGCTGCACCGGATCGGGCGGGCGCTGGAGTCGGCGGGCGTCCGGGTGCGGAGCGCGCACGTCTCGACGCTGGGCGCCAACGCCGTGGACACGCTGTACGTGACCGCCGCGGACGGCAAGCCCCTGGATCCGGCGGAGGCGGCCGTCCTGGCCGCGTCGGTGCAGGCGGCCCTCTCGTAGCCCTGCGGCACCGGGGTGGGGGGGGGGGGCGCCCCCCCCCCCCCCCCCCCCACCCCCCCGGGGGGGGGGGGGGGGGGGGGGGGGGGGGGGCCCGGGGGGGGGGGGCGCGGGGGGGGGCGCCCCCAC
>NZ_JBIVFA010000020.1:66133-142877 GCF_044747975.1 Streptomyces sp. NPDC090045
CTGCGGCCCGGGGGTCCGGGGCCCCCGCCCGCGCCCCCCGGCCCAATCCAGCCTCTCCGGCGTTTGAGGAGCGGGGTGCGGGGCGGAGCCCCGGTCTTTGGGCCGCGCTGGGCAGGCCAGCATCAGCCGAATCCGGCTCCGCCGGCGTTTGAAGCACAGCGGCGGGCGGAGACCGGGGAAGGACCGCCGGGTCCATCACGCGGTACGGGCGGATACCCTGGGGGACGACCACAACGCCCCCGACCCGAGGAATCGCGACCACCGTGTTCGATACGCTCTCCGACCGCTTGGCGAATACCTTCAAGGGCCTGCGCGGCAAAGGCCGGCTGTCCGAGGCTGACATCGACTCCGCGGCCCGGGAAATCCGTATCGCGCTCCTCGAGGCCGACGTCGCCCTCCCGGTCGTCCGCTCCTTCATCGCCAACGTCAAGGAGCGGGCCCGCGGCGAGGAGGTCAGCAAGGCGCTGAACCCCGGCCAGCAGGTCCTGAAGATCGTCAACGACGAGCTCGTCACGATCCTCGGCGGCGAGACCCGGCGGCTGCGCTTCGCCAAGACCGCCCCCACCGTGATCATGCTGGCCGGTCTCCAGGGTGCCGGTAAGACCACCCTCGCCGGAAAGCTCGGCCTCTGGCTCAAGGGGCAGGGCCACACCCCGCTGCTCGTGGCCTGCGACCTCCAGCGCCCCAACGCCGTCAACCAGCTCTCCGTCGTCGCCGACCGCGCGGGCGTGGCCTTCTACGGCCCCCAGCCGGGCAACGGTGTCGGTGACCCGGTCCAGGTCGCCAAGGACTCCATCGAGTACGCGCGGACCAAGCAGCACGACATCGTCATCGTCGACACCGCCGGCCGCCTCGGCATCGACCAGGAGCTGATGCAGCAGGCCGCGGACATCCGCGACGCCGTCAGCCCCGACGAGATCCTCTTCGTCGTCGACGCCATGATCGGTCAGGACGCGGTCAACACCGCCGAGGCCTTCCGCGACGGCGTCGGCTTCGACGGCGTGGTGCTCTCGAAGCTCGACGGCGACGCCCGCGGTGGTGCCGCGCTCTCCATCGCGCACGTCACCGGCAAGCAGATCATGTTCGCCTCGAACGGCGAGAAGCTCGACGAGTTCGACGCCTTCCACCCCGACCGCATGGCGGGCCGGATCCTCGACATGGGTGACATGCTCACCCTCATCGAGCAGGCCGAGAAGACCTTCTCGCAGGCCGAGGCCGAGAAGATGGCGGCCAAGCTCGCCAAGGGTCCCAAGGAGTTCACGCTCGACGACTTCCTGGCCCAGATGGAGCAGGTCCGCAAGATGGGCTCCATCTCCAAGCTGCTCGGCATGCTGCCCGGCATGGGTCAGATCAAGGAGCAGATCAACAACATCGACGAGCGCGACGTGGACCGCATGGCCGCGATCATCAAGTCGATGACCCCGGCCGAGCGCCATGACCCGACGATCATCAACGGCTCGCGCCGTGCCCGTATCGCCAAGGGTTCCGGCAGCGAGGTCAGCGCAGTCAAGTCGCTCGTCGAGCGGTTCTTCGACGCCCGCAAGATGATGTCGCGCATGGCCCAGGGCGGCGGCATGCCGGGCATGCCCGGCATCCCCGGGATGGGCGGCGGCCCCGGCCGGCAGAAGAAGCAGGTCAAGCAGGCCAAGGGCAAGCGCAAGAGCGGCAACCCGATGAAGCGCAAGGAAGAGGAGGCCGCGGCAGCGGCCCGCCGCGAGCAGGGTCCGCAGGCGATCGAGCCCGCGGCCGGCGGCAGCCCCTTCGGCCTTCCCGCCGGCGGTGGCCAGCCGGGCCAGGACTTCGACCTTCCGGACGAGTTCAAGAAGTTCATGAAGTAGTACCCGCACAGGCGGGCAGCGGAGGGCCCCGGTCGTGATCTCACGGCCGGGGCCCTCCGTCTTCTGCGGGGCAACGGGTCGATTTGTCGCTTATCGTCGGCCGGGAGGATGGCAGAAGGAGGCGCCCGTGCCCAGCCCCACCCCCGTACCTCCCCGCGACCGGGCCGACACGCCCTGGCGCTCGGAAGGCGCCCCGCCCACACCTCCGCCGAAGAAGCGGATGCCGGGCGGCTGGAGGGGACTGATCCTCGCCGCCCTGATCGTCTACCTGGTGACCAACCTGGTGCTGTCCTTCTTCAACGAGGGGGACGAGCCGACCATCTCGTACACCGAGTTCAGCAAGCAGGTGGCCGCCGGCAACGTCTCGAAGATCTACTCCAAGGGCGACGCGATCCAGGGCGAGCTGAAGGCCAAGCAGCCGCTGCCCGACGGGGACAAGGGGGACTACACCAAGTTCGTCACCCAGCGTCCGGCCTTCGCCGAAGATGATCTGTGGGCCGAGCTCACCAAGCAGAACGTGAACGTGACGGCCTCCCCGGTCGTCGTGCAGCGCAGCTTCCTCGCCAATCTGCTGCTCTCCCTCGCCCCGATGCTCGTACTGGTCCTGCTGTGGGTGGTCATCGCCCGCCGGATGCGCGGGGGGATGGGCGGCATGGGCGCCCTCGGCCGCAAGGCCCCGCCCAAGCCGGTGGAGCTGGAGACGGGCGACAAGCGCACCACCTTCGAGGACGTGGCCGGCATCGACGAGGTCGAGGGCGAGCTCAACGACGTCGTCGACTTCCTCAAGAACCCGCAGGCCTACCGGAGGCTGGGCGCCCGGATGCCCGGCGGGGTCCTCCTGGTCGGCCCGCCCGGCACCGGCAAGACCCTGCTCGCGCGGGCGGTCGCGGGCGAGGCCGGGGTGCCGTTCTTCTCCGCCTCCGCCTCCGAGTTCATCGAGATGATCGTCGGCGTCGGCGCCTCCCGGGTCCGCGAACTCTTCACCGAGGCGCGCAAGGTGGCCCCCGCGATCATCTTCATCGACGAGATCGACACCATCGGCCGGGTGCGAGGCGGCGGCGCCGCCATGGGCGGCCACGACGAGCGCGAACAGACCCTGAACCAGATCCTCACCGAGATGGACGGCTTCTCCGGATCGGAGGGGGTGGTCGTCCTCGCCGCCACCAACCGGGCCGACGTCCTGGACCCCGCCCTGACCCGCCCCGGCCGCTTCGACCGCACGGTGGCCGTCGCCCCGCCCGACCGGGCCGGCCGCGAGGCCATCCTGCGCATCCACACCCGGGACATCCCGCTCGACCCGGGCGTCGACCTCGCGCAGGTGGCCCGTACCACCCCCGGAATGACCGGCGCCGAACTGGCCAACCTCGCCAACGAGGCCGCGCTGCTGGCCGTCAAGCGCCGCCAGGACCAGGTCACCCAGTCCGACCTGTCCGACGCCCTGGAGAAGGTCCAGCTCGGCGCGGAGCGGTCCCTGGTGATGCCGCTGGAGGAGCGCCGCCGCACCGCGTACCACGAGAGCGGCCACGCCCTCCTGGGCATGCTGCAGCCGGGCGCCGACCCGGTCCGCAAGATCACGATCGTGCCCCGGGGCCGCGCCCTCGGCGTCACCCTCTCGACCCCGGACGCCGACCGGTACGCCTACACCGAGCCGTACCTGCGCGGCCGCGTCATCGGGGCGCTCGGCGGCATGGCGGCCGAGCACGTCGTCTACGACGTCATCACCACCGGCGCGGAGAACGACCTCGAACAGGTCACCAACATCGTCCGGGGGATGGTCGGCCGCTGGGGCATGAGCGACCGCGTCGGCAAGCTCACCGCCATCCCGACCGACGGAGGCGGTCCCTACGGCCTGTCCGCCGCCCCCGCCACCCTCGACGCGGTGGACCACGAGATGCGGCGGATCGTCGACGAGTGCTACGCGGAGGCCTGCCGGCTCCTGCGCGAGCACCGCCCGCAGCTCGACGCCCTGGCCGAGGCCCTGCTCGCCAACGAGACCCTCGACGAGACGGCCGCCTACGCCGCCGCCGGGATCACCCGCCTGACCAAGGCCCACGACGCCGACTGACGGGGCAGCCGCACAGCCGCACATCCGTGCGGCCGCTAGTCCAATCGGGCGATCACATACCGGAAGATGTTCGGCAGCCACACGGCGCCGTCGGATCGCTCGAACGGGTGAAGGGCCTCGGCCAGCTCCTTCTCCGCCAGCGCGGGGTCGGCCGCGCCGTCATAGAGGCCGGTCGACAGCAGCCCGCGCACCGCGCTGTCCACGTCCGCGTACCCGAACGGGCAGAACACCCGCCCCGATCCGTCCGGTCTGAGCCCGGCCCGCTCCACCAGCGCGTCCAGGTCCCGTGGCGAGGGTCCGCCGCCCAGGACCGAGGGCACCGTGCAGCGCTCCGCCGGGCCCCAGTCGGCCAGTACCACCGCCCCGCCGCGGCGCACCGCGGGCAGGGCCGCGGCCAGCGCCGCCGGGGACGGGGAGAAGGCCAGCAGGGCGTCGTACGGGCGCGGCGCCGACGGCGGGGCCGCCAGCACCTCCAGCAGCCGCTCACGGGCCAGTGCCCGCCGGGCCGGATCCGCCTCCACGCCCGTGGCCACGGCTCCCCGCCCGGCCGCGAGCAGCAGGGCCAGGCCGGCCCCGCAGTCGAGGCCCAGCAGTCGGTCACCCGGCCCGACCTCCAGTCGGTCGTAGACCGCCTCGTACAGCGGTACCAGCATCCGTTCCTGGATCTCCGCCCAGTCCCGGGCGACAAGCGTCGCCGTCGGCGTCGGTGTCATCGAAAGAGCGCTCCTGATTCCGTGTCGCCCCCTTGCCCCCGTTGCCAGAGAACTCCCCATTCGCCCCCGCGTCCAGAGGAGTGCGGCACCCGATTCACGCATCGTGTGCCCGGCGCCGTACGATTCGCGGCATGGCAAAGGCACCCGTTCTCACCCCGCAGGCGGAGGATTTCCCCCGCTGGTACCAGGATCTGATCAACAAGGCCGAGCTGGCCGACAACGGTCCGGTCCGCGGCACCATGGTCATCCGACCGTACGGCTACGGCCTGTGGGAGCGGATGCAGCAGGAGATGGACGCGCGCATCAAGGACGCGGGCGCCCAGAACGCGTACTTCCCGCTCTTTATCCCGCAGTCGTACCTGACGAAGGAAGCCGAGCACGTCGAGGGCTTCGCCCCCGAGCTCGCGGTCGTCACGCACGGCGGCGGCAAGGAGCTGGAGGAGCCGGTCGTCGTCCGGCCCACGTCCGAGACGATCATCAACGACTACTTCTCCAAGTGGGTCCAGAGCTACCGCGACCTGCCGCTGCTGATCAACCAGTGGGCCAACGTGGTCCGCTGGGAGATGCGCCCGCGCGTGTTCCTCCGTACGAGCGAGTTCCTCTGGCAGGAGGGCCACACCGCCCACGCCACCTACGAGGACGCCCGCGACTACGCCGCCCGCATCCACACGGACGTCTACGGCGACTTCATGACGAACGTGCTCGGCATCGACGTCGTGCTCGGCCGCAAGACCGCCAAGGAGCGCTTCGCCGGCGCCATCAACACCCTCACCCTCGAGGGCATGATGGGCGACGGCAAGGCCCTGCAGTTGGGCACCAGCCACGAGCTCGGCACCAACTTCGCCAAGGCCTTCAACACCCAGTACCTGTCGAAGGAAGGCAAGCAGGAGCTCGTCTGGCAGACCTCGTGGGGCGTCTCGACCCGCATGGTCGGCGGCCTGATCATGTCCCACGGCGACGACAACGGCCTCCGCGTCCCGCCGCGCCTCGCGCACGTCCAGGTCGTCGTCATGGCGATCAAGGGCGACGAGGCCGTCACCAAGGTCCGCGAGCTCGGCGCCCAGCTGAAGGCCGCCGGCCTGCGCGTGTTCGTCGACGACCGCGTCGACACCCCCTTCGGCCGCCGCGCCGTGGACTGGGAGCTCAAGGGCGTACCGGTGCGCATCGAGATCGGCCCCCGCGACCTGGAGGCCGGCACCGCGATGCTGGCCCGCCGCATCCCGGGCGGGAAGACCCCCGTGCAGATCGACGCCCTCGCCGACCTGCTGCCCAAGGTGCTCGACGAGGACCAGGCGCAGCTGCTGCGCGAGTCCCGCGAGCGCCGCGAGTCCCGCACCTCCGACGTCTCGACCATCGAGGAGGCCGCCGAGGCCGCCATCGCCGGCGGCTGGGCGCGGATCCCGTGGGCGGACCTCGGTCCGGAGGGCGAGGCCAAGCTGGCCGAGCAGGCCGTCTCCGTGCGCTGCCTGATCGCCGAGGACGGGTCGGTCCCCGAGGCGGACGACGCCCCCGGTACGCTCGCGATCGTCGCGCGCTCGTACTGACCGGGCCCGAAGGACCTTGCGCCCCGGCGTGCGGCTCGTGCCGCGCGCCGGGGCGGCTTCGTCGTTGGTCCTCGTTAAGTACCGACTCCTCCTGAGATCGGCGCACCCGTCCTCGTCAGCACGCATGAGACTGAACTGACTGGTACGTGCAAAAAATTTGGAATGGCCCGGAATCGGAACACCCGGGCACCTCGGCTCGTTGTCACGACGTGAGCACGACACCACCTGTTCTCGCCGCAGAGCTGGCGCAGGCGTGGGCCGATATTCAGCGGCACCACCCCGAGCTGCCTGACCTTGCCGCGCCCGAGTCCCTGATCGGAGAGTCCTCGTCCGCCTGCGGCGCCGAGCTCTCCTTCGAGCGACTGCTGCACGAGGCAGTCCACGGCATCGCCGCCGCCCGCGGAGTCCGAGACACCTCGCGCGCCGGCCGCTACCACAACCGCAGATTCCTCGCGATCGCCGAGGAACTGGGGCTGGACCACTCCGAGGAGCCGCACGCCAGCAGCGGCTTCTCGCTCGTCACGCTCAATCCGGAGGCGAAGCGCCGCTACCGCCCCACCATCGAACGGCTGCAGCGCGCACTGAAGGCGCACACCGCCGCCACGGCCGCCGACACCAAGCGCAGCTTCCGCGGACCGGCCGCCCGGCACGGGTCCTCCGGCGGCGGCGTGCGCGTCAAGGCGGTCTGCGACTGCGGGCGCAACGTGCGGGTGGTCCCCTCCGTGCTGGCCCAGGCGCCGATCGTGTGCGGCGGGTGCATGAAGCCCTTCCGCATCCCCGAAGTCGCCATCGCGGCGGCCTCCTGACCGCCCTCACCGCCGCCACCGGGGCCACCGCCCCACGGCGAACCGGCCGCCGCGCCCTCGCCCCCACCGGGGCGACCGCCGCCGGCGCACACGCGGGCAGCCCGCACCGCCGCACCACCGGCGGGCCGTGCCCCGCGCCCCGCACCGCCGTCCTTGCGGCACCCCGCGCCCGCACGGGGACGGGAGCGGGCCGCCCGCGGGGAGACGGACCCGACCGCCCGGCGGAGCGCGCCGCGGGCGTATGGCACAATGGCTAGCTGTACTCGACAGTCGCATAGGACCCCTCTCTCCTCCGGCTGACGCGTCCATCGGGCACCCGAGTACCGCAACCCCACGTGGCATCTCATGTGCCCAACCACGTCAAGTTCAGGAGACACCACTCCAGTGGCAGTCAAGATCAAGCTCAAGCGCCTCGGCAAGATTCGCCAGCCGCACTACCGCATCGTCGTCGCCGACGCCCGCACCCGCCGGGATGGTCGCGCGATCGAGGAGATCGGTATCTACCACCCGACCTACAACCCGTCGCGCATCGAGGTCAACGCCGAGCGTGCGCAGTACTGGCTGTCCGTCGGCGCCCAGCCCACCGAGGCTGTGCTCGCCATCCTGAAGCTGACCGGTGACTGGCAGGCCCACAAGGGTCTCCCCGCCCCCGCGCCGCTCCTGCAGCCGGAGACGAAGGAGAGCAAGCGTCGCTCCTTCGACGAGTTCGCCAAGGCCCTCGAGGGCATCGGCGAGGGCAAGGGCGAGGCCATCACGCAGAAGGCGAAGAAGGCCGACAAGAAGGCGGACGAGGCTGAGGCCGCCGCCGAGTCGACCGAGGCCTGAGCATGCTCGAGGAGGCTCTTGAGCACCTCGTAAAGGGCATTGTGGACAACCCCGACGAAGTGCAGGTCGCCTCGCGCAACCTGCGCCGTGGACAGGTGCTCGAGGTCCGGGTTCACCCCGACGACCTCGGCAAGGTGATCGGCCGCAACGGCCGCACCGCACGTGCTCTGCGCACCGTCGTGGGCGCCATCGGCGGCCGGGGGATCCGCGTCGACCTCGTCGACGTGGACCAGGTCCGCTGAGACTTGGTTCATTTAACACGTGAATCACCGGCACGGGCCGGGGAGGGCATTCGTGCCCACCCCGGCCCGTCGTCGTCTGAACAGGAGAGACACACAGTGGAGCTGGTAGTCGCGCGGATCGGCCGCGCCCACGGCATCAAGGGTGAGGTCACCGTCGAGGTGCGCACGGACGAGCCGGAGCTGCGGCTCAGCCCCGGTGCCGTGCTCAAGACGGAGCCCGCCGCGGCGGGACCGCTGACCATCGAGACGGGCCGGGTGCACAGCGGCCGGCTGATGCTCCGCTTCGCCGGCGTCAAGGACCGCACCGGGGCCGAGGCGCTGCGCAACATCCTGCTCATCGCCGAGGTGGACCCGGCGGAGCTGCCGGAGGAGGAGGACGAGTACTACGACCACCAGCTGATGGACCTGGACGTGGTACTCGAGGACGGCACCGAGATCGGCCGGATCACCGAGATCTCCCACCTGCCCTCGCAGGACCTCTTCATCGTCGAGCGGCCGGACGGCTCCGAGGTGATGATCCCCTTCGTCGAGGAGATCGTCGCCGAGATCGACCTGGAGGAGCAGCGCTGCGTCATCACCCCGCCGCCCGGGCTGATCGACGAGCGCGAAGCGGTCATCGCCTCGACCCGTGACGAGGCCCCGGCCCGTGACGAGGACTCCGGGGACGACGCCTGATGCGTCTCGACGTCGTCACGATCTTCCCCGAGTACCTGGAGCCGCTGAACGTCTCCCTCGTCGGCAAGGCCCGTGCCCGCGGGCAGCTCGACGTGCACGTCCACGACCTGCGGGACTGGACGTACGACCGGCACAACACGGTCGACGACACCCCGTACGGCGGCGGTCCCGGCATGGTCATGAAGACCGAGCCGTGGGGCGAGGCCCTGGACGCGGCGCTGGCCGACGGCTACGAGGCGGGCGCGCACGGGCCCGTCATGGTCGTCCCCACCCCCAGCGGCCGCCCCTTCACCCAGGAACTGGCCGTCGAGCTCTCCGAGCGGCCGTGGCTGATCTTCACCCCGGCCCGGTACGAGGGCATCGACCGCCGGGTCATGGACGAGTACGCCACCCGCATGCCGGTGTACGAGGTCTCCATCGGCGACTACGTCCTGGCGGGCGGCGAGGCCGCCGTCCTGGTCGTCACCGAGGCCGTGGCCCGGCTGCTGCCCGGGGTGCTCGGCAACGCCGAATCGCACCGCGACGACTCCTTCGCACCGGGCGAGATGGCCAACCTGCTGGAAGGGCCGGTCTACACCAAGCCCCCGGAGTGGCGCGGCCGGGACATTCCCGAGGTGCTGCTCAGCGGCCACCACGGGAAGATCGCCCGCTGGCGCCGGGACGAGGCCTTCCGCCGGACCGCGCAGAACCGCCCGGACCTGATCGAGCGCTGCGAGTCCGCAGCCTTCGACAAGAAGGACCGGGAGATCCTCTCCATCCTGGGCTGGACGCCGTCCCCGGACGGCCGATTTTGGCTCAGGCCCGAGGCCGTGGAAGAATAGGCGGCTGCTGTGTGCTCGCGGGCGCCCCTGCCACAGGGGGACCGTCGTCCGCCGAGTGTCGCGGCTCCCGAATTCTCTACGGAAACCCGCACCGGCGACCTGTGGCGTCGTGCGAAGAAAGCAGACGAAGAACATGTCTCACCTGCTCGATGGCGTCAACGCCGCCGCGCTCCGCTCGGACGTCCCGGCCTTCCGCCCGGGTGACACGATCAACGTGCACGTCCGCGTGATCGAGGGCAACCGCTCCCGTATCCAGCAGTTCAAGGGCGTCGTCATCCGTCGCCAGGGCGCGGGGGTCTCCGAGACCTTCACCGTCCGCAAGGTCTCCTTCAGCGTCGGCGTGGAGCGTACCTTCCCGGTCCACTCCCCGATCTTCGAGAAGATCGAGCTCGTCACCCGCGGTGACGTGCGCCGTGCGAAGCTGTACTACCTCCGTGAGCTCCGCGGCAAGGCCGCGAAGATCAAGGAGAAGCGCGACAAGTAAGGTCGCCTCCGGTGTTCGGGGGCGGCCGGATAGGCTCGCCCCCGATGGACACCGAAGCACCTCACACGCAGCGCGGCCACTCTTCCCCCCGCGAGGGGGAGGAGCGGCCGCGTTTTGCGTTCTCCGCGGCCGGCAATCCGCCGACGGGGAGGCGGGCGTCCCGGCGCCCCGCGAACGGGCGCACGCCGTCCCGGGGACCCCTGACCTGGCGGCGGGCCGGCGTGCTCGGTGTGCTCTGCACCGTCTTCCTGCTGCTGTTCAGCAACTTCGTGATCCAGCCCTTCCTGATCCCGAGCCGCTCCATGGAGCCGACGCTGCAGGTCGGGGACCGGGTGCTGGTCAACAAGCTGGCGTACCGTTTCGGCGACCGGCCGGCCCGCGGGGACCTCGTGGTCTTCGACGGCACCGGCTCCTTCGTACGGGAACGCCCGGACGGTAATCCGGTCGGCGTGCTGCTGCACGGCGCGGCCTCGGCCCTCGGGCTCGCGGAGCCGTCCGACACCGACTTCGTGAAGCGGGTCGTGGGCGTCGGCGGTGACGACGTGGTGTGCTGCGACGCGGGCGGGCGGGTCCAGGTCAACGGCGTGCCGCTGGACGAGCCGTACCTGTATCCCGGTGACGCCCCCTCGAAGGTGCCGTTCCGTATCGTCGTACCCCTGGGGACCCTGTGGGTGATGGGTGACCATCGGTCCCAGTCCCGGGACTCGCGCGACCACCTGGGCGAACCGGGCGGGGGGATGGTGCCGGTGGAGAAGGTGATCGGGCGGGCCGACTGGATCGGCTGGCCGGTTTCGCGCTGGGGCGCCGTCGGGGGCGGTCATGGGTAGCCGCGGACGGCCGCGCGGCGGACGGGAGCGGGAGCCCGAACCGGAGCCGGAACCGACGCCCGCACAGGAGGTCTGGGGCGGCCGGGCCGAACGGCGCCGGACGGCCCGCAAGGTGCGCCGGCGCCGCCGCACGCGCCGCGCCGGCGAGCTGCCGCTGCTGGTCGTGGTGGCGCTGTGCATAGCCCTGCTGCTCAAGACCTTCCTGGTGCAGGCCTTCTTCATCCCGTCGGGCTCGATGGAGCAGACCATCCGCATCGGCGACCGGGTCCTCGTGGACAAGCTGACCCCGTGGTTCGGCTCCAAGGTCGAGCGCGGCGACGTCGTCGTGTTCAAGGACCCCGGCGGCTGGCTCAGGGGCGAGGCCGCCCGGCCCGCCCAGGACCCGGTCGGCGTCAAGCAGATCAAGCAGGGCCTGACCTTCATCGGCCTGCTGCCCTCGGCCGACGAGCAGGACCTCATCAAGCGCGTCATCGGCGTGGGCGGGGACACCGTCAAGTGCTGCGACAGCAGGGGCCGGGTCACCGTCAACGGCTCGCCGCTCGACGAGCCGTACGTGAACCCGGGCAACGCCCCCTCGGACATCGCCTTCGAGGTCGAGGTGCCGGCCGGCCGGCTCTTCGTGATGGGCGACCACCGGGCCAACTCCTCGGACTCGCGCTTCCACCTCGACGAGGCCTTCGAGGGCACCATCGACGAGAACGGGGTCGTGGGCGAAGCCGTGGTGATCGCCTGGCCGTTCGGGCACTGGAAGCGACTGGAACAGCCCGCGACGTTCCGCATGGTGCCCGATCAGGCACGGAGTCAAGGACGCGGACGGCGCAGGCGCCGTCGGGGCGCACCGTTCGCATAGTGTGTCTTCGGTCTCCCGCGCCTTAGGGAACTCCCGCTCGTTAGGGAGGGGAGGGCCCGTGCCTGTTTCGGCCGGGCGGCGATCGCGAGTGAGGAGTGGATGTGGGGGATGTGGCGGTAGGCGCACGTTCCGGTCGCGACGAGGGCGAGGAGCGGCCGGACGATGCAGTCGAGCGCGAGGCCGACGAGGACGGTACCGCGGCGCCGGCGCACCGCTCGTTCTGGAAGGAGCTTCCGCTCCTCATCGGCATCGCCCTGCTGCTGGCCCTGCTGATCAAGACCTTCCTGGTCCAGGCGTTCTCGATCCCGTCCGACTCGATGCAGGACACCTTGCAGCGCGGGGACCGGGTGCTGGTGGACAAGCTGACCCCGTGGTTCGGATCCGAGCCGGAGCGCGGTGAGGTCGTGGTCTTCCACGACCCCGCGAACTGGCTCTCGGGGGAGCCCACTCCGGAGCCGAACATCGTGCAGAAGGCCCTCAGCTGGATCGGCCTGATGCCGTCCGCCGAGGAGAAGGACCTGATCAAGCGGACGATCGCCATCGGCGGTGACACGGTCGAGTGCAAGAAGGGGGGACCGGTCGTCGTCAACGGCAAGGCGCTCGACGAGCCGTACATCTACCCCGGCAACACCGCGTGCGACGACGCGCCCTTCGGGCCGATCAAGGTGCCCCAGGGCAAGATCTGGGTGATGGGCGACCACCGGCAGAACTCCCAGGACTCCCGCTACCACATGCAGGACTCCACCCAGGGCTTCGTGCCCGTCGACAAGGTCGTGGGCCGGGCCGTCGTGATCGCGTGGCCGATCACCCGCTGGTCGACCCTGCCGATCCCGGACACCTTCGACCAGCCGGGCATCGGCAACCAGGCCGCCGCGACCGCGCTCGGTCTCGGGGCCGCCGGACTCGCGCCGGTCGGGTTGGGCCCGGCCGCGCTGGGGCTCGTGGGGGCGGTTCCGCTCGTCATGTGGCGCAGGCAGAAGCTGACCAGCGGTCGTACCGCCCGGTAGGGTGCCGCCCAGGTCGACGATCCCGGAGTGTGGGGGCGCTGCAATGGGCGGAACAGAAGCAATACGCAGTGGCAAGGATGGCCGCGGCGGTCTCGGCAACGTGCTGTCGGGACTCGCCGTGGCCATCGGCTTTGCGCTCTTCCTCGGCGGCTTCGTCTGGGGTGCGGTCCTCTACCAGCCCTACACGGTGCCGACCGACTCGATGATGCCGACCGTACGGCCCGGGGACCGGGTGCTCGCGCAGCGCATCGACGGCGGGGAGGTGCGCCGCGGGGACGTGGTCATCTTCACTGATTCCATGTGGAGCGATTCGCCCATGGTCAAGCGGGTCGTCGGCATCGGCGGCGACACCGTGAAGTGCTGCGGCGCGGGCGGCGAGCTGACGGTGAACGGCACGCCGCTGGACGAGCCGTACGCCGACACCACCCGGCCGGACACGGGTCTGGCCATGCCGCCGGGGCAGGCCCCGCCGCCCGGGACCCCCTTCGAGGTGACGGTCCCCGAGGGGAACCTCTTCCTGCTGGGCGACCGGCGGGCCGCCTCACTGGACTCCCGGGCCCACCTGCAGGAGGCCGGGCAGGGGACCGTGCCGAGGTCCGCCGTCAGTGCCCGCGTCGACGCCCTGGCCTGGCCCTCCGTGAAGATGCTGGAGCGTCCGCGGACGTACGCCGCCCTGCCCGGCGGGATCTCGCGGCCCGGGCCGCTGCGGCTCCAGCTGGTGGCGGTGGTGGCCGGCGCCGCCCTGGTCCTGCTGGGGGCCGCGTACGGGCCCGTGGCACGGGTCCTGGGGCGCGGACGGCGCAAGGAGCAGGCCGGTGTCGGCTGACCCGGCCGGGACCGGCCGCCGGAAGGTGTCGCGGGTGATCCTCCTGGACCCGGACGACCGGATCCTGCTGCTGCACGGCTTCGAGCCGGCGGACCCCTCGGACGACTGGTGGTTCACCCCGGGCGGCGGGCTGGAGGGCTCCGAGAGCCGGGAGCAGGCCGCGCTGCGCGAGCTGGCGGAGGAGACGGGGATCACGGAGGTGGAGCTGGGGCCGGTGCTGTGGCACCGCTACTGCTCGTTCCCCTTCGACGGGCGCCGCTGGGAGCAGGACGAGTGGTACTTCCTGGCACGTACCAGCCAGACGGCGACCGAGATGGGCGGGCTCACCGAGCTGGAGCGGCGCAGCGTCACCGGAGCCAGGTGGTGGACCTCCGAGGAACTTCTCTCGGCCCATGAGACGGTGTACCCGACCAGACTCGCCGAGCTGCTCCGTACGCTGCTCGACGACGGTCCTCCGGGTGCGCCGGTGGTCCTGGCCCCGGAAATCGTTTAGGGGCGCATGGGCCTGGCGCACAATAGGGGGACGCACGGCTGAAGGGGAACATGCCATGAGTGCCGAGGACCTCGAAAAGTACGAGACCGAGATGGAGCTGAAGCTCTATCGGGAGTACCGCGACGTCGTCGGGCTGTTCAAGTATGTGATCGAGACCGAACGCCGTTTCTACCTCACCAACGACTACGAGATGCAAGTGCACTCGGTTCAGGGCGAGGTGTTCTTCGAGGTCTCGATGGCCGACGCGTGGGTCTGGGACATGTACCGGCCGGCCCGCTTCGTGAAGCAGGTCCGGGTGCTGACCTTCAAGGACGTGAACATCGAGGAGCTCAACAAGAGCGACCTCGAACTGCCCGGCAGCTGAGCTTCCTCACCCGGGAGGGTGAGCGGGTTGTCCACAACGGCCGGACTGTCCACCAAGATCCACAAGGTGGGCGGGGACGCGGGACCGTCGGTGCCGGAGGTGGTGCCGGATGAACGCGAAGGGCGTGGCACAGCAGGCATTGGGGCGGTACGGCGAGGAGCTCGCCGCGCGGCGGCTGACCGAGGCCGGCATGACGGTGATCGCACGGAACTGGCGGTGCCGCGGCGGGGAGATCGACATCGTCGCGCGGGACGGGGACGCCCTCGTCGTGTGCGAGGTCAAGACCCGCCGGGCGGGGGACTTCGAGCATCCCATGGCCGCCGTGCGGCCCGCCAAGGCCGAGCGCTTACGGGGACTCGCCGGGCGGTGGCTCGCCGACCACGGCGGACCGCCCCCGGGCGGCGTGCGCATCGACCTCGTCGGAGTCCTGCTGCCGCGGCGCGGTGCGCCCCTGGTGGAACACGTCAGGGGGGTGGCCTGATGGGGTTCGCGCGAGCCTGCTCGGTGGCCCTGGTCGGCGTCGACGGGGTGGTGGTCGAGGTCCAGGCCGATCTGGAGCCCGGGGTCGCGGCCTTCACCCTGGTGGGGCTCCCGGACAAGACCCTGGTCGAGAGCCGGGACCGGGTGCGTGCCGCCGTGGTCAACTCGGGGGCGGCCTGGCCGCAGAAGAAGCTCACGGTCGGGCTCAGCCCGGCCTCCGTGCCGAAGTCCGGCGCCGGATTCGACCTGGCCGTTGCCGCCGCGGTGCTCGGGGCGGCCGAGGTGGTCGACCCGGCGGCCATCGCCGATCTCGTCCTCATCGGGGAGCTGGGACTGGACGGCCGGGTCCGCCCGGTCCGCGGGATCCTGCCGGCGGTCCTTGCCGCGACGGAGGCCGGATACCGGCAGGTGGTGGTGCCCCAGCAGTGCGCCGCCGAGGCCGCGCTCGTGCCGGACGTCTCGGTGCTCGGCGTGCGCAGCCTGCGCCAGCTGATCGCGGTCCTGACCGGCGGGGCGGTCCCCGAGGAGGATCCGCCCGACCCGCCGGGGCGCCCCGATCCGATACTGGCCGGCCTGCTGGTCCCGGGCGCGGGGCTGGGCACCGGTCTCGCCCCGGGCCGCGGCGGCCGGGGAGATGCCGCGGACTTCCCCGACCTCGCCGACGTGGCCGGACAGCACACGGCGCGCCGCGCCCTGGAGGTGGCGGCCGCCGGAGGACACCACCTCTTCCTCAGCGGACCCCCGGGCGCCGGCAAGACGATGCTGGCCGAGCGGCTGCCCTGGATCCTGCCGCCGCTGACCCGACAGGACTCCGTCGAGGTCACCGCCGTCCACTCGGTCGCGGGGATCCTCCCGCCCGGCGAACCGCTGGTCGCCCGGCCGCCGTACTGCGCACCGCACCACTCGGCGACCATGCAGTCCCTGGTGGGCGGCGGGACCGGGATCCCCAGGCCCGGAGCGGTCTCCCTGGCGCACCGCGGCGTGCTCTTCCTGGACGAGGCCGCGGAGTTCCACAGCCGGGCCCTGGACGCGCTGCGCCAGCCCCTCGAATCGGGACACGTGGTCATCGCCCGGGCCGCGGGGGTGGTGCGGCTGCCGGCCCGGTTCCTGATGGTGCTCGCCGCCAACCCCTGCCCGTGCGGGCGCCACACGCTGCTGGGAGCCGGGTGCGAATGCCCGCCCTCGGTGATCCGGCGCTACCAGGCACGGCTGTCCGGGCCGCTGCTCGACCGGGTGGACCTGAGGGTGGAGGTCGAGCCCGTCACCCGGTCCGATCTGCTGGGCCAGGGCGGGCGCGGGGAGGCCACCGCCGTGGTCGCCGAGCGGGTGCGGGAGGCCCGGGAGCGCGCCGGGGCCCGGCTCGCCGACACGCCGTGGCGGCTCAACTCCGAAGTGCCCGGGCAGGAATTGCGGACCCGGTGGCAGGCGGGTCCCGGGGCCCTCGCGCAGGCCGAGCGCGATCTGGAGCGGGGACTGCTCACCGCGCGCGGGCTGGACCGGGTCCTGCGGGTTGCCTGGACCGTGGCCGACCTGCGGGGGCGGGACCGGCCCGACGCGTTGGACGTGGCCGTGGCGCTGGAGCTGCGGACCGGGATTGCGCGCGGGGCCGTCCCGTTGACGGGAGGCGGGACGTGACCGGCGCGGGAGACGAGGAACTGCTGGCCCGGGCGGCGCTGACGCGGGTGCTCGAGCCCGGGGACGAGCACGGCGGGCGCTGGCTGCGGGAGCACGGTGCGGTGGGACTGATGGGCCTGCTGACCGGCCCCGAGGCGGGATCGGAGGCTCCGGCGGGGGTGGGGCCGGAGCGGCTCGCCGGGTACCGCAGACGGGCGGCGCTGGCCGATCCGCGGCGCGACCTCGAACGGGCCGCCGCATCGGGAGGCCGGTTCGTGTACCCGGGATCGGCGGAGTGGCCGACCCAGCTCGACGACCTCGGCGACGCCCGCCCCGTCGGGCTGTGGCTGCGGGGCCGGCCGAACCTGCGGACCTGGGCGCTGCGTTCGGTGTCCGTGGTCGGGGCCCGGGCCTGCACCCCGTACGGCGCGCACATGGCCCAGACCCTGGCCGCCGGGCTCGCCGAGCGGGGCTGGGTCGTGGTCTCCGGCGCGGCGTTCGGGATCGACGGCGCCGCCCACCGCGGGGCCCTCGCCCCGGGCGGCGCGACCGCGGCGGTGCTGGCCTGCGGGGTGGACGTCGCCTACCCCCGCGGACACTCCGGGCTGCTCGACCGGATCGCCGGCCAGGGGCTGATCCTCGGCGAGCTGCCGCCCGGCAGCCATCCGACCCCCAGCAGGTTCGTCCTGCGCAACCGGGTCATCGCGGCCCTCACCCGGGGCACGGTCGTCGTGGAGGCCGCCCACCGCAGCGGGTCCCTGGTCACCGCCCGGCGGGCCCAGCGGCTCGGGCGGATCACGATGGGCGTCCCGGGGGCCGCCACCAGTGCGCTCTCGGCCGGGGTGCACGAGCTGCTGCGCGGCGAGGCCGTGCTCGTCACCGACGCGGCGGAAGTGGTCGAACTGGTGGGCTCCATGGGCGAGCTGGCTCCCGAGCGGCGCGGCCCGGTGCTCGCCAGGGACCTGCTGGACCGGGACACGGCCCGGGTGCTCGAAGCGCTGCCGGCCGGACGCCCGGCCGACGTGGCGGAGCTGGCACTTGCCTGCGGCACCGGCGCCGATGAAGTCATCGGCAGACTGTACGAACTTCACTCTCTGGGGTTCGTCGAACGGCAGGGCGACGGCTGGCAGTTGAGCAGACAAACGGCTGGAGGGGACATACAAACCCGGTCCGACCGGCGAGGCGGTCGTTGACCTGGGGAGTTCCGGTGAAAGAGTGAAACCGATGAGAGACGCGGTCTTCCCGGTGGCAGCTGCCGGGACCGTGCGCGCTGCGCCGGTCCCGGACGGCCCGTGCGAGTCGGGGCGCCCCTGCGCCCCCGCGCCATCCCGTACTCTTCGCGCACCGCGACACTTCCGTCACGCTACGCTCCCAAGGAATCCGGCTCCGGCAAAGGCGAAGCATGCCCCAGCACACCTCAGGGTCCGACCGCGCTGCGGTGCCCCCCGCTGCCCGCGGCAGCGTGCGGTCCACCGCGCCCTCGTCCCTGGAGGTGCTGTGGCGCTCGTACAAGGAATCGGGTGACGAGCGGCTGCGGGAGCAGTTGATCCTGCACTACTCGCCCCTGGTGAAGTACGTCGCCGGCCGCGTCAGCGTGGGCCTGCCGCCCAATGTGGAGCAGGCCGACTTCGTCTCCTCCGGGGTCTTCGGCCTGATCGACGCCATCGAGAAGTTCGACATCGACCGGTCGATCAAGTTCGAGACGTACGCCATCACCCGGATCCGCGGCGCGATGATCGACGAACTGCGGGCGCTGGACTGGATCCCCCGCTCGGTCCGGCAGAAGGCGCGGGCCGTGGAGCGGGCCTACGCCACGCTGGAGGCCCAGCTGCGGCGCACCCCGACCGAGAGCGAGGTCGCCGGGGAGATGGGCATCGGGGTGGAGGATCTCCACACCGTCTTCAGCCAGTTGTCCCTGGCGAACGTGGTCGCGCTGGAGGAGCTGCTGCACGTCGGCGGGGAGGGCGGCGACCGCCTCTCGCTGATGGACACCCTGGAGGACACGGCCGCCGACAACCCGGTGGAGGTGGCGGAGGACCGCGAACTGCGGCGCCTGCTGGCGCGGGCCATCAACACGCTGCCCGAGCGGGAGAAGACGGTGGTGACCCTCTACTACTACGAGGGCCTCACCCTCGCCGAGATCGGCAACGTGCTGGGCGTCACCGAGAGCCGGGTCAGTCAGATCCACACCAAGTCCGTCCTGCAACTGCGCGCGAAGTTGGCAGATGTAGGACGGTGAGCTTGCGCCACCTCCGTAGAGTGGATGCGTGCCCAGGATTCGAGCGGCCTCCGTGGCCGAGCACCGGTCGATGCAGCGCGGCGCCCTCTTGGACGCTGCGCGTTCCCTGCTGTCCGAAGGCGGGACGGAGGCGCTGACCTTCCCCGCCCTCGCGGAGCGGACCGGCCTCGCCCGGTCCTCCGTGTACGAATACTTCCGCTCCCGCGCCGCCGTCGTCGAAGAGCTGTGCGCGGTGGACTTCCCGGTGTGGGCCGCCGAGATCGAGGCGGCGATGGAGCAGGCGGAGTCGCCGGAGGCGAAGATCGAGGCCTACGTGCGGAGCCAGCTGGGGCTGGTGGGGGACCGGAGGCACCGGGCGGTGGTGGCCATCTCGGCGAGCGAGCTGGACGCCGGGGCGCGGGAGAAGATCCGTGCGGCGCACGGCGGGCTGGTCGCGATGATCGTCGAGGCGCTGGCCGGCCTGGGACAGCCGGAGCCGCGCCTGGCGGCGATGCTCCTCCAGGGCGTGGTGGACGCCGCCGTCCGGCGGATCGAGCTCGGGGCCGCCGAGGATCCGGCCGTGGTGACGGAGGCGGCCGTGGCCATGGCCCTGCGGGGCGTGCGCGGCTGACAGACCCGGGGCTCCGCCCCGGACCCTCCCCCAGACTCCGTCCGGGGGACCCCCACGCCTCAAACGCCGGCGGGGCCGGGAGCGCCGGCGGGGGCCGGGTTCGGCAGGAGGCGGGGTGTCGGGCGGGGGACGAGGGTCAGCGGGTTGAGGTAGGTCTCGCCCGACAGCAGACCCCAGTGGAGGCACGGGGCCGGACAGTGGGACCCCTCGGTCAGGACCGCCACCACCTGGCCCGCCGTGACCTCCTCACCCTCCGCGACCAGCGGGCGGACCGGTTCGTAGGTCGTGCGCAGTCCGTTCGGGAGGGTCAGGGAGAGCACCCCGCGGCCCGCGACCTGCCCGGCGTAGTGGACCCGGCCCGGGCCGACCGCGCGGAGCTCCGCGCCCACCGGCGCGGACAGGTCCACGCCGCGGTGCCCGGCCGCGTACGGGGTCGGCGGCGGATCCCACCAGCGCGACACGGTCAGCGGTGCGGGCAGCGGACGGGCCCCGGCAGGGGCCCCGGGCGGGTGTCCGGGAACGGGCCCGGGCGCGGCCGCCTGGGCCAGGGCCAGGAGCAGGCCGAGCAGCAGAGTCGTCATGGGCCGTAGCGTCCCGCGCCCGTGCGCGGCCGCGAGCGGGCCTGTGGACGGTCCCGGCGCTGTGGACAACGGCGTCACCCGGCATACCGCCGGGTCCCGTACACTTCTTGTGGCGATCCGGGTCACCGGGTCGACTTCGCACGCCCCGGCACCAGCCCGAAACGGCCAGGTGACAGCGTCTCTCGGTCCCTCATGGGGGCAGGGCGCGGTGGGGCGTCAGGAACCAAACCGAGAAACCAAGGAGATGGCCATGGCCGTCGTCACGATGCGGGAGCTGCTGGAAAGCGGCGTCCACTTCGGTCACCAGACCCGCCGTTGGAACCCGAAGATGAAGCGCTTCATCTTCACGGAGCGCAACGGCATCTACATCATCGACCTGCTGCAGTCGCTGTCGTACATCGACCGCGCCTACGAGTTCGTGAAGGAGACCGTCGCGCACGGTGGCTCCATCATGTTCGTCGGTACCAAGAAGCAGGCCCAGGAGGCCATCGCCGAGCAGGCGACGCGCGTTGGTATGCCGTACGTCAACCAGCGGTGGCTGGGTGGCATGCTCACCAACTTCTCCACCGTCTACAAGCGCCTTCAGCGTCTGAAGGAGCTTGAGGCGATCGACTTCGAGGACGTCGCCGCCTCGGGTCTCACCAAGAAGGAGCTCCTGGTCCTCTCCCGCGAGAAGACCAAGCTGGAGAAGACCCTCGGTGGTATCCGCGAGATGTCGAAGGTTCCCAGCGCCGTCTGGATCGTCGACACCAAGAAGGAGCACATCGCCGTCGGTGAGGCGCGCAAGCTGCACATCCCGGTCGTCGCGATCCTCGACACCAACTGCGACCCCGACGAGGTCGACTACAAGATCCCGGGTAACGACGACGCGATCCGTTCCGTCACCCTGCTCACCCGCGTGATCGCCGACGCCGTCGCCGAGGGCCTCATCGCCCGCTCCGGCGCTGCGACCGGCGACTCGAAGCCGGGCGAGAAGGCCGCCGCCGAGCCGCTCGCCGAGTGGGAGCGCGACCTGCTCGAGGGTGACAAGAAGGCCGACGACGCCGAGGCCGCTCCGGCCGCGGCCGCCGCCGAGGTCGTCGAGGCCCCGGCCGCCGAGGCTGAGGCCCCGGCCGCCGACGCCGAGCAGGCCTGACCCACTGAGAGCGCCCGGCGTTCACGCGCCGGGCACTCACAGCACGGACGATGACGGCGGGGGAGCCGCGCCTGGGGCGCGGCGCCTCCGCCGTTCACCCGTAGATCTACGACTTCGAGAGAGAATCACAGACTCATGGCGAACTACACCGCCGCTGACGTCAAGAAGCTCCGCGAGCTCACCGGCGCCGGCATGCTGGACTGCAAGAACGCGCTCGTGGACGCCGACGGTGACGTCGAGAAGGCCCAGGAAGCGCTCCGCATCAAGGGGCAGAAGGGCGTCGCCAAGCGCGAGGGCCGTTCTGCCGAGAACGGTGCGGTCGTCTCCCTCATCGCCGACGACAACACCTCCGGTGTCATCGTCGAGCTGAAGTGCGAGACCGACTTCGTCGCCAAGGGCGAGAAGTTCCTGGCCGTCGCCAACCAGCTGGCCGCCCACGTGGCCGCCACCTCCCCGGCCGACATCGAGGCGCTGCTCGCGTCCGAGATCGAGCCCGGCAAGACCGTCACCGCTTTCGTCGACGAGGCCAACGCCAACCTCGGCGAGAAGATCGTCCTGGACCGCTTCGCGCAGTTCACCGGCGGTTACGTGGCTGCGTACATGCACCGCACGATGCCCGACCTGCCGTTCCAGATCGGCGTCCTGGTCGAGCTCGACAAGGAGAACGCCGAGGTCGCCCGCGGCGTCGCGCAGCACATCGCCGCGTTCGCCCCGCAGTGGCTGTCCGCCGAGGACGTTCCGGCCGAGAAGGTCGAGTCCGAGCGTCGCATCGCCGAAGAGGTCACCCGCCAGGAGGGCAAGCCCGAGGCTGCCATCGCGAAGATCGTCGAGGGTCGCGTCAACGGCTTCTTCAAGGACGCCACGCTGCTCGGCCAGGCCTACGCGCTGGACAACAAGAAGTCCGTCCAGAAGGTTCTGGACGAGGCCGGTGTCACCCTGAAGCGCTTCTCGCGCATCAAGGTCGGCATCTGAGTCCGTCCGTACGCGACGGACACCGGACCCCGGTAGGGTCTGAGGCAGTCGTCCGTGCTTGCGCAGGACGATCGCAGATCTGACGAGGAGGCCATTGCCGTAGAGGGAACCGCAAGGACCCACCGGCAATGGCCTTCTTCGTATGTGCACGAGGAGATCTCCATGAATCAGGGCGTGGACCCCCACACCGCATCCGACGACAAGAGCGACCAGGACAAGAAGGGCCGCCGCTTCATGCTGAAGCTGTCGGGCGAGGCCTTCTCCGGTGGCGGAGGACTGGGCGTCGACCCCGACGTCGTCCACGCCATCGCGCGCGAGATCGCCGCGGTGGTCCGCGACGGCGCGGAGATCGCCGTCGTGATCGGCGGCGGCAACTTCTTCCGCGGCGCCGAACTCCAGCAGCGTGGCATGGACCGGGCACGGTCCGACTACATGGGCATGCTCGGAACCGTCATGAACTGCCTCGCACTCCAGGACTTCCTGGAGAAGGAGGGCATCGACTCCCGCGTGCAGACCGCCATCACCATGGGCCAGGTCGCGGAGCCGTACATCCCGCTCCGTGCCGTGCGGCACCTGGAGAAGGGCCGCGTCGTCATCTTCGGCGCGGGCATGGGCATGCCCTACTTCTCCACCGACACCACGGCCGCCCAGCGTGCCCTGGAGATCGACGCCGAGGCCCTGCTCATGGGCAAGAACGGCGTCGACGGGGTCTACGACTCCGACCCGAAGAAGAACCCGGACGCGGTCAAGTTCGACGCGCTGGAGTACAGCGAGGTCCTCTCCCGCGACCTCAAGGTCGCCGACGCCACCGCGATCACGCTGTGCCGCGACAACAAGCTGCCGATCCTCGTGTTCGAGCTGCTCGCCGAGGGCAATATCGCGCGCGCCGTCAAGGGTGAGAAGATCGGCACGCTCGTCAGCGACCAGGAAACCCGGGCCTGAGCGGTCCGCCGCCGGACCGAGCCCGGACCGGCCCCGCCGGCCCCGCCCGCCTGAACCATCCATTCAAGACATGCAGGAGCACGTGGTGACCGAAGAGATCCTCCTCGAGGCCGAGGAGAAGATGGAAAAGGCCGTCGTCGTCGCCAAGGAAGACTTCGCCGCGATTCGCACCGGCCGTGCGCACCCGGCGATGTTCAACAAGATCGTGGCGGACTACTACGGTGCCATCACGCCCATCAACCAGCTCGCGTCCTTCTCGGTGCCCGAGCCGCGCATGGCGATCGTGACCCCGTTCGACAAGAGCGCCCTGCGCAACATCGAGCAGGCCATCCGCGACTCCGACCTCGGTGTCAACCCGAGCAACGACGGCAGCATCATCCGGGTGACCTTCCCCGAGCTGACGCAGGACCGCCGCAAGGAGTACATCAAGGTCGCCCGCACCAAGGCCGAGGACTCCAAGGTCTCCATCCGCGCCGTGCGCCGCAAGGCCAAGGACGCCCTCGACAAGCTCGTCAAGGACAAGGAAGCCGGCGAGGACGAGGTCCGTCGCGCGGAGAAGGAGCTCGACGACACCACCGCGAAGTACGTCGCGCAGGTGGACGAGCTCCTCAAGCACAAGGAAGCCGAGCTCCTCGAAGTCTGATGAACGACACTTCCTGGCAGCCGGAGCCGGTTCCGGCGGGTCCCGCATACGATGCGCAGGTGGGCCCGCACACTCGGCCCATGCCCATCGTGCCCGATGCCGCCGGCCGTGACTTCGACGACCGGGAAGCACGCGATCGGGGGGCCGCCCTGGACGGCGGCCCCCTCTTCCGCGCCGATACGCCGCCGCAGGAGCCCATGCCCAGCCCCCCGCCTCCGCATGCCCCGCAGCCGCAGGACGCCTCGCCCCCGCCGCCGAAGAAGCGCGCGGGCCGGGACCTGCGCGCCGCCATAGGGGTCGGCGTCGGCCTCGGCGCGGTGATCTTCGCCTCGCTGCTGATCGTCAAGGCGGTCTTCGTCGGCGTCGTCGTCGTCGCCGTCGTCGTGGGCCTGTGGGAGCTCACCTCCCGGCTGCAGGAGAAGAAGGGCATCAAGGCCCCGCTGGTCCCGCTCGCGGTCGGCGGCGCGGCCATGGTCATCGCCGGCTACGTCCGGGGGGCCGAGGGCGCCTGGGTCGCCATGGCCCTGACCGTGCTGGCGGTCCTGGTGTGGCGGATGACCGAACCGCCCGAGGACTACCTCAAGGACGTCACCGCGGGCGCCTTCGCGGCGTTCTACGTGCCGTTCCTGGCCACCTTCGTCGCGATGCTGCTCACCGCCGACGACGGCGCCGAGCGCGTGATCACCTTCCTGCTCCTCACCGTGGTCAGCGACACCGGGGCCTACGCGGTCGGCTGGCGCTTCGGGAAGCACAAGCTCGCGCCGCGCATCAGCCCCGGAAAGACCCGCGAGGGACTGTTCGGCGCGGTGGCCTTCGCGATGGCGGCCGGCGCGCTGTGCATGGAGTTCCTGATCGACGGCGGCGCCTGGTGGCAGGGCCTGCTGCTCGGCCTCGCGGTCGCGGTCAGCGCCACCCTGGGCGATCTCGGCGAGTCGATGATCAAGCGGGACCTGGGCATCAAGGACATGGGCACCCTGCTGCCGGGCCACGGCGGCATCATGGACCGGCTCGATTCGCTGCTGCCGACGGCGCCGGTGGTCTGGCTGCTGCTGGCGGCCTTCGTGGGCACGGGCTGACCTGCGAAAAGGCGGCGTGTGACGCCGGGCGGTTACTCTTGAAAGGCGCGCTGCTTCTGCGGCGCGCCTTTCGTCTTACAAGGAGTACCTGCCATGGCCCGCCCCGTTCCGGGAGAGCTCACCTTCGTCGCCCCTCGCGGGGCCAAGAAGCCGCCCCGGCACCTCGCCGACATGACCCCGGCCGAGCGCCGCGAGGCGGTCGCCGCGATCGGCGAGAAGCCGTTCCGGGCCAAGCAGCTCTCCCAGCACTACTTCGCGCGCTACGCGCACGACCCGGCCGAGTGGACCGACATCCCGGCGGGGTCGCGCGAGAAGCTCCAGCAGGAGCTGCTCCCCGATCTGATGAACGTCATCCGCCACATCAGCTGTGACGACGACACCACGCGCAAGACCCTGTGGAAGCTGCACGACGGCACGCTCGTCGAGTCCGTGCTGATGCGCTACCCCGACCGGGTCACCATGTGCATCTCCTCGCAGGCCGGCTGCGGCATGAACTGCCCGTTCTGCGCCACCGGCCAGGCGGGCCTCGACCGCAACCTCTCCACCGCCGAGATCGTGCACCAGATCGTCGACGGCATGCGCGCGCTGCGCGACGGCGAGGTCCCGGGCGGCCCGGCGCGCCTGTCGAACATCGTCTTCATGGGCATGGGCGAGCCGCTGGCCAACTACAACCGCGTGGTCGGCGCCATCCGCCGGCTCACCGACCCCGAGCCCGATGGCCTGGGCCTGTCGCAGCGCGGCATCACGGTCTCCACCGTCGGCCTGGTCCCGGCCATGCTGCGGTTCGCCGACGAGGGCTTCAAGTGCCGTCTCGCCGTCTCGCTGCACGCGCCCGACGACGAGCTGCGCGACACCCTGGTCCCCGTGAACACCCGCTGGAACGTCCGCGAGGTGCTCGGCGCGGCCTGGGAGTACGCGGAGAAGTCCGGCCGGCGGATCTCCATCGAGTACGCCCTGATCCGCGACATCAACGACCAGGCCTGGCGCGGTGACCTGCTGGGCAAGCTGCTCAAGGGCAAGCGCGTCCACGTCAACCTGATCCCGCTGAACCCCACGCCGGGCTCGAAGTGGACCGCCTCGCGCCCCGAGGACGAGAAGGCCTTCGTCGAGGCCATCGCCCGCCACGGCGTGCCGGTGACCGTACGGGACACCCGCGGCCAGGAGATCGACGGCGCGTGCGGCCAGCTCGCCGCCTCGGAGCGCTAGGTTCCGCTTCTGTTCGACGTGATTCGGCCACGGGGTACCCTGTGGCCGAACCAATTTCATATTCCGACAGGGGAGCGCCACAGCGCTGAGAGTGCGGTATCCGTCATCCGCAGACCCTCTGAACCTCGCCCCGGTCATTCGGGGTAGGAAGTTCGGTCACCACTCTTGCTGTTGCGCCCTGCCCGGCGTCCGCTCGCGTAGAGCGCCGGGCAGGGCCGCGTCTTCTCCTGGACATCCCAGGAGGAATTCACCAATGAGCACCACCAAGAAGCTGGCGGGCGTCGCACTCGCGGCCGCGCTGGGCGTCACCACGCTCAGCGCCTGCGGCGGCGGCGACGCCGAGGACAAGACCGCGGGCGCGAGCGACGCCCCGAAGTCCAAGACCGTCACGCTCGTCTCCCACGACTCCTTCAACGTGACCGACACGGTCCTCAAGGAGTTCGAGCAGCAGAGCGGCTACACCGTCAAGGTGCTGAAGTCCGGGGACGCGGGCGCGGCACTGAACCAGGAGATCCTCACCAAGGGCTCCCCGCGCGGCGACGTCTTCTTCGGCGTGGACAACACCCTCCTCTCGCGCGCCCTCGACAACGGCATCTTCACGCCGTACGAGGCCAAGGGCCTGGCCGAGGTGAAGCCCGAGTACGTCCTCGACAAGGAGCACCGGGTCACCCCGGTCGACTCCGGCGACATCTGCGTCAACTACGACAAGGCGTACTTCGCCGACAAGAAGATCGCCCCGCCGCAGACGCTGGACGACCTGATCAAGCCGGAGTACAAGAACCTCCTGGTCACCGAGAACGCCGCGACCTCCTCGCCCGGCCTCGGCTTCCTCCTCGCCTCCGTCGGCAAGTACGGCGAGGACGGCTGGAAGGACTACTGGAGCAAGCTCAAGGCCAACGGCGTCGAGGTCGTCGACGGCTGGGAGCAGGCCTACAACGAGCGCTTCTCCGGCTCCGCGGGCGGCAAGAAGGCCAAGGGCGACCGCCCGCTGGTCGTCTCCTACGCCTCCAGCCCGCCGGTCGAGGTGCTGTACGGCGAGCCGCAGCCGGCCGAGGCCCCGACGGGCGTCTCCACCGGCACCTGCTTCCGCCAGGTCGAGTTCGCGGGCCTGCTGAAGGGGGCGAAGAACGAGCCGGGCGGCAAGGCCCTGCTGGACTTCCTGGTCAGCAAGAAGTTCCAGGAGGACATGCCGCTGCAGATGTTCGTGAACCCCGTGACGAAGGACGCGGCCCTGCCGGAGCTGTTCACCAAGCACGGAGTGGTGGTCGAGAAGCCGGAGAACGTGGCTCCCGAGACCATCGCCAAGAACCGTGAGCAGTGGGTCAAGGCATGGACCGCGCTCGTCGTGAAGTAAGCGGTACCAAGGAGCCGGGCGCGGCGTCGGGGGGCGCCGCGCCCGGCCCCGGCCCCCGTGGGCGCGGCCGGGCGACCGCCGTACGGCTCGCCCTGATGGCCGTGCCACTGGCCTTCTTCGGACTGTTCTTCGCCTACCCCGTCGCCTCGATCGTCGGGCGCGGCCTCAAGACGGACGAGGGCTGGCAGTTCGGCCGGATCGGCGAGGTGCTGACCCGGCCCGACATCGCCGGCGTGCTGTGGTTCACCACCTGGCAGGCGCTCGCCTCCACCGTGCTCACGCTGCTGATCGCGCTCCCCGGCGCGTACGTCTTCGCGCGCTTCGAGTTCCCCGGCAAGCAACTGCTGCGGGCCGTGGTGACCGTTCCCTTCGTGCTGCCGACCGTGGTCGTCGGCACCGCCTTCCTCGCGCTGCTGGGACGCGGCGGGCTGATGGACGAGACGATGGGGGTCCGGCTCGACACCACCGTCTGGGCGATCCTCCTCGCGCACGTCTTCTTCAACTACGCGGTCATCGTCCGCACCGTCGGCGGGCTGTGGGCGCAGCTCGATCCGCGCCAGGAGGAGGCCGCCCGGGTGCTGGGCGCCGGCCGGTTCGCCGCCTGGCGGCGCGTGACGCTGCCCGCGCTGGCCCCGTCGGTGGCCGCGGCCTCGCTGATGGTCTTCCTGTTCACCTTCAGCTCCTTCGGCGTCGTACTGATCCTGGGCGGGCCCGCGTACTCCACCCTGGAGGTGGAGGTCTACCGGCAGACCGCGCAGCTCCTGGACCTGTCGACGGCCGCCGTGCTGACGATGGTGCAGTTCGCCGCGATCGGCGCGATCCTCGCCCTGCACGCCTGGACCGTGCGCCGGCGCGAGACCGCGCTGCGGCTCGTCGACCCGGGCCGGACCACGCACCGGCCGCGCGGCTGGGCGCAGCGCTCCCTGCTGGGTGGGGTCCTGTCGACCATCGCGCTGCTGATCGTGGCGCCGCTGGCCGTGCTGGTGGAGCGGTCCTTCGACGTCCCCGGCGGATACGGCTTCGGCTTCTACCGGGCGCTGCAGGACGCGGGCGCCGGCGGCGGAACCTTCCTGGTGCCGCCGCTCGAGGCGATCTGGAACTCCCTCCAGTACGCCCTCGCCGCCACCGCGATCGCCCTGTTCATCGGGGGGCTGGCGGCCGCGGTACTGACCCGGCGCGCGGGCCCCTTCGTACGCGGCTTCGACGCGCTGCTGATGCTGCCGCTCGGGGTGTCCGCCGTGACGGTGGGCTTCGGCTTCCTCATCACCCTGGACGAGCCGCCGCTGGACCTGCGGACCTCGTGGATCCTGGTGCCTCTGGCGCAGGCGCTGGTGGGCGTGCCCTTCGTCGTACGGACCATGCTGCCGGTCCTGCGCGCCGTGGACGGGCGGCTGCGGGAGGCGGCGGCCGTGCTCGGCGCGTCGCCGCTGCGGGCCTGGCGGGAGGTGGACCTGCCGCTGGTGCGGCGGGCGCTGCTGATCGCGGCCGGATTCGCCTTCGCGGTGTCGCTGGGGGAGTTCGGCGCGACCGTCTTCATCGCGCGGCCGGACCAGCCGACGCTGCCGGTGGCCGTGGCACGGCTGCTGGGGCGGGCCGGCGAGATGAACTACGGGCAGGCGATGGCCCTGAGCACGATTCTGATGCTGGTGTGCGCGGTGTCCCTGCTGGTGCTGGAGCGACTGCGGCCCGACAAGACCTCCGGAGAGTTCTGATGACCCTGCTTCAGCTGGAAGGGGTGTCGGTCCGGTTCGGTGAGCGCGCGGTCGTCGACTCCGTGGACCTCGCGGTCGCCGAGCACGAGATCGTGTGCGTACTGGGGCCGAGCGGGAGCGGGAAGTCCACGCTGCTGCGGGTCGTCGCCGGGCTCCAGCAGGTGTCCGCGGGCCGGGTGCTGCTGGGCGGGGACGACCAGGCCGGCGTACCCGTGCACCGGCGGGGCGTGGGCCTGATGTTCCAGGACCACCAGCTCTTCCCGCACCGCGACGTGGGCGCCAACGTCTCCTTCGGCCTGCGGATGCGCGGGGGCGGGCGGGCCGGGTACGCGGCCCGGGTCGCGGAACTGCTGGAACTGGTCGGGCTCCCGGGGGCCCAGGGGCGGGCGGTGGCCTCCCTGTCGGGCGGCGAGCAGCAGCGGGTGGCGCTGGCCCGGGCGCTGGCGCCGTCGCCGCGGCTGCTGATGCTGGACGAACCGCTGGGACAGCTGGACCGCGGGCTGCGGGAGCGGCTCGTGGTGGAGCTCCAACAGCTGTTCGCCCGGCTGGGCACGACGGTGCTCGCCGTCACGCACGACCAGGGGGAGGCCTTCGCACTGGCCGACCGGGTCGTGGTGATGCGGGACGGCCGGATCGCGCAGGCCGGGACCCCGCTGGAGGTGTGGCAGCGGCCCGCGTCGGAGTTCGTGGCGCGGTTCCTCGGCTTCGAGAACGTGGTCCCGGCCGTGGTCTCGGGCACGGCGGCCGGGACCCCCTGGGGCAAGGTCCCGGTGCCGGAGGGGTCCCCCGAGGGGGAGCAGCGGCTGCTGATCCGCCCGGCGGGGGTGGTGCTCTGCGCGGCCGGCCTGCGGTGCGAGGTGGTGTCCCGCACCTTCCGCGGCACGCACGTCGCCCTGCTGCTGCGGCCCGAGGCGGGGCCGGTCCTGGAGGCGGAGTGCGGGCTGGAGGGGGCGCCGGCCGCGGGGGACCGGGTCGCGGTGACCTTCACCCCGTCCGAGGTCGTCGTCCTCCCGGTGGCCGGCACCCGCTAGACGGTCCCGGGTCAGGGACGGATGCCGTCACAGGCGATCGGCAGGTGGCGCGGACCGCGCAGGACCGCGTTCTGACGGTACGGCGGCGGGTCCTCCAGCAGCCGGGGGTTCTCCAGCCGGCGGGCGAGTTCGCTCAGGGCGAGCTGGGCCTCCTGGCGGGCCAGCGGCGCCCCGAAGCAGCTGTGGATGCCGCTGCCGAGGCCGAGGTGCTGGATGTCCTTGCGGTCGGGGTCGAAGCGGTCCGGGTTCTCGAACCGCTTCGGGTCGCGGTTGCCGGAGGCCAGGATCAGCCACAGGGAGGCGCCCTTGGGGATGGTGACGCCGGCGACCTCGATGTCGGAGAGGGTGGTGCGCTGGGGGAGCAGCTGCACGGGCGGCTCGTACCGCAGCAGCTCCTCGACGATCGGCACCGACAGGTCCGGGTCCTCGCGCAGCCGCTCGAGGACGTCCGGGTGGCGCAGCAGGGTCAGCATGCCGTTGGTGATGAGGTTGACCGTGGTCTCGTGGCCCGCGATCAGCAGCAGCGCGGAGGTGCTGAGCGCCTCCATGGTGGTCATCGAGCCGTCCGGGCCGTCACCGGTCGCCAGCTGGGACAGCATGTCGTCGCCCGGGTTCTTGCGGCGCTCCTCGATCAGCCCGGCCAGGTACATGCCCAGTTCCATCCGGGCGTCCATGGCGCCCTTGCCGTGCTGGGTGGGGTCCGCGTCCGGGTCGGGGTCCAGGCTGGCGGCCAGGGCCTCCGCCCACACGTGGAACTTCGGCTCGTCCTCGTGGGGCACGCCGAGCAGCCGGCAGATGACCGTCACCGGGAAGGGGTACGCGAACTGGTCGACCAGGTCGACCCGGTCCAGGTTCCCGGTGGTGGCGATGGAGTCGATGAGCCCCGAGACGAGCCCGCCGAGTTCGTCGCGCATGTCGTGCACCCGGTGGGGGGCGTGCGGCGGCCCGAACGGCCGGTTCGTCATCCGCCGCAGGCGGTCGTGGTCCGGCGGGTCGAGCTTGAGGAAGGACGGCGGCAGGGCCGGCCCCGCCCCCTCGTCCTCGGCCTGGCCCAGCGGGTCGTCCCCGGTCGACTTCAGGTTCTTGGCGTCCGAGCTGATCCGCGGGTCGTGCAGGAGGCTCTGGATCTCGTAGTACGTGCTGACCACGTACGGGCCGTCCCCGTCGTGGGACACCGGGGTCTTGCGGAGCTCCTCGTACAGCGGATACGGATTCGCGCGGTTCGCGTAGTCGATGATCTCCCGCAGCAGGGCTTGTGTCATGACGGGTCCTCGTGATCCTCGTGATCCTCGGGGGAGGGCGCGGTGCTGTCTCGGGCGCGGTCAGGGGCGTCCGGGGACGAAGGTCATCTTCCGGTCGGCCGGTGAGTAGCCGCTGAGGGTGATGGTCGGTCCGTGCGTCGGCACCGAAGGGTCCGGGAAGTCCGCCGGTACCGGCTTGTGCCCCTCCGGCCTGCGGTCCACCGTGGAGAACTCCGGGGGGAACGGCGCGGTGGTCTCGATCTGGTGCTCGTAGAACGGGAGCCACCGGCAGTTGTCGAAGGTCACGGCGGCGATCACGCGCCCCTGGTACCCGTACACGGCCGCGAACCGGCGCTCCGCGAGCGAGCCCTGCGTGACGAGGAGCTCGGTCCCCATCGGCGGTACCCCGACCGACTTGATGTTCACCCCGAACTGGGAGGACCAGAACGCCGGCACCCACAGGTGGGGGCGGCGGTCCGCGCTCTCGCTGAGCATGTTGTGCGCGGCGGTGTCGGCCTGGGCGACGGCATTGCCCCAGTGCTCCAGGGACAGGAACTGGTAGCCGAACAGCGCGTGCGGGGAACGGGCCACGTCACCCGCCACGTAGATGTCGTCGGTGACGATGCCGCGGATGTCGAAGGCCCGGCAGCCCGCGTCGCAGGCGATGCCGCGGGGGCCCGCACCCAGTCCGGACCCGGCGAGCCATTCGGTGTTGCGCTGCGCGCCGAGCCCGACGACCACCACATCGGCCTCGACGGTGGACCCGTCGGAGAAGTGGGCGGCGCGGACCCGTCCGGCGGGATCGCCCTCCAGCCCGGTCACCATGACCCCGGTGCGCAGGTCCACCCCGTTCTCGCGGTGCATCTCGGCCGCGATCTCGCCGATCACCCCGCCGAGCGCGCCGACCAGCGGCGCCGCTGCCCGTTCGGCGACGGTGACGTCCAGGCCGCGTTCCCGGCAGGCGGAGGCGATCTCGGACCCGGTGAAGCCGGCTCCGATGACGAGCACCCGGCGGGGTCCGGCGGCGAGGGCCTGTTGCAGTGCTTCGCCGTCGTCGCGGGTGCGCAGGACGAAGACTCCCTTGAGGGCGCCCTCCTCCGCGTTGGGCCAGGGCCGCGCCCGGACGCCGGTGGCGATCAGCAGCCGGTCGTACTCCACCTCGTCGCCGTTGCCGAGCCGGACCCGGCGGGCGGCCATGTCCAGACCCGTGGCGGGGACCCCGAGGCGCCAGTCGGCGTCGATCGCCCGGCGTCGGGGGAGTGCCGTGTGGTCCGCCACCGCGTTGCCCAGCAGGACCTGCTTGGACAGCGGGGGCCGGTCGTAGGGCTCGTACGGTTCGTCGCCGATCATCGTGAGCGAACCGGCGAAGCCCTTCTCGCGCATGGTCTCGGCGGCCCGCAGACCCGCCAGCGAGGCGCCGACGACGACGATGCGGCCCTGGCGCTTGAGGCGCTCCAGGGACCCGTCGTGTGTTCCTGCACCGGTCACCGCGGGCCTCCCGAGTGAGATCCGGCTCCGGCCACGGCATCCGGGGCGGCCATCTTCGCCATGTCCTCGTCCGTGATCTCCAGGATGATGGCCTGGACCGGACAGGCGGCCACGGCGCGCAGGACGTTCTCGCGCTGCTCGGGATCGGCGTCCGGGTTGTACAGCAGCGACTCGTCGCCGTGCATGGCGAAGACATCGGGTGCGAGGAAAGCGCACTGGGCGTATCCCTGGCAGCGGTTGAGGTCGACGACAAGCCTCATGACGGTTCTGCCTTTCCCTCGGCTGTCCATCCCCGTCACCCCCGCAAACCCCGGTTCCTCCCCTTCCCACCAGCATGCACGCGGCACCCGAAGGCCGCCTGCCGGAGAAAGGATCAGCAGGTCAGAGCGGATCGGTGGGGTCCGGAGGGGTCCTTCGGGCGGTGCCGCGCCGGACCCGCAGGACGTACAGGCTGAGGATCAGCGCCCAGGCCGGGAACAGCAGCTCGGACCAGGGCACTCCGGAGCCGATCACGAGCAGGAGCAGACCGACGACGGTGCCCAGCACGGCCAGCGGCCGGGGGAAGACGCCGAGCATCCGCCCGATGGTCGAGGTCGCGAGGACGAAGACGGCCGCCATCCGCATGGCGTACGTCGCGAGGAGGGTGTAGGCGTAGTGGCGGCCGAAATCGGACGGCGTCTCCTCGGCCAGCACCGTGCCCGCGGCCGCGGCGGCGGCGAACAGCGTGGCCACGAAGACGAATCCGCTGCCGAGGAACACGGTGGCCACGAACCGGTCCTCGGCCGCGCCCGTGTGCGCGCGCAGGGCGCCCATGAACCAGAGGAAGAAGATGCCCGCGAAGGGCACGATCTCCAGCGCCACTTGGACCGCCCAGCGACGGTCCGGGGCGATGGGCGTGTTGGCGTTGCCCGACGGGACGGCGATCCGCATCAGGACGATCGCCGCCGCGAGCAGCAGGGCGAAGGCGATTCCGGCCATTCCGGCCGCGCGCGGTGTGTCCAGCCGATCGGTCGTGGGCTTCATGGACCCTCACTCTCTCCCCCGGTCCAGCAAGCGGCAGCCGCTGCCGCGCCACCACCGGGGGCGGCCGACCGGGTGAGTGCGCCCGGCCGGCCCGGCGGGTCAGCCGACCGGCTCCGGCACCGGGGTCCCCGCCTCCTCCTCGGCGCCCTCGTGCTTGCCGTACCAGGCGACGGCCACCGCGCCCGCGACGGCCAGGACGAAGCCGAGGACCGCGAGCCAGGCCAGGCCCGGGCGGGAGGCGTCACCGAGCCAGAGCACGCCGATCGCGCCCGGGAGCACGGTCTCGCCGACGACCAGGGCCGCCGTGGCGCCGTTCACCGAACCGATCTGGAGGGCGACCGTGTGCAGGTACATGCCACCGATGCCCGCCACCAGAATGGCGTAGAGGGCCGGGTCGGAGAGGAAGGTGCCGAGGTCGAACGGGTCCACGCCGTCCAGGATCCGGACGCCGACGCCGAGCGCGCCGAAGCCCAGGCCCGACAGCAGGCCCGCCAGGATCGCCGCGCCGCCGCCGAGGAGGCGCACCGCGACCGTGCCGCCCACCATCAGCAGCAGCGTGATCCCCAGCAGCCACCAGTGCGTGGACATCGGCGCGTGGTGGCCGCCCTCGTGGCCGGCCGCCGTCGCCAGCAGCACCAGCGCCGTGCAGACGACGCCGATGGAGGTCCACTCCTTCCGGGTCAGCCGGATGCCCAGCATCTTCACGCTCAGCACGGCCGTGATCACCAGGTTGGCGCTGATGACCGTC
Source organism: Streptomyces sp. NPDC090045 (assembly GCF_044747975.1). NCBI lineage: Bacteria > Bacillati > Actinomycetota > Actinomycetes > Kitasatosporales > Streptomycetaceae > Streptomyces > Streptomyces sp. NPDC090045. Next base: position 100,609 of record NZ_JBIVFA010000020.1, read on the forward strand.
TGCGACAGGAACAGGGGGAGGAGGCGGGCGGCCAGGGCGCCGAGCCCGAAGCCCACGAAGTCCAGGATCGTGCCGACGATGAATTCCCAGGTCATCGCCGCCTTCGCGGTGGACGACAGGTTGGGTCCGCCGTGGGCGGTCACCCCGGCGGCGGTGGGGGACATCCGTGCGGCGCGGCGCGACCCGACGGCTTGCAGCACGGATCCCGTGCCGTAGCAGATGGACGCCGCGACAGCGGTCAGCAGGCCTATGAGCACCAAAGGCTCCGTTCACGTCTGGCAGGTTTTGCGGTACCTCTGCCAGACGTGAGAACGGGCCGGGCGGTTGCCTGCGGAGCTCAGCGCATTGACGCGAGAACGCCGGGGACCTCGTCCACCGAGTCGACCAGCGCGATCCGGGACTCCATCGCGCGGCCGCGGGCCAGGGCCTGGAGCAGGGGCCAGGCCGGGAGGTGCTCGGTCCAGTGGGTGCGGCCGACCAGGATCATCGGGGCCGGCTCGCCCCGGGACCCGTAGTAGTTCGGGGTGCCGTTGTCGAAGATCTCCTGGACCGTGCCCGCGGCGCCGGGCAGGAAGACCACGCCCGCGGTGGACCGGGCCAGCAGACCGTCCTCCCGGGTGGCGTTCGCGAAGTACTTCGCTATGTGCCCCGCGAAGGGGTTCGGCGGCTCGTGCCCGTAGAACCAGGTCGGAATGCCCACCGAGTCGCCGCCGCCGGGCCAGCGCTCCCGTACGGCGAAGGCCGCGCCCGCCCAGTCGGACACCGACGGCGCGAAGGACGGAGCCTTGGCCAGCATCTCCAGGGCCTCCGCGAGGGCCTCGTCCGGAGCCGGGGCCAGGTAGGCGCCGAGGTTGGCGGCCTCCATCGCGCCGGGGCCGCCGCCGGTGGCCACGGTCAGCCCGGACCGGGTCAGGGCCCGGCCCAGCTCCGCCGCGCCGCGGTAGTCCGTACCGCCGCGGGACATGGCGTGGCCGCCCATCACGCCGACGACCCGGGCGCCGACGAGGTGTTCGTCGAGGGCGTCCGATATGGCGTCGTCGTGGATGGACCGGAGCATGGAGGAGAAGACGTCGCCGTCGGCCTTGGTCTCCTGGAACCAGGCGTAGGCCAGGGCGTCGGGGGTGGCCTCGTACCCGTCGGGGAGCCCGGCGAAGAGCTCCTCGGGCGTGTAGAGCAGGCCCCGGTACGGGTTGAACGGCAGGTCCGGGACGGGCGGGAAGACCAGCGCGCCGTCGGCGCGGACCTTCGACGCGGCGTCGGGCTCCATCGCGCAGCCCAGGAACACGGCTGCCGAGGTGTCGGCGGAGAGCAGGGCGAAGGTCCGCTCCAGCAGGTTGACCGACTGGATCCGGTAGCCGCTGAGGGAGCCGCGTGCCACGACCTGGTCGAATTCGGCGAGCGTCTCGATCTCGGTGTCGATGTATCCGTTGACCATTCGGCCCACCCTAAGGGCTGCCCACGTCAGCGGGTCAGTGCCAGCGACGTCAGCTGCGCCACACCCCAGCTGAGCGGAACGCACACCGCCACGAGCGCGCCGGCCCGCAGACTCGCCGCCGTACGCAGGACCTTGGCGGGAGCGCCCAGGTCGAGCAGGGCCTCGCGCGCGGCGCTCCGGCTGCGGCGGGCCTCCACCGCGGATGTGAGAAGGGTCGCGGCCGCGCACAGTGCCACGAGCGCGGCGGCCGGACCGGTCAGCGGGCCCAGCGGGACGAGCGGCCCGCCCCCGTCGCGCAGGGCCAGGGCGGTGAGGGCGCCGACGCCGACCGAGCACAGCACCCCGAGCGGCGGGCCGATCCGGGGAGCGTCCTCCTGGAGGACCCGCCCGGCCAGCAGCCGCAGCGCGCCCGGGCGCACGGCCTGGACCAGGCTCCCGGAGGCGTAGGCGAGGCCCGGCCCGGCGAGGGCGAGCCCGATCGCGGTCAGCGCCCAGCCGGCGAGCATTCCGGGGCCGCTGCGGCCCGCGTAGGCCTCGGCGGCGAGCCCGCAGGCGGTCAGCGCGATCCCCCAGGGCAGGCCGGTCTGCGGGGCCAGCGGCCGGTGCGGGCGCAGGGCGAGGACGGTGACGGCCGAGGCGGTCAGCGGGACCAGGGCCAGCAGGGTGAGGGCGGCCGCCACGGGCAGCGGCTGGTCCGCATGGAGCAGCGCGGCCCCGGCTCCGTCGAACGGCAGCCCGGCCAGGTCCCCGCGCAGGTGGAGGAAGGCGGCCAGGGCCACGGCGCTGCCCAGGGCGCAGGCGACGGCGGTGGAGATCGCGGCGACCAGGGCGAGCCGTACGGGTCCCAGCCCGGCGGCGTCCATTCCCTCGCGGGGCCGGTTCGCGGGGTCGGCCCGGGCCACGGCCACGGCGAAGTGGACGGTGACGGCCAGCGGGATCAGGGCCCACAGCAGGCGAGGGAACGATCCGGCGGGCCGGGCCACGGCCCCGGCGAGTACGGAGAGCAGCAGGAACCCGGTCCCGGCCGAGGCGGCGGCGACGAGGAGCCGCCGCAGCTGGACGAGCGGCCGGGAACCGCGGGCTAGGCGGAGAGCGAGCACGCGGCCTGGCCCTCCGGGGTGTCGGGGACGGGAGAGGAGGCGGCCGCGGTCCCCGCGAGCCGGCCGTCGAGCAGCGCCAGGCGGCGGTCCGCGACGGCCGCGGTGGCCTCGTCGTGGGTGGCCAGCAGCACGGTGATCTCGTGGGACCGGGCCGCGGTGGTGAGCGTCCGCAGCAGCAGGGCCCGCTCGGCCCGGTGCAGCGGGGCCGTGGGATCGTCGGCGAAGATCACCGCGGGCTCGTTGACCAGGGCCCGGGCCAGCGCGACCCGCTGGGACTCGGCGCGGGTCAGGGAGCCGGGGCGCTTGCGGGCGAATCCGCCGATGTCGAGGCGGTCCAGCCATTCGCAGGCGGCGTTCTTGGCGACGCGGTGGGGGGCTCCGGCGAGGAGCAGCGGCAGGGCGGCGTTCTCCCAGACCTTCAGCTCGGGCAGCAGCTGAGGCTCCGGGCCGATCCAGCCGAACCGGTCGCGGCGCAGCCGCTCGCGTGCCAGCGCGCCCATGGTGTGCACGGGGACGCTGTTGAACCAGACCTCGCCCTGCTCGGGCCGCAGCTGCCCGGAGAGGCAGCGGAGCAGGGTGGTCTTGCCGCTGCCGCGGGGACCGGTCAGGGCCAGGATCTCGCCCTGGCGGACTCCCACGGAGACCCCGACGAGAGCGGGGGATCCTCCCCCGGACTTCGTCCGGGGGCACTCCCAGTGGGAGTACTGAAGGGACCGCGCCCAGAGAACGTCATTGTCAGGCGGGGCATTGTCCGGTGGAGCCACCATGGCGTACACCTCCGTCCGGGGGAACGAAGCGGAGCCGGTTCGGTCACTGGCGCCGCAATGAGATGTAAAGAGATGAACGTCTTGGATGGTGACAGCACACGGCCCGGACCCCCGCGTTCTCACTCGAACGGAGGATCCGGGCCGTGTGATCGGACGATTGCAGCCTCGGACGATTTACATCCCGGCCGGTCCGGTGGACCTGCTTACAGCTTCGTCCATGCCTCGGTGAGCACCGAGCGCAAGATGCCTTCGATCTCGTCGAAGGTGCCCTGGTCCGCGATCAGCGGCGGCGCCAGCTGGATGACCGGGTCACCGCGGTCGTCGGCCCGGCAGTACAGGCCGTTCTCGAACAGCGCCTTGGAGAGGAAGCCGTAGAGCACGCGCTCCGTCTCCTCGTCCGTGAAGGACTCCTTGGTGTCCTTGTCCTTGACGAGCTCGATGCCGTAGAAGTAGCCGTTGCCGCGGACGTCGCCGACGATCGGCAGGTCGTGCAGCTTCTTCAGCGTCGAGAAGAAGGCGTCCTCGTTGTCCAGCACGTGCTGGTTGAGGCCCTCCTTGTCGAAGATGTCGAGGTTGGCCAGCGCGACCGCCGAAGAGACCGGGTGGCCGCCGAAGGTGTAGCCGTGCAGGAAGGTGTTGTCGCCCTTGTAGAAGGGCTCCGCGAGGCGGTCGGAGATGATGCAGGCGCCGATCGGGGAGTAACCCGAGGTCATGCCCTTGGCGCAGGTGATCATGTCCGGCACGTAGTCGAACTTGTCACAGGCGAACATCGTGCCCAGACGGCCGAACGCGCAGATCGTCTCGTCGGAGACGAGCAGGACGTCGTACTCGTCGCAGATCTCGCGGACCCGCTGGAAGTACCCGGGCGGCGGCGGGAAGCAGCCGCCGGCGTTCTGCACCGGCTCCAGGAAGACGGCGGCGACGGTGTCGGCGCCCTCGAAGAGGATCTCCTGCTCGATCTGGTCGGCGCACCAGCGGCCGTAGGCCTCGGGGTCGTCGCCGTAGATCGGGGCGCGGTAGATGTTGGTGTTCGGCACCTTGTGCGCGCCGGGGACCAGCGGCTCGAAGGGGGCCTTCAGAGCCGGCAGGCCCGTGATGGACAGGGCGCCCTGCGGGGTGCCGTGGTAGGCGACCGCACGCGAGATGACCTTGTACTTGGTGTGCTTGCCCTGCAGCTTGAAGTACTGCTTGGCGAGCTTCCAGGCGGTCTCGACGGCCTCGCCGCCACCGGTGGTGAAGAAGACCTTGTTCAGGTCGCCCGGGGCGTAGTGCGCGAGGCGCTCGGCGAGCTCGACGGCCTTGGGGTGCGCGTACGACCAGATGGGGAAGAACGCGAGTTCCTGCGCCTGCTTGTAGGCGACCTCGGCCAGTTCCTTGCGGCCGTGACCGGCGTTGACCACGAACAGCCCGGCGAGACCGTCGAGGTAGCGCTTGCCCTTGTCGTCCCAGATGTAGGTGCCCTCGCCCCGGACGATGGTGGGGACGGGGGAGTTCTCGTAGGACGACATGCGGGTGAAGTGCATCCACAAGTGGTCGTACGCGGTCTTGGAGAGGTCCTGGCTCACGGTTATCGGGTTCCCCACATGTAGGTCTGCTTCTTCAGCTTCAGGTAAACGAAGCTTTCGGTTGATCGCACGCCGGGGAGCGTGCGGATCTTCTTGTTGATCGTTTCGAGCAGGTGGTCGTCGTCCTCGCAGACGATCTCCACCATCAGGTCGAACGACCCTGCGGTCATCACCACGTACTCGCACTCGGCCATGGCGGTCAGTGCATCGGCCACCGGGTCGAGGTCACCCTCGACGTTGATGCCGACCATGGCCTGGCGCCGCAGGCCCACGGTGAGCGGATCGGTGACGGCGACGATCTGCATGACGCCCTGGTCGAGCAGCTTCTGTACGCGTTGGCGCACTGCCGCTTCGGAGAGGCCGACGGCCTTGCCGATCGATGCGTAGGGACGGCGTCCGTCCTCCTGCAGTTGCTCGATGATCGCCAGGGACACAGCATCGACCGAAGGGGACGGTTGTCTGTTCCTGGAATCTGCGCTTCGACTGACCACGACCTCACTGTGCACGAGGGTCGTCTGTTCCGCAAGACGGAATCGATGAAATCCGTTGTTTGAGGACTCGGATCTCACTGATTTCGTAGTTGGTGGCCTTCGGGTCTGTCGAAAGCCTCTGCCGAGGGGCTAGGCTTGGTAATCGTCTCAATCGTTGGACATGTGATCAGGAGTGTGGCTGTAGTGACCACCGAACTGCGTCGTCTGCGCAACTACATCGGCGGGGAGTTCAAGGACGCCGTCGACGGGCGGACCACCGAGGTGGTCAACCCGGCCACCGGCGAGGTGTACGCCACGGCCCCGCTGTCGGGCCAGGCCGACGTCGACGCCGCCATGGCCGCCGCCGCGGCGGCTTTCCCGGGCTGGCGCGACACCACCCCCGCCGAGCGCCAGAAGGCGCTGCTGAAGATCGCGGACGCCTTCGAGGCGCGCGCGGACGAGCTCGTCGTCGCGGAGTCGGAGAACACCGGCAAGCCGCTGGGCCTCACGGCCAGCGAGGAGCTGCCGCCGATGGTGGACCAGATCCGCTTCTTCGCGGGCGCCGCCCGTCTGCTGGAGGGCCGCTCGGCCGGCGAGTACATGGAGGGGATGACCTCGATCATCCGCCGTGAGCCGGTCGGCGTCTGCGCCCAGGTCGCGCCGTGGAACTACCCGATGATGATGGCCGTGTGGAAGTTCGCGCCGGCCATCGCGGCGGGCAACACCGTCGTGCTCAAGCCCTCGGACACCACCCCGGCCTCCACCGTCCTGATGGCGGAGATCATCGACTCGGTCCTGCCCAAGGGCGTCTTCAACGTCGTCTGTGGCGACCGCGAGACCGGCAAGGCCATGGTCGAGCACTCCACCCCGGCGATGGCCTCCATCACCGGCTCGGTGCGCGCGGGCATGCAGGTCGCCGAGAGCGCCTCCAAGGACGTCAAGCGCGTCCACCTGGAGCTCGGCGGCAAGGCCCCGGTCGTGGTCTTCGAGGACGCCGACATCTCCAAGGCCGTCGAGGACATCGCGGTCGCCGGCTACTTCAACGCCGGTCAGGACTGCACCGCCGCCACCCGCGTGCTCGTGCACCAGTCCATCCACGACGAGTTCGTGGCCGCGCTCGCCAAGGCCGCCTCCGACACGAAGACCGGGCAGCCGGACGACGAGGACGTGCTGTACGGCCCGCTGAACAACCCGAACCAGCTCAAGCAGGTCGCGGGCTTCATCGAGCGCCTCCCCGCCCACGCCAAGGTCGAGGCGGGTGGCCACCGGGTCGGCGAGAAGGGCTTCTTCTACGCCCCGACCGTGGTCTCCGGCCTCAAGCAGGACGACGAGATCATCCAGAACGAGGTCTTCGGCCCCGTCATCACCGTCCAGTCCTTCTCGGACGAGGCCCAGGCCCTGGAGTACGCGAACGGCGTCGAGTTCGCCCTCGCCTCCTCCGTGTGGACCAAGGACCACGGCCGCGCGATGCGGATGTCCAAGAACCTCGACTTCGGCTGCGTGTGGATCAACACCCACATCCCGCTCGTCGCCGAGATGCCGCACGGCGGCTTCAAGAAGTCCGGCTACGGCAAGGACCTCTCCGCCTACGGCTTCGAGGACTACACGCGCATCAAGCACGTGATGACCTCGCTCGACGGCTGATCGGCCGCATCGATCACAGCACAGCGTTGAGGGGGCGGGCAGTAGACAACATGTCTATTGCCCGCCCTTCCGCGTTCCCCGAGGCTGTGCCCATGCCTGAACTCGCCTTCTCCCGCCGTGCGGCGCTGTACGGCCTCGGTGCCGCGGGCCTGTCGGCCGCCCTCGCCGGCTGCGGCGTGCCCGCCGCCTACGTTCCCGAGGAACGGCGTACGGGCCCCGACCGGTCCGAGCGGGACCGGAGCGTCGCCTTCTCCAACTGGCCGCTCTACATCGACACCGACGAGGAGGACGAGGAGCGTCGGCCGACGCTGGAGGCCTTCTCGGAGCGGACCGGTATCGAGGTCCGGTACACCGAGGAGATCAACGACAACGACGAGTTCTTCGGCAAGGTCAGCCCGGCCCTGATGAACCGCCAGGAGACCGGCCACGACCTGGTCGTGGTCAGCGACTGGATGGCCGCCCGCTTCGTCCACCTGGGCTGGGCCCAGAAGCTGGACCGCTCGGCGCAGCCCAACGTGGCCAGGCACCTCGACCCGCAACTGCGTTCCCCCGCCTTCGACGAGGGCCGGCTGCACACCGTCCCCTGGCAGTCGGGGATCACCGGCATCGCCTACAACCGCAAGGCCCTGGGCCGGGAGATCAAGTCGGTCAAGGACCTGTGGCACCCGGACCTGGCGGGCCGGGTCACCCTCTTCTCCGGCCTCGACGAGTCCTTCTCCCTGCTGATGCAGGGCAACGGCGTGGACGTCACCCGCTGGACCGAGTCCGACTTCCACCGGATGTGCGACCAGGTCGAGAGCATGGTGAAGAAGAAGCACATCCGCCGCTTCACCGGCAACGACTACACCTCCGATCTGAGCAAGGGCGATGTCCTCGCCTGTCAGGCCTACTCCGGTGACGCCATCCAGCTGCAGGCCGACAACCCGGACATCGAGTTCGTGGTCCCCGAGGAGGGGGCCGAACTCTGGGCGGAGAGCCTGCTCGTCCCCAACCTGGCCCGCCACAAGGCCAATGCCGAGGCCCTCATCGACTACTACTACGACCCCGCGGTGGCCGCGTCGCTCGCCGCCTCCGTCAACTACGTCTGCCCGGTCCCGGCCGCCCGGGAGGTCCTGGCCGGCTCCGACGACAAGGAGACCGCCGAACTGGCCGAGAACCCGCTGATCTTCCCGGACGACGAGATGCGCAAGCGGCTCGTGGTGGCCCGGGACATCTCCTCGGCCGAGCGCCGCTCCCTCGCCAAGCGCTGGAACGCGATCGTCGGACTCTGATCACGGTCAGGCCACAGAATTGAACATGTTCATCAATTTGGCTGAACGTGTTCAGAAACCTTCGTAGGCTTGTGCCCATGAGCGAGAGAAGCGCCCTTCAGCGGCGGATCCGTGCCTGGTTGACCGTGTTCCTCATCTGCCTGGTGCTCAGCGGACTCACCGCCTTCCCCCTGGTCACCGAACTCCACTGGCTCAACTCCCTCGTGGACAACGACTGGGTGCGGCGGGTGGGCGAGGGGCTGGACCGGGCCGATGCCGACTACCCCTTCCTCCTCTACGGAACCGACTGGCTCGCCTTCGCCCACCTCGTGATCGCCGTCTTCTTCTACGGCGTGTACCGCGACCCGGTCTGCAACATCTGGATCGTCGAAGCCGGCATGATCGCCTGCGTCGGAGTGATACCCCTGGCCCTGATCTGCGGCCCGATCCGCGGCATCCCCATCTGGTGGAGCGTCATCGACATGTCGTTCGGCGTCTTCGGGGTGATCCCCCTCCTGGTCCTGCGCCGCATGATCAAGCGCCTGGAGACCGCCACTACTTCGTGAAGGCCGCCATGATGACGCCGAGGGCCACCGGGTTCATGTCCTGGCCCTTGGCGTCCGTGGCGTTCACCGAGTAGACCAGGGTGCGGGAGAGGTCCCGGGTCGCGCCGATCGCGGTGTTGTAGCCGTGCCGCCCGCCCGTCTTGCCCCAGGCCACCGTGCCGTCCGGCAGGACGATCCTGGACAGGCCGGCCGTCATCACCGCCGGCTTGCCGCTCGCGAAGTCCTTCACGTCCGGCACCGTGAACATCTCCTCCAGCCGGTTCTTCGGCACCACCCGCCCGCTGAACAGGGCCACGGTGAACCGCTCCAGGTCCGCCGTCGTCGAGATGATGTCGCCGGCCGCCCACCGGTCCGAGGAGTTCCACTCGGTCACGTCACGCAGCTCGCGCGAGCCGTCCGCCTTCGGTATCGCCTGGTACCCCCGGTTGTGCGGGCCTTGGATCCTCGTCCCGGTCCGCCCCGGGAACGACGTCCGGTGCAGACCCAGCGGCTTCAGGATCCGGGCGCCGACCGCGTCCTCGTACCGCAAGCCCGTCACCTTCTCGATCAGCATGCCGAGCACCGTGTAGTTGATGTTCAGGTAGTGCTGCGCCGTGCCGGGCGCGAACTCCCGCTCCTTCGCGACCGCGTTGGCCACCTGCGCCCGCGGATCGGTCACATCGAACCGGTGCTCCCACTGCGCCTCGAAGGAGTCGCCCGGTCCGTCGGCCGCCGGAATGCCGCTCGTGTGGTTGAGCAACTGCCGTACCGTGACGGCCCCGTAGCGGTCGGGGACGGTCCCGGGCAGCTGGCGCCGTACCGGCCCGTCGAGGTCCACCCGGCCCTCCGCCGCCAGCTGGAGGACGACCGCCGCCGTGAACGCCTTGGTCACCGACCCCGCCCGAAACCGGCCCTGCTCGATGGCATCGCGCCCCGTACGGATGTCCGCCACGCCCGAACTGCCCTGCCAGCGGCCGGCCGTGCCGCCCACCCGGACCAATGCGGCCGTCGCGTCCCTGTACTGCGGACCGAGCCCGGCGATCGCCGCCTCCAGCGCGGCCGCGTTCGGCGGTGCCGAAACCAGCGGCGCGATCCGCTCCGAGGAGGCGGACGACGGCGTCGACGTCGGTGCCGGCGCCGGCGCGGCGTGGGCGACGGCCGGACCGGACGCGATCCCCAGGACCAGAGCGGCGGCGATCAGCGTGCGCGTACGTGCGTTCATGATGGTGTGCTCCCCCTGTGCGGCATCGGGGCCGTCTGCCCCGATGACCTCAATGCTCCAGGCCGGAGGGGCGGTTGCGGATCACCATCAAGAGGGGTCTTCACCGGTACGACAACTACCCGGCGCGGGGGAGGCGACACGCCGTCCCCTCACTCCCCAGAGGGAGTACCCGCCGCGATCAGGCCCGTCTCGTACGCGCAGATCACCGCCTGGATCCGGTCCCGCAGCCCCAGCTTCGCCAGCACGTTCCCCACGTGCGACTTCACCGTGTGCTCGCTCACCACCAGCGACGCCGCGATCTCCGCGTTCGACAAGCCCCGCCCCAGGTGCAGCAGGGTCTCCCGTTCCCGCGCCGTCAGCACCTCCAGCCGGTCCGCCGGAAGGGAAGGCCGCACCGTCGCCGCCGTGTACTCCTCGATCAGACGCCGCGCCACCGAGGGCGCCAGCAGCGACTCGCCCGCCGCCACCACCCGTACCGCGTGCACCAGATCGTCCCGCCGCACGTCCTTCAGCAGGAAGCCGCTCGCCCCCGCGTGCAGCGCCTCGTACACGTACTCGTCCGAATCGAAGGTCGTCAGCATCACCGTCCGGCACCCGCTCCGCGCCGAGATCGCCCGGCACGCCTCGATCCCGTCCAGCACCGGCATCCGGATGTCCAGCAGCGCCACGTCCGGAGCGAGCCGGGCCACCGCGTCCACCGCCGCCGCGCCGTCCCCCACCTCCGCCACGACCTCGATGTCCTCCTGGGCGTCCAGGATCATCGCGAACCCGCTGCGCACCAGCTCCTGGTCGTCGGCCACCACCACACGGATCGTCAATTCCCCACCTCCAGCGGTGAGGTTACAAGGACGGCCCGCACCTCGAACCCGGAGCCGTCGCGCCGCGGACCGCACTCCGCGGTGCCTCCGTGGGCCGCCGCCCGCTCCCTGATCCCGATCAGTCCGTGCCCGCCGCTGTCGCTGTCGCCGCCGCTTCCGCCGCCCGCAGGCCCCCGCCCGTCGTCCGCCACCGTGATCGCCAGCTCCCGCGCCCCGTGGTGCAGCCGTACGCTCACCCGCCGGGCCCGCGCGTGCTTCACCACGTTCGTCAGCGCCTCCTGCACGATCCGGTACACGGCCGTGTCCACCGCCGGCGGCAGCTCCTGGACCCGGCCCGTCGCCTCGTACGCGATCTCCGGCCCGCCCCGGCGCACCCGGTCCAGCAGCGCCGGGAGCGAGCCCACCCCCGGCTGCGGCTCGCGCGGCGCCGGGCCGTCCGCCTCGCGGAGCACCCCCAGCATCGTCCGCAGCTGCGCCATGGCGTCCCGGCCCGTCTCCGAGATCGCCTCGAAGGCCGCCTCGGCCAGCTCGGGCGCCCGCCGCACCGCCACCGGCCCGGCCTCCGCCTGCACGATCATGATGCTGACGGCGTGCGAGAGGATGTCGTGCATCTCCCGCGCGATCCGGGCCCGCTCCCGTGCCACGGCCTGCTCCGCCTCGATCCGGTTCGCCCGCTCCAGCTGCGCCGCCCGGTCCTCCACGGCTGCGGTGTAGGCCTGCCGGGTGTACTGCAGCCGGCCCAGCGCGTAGGCGGCGCCCGCGCAGAACAGGGTGAAGGACAGCTCCCTGGCCGTGCCCGCCTCCAGCTTCACGGACGCGGCGACGGTCACCACCGAGCCCGCCCCGACCGCCGCACGCACCCGGCCGGGACACTGCAGGGCGACCGTGAAGAAGGCCATCAGCCCGGCGTACGGAAGCGGCTGGCCGGGGCCGTCCATCACCACCTTGTAGACGCCGCCGATCAGCAGGATCGCCACCAGGACGAGCACGGGCCGGCGCCGCCGCCACACCAGCGGCACCACCCCCAGCGTGGTGACCGCGTACGAGGCCCAGGTCACCGGCGGCAGCCCGGGCTCCCGCGGCAGCACGAACGGCATCGTGACGGCCAGCTGCACCAGCACGGTCAGGCCCAGGTCCACGACCCACGGACGGGCTCCGCGCAGCCGCCGGACCCGCCGGCCCAGCGCGCGTATCACCGTCCGGACTCGGCCCGTACGCGCGCCAGGACGTCCACCCGGTTCGTGGTGACCGCGTCGACCCCCGCCTTGACGAGCGACTTCATCGTCCATCTGGTGTCCGCGGTCCAGGCCGAGACCAGCAGCCCGTCGCGGTGCAGCGCGTCCGTCAGCTCCCGGCTCACCAGCCCGAAGCGGTAGTTGAGCCAGCGCGGGGCCACGGCGTCGATCAGCACCCGCCGCGGCGGCGACAGCGTGGTCCAGGTCAGCGCGATCTCCGCGCCCGGATCGGCCGCGCGGACCGCAAGCATCGTGTTCGGGCCCGCGCAGTAGTACGTCCGGTCGCGGGCCCCGCACTCGCGGACGAGGCCCACCACGGTGCGCACCGACTCCGGAGTGGCGCCCGGCAGGTCGAGCATCAGCTGCCCCGCCCCGGCGGTCATCAGGGCGTCGCGCAGGGTGGGAACGCCGCCCCCCGTCAGCTCCTTGAGCTGCGGGGCCGTGACGTCGTCGAGGCGTACGTCATGGCCCCACAGCCGCTGGAGCGTCTCGTCGTGGAGCAGGACCGGCACTCCGTCGCGGGTCAGCCGCACGTCGATCTCGACCGCGTCCGCCCCGCGGGCGAAGGCGGAGCGGATCGAGGGCAGGGTGTTCTCGCGGACACGGTAGGGATCGCCGCGGTGGCCGACGGCAGTCAGGGTAGGCATGGCCCCATTCTCCGTGCCGCGAAGGTCAATTGGACCTCAGCGCGCCAGCCATTCGGCGGTGTACGCGTCGATCTCCGCGGTGATACGCGCCTTCCCGGCCGGGTCGAGGAAGGAGGCCTCGACGGCGTTCTTGGCGAGCTGGGCGAGCCCGCGCTCGTCGAGGTCGAGGAGGCGGGCGGCCACCGCGTACTCGTTGTTGAGGTCGGAGCCGAACATCGGCGGGTCGTCGCTGTTGATGGTGACGAGCACGCCCGCCGCGACCATCTCCTTGACGGGGTGCCGGTCGAGGTCGGTGACCGCGCGGGTGGCGATGTTGGAGGTCGGGCAGACCTCCAGCGCGATGCGGTGCTCGGCGAGGTACGCGAGGAGCTCCGGGTCCTGCGTGGAGCTCGTGCCGTGGCCGATGCGCTCGGCGCCCAGGTCGCGGATGGCGTCCCAGACGGTCTCCGGGCCGGTGGTCTCGCCGGCGTGCGGCACGCTGTGCAGGCCGGCGGCGCGCGCCGCGTCGAAGTACGGCTTGAACTGCGGGCGCGGGACGCCGATCTCGGGCCCGCCCAGACCGAAGGAGACCAGGCCCTCGGGACGCAGGTCGACGGCGAGCCGGGCGGTCTCGGCGGCGGCTTCGAGGCCGGCCTCGCCGGGGATGTCGAAGCACCAGCGCAGGATGACGCCGAGTTCGGCCTCGGCGGCCTTGCGGGCGTCCTCGATGGCCTCCATGAAGGCCCGCTCGTCGATGCCCCGGCGGGTGGAGGAGTACGGGGTGATGGTCAGCTCGGCGTAGCGGATGTTCTGCCGGGCCATGTCGCGGGCGACTTCGAAGGTGAGGGTGCGTACGTCGTCCGGGGTGCGGACGAGGTCGACGACCGACAGGTAGACCTCGATGAAGTGGGCGAAGTCGGTGAAGGTGAAGTAGTCGGCGAGGGCCTCGGGGTCGGTGGGGACCTTGGAGTCGGGGTGCCGGGAGGCGAGCTCGGCCACGATGCGCGGGGATGCCGAGCCGACGTGGTGGACGTGGAGTTCGGCCTTGGGCAGCCCCGCGATGAAGGGGTGCAGGTCGGTCATGGGGTTGCCTCCGGGAGGACACGGGTGCGGGCAGGTCGGGATTCATCGTAGGCAGGCCCGTGACTGTCGGTGGCAGCGCTTAGCATGGCTGTACGAGAGGGGGGCGCCGTATGACCGACAGCAGTCCCGAACCGCGAGACCCGTGGGCGCCGCCGGAGCGGCCCGCGGTGGAGCTGGGCAAATCGCAGGGCACGCCCGACGCGCACGGCACGCCAGGCGTGTCGGGTCCGCCGTCCGTGCACGACCAGCCGACGCTCGCGGGGATGCCGGGAGACCAGCTGCCCCCGACCACCCCGACACCGATACCGGCGCCCGACCCGGCCGCGCCGCCGGCGGGCCCCGCGACCCCGGCGTACGGATACCCGGTCCAGCCCGGCTACGGGTACCCGGGCGACGCGGGGTACCCCGGCCCCGCCGGATACCAGGGATACCCGGGCCCGCAGGGGTACCCGGGCGCCCCGTACGCCCCGTACGGTGCGCAGCCGAGCAACGGCTTCGGCATCGCCGCGCTCGTTCTCGGCATCATCTCGGTCGTCGGCTGCTTCCTGAGCTTCATAGGCGTGGCGCTCGGGATCGGGGCGGTCGTCTTCGGCGCCCTGGGCAAGGGCAAGGCGAACCGCGGCGAGGCCGACAACGGCGGGGTGGCGCTCGCGGGCATCATCCTGGGCGTCATCGGCATCGTGCTGGGCGGGCTGATGCTCGCGGCCGTGTTCGCCAGCTTCATGGACCTGGGGCCGCTCGAAGAGTCCCCGTCGTACGACAGCCCCTACGACAACTCCCAGGTCCACGAGAAGGTCTGACCCAGGTCACCGGGTCACCGGTGTGCCGGGGCCCCGGTGACCCCGGCACACCGGAACGCCTCAGCAGGCCCAGGGCCAGTCCGCGTTCCGGCCGTCCTCGATCAGGGACACCATCCGGAAGGCACCGTCGGTGAGCCCGCCGAAGGTGTGCCGGTTCCCGCCGCCGGAGGGCGCGTGCCCGACCCGGTAGCCCGCCAGGTTCCAGGTGTAGACCGGCACCGAGGCCGGCACCTCCACCGTCGGATCGCCGCTGTAGCCGTAGGAGCCGGCCTGCTCGTCGGTGATGATCAGCACCCGGTCGTGCTTCCGGTAGTGCTGCTTCACGGCCTGGGCCGTGTAGGTGCCGCCGAGGTCCTCGAAGCGCTCCAGCAGCTTCAGCACCGACTCGCCCCGCTTGTACGGGACCGCCTTGCTGGTCGAACCGAACTGCACCAGGTCGGCCTTCTCGGCCCGCAGCGCCACCGCCGACCCGAACACGGCCGCCGCATCCGCCCGGTTGAGCTTCGAGCGGTCCGACAGCGGGGACCACATCGACCCGGACCGGTCGACGAGCACCAGCGTCCGGCCCGGCAGCGCCGGTACGTTGGCGAGCGAGTGGCCGAGCGCCTGCTCCAGCGGGTACGCCCAGCGCAGCGAGGGAGCGTGCTGATAGGCGGCGAGGTAGCGGAAGGGGAACTGCCGGGACCGGGCGACGACCTCCGGGTCGGAGATCCTCGCCGCGACCTGCGCGGCCACCGCGTCCGAGACCCCGGCCTG
Organism: Streptomyces sp. NPDC090045; assembly: GCF_044747975.1. Taxonomy (NCBI): domain Bacteria; kingdom Bacillati; phylum Actinomycetota; class Actinomycetes; order Kitasatosporales; family Streptomycetaceae; genus Streptomyces; species Streptomyces sp. NPDC090045. The sequence continues at coordinate 115,925 of NZ_JBIVFA010000020.1, forward strand.
GTCGAAGTTGCGCAGGTTGCGCAGCAGCGCCATCGCGCCCATGGACGGGATGACCGCCTCCCAGGCGGCCGCGTCCATCGGCCCCTGCAGCCAGCCGGCCAGCGCCTCCCAGGTCATGCCCGCCTCGGCGAGCCGCTCCGCGCCGTCCGGGGCGAGGACCACACCACGCCGCTCGGCGACCGGCAGCTCCATCAGCGCCCGGTGGGCGGCGAGGGTGCGGTTGCCGGCCGGGACCTGCGCGTCGTCCGGGTTGTGGCGGCGGTCGAGGGCGTAGCGGAACAGCTCGCCCTGCCAGGGCTTGGCCGGATCGGGGGAGACGTGCACGAGGTTGAGGACGTCACCGAAGCGGTAGGCCTTGGAGTCGGTGTCGTACTTCAGCAGCGAGGTGCCCGAGTAGAGCCGCCGTACCGCGTCGGCGACGCCGCGCTTGACGGGCTTGGGCACGTTCCGCCCGTACGTCGCCGTCCAGTAGCCCAGCAGCTCACCGGGCTCGTCCGCGCGCCGCAGTACGGAATCCACGACCTGGCGGTTCGAAGGACCGTCGGTGGCGCCGGCGTCGAGCCGGGCCTTCACGTACTCGGCGGCGCCGACGAGCGAGGCCGTGCGCATGTTGGCGTCCCCGCGGAGCCAGCCCAGCAGGCCGGCCGTCCACGCGGGGTCCTCGACGGCGAGGGTGCGCACGAGCGCCGCGAAGCGGTCGTCGCGGTCCCCGCCGCTCTCGTACGCGGTGCGCTGCGTCACGAAGTTGGCGACGGCGAGCAGGAACAGCTCGGAGCGCGGGTCGCGCAGGTGGCCGGGGCCGCCCTGAGCGGTGCGGGCACGGCCGGTGGAGCGCACCGGCGACGTGGGAGCGGCGGGCGCCGACTTGGACGCGCGCAGGTTGAAACGAGCCATGAGAATCCCCCCGAATTCGATGGAAGCGGGGAGGCGTTGCGTGAGGGATGCCCGAGATCGGAAGTCGGCGGCGGACTTTTATGCCCGACGAGCTTCCAGACTGCTCCACCGGCCCGTTCCCTCGCGGGTGACGAGCCGGGTGGGAATCGAACCCACGACCTCCGGGTCCCCAGAAGTAACCGTCGCCTGCGCACCGGGCATCCCTCACGCAGGCCTCCCGAGATCAAGGTGGCGGCGGCCTGGGTTTCTTTGCAAAAGAAGGAGCCGCTGCCTGCGCACCGGGAGGTGCGTGACGTAGGTGTCCAGAGAACAAGGCCGGCGAAACCACATGGTGCTCTGCCAACTGAGCTACACCGGCATGCACCGGTGGCGGGACTCGAACCCGCGACCGCCCGATTTGGAGTCGAAGTAGGTCTCGCCTTCGCACCTGGACAAGGAACACGTTAGGCGGCGGGACCGGGATCCACCACGCAATTACTGAGCAGGGTGGGCACCATGACCGACTCGCCGTCCGTACCGCGCGAGAGCGGGACCCAGATGAGCCCGACCATCCGGGGGCAGTCGCACTCCAGGTCCGCGTCGACGCCCAGGACCGGCTCCCCGGGCGCCACGTCCACACGGAAGCAGGAGGTCCGGCCCGAGGGGTAGGGCGCGTCGTACGCGTACCGCACGCCCAGGGCGTGCAGGCCGGTCTCCTCGGCCACCTCCCGCCGGACCCCCTCCTCGGGCTCCTCGCCCTCCTCCAGACCGCCGCCGGGCAGGGTCCAGTACTCCGGCCCGTCGTGCCGCCCCGTGGCCCCCCTGCCGCGCTCGCGCACCATCAGCACGCAGCCGTCGCGGACGATGACCGCGGCGACCCGGCGCCGCTCCGTCACGCGCCGTCCTCGCGCAGCCGCTGCCGGGCCTCCATCAGGGCGAAGCCCAGCAGGTTCAGCCCGCGCCAGCGCGCCGGGTCCAGGGCGCGCTCGTCGTCGGCCGCGAGCCCGATGCCCCAGACCCGGTCCATCGGGCTCGCCTCCACCAGCACCCGGCTCCCGGTGCCCAGCAGGTACGAGCGCAGCGCCGGGTCGGAGCCGAACTTGTGCACGCTGCCCTCCACGACCAGGGCGAAGCGCTCCCGCTCCCATATCGCGTCGTCGAAGCCGCGCACGAGCCGTCCGGCCTTCTTCGCGGCCGCCGGACTCTTCGCCTCCAGCGCGGCCCGCTCACCCTCGGCGTCCCCGAACAGCCGGGCCTTGCCGGCCATCATCCAGTGCTCGGCGGTGGCATACCGGACGTCACCGACAGTGAAAGCCGACGGCCACCACTGGCTCAGGCAGCTCGGTCCGAGCCTCCCGTCGGGCAGCGGCCGGTGCCCCCAGAACGGCAGGTACTTCACCCGTTCACCGCGGCTGACCTGCTTGATCAGGTCCTCGATCATCTCCATGCACGCGAGTCTGGCAGTCGCCACTGACACTTCGTACGGGATTTCCGGTGTGCCTCGACACATGGTCGACCGATTCCGTCGCGTAATCAAAAGGCAACAACGGAATCACTTGGCCGAGGGCATCACCTCTGCCAGGATCGGCACTCAATTCGAGCTGTAGCTCGAACTGTAGCTACGGAGAGCGTGAGAGCGTGATGGGCAACCGCTTCCAGGTCAAGGACCGCTTCGCAGACGGCGCGCAGTACATCGGGGGGCAGCTCAGGCCCGGCACCTCCGGACAGTCACACACAGTGGTCGATCCGGCGACCGGCGACGAGGTCCTCACCTACGAACTGGCGAGTACCGCGGACGTCGACGAGGCGGTCGCCGCTGCCAAGCGTGCCTTCCCGGGCTGGTCCGGCGCCACCCCCGGCGAGCGTTCGGACGCCCTGCACCGGCTGGCCGCCGTGCTGGCCGAGCAGGCGGAGGACTTCGCCTACGCCGAGTCCCTGCAGTGCGGCAAGCCGATCAAGCTGTCCACGGAGTTCGACGTGCCGGGGACCATCGACAACACCGCCTTCTTCGCGGGGGCCGCCCGCCACCTCCAGGGGCAGGCCGCCGGCGAGTACTCCGGTGACCACACCTCCTACGTGCGCCGCGAGGCCATCGGGGTCGTCGGCTCCATCGCGCCCTGGAACTATCCGCTCCAGATGGCCGCCTGGAAGATCCTCCCGGCGATCGCCGCGGGCAACACGATCGTCCTCAAGCCCGCCGAGCTCACCCCGCTGACCTCCCTGATGTTCGCGCAGGCGGCCAAGGAGGCGGGCCTGCCCGACGGCGTGATCAACATCGTCACCGGCGCCGGCCGCGTGGCCGGCGAGCACCTGGTCGGCCACCCCGACGTGGTGATGACCTCCTTCACCGGCTCCACCGCCGTCGGCAAGCGGGTCGCCGAGATCGCGACCGCCACCGTCAAGCGGCTCCACCTGGAGCTCGGCGGCAAGGCCCCCTTCCTCGTCTTCGACGACGCCGACCTGGAGGCCGCCGCGCACGGCGCCGTGGCCGCCTCCCTCATCAACACCGGCCAGGACTGCACGGCCGCCACCCGTGCCTACGTCCAGCGCCCCCTGCACGACGCCTTCGTCGCCCGGGTGGCCGAGCTGATGGAGACCGTGCGCCTCGGCGACCCCTTCGCGCCCACCACCGACCTGGGCCCGCTGGTCTCGCACGCCCAGCGCGACCGGGTCGCCGGCTTCGTCGAGCGGGCCCGCGCCTACGCCACCGTCGTCACCGGCGGCGAGATCCCGGCGGGCGAGCTGGCCGACGGCGCCTACTACCGGCCGACCCTCATCTCCGGCGCGGCCCAGGACAGCGAGGTGGTCCAGTCCGAGATCTTCGGGCCGGTCCTCGTGGTCCTGCCCTTCGACACCGACGACGAGGGCATCGCGCTGGCCAACGACACCCCGTACGGACTCGCGGCCTCGGCCTGGAGCCGCGACCTCTACCGGGCGAACCGCGCCACCCGTGAGATCCAGGCGGGCTGCGTCTGGGTCAACGACCACATCCCGATCATCAGCGAGATGCCCCACGGGGGCTACAAGGCCAGCGGCTTCGGAAAGGACATGTCGGCCTACTCCTTCGAGGAGTACACGCAGGTCAAGCACGTTATGTACGACAACACGGCGGTGGCCGCGAAGGACTGGCACCGCACGATCTTCGGGGACCGACCGTAACCAATTGCGGCTACCGCCGCGTGGCCTCTACCGCCCGACCAGCGGTACACCTCCCGAAAGGGCACAGCGCATGGAGCAGTTCGAGCCCGACCGCCTCTCGGCGGCGCAACTCGCCGCGATGCGGCGCAGCCTCACCAGCGGGCGCGGCGCCCTCACCCGCCGCTCGCTGCTGCGCGCCTCCGGAGTCGGAGCGCTCACCCTGGGCGGCCTCGCCGCCCTCGCCGGATGCGGCATCCCGCCCGCCAAGCGCGCGGGCGACACGGCGGTGGCCTCCGACGACCACTCGGCCGGGGAGAAGGAGATCAACTTCTCCAACTGGACCGAGTACATGGACACCAGCGAGGACGAGAAGAGCCGTCCGACCCTGGAGGAGTTCACCAAGCGGACCGGGATCAAGGTCAAGTACACCGAGGACATCAACGACAACGTCGAGTTCTTCGGCAAGATCAGGCCGCAGCTCGCGGCCGGCCAGGACACCGGCCGCGACCTGATCGTCGTCACCGACTGGCTCGCCGCCCGCATCATCCGGCTCGGCTGGGCGCAGCGGCTGGACCCCTCGCACCTCCCGCACGCCTACGCCAACCTGATCCCGCAGTTCCGCACCCCGGACTGGGATCCGGGACGGGCGTACAGCTACCCGTGGACCGGCATCGACACCGTCATCGCCTACAACGAGAAGGCGACGGGCGGCAAGAAGGTCGACTCGGTCACCCAGATGCTCGACGACCCCACCCTCAAGGGCCGCGTCGGCTTCCTGACCGAGATGCGCGACAGCGTCGGCATGACCCTGCTCGACCAGGGCAAGGACCCGGCCAACTTCACCACCTCGGACTTCGACGGGGCGATAGGCCGGCTCCAGAAGGGCGTGGACACCAACCAGATCCGCCGCTTCACCGGCAACGACTACACCGCGGACCTCGACAAGGGCGACCTCGCCGCCTGTCTCGCCTGGGCCGGCGACATCATCCAGCTGCAGGCCGGAAACCCGGACATCAAGTACGCCATCCCCGCCCCGGGATACATCACCTCCAGCGACAACCTCCTGGTCCCCGCCAAGGCCCGGCACAAGGCCAACGCGGAGAAGCTCATCGACTACTACTACGAGCCCCCGGTCGCCGCCCAGCTGGCCGCCTTCATCAGCTACGTCTGCCCGGTCGAGGGCGTCAAGGACGAGCTGGCCAAGATCGATCCCGAACTCGCGGACAATCCCCTGATCGTTCCGGACAAGGCGATGGCCGCCAAGGCCCACGCCTTCCGCTCCCTCTCCAGCGAGGAAGAGACCGCGTACGAAGAGAAGTTCGCCAAGCTCATCGGCGCGTAGCCGTACGCGCCCGGCGCGAACCCCTCCCTTGCCCGCTCCGCCCACCCACCCCCGGGACCCCTTCATGACTGACAAGACCGCGGGCGGCGACGTCCGCCTCTCCGGGATCAGCAAGCACTACGGCACCTTCACCGCCGTGCACCCGCTGGATCTCACCATCCCCCAGGGCTCCTTCTTCGCCCTGCTCGGCGCCTCGGGCTGCGGGAAGACCACCACCCTGCGCATGATCGCCGGCCTGGAGGAGCCCTCCACCGGCACGGTGCACCTCGGCGACCGGGAGGTCACCGACCTGCCGCCGTACAAGCGCCCGGTCAACACGGTCTTCCAGAGCTACGCGCTGTTCCCGCACCTGAACATCTACGAGAACATCGCCTTCGGGCTGCGCCGCCGCGGCATCAAGTCGGTCAAGAAGCAGGTCGACGAGATGCTGGAGCTCGTCCAGCTCGGTCAGTTCGCCCAGCGCAAGCCGCACCAGCTCTCCGGCGGCCAGCAGCAGCGCGTCGCCGTCGCCCGCGCGCTGATCAACCACCCGCAGGTGCTGCTCCTCGACGAGCCGCTCGGCGCCCTCGACCTCAAGCTGCGCCGCCAGATGCAGCTGGAGCTCAAGCGGATCCAGACCGAGGTCGGCATCACCTTCGTGCACGTCACGCACGACCAGGAGGAGGCCATGACCATGGCCGACACGGTCGCCGTGATGAACGGAGGCCGCGTCGAGCAGTTGGGCGCCCCCGCCGAGCTGTACGAGAACCCGGGCACCACCTTCGTCGCCAACTTCCTCGGCACCTCGAACCTCATCGAGGCGGACGTGGAGTCCGCCGGCTCCGACGTCGTGGTCTCGGCCTCCGGCACCACCCTGCGGCTGCCCGCCGCCCGATGCGCGACCACGCCCCGCGCCGGCGGGAAACTGCTGGTCGGCGTGCGCCCGGAGAAGATCTCCCTGGTCCACGCCGACGAGGAGCACACCATCGCGGCCGGCCGCAACAAGGTCCCGGGCCGAATAGCGAACTCCTCCTTCATCGGCGTCTCCACCCAGTACGTGATCGACAGCCAGGTCTGTCCCGAGCTGGAGGTGTACGCCCAGAACATCGAGCGGGACGCCCGCCTGGTCCCGGGCGCCGAGGTGATCCTGCACTGGAACCCGGAGCACACCTTCGGCCTCGACGCCGCCCAGTCCATGCTTGCAGGGACGATGGGCGACGCGGGCATCGAGACCGTCGAGGAGAGCGCATGACCGCCACTGCGGCGCCGCCCCAGGCGCCCGCCGCCGCCGAACCCCCGGTGCACAAGCCGTCCGTGCGCAAGCGGTTGATCCCCTACTGGCTGCTGCTCCCGGGCATCCTGTGGCTGCTGGTCTTCTTCGTGCTGCCGATGATCTACCAGGCCTCCACCTCGGTGCAGACCGGCTCCCTCGAAGAGGGCTTCCAGGTCACCTGGCACTTCCAGACGTACTGGGACGCGCTGACCGAGTACTACCCGCAGTTCCTGCGCTCCCTGCTGTACGCCGGCACCGCGACGGTGCTGTGCCTGCTGCTCGGGTACCCGCTGGCCTACCTGATCGCCTTCAAGGCGGGCCGTTGGCGCAACCTCCTGCTGGTCCTGGTCATCGCCCCCTTCTTCACCAGCTTCCTGATCCGCACGCTGGCCTGGAAGACGATCCTGGCCGACGGCGGCCCGGTGGTCGAGGTGCTCAACACCGTCGGCTTCCTCGATGTCACCAGCTGGCTCGGCATGACCGAGGGGGACCGGGTGCTGGCCACGCCGCTCGCGGTCGTCTGCGGTCTGACGTACAACTTCCTCCCCTTCATGATCCTGCCGCTGTACTCCTCGCTGGAGCGCATCGACACCCGCCTCCACGAGGCGGCCGGGGACCTGTACGCGCACCCCGCCACGGTCTTCCGGAAGGTGACCTTCCCGCTCTCCATGCCCGGCGTGGTCTCCGGGACCCTGCTCACCTTCATCCCGGCGAGCGGCGACTACGTCAACGCCGAACTGCTCGGCTCCACGGACACCCGCATGATCGGCAACGTCATCCAGTCGCAGTACCTGCGGATCCTCGACTACCCGACGGCGGCCGCGCTGTCCTTCATCCTCATGGCCATCGTGCTGATCATGGTCACCATCTACATCCGCCGAGCGGGGACGGAGGACCTGGTCTGATGCGCACTCCCCTCACCTGGCTCCGGCGCAATCTGGTCGTCATCGCGGGCCTCGGCACGCTCGCGTACATGATCCTGCCGAACGTCGTCGTCACCGTCTTCTCCTTCAACAACCCCACCGGGCGGTTCAACTACGCCTGGCAGGAGTTCTCGCTCGACGCGTGGAAGGACCCCTGCGGGGTCGCCGACATGTGCGGCTCGCTGTCGCTGTCGCTCCAGATCGCGCTGTGGTCCACCCTCGCCGCGACCGCCCTGGGCACGGCCATCGCCTTCGCGATGGTCCGCTACCGCTTCCGGGGACGCAGCGCGGTCAACTCGCTGATCTTCCTGCCCATGGCCATGCCGGAGATCGTGATGGCGGCCTCGCTGCTCGCGCTCTTCCTGAACATGGGCATCCAGCTGGGCTTCTGGACGATCCTGATCGCCCACATCATGTTCTGCCTCAGCTTCGTCGTCGCCGCCGTAAAGGCGCGTGTCCTGTCCATGGACCCGCGGCTGGAGGAGGCCGCCCGGGACCTCTACGCGGGCCCGGTGCAGACCTTCGTACGGGTCACCCTGCCGATCGCGGCCCCCGGCATCGCGGCGGGCGCGCTGCTCTCCTTCGCGCTCTCGTTCGACGACTTCATCATCACCAACTTCAACTCGGGCAACACCGTCACCTTCCCCATGTTCGTGTGGGGATCGGCCCAGCGCGGTACGCCTGTGCAGATCAACGTCATCGGCACGGCGATGTTCGTCATCGCGGTGCTGGTGGTCCTCGTCGGCCAGATGGTCGGCAACCGCCGCAAGAAGGCACAACCGAAGTAGAGCCCTGTAGGGAGTTGGAAGCCATGGCCCCAGTCGCCATGCGTAGTGTTGCGAAATCCCTTTCCGAAGCGAAGCCGGTCTCGTACTGGCTGGACGACCCCGGCAAGCCCGCGCCGCAGCCGGCGCTGACCTCGGACGAGCGCTGCGACCTGCTGGTCGTCGGCGGCGGCTACAGCGGGCTGTGGACGGCCCTGCTCGCCAAGGAGCGCGACCCCGGGCGGGACGTCGTGCTCATCGAGAGCAAGGAGGCGGGCTGGGCCGCCTCCGGGCGCAACGGCGGTTTCTGCGCCGCCTCCCTCACCCACGGGCTCGCCAACGGGATGGCCCGCTGGCCGGACGAGCTCGCCCGGCTGGAGGAACTGGGCGCCCGCAACCTCGACGCCATCGAGGAGGCCGTCGCCCGCTACGGCATCGACTGCGACTTCGAGCGGACCGGCGAGATCGACGTCGCCACCGAACCCCACCAGGTGGAGGAGCTGCGCGAGCTCCACGAGGAGGCGCAGCGCCTCGGCCTGGCCGGCGGCTCCGAATGGCTGGACGCCGACGCGCTGCGCGCCGAGGTCGACTCGCCGACCTTCCTCGCGGGCCTCTGGGACCGCGACGGCGTCGCCATGCTCAATCCGGCGAAGCTGGCCTGGGGCCTCAAGCAGGCCTGCCTCGATCTCGGGGTGCGGATCTACGAGAACACCCGCGGCCTGAAGATGTCCGCGGTCGGCACCGGCATGGCCGTCCAGACCCCCTACGGCACGATCCTCGCCCGTCGGGTCGCCCTGGGCACCAACATCTTCCCGTCGCTGGTCCGGCGGATCCGCCCCTTCACGGTTCCGGTCTACGACTACGCGCTGATGAGCGAGCCGCTGGACGAGGCCCAGCTCGCCGCGATCGGCTGGAAGAACCGGCAGGGGCTCGGCGACAGCGCCAACCAGTTCCACTACTTCCGGATCACCAAGGACCACCGGATCCTGTGGGGCGGCTACGACGCGATCTACCCCTACCGGGGAAAGCTCGATTCCGAGTACGACCACCGCCCCGAGACGTACCTCAAGCTCGCGGAGCACTTCTTCACCGCCTTCCCGCAGCTGGAGGGGCTGAAGTTCAGCCACGCCTGGGGCGGCGCCATCGACACCTGCTCGCGCTTCTCCGCCTTCTTCGGCACGGCGCACTCCGGGAAGGTGGCCTACGCGGCCGGCTACACCGGGCTCGGGGTGGGCGCGACCCGGTTCGGCGCCGACGTGATGCTGGACCTGCTCGACGGCCTCGACACCGAGCGCACCCGGCTGGAGATGGTGAAGTCCAAGCCGATGCCGTTCCCGCCCGAGCCCTTCGCCTGGACCGGGATCACCCTCACCAAGTGGTCGCTGGCCCGCGCCGACCGCCGCGGCGGGCACCGCAACCTGTGGCTCCGCACGCTGGACCGCTTCGGCCTCGGTTTCGACAGCTGATCGCACGGAGCCGACCGTACGGAACTGAACGCACGGAGCCGACCGCACGCGCCCCCGGCGCACGCCGCCGGTCACCGTGTGACCCGGTTCACTGCCTCGGAGTAAGGAAACCCGCGTCATAGCCGCGCCCGGCCCCGCTCTCTCCCGGTGACGATCCTTCACCGCGCACGAGACGAACGGAGGCCGGGCGATGACGTTCCCGGGGGCCAGGACGGCAGTGGAATGGCTGGTATCGGTGGCGCCGGACCCCGATGCCTGCCGGTGGGAGTGGGAGCGCAACCCCCTGGGGGTCGTCCTGCTGCCCGCCGGCCGGCTGTGGGACGTGCTCATCCTGCCCGGGGACCTGGGGCAGGCCACCCTCGACGTACTGCGGCTCATCACCGACCGGCCCGGCCCGGTGCTCGCCGACTTCGGCGACTCCCGGCTGGGCTTCTTCGTGCCCGCGGGCACCGCGTCCCGCTGGCTCGGCACGGGCGTACGGGGCGTCGGGCGCGGGACCTGGATCGTCGTCCCGTATCCCGGCCGGGCCACCGGCGGGGTGCGCTGGGCGGTGCTCCCGGACGGGGAGGGGACCCTCACTGACCCGGCCGTGCTGGAGCTCGCGATGCACGAGGCGGCCGCGTGCGTGCTCGCGGGGGAGGGCCGGACATCTTGACAAGGGCATTGGTCTGGACCATCTTGGGCGCCGCTGACCCCCTCCATCCCCCCATGCCCCGGAGGCAGTTGTGCGCAGAACCTGGTCCATCCTCACGGCCGTCGCCCTGGCGGCGGCCGGCTTCCTCGCCGCGGGACCGCCCGCCGCGGCGGCGGACGCCGACCTCGTACGCAACGGCGGCTTCGAGGCCGGTCTCGACGGCTGGAGCTGCTCGGCGGGCAGCGGAGCCGTCGTCACCACCCCCGTCCACAGCGGAAGTTCCGCGCTCAGGGCCACCCCCGCCGGTCAGGACAACGCCCGCTGCTCCCAGAGCGTCACCGTCAAGCCCGACTCCTCGTACACGCTGGCCGCCTGGGTGCAGGGCGCGTACGTCTACCTCGGCGCGAGCGGCACCGGCACCACCGACGTGTCGGCCTGGACGCAGACCCCGGGCGCGTGGAAACAGCTCACGACCACCTTCCGCACCGGCACGTCGACGACCTCGGTGACGGTCTACACCCACGGCTGGTACGGCCAGCCCGCCCACCTCACCGACGACCTCACCCTGGTCGGCCCCGACCCCGGCGGCCCCGGCCAGCCCCAGCCCCCGGCCGCCCCCACCGGCCTGACGGCCTCCGCCACCTCGGCCGGCTCGGTCTCCCTGAACTGGTCGGCGGTGCCCGGAGCCACCTCGTACACCGTCCACCGGGACGGCGCCGCACCGTTCTCCGTCACCTCCGCACCGGCGGTCGTGACCGGCCTCGCCGCGTCCACCACGTACACCTTCCGGGTCAGCGCGGTGAACGCGGCGGGCGAGTCGCCGAAGAGCGCCCCCGCCTCCGCGACCACGACCGGCGGCGGTGGCGGCGGGGGAGGCCTGCCCGCGCACGCGCTGGTCGGCTACCTGCACGCGAGCTTCGCCAACGGCTCCGGCTACGTCCGCATGGCCGACGTGCCGGCCTCCTGGGACGTCGTCAACCTCGCCTTCGGCGAACCGACGTCGGTGACCTCGGGCGACATCCGCTTCCGGCTCTGCCCGGTCGCCGAGTGCCCGAACGTGGAGTCGGAGGCCGAGTTCAAGGCCGCGATCAAGGCCAAGCAGGCCGCCGGCAAGAAGGTCCTCATCTCCATCGGCGGCCAGAACGGCCAGGTGCAGCTGGCGACCACCGCCGCCCGGGACACCTTCGTCTCCTCCGTCGGCAGGATCATCGACGAGTACGGTCTCGACGGCCTGGACATCGACTTCGAGGGCCACTCCCTCTCCCTCGCCACGGGCGACACCGATTTCCGGGCCCCCACCACGCCGGTGATCGTGAACCTGATCTCGGCGGTCAGGACCCTGAAGGCCAGGTACGGCCCGGACTTCGTCCTGACCATGGCCCCGGAGACCTTCTTCGTCCAACTGGGCCACCAGTACTACGGCTCCGGCCCCTGGGGCGGCCAGGACCCGCGCGCCGGCGCGTACCTCCCGGTCATCCACGCCCTGCGCGACGACCTCACCCTGCTGCACGTGCAGGACTACAACTCGGGGCCGATCATGGGCCTCGACAACCAGTACCACTCCATGGGCGGCGCGGACTTCCACATCGCCATGACCGACATGCTGCTCACCGGCTTCCCGGTCGCCGGCAACACCGCCCGCGTCTTCCCGGCCCTGCGCCCGGACCAGGTCGCGATCGGCCTGCCGGCCACCACCAACGCGGGCAACGGCCACACCCCGCCGGCCGAGGTGAACAAGGCCCTGGACTGCCTCACGAAGAAGCAGAACTGCGGCGGCTACCAGACCCACGGCACCTGGCCCGCCCTGCGCGGCCTGATGACCTGGTCGATCAACTGGGACCGCTTCGGCGGCTGGGAGTTCAGCCGGAACTTCGAGGGCTACTTCGGCGGCTGAGCCGGTCCACCGCGAGCAGCAGGGGCGTGCACATCAGCAGGCTGGCCAGCACGTCCAGCGGCCAGTGCCACCCCCGCAGGACCAGCCCGACGGCCGTCGCCCCCGTGAGCACGAGGGCGGCGGCCGTCGGCCAGGGGCGGCGGGTGTACGGGCGGACCAGCAGGGCCGCGCCGAGGTAGGCGACGGCCGCGGTGGCCGTGTGGCCCGAGGGGAAGTAGCCGGCGGCCCAGGGTTCCAGGGGGCCCGGCCGGGCGGTCCACTCCTTGAACGGGATGACCAGGGCCGGCACCAGGGCCATGGCCAGGCCCGCGGCCCCGGCGGCGAGGCGCCGGCCGCGCCACGCGGCGTAGGCCATGGCGAGCGCGAGGACGGGCACGGCGACCGGGACGTTCCCGAGGTCCGACAGGCGTTCGGTGACGGAGTCCGGGACCGTGCGCACGAGGGCCCGGCTCAGTGCGTGATCCGGCTCCAGCAGCGGGCCGGAGACCAGCACCTGCCAGGTGATCAGGGAGAAGAGCAGGCCGCAGACGACGGCGATCAGGAGAGGAGTGGCCGGCCGTCCCGGAACAGGGGGGATGGTTCCGGGACGGCCGCCCGGACCGGGTTGCCGCACGCCCCGGGGGGTTTGGGGCGAACGGCTGTCCGATCGGTGAGGAGTGTGCGCGAACGCATGCCCAATACGGTGCTGGGGAAGCCCGGTACTGGTGTCGCCCTCGGTTTCCCGTGAGCGGGGTGTCTCACTCATCTGCAGAAACCGTACGGCAGCAGAAGGGGGACCGACAGCAGGATCGCGCTCCCGCCATCGGCCCCCCACAGCTTCTTCACAGCGCCCGCCCGTTACCGCCGGTAGGGAGGGGGTGCTGCGTTCGGACGTTCTAGGCGTCCGCTCAGACGTCCGTGCCGATGGCGGCGAACGCGGCCTCGATGAGGTCCAGGCCCTCGTTCAGCAGGTCCTCGCCGATGACGATCGGCGGGAGGAAGCGGAGCACGTTGCCGTAGGTGCCGCAGGTGAGGACGAGCAGGCCCTCCGCGTGGCAGGCCTTGGCGAGCGCGCCGGCCGCCTCCGGGAACGGGGTCTTGGACACCGGGTCCTTGACCAGCTCGATCGCGATCATGGCGCCGCGGCCGCGGATGTCGCCGATGATCTCGTACTTCTCCTGCATGGCCGTCAGGCGGGCCTTCATGAGCAACTCGATCTTCTTCGCCTTGGCGTTGAGGTCGAGCTCCTTCATGGTCTCGATGGAGCCGAGCGCACCGGCGCACGCCACCGGGTTGCCGCCGTAGGTGCCGCCCAGGCCACCCGCGTGGGCGGAGTCCATGATCTCGGCGCGGCCGGTCACGGCGGCGAGCGGCAGACCGCCCGCGATGCCCTTCGCGGTGGTGATCAGGTCCGGGACGATGCCCTCGTCCTCGCACGCGAACCACTGGCCGGTACGGCAGAAGCCGGACTGGATCTCGTCGGCGACGAAGACGATGCCGTTCTCGTTGGCGAACTTCACGATCTCGGGCAGGAAGCCCTTGGCCGGCTCGATGAAGCCGCCCTCGCCGAGGACCGGCTCGATGATGATCGCGGCGACGTTCTCGGCGCCGATCTGCTTGCTGATCTGGTCGATCGCCTGGGCGGCGGCCTCGGGGCCGCAGTTCTCGGCGCCGGTGGGCCAGCGGTAGCCGTAGGCGACCGGGACGCGGTAGACCTCGGGGGCGAACGGACCGAAGCCCTGCTTGTACGGCATGTTCTTCGCCGTCAGCGCCATCGTCAGGTTGGTGCGGCCGTGGTAGCCGTGGTCGAAGACGACGACGGCCTGGCGCTTGGTGTACGAACGGGCGATCTTGACCGCGTTCTCGACGGCCTCGGCGCCGGAGTTGAACAGGGCCGACTTCTTCGCGTGGTCGCCCGGGGTCAGCTCGGCGAGGGCCTCGCAGACCTCGACGTAGCCCTCGTACGGGGTGACCATGAAGCAGGTGTGGGTGAAGTCGGCGAGCTGCGCGGAGGCGCGGCGCACGACGGCCTCGGCGGAGGCGCCGACCGAGGTCACGGCGATGCCGGAGCCGAAGTCGATCAGGCGGTTGCCGTCGACGTCCTCGATGATGCCGCCGCCCGCGCGGGCCGTGAAGACGGGCAGCACGGAGCCCACGCCACCGGCCACGGTCTGCAGGCGGCGGGCCTGCAGCTCCTGCGACTTGGGGCCGGGGATCGCGGTGACGATCTTGCGCTCCTGCGGGACAGCGGTCATAGAGGGCTCCTGGGGGTGTTTTCGGACGCACTTGTGTCTTTGTCCGCAGGCTAGGCCCGGGGGCGGGGGTCCTGCATGCTCCGTTCGGTAGTGATCTCCGCGTGTCCTTGTCCGCGACGGCCATAGGAGGGGTGCGCGGAGGGCCTTTGGAGGGCACGGCGCACCGGAGTGCGGGTACGGGCCCGCGGCGGGCGTCGGCCAACTACATTGAGCGACGCAGCGCAGGAACGGGCAGGGGGCAGGGGTTTCATGGACACCGACGGCACGTACGGCCACAGCCAGGGTGGGCAGGGGGAGCCGCCCGACGCGCATGCCACAGGGGCCCGCCTGCCGCGCCCGGCCGGTCCGCCGCCTGCGCGGCCGGCCCACGCGCCGCTCCTGGCCGCTGCCCCGCCGCGGCCGGCCCATGCCCCCGGCGCGTCCCCGTCGGCAGGCGCGGACAGTGGCCGAGCCACGTTCGACTCCGTGTTCGCCGCGTGGCTGCGAGCCCCCCGGCCGGCCGCCGAGCCCGGCATTTGGCGCCACGGCTACGTTCCGCCCCCGGCACGGTACGAGGGGACGACCCGGTCCCTGCTGGTCCGGGTCGTGATCGCGCTCCTCGTGGGCTTCGTCTGCTGGCGCCTCTTCCTTGAGGGCGGCCTGCCGTTCATGGGCGCCCCCCTCCACTACTTCACCCCGGCGAGCTGGTGGACCGGGGGCTACGAGCCCCAGCCGGTGGACCACCGGGGACTGGCCGCCCTGGAGCTGTACGAGCTGTTCATCTCGGTCGGCATGTTCCTCTTCTTCGCCCGCCTCGGCGGCTGGCGGTCCGCCTTCGACCATCACGTGGCCGCGCGCGGCCCCTGGCACCGGGCGCTGGCCGCGACTGCCGGGGGCGCCGTGGTCGTGGCACTGATCGAGAACGAAGTGCTGCCGGTCTATCCGCTCGTCTTCGGCCACCTTCCGTACCGCGAGCTCGGCAATGTCGCCGGCTCGGTGATCACCTACACCCTCTACGGCGTCGTCTACGCCCTCGTCGTCGTCGTCTTCGCCCGCCTCGGTGGCTGGGCCGATGTCCGCGCCCGGGTCAGGGCCTCCGCCGGTACCGCCTCCGACGCGGACGTAGGCGACCCGCGCGACCTGGCCGAGTGGCCCGAGCTGCGAGCCGCAGGCCTCGACGAGTCGGCCGACCGACTCGCCGCCGAGGCGTACGCCGGCCGCATGAACGACGTCGATCACGCCCGGATCCGGCGTGCGTTCGAGTCGGTACAAGTCGATCCCGCGCGTCGGGCCGCCTTCGTCGCGTCCGTACGGGACAACGGCGCCGCGGCCTGCGCACACCCCTCGAAGGCGCGGGACCTGCCCCTGCGCACGGCCGCCCACGACCTCGTCGTGGCGCAGGTCCGGATCGGCGGCGTCACCGACGCCGAGTCCAACCCGTACGCGCGCCGCGGGACCGGGTTGGCCTTGGACCCCGCCGTGCTGGGAACCTCGGTGCTTGCCGTCGGGCCCTCCGGTGCCGGCAAGACGCGCCTGCTGGTCCGGCCGGTCGTCGAGTCGCTGGCGCTCCAGGCACTCGCCGGCCAGGCCGCCCTGATCGCCGTCGGTGCGGCCGGAGCGGAGCTCGGCCCGGACGGCGGCTACGACGTCGTGGTCCGCCCCGGCGATCCCGCGTCCGTCCACGATCTCGATCTCTACGGCGGTACGTCAGACGCCGACGAAGCGGCCTCCCTGCTCGCCGAGGCCTTCGTCGGCGACCTCCCCGGTACCGATACCCGCCGGGCCGCGACCGCCCTCGCCCAGCTCCTCGGACCGTTCCGGGCCGCCTACGGCCGCTTCCCCGGAGTGGCCGAGCTGCGCGAGCTGCTCGACCGGGTCCCCGGCCCCATCGAGGCCCTGCGCCGCGCGCTGGACGACGCCGGACAGCAGGCCATGCTGCGCGAGCTCGACGCCCGGGAACGACAGCGCGACGTCCACGGCGACCCGGGGCCGGTCCTGGCCGACCGGGTCGGGCTCCTCGACCGGCCCGCCTTCCACGGCTTCTTCGACACCAGCAGTGACAGCCGCCCGTTCTGCCCGCGCTCCCTCGAACACCCCGTCCGCGTGCGCATCGACCTCCCTGAGCGGGCCCACCCCGACGCCTCCCGCCTGCTGGCGCGGCTCCTGCTCGCCCAGTTCAACGCTTCCGTCGCCGCGCGCACCGACCGTTCGCTCTTCGCCTTCCTGGCCTTCGACGACGCCTCTCAGACCCTGACGCCCCAGACCGTGCGAGGGCTGCAGCGGCTGCGCTCCGCGCACGCGGGTGTCCTGCTGACCCTGCGGACGCTGGAGGAGGTGCCCGAGGGGCTGCGGCCCCAGTTGTTCGGGGCGGTCGGCTGCCGTTTCGCCTTCTCCGGAGTCACGACCTGGGATGGCAGGCAGTTCGCCGAGGCATGGGGAACCGAGCTGGTCGAGACCCGGGACGTCACCAGCCGTCAGGTGTATGCCGAACGGCCTCTGACCCGGCTGCTGCACGGGGTGCGCAAGGCGATCAGCGGCAAGGAGGTGACCACGGGAGCGGTGACCGTGCGCCAGGTCGAGCGGGAGCGCTGGTCCGCCTCGGCTCTGGCCAACACTCTGCCGCCGGCGCACGCCGTTGTTTCGCTGGCCGCCGTCACCGGGGAGCGAGCGGCCCCGGTACTCGTCAGGCTCGGCCAGAAGAACTGAGCAGAACCGTACGAGGTGGCAGAATCGAGGGGAGTCGTTCGTACGACACGGCGAAAAGCGTCGGCGGCTCCTCTGCTGTTCTTCTCCCGCCGGGTGCACCCCTTCCGTCGGGCCGCGCAACGCCGAGCCCCTCTGTCGCCCCCTCCCGCGAAGGCCCCTGGTAACCGATGCCGCTCACCCTCGCCTCACTCGTCCAGCACTCGGCGCTCAAGCTCGGCGTCCGGGCGGGGGAGGGACGCCTGGACACCCCCGTGCGCTGGGCCCACGTCAGCGAGCTCGCCGACCCCGTGCCGTACATGGAGGGCGGCGAGCTGCTCCTGATCACCGCGATGAAGCTCGACGCGGAGGACCCGGAGGAGATGCGCCGCTACGTACGGCGGCTCGCCGCGGCCGGGGTCGTCGGCATCGGCTTCGCGATCGGCGTGAACTACGAGGCGATCCCCGAGGCGCTCGTCGAGGCAGCCCGCACCGAGGACATGCCGCTGCTGGAGGTGCCGCGCCGGACCCCGTTCCTGGCGATCAGCAAGGCCGTCTCCGCGGCCCTCGCGGCCGACCAGTACCGGGCCGTGACCGCCGGGTTCGAGGCGCAGCGGGAGCTGACCCGCGCCGCGCTCTCCGCCGACGGGCCCGCCGACCTGCTGACGAAGCTGGCGGCGCACGTGCACGGCTGGGCCGCGCTGTACGACACCTCGGGCGCGGTCGTCGCGGCCGCCCCCGACTGGGCCGCGCGGCGAGCCGCCCGGCTGACCCCGGACGTGGAGCGGCTGCGGGAGCGGCCGGCGCCCGCCAGCGCCGTGGTCGGCGGCTCGGAGGACCGGGTCGAACTCCAGTCCCTGGGCACGGGCCGGCGGGCGCGGGGCGCGCTCGCCGTCGGCACCGGAGCCCCGCTGGGCACGGCCGAGCGGTACGCCGTCCACTCCGCGGTCGCCCTGCTGACCCTCACCACCGAGCGGTCGCGCTCGCTGCACGACGCCGAGTCCCGGCTGGGGGCGGCGGTGCTGCGGATGCTGCTGGCGGGCGAGGCGGAGCACGCCCGGTCGGTGGCCGGTGACCTGTACGGGTCCCTGCTGGAGGCGCCGTTCCGGCTGATCGTGGCCGAGCCGGCGCTGCCGGGCACCGCGCAGCCCGAGGGCCTGGCGCTGCTCGCCGACGCGGTGGAGTCGGCGGCCGCCCGCACCGGGGAGGCGCTGCTGGTGGTCCCGGAGCCGGGGCGGCTGGTGGTCCTCGCCTCCGACGCGGGCCCGGCCGTACAGGCGTGCGTGGACCACGCGGAGGCGCTGGAGTCGCGGCGCGGCCGGGACGCGGCCGGGCCCGAGCCGGACGAACTGGTGGTCGGCCTGTCCGCCCCGGCCGGCCCGGAAGGCGTCGCGGCGGCCCTCAAGCAGGCCGACCAGGCGCTCGCCGTGGCCCGCCGGCGGGGGCGGCCGATGGTCGAGCACGAGGACATGGCGGCGGGCTCGGTCCTGCCGCTGCTGGCCGACGACGCCGTACGGGCCTTCGCGGACGGCACGCTGCGGGCGCTGCGCGAGCACGATGCGACCGGGCGCGGCGACCTGGTGGCCTCGCTGCAGGCGTGGCTCTCGCGCCACGGGCAGTGGGACGCGGCCGCCGCCGACCTCGGTGTGCACCGGCACACCCTGCGCTACCGGATGAAGCGGGTCGAGGAGATCCTCGGCCGCTCCCTGGAGGACCCGGATGTCCGCATGGAGCTGTGGCTCGCCCTCAAGGCCACCTCGGCCCCGTCGTAGCCGCCGGGGCCCGGTTTCCGGGCGGCGACAGTGACAAAGCGGCGAAGGGCGGCGACCCGCCGCTCCATCAGGGACAAACGCCGAAACGCCGACGGAGTCCTACGGTGGAGGGGACAAGCCCACCGCACACATCCGAAGGGCCGGGATTCGCATGACTTCCACCCACGCCTTCTGGCTCGCCGGCCGCCAGGCCTCCGGCGAGGACAGCTTCGACGTCCACTCCCCGTGGGACGGCCGGCTGGTCGGCACCGTCAGCGTGCCCACCGACGAGCAGGTCGAAGAGGCCGTGGCCGCGGCGTACGCCGTGACGGCGGAGTTCTCCGCGACGCCCGCCCACGTACGGGCCGCCGCCCTGGACCACGTGTCCAAGCGGCTCGTCGAGCGCACCGAGGAGATCGCCCAGCTGATCTCCGCCGAGAACGGCAAGCCCATCAAG
Source organism: Streptomyces sp. NPDC090045 (assembly GCF_044747975.1). Classification (NCBI taxonomy): domain Bacteria; kingdom Bacillati; phylum Actinomycetota; class Actinomycetes; order Kitasatosporales; family Streptomycetaceae; genus Streptomyces; species Streptomyces sp. NPDC090045. Next base: position 135,314 of record NZ_JBIVFA010000020.1, read on the forward strand.
TGGGCCCGCGGCGAGGTCGGCCGTGCGGTGTCCGTGTTCCGCTTCGCCGCCGAAGAGGCCCGCCGCTTCAACGGCGGAGAGGCCCAGCGCCTCGACACCGACGCCGGCGGCGTCGGCCGTCTCGCGCTGACCCGCCGCTTCGTCAAGGGCCCGGTCCTCGGCATCGCGCCGTTCAACTTCCCGCTGAACCTGTGCGCCCACAAGGTGGCCCCGGCCATCGCCGTCGGCGCGCCGATCATCCTCAAGCCCGCCCCGGCCACGCCCCTCTCCGGGCTGATCCTGGGCGAGCTGCTCGCCGAGACCGACCTCCCGGCCGGCTCCTGGTCGGTCCTGCCGGTCGCGAACGAGAAGATGCCGGCCCTGGTCAAGGACGAGCGGCTGCCCGTCATCTCCTTCACCGGTTCCGACACCGTCGGCTACGCCATCCAGCAGTCGGTGCCCCACAAGCACTGCACGCTGGAGCTCGGCGGCAACGCCGCGGCCGTGGTCCTGGACGACTGGTCCTCCGAGGCCGACCTCGACTGGGCCGCGACCCGCATCGCGACCTTCTCGAACTACCAGGCCGGCCAGTCCTGCATCTCCGTGCAGCGCGTGATCGCCGACGCCTCCGTCTACGACCGCCTCGTCGAGAAGGTCGTCGCGAAGGTCCAGGCGCAGGTCACCGGTGACCCGAACGACGACGCCACCGACGTCGGCCCGCTCGTCTCCGAGGCTGCCGCCCAGCGCGTCGAGTCCTGGGTCGACGAGGCCGTGTCCGCCGGCGCGAAGCTGCTCACCGGCGGCAAGCGCGAGGGTGCCTCGTACGAGCCCACGGTCGTCGCGAACGTGCCCGAGGGCGTCAAGCTGGCCACCGAGGAGGTCTTCGGCCCGGTCCTGACCCTGACGCGGGTCGAGAACACCGACGAGGCCTTCGCCGCGGTGAACGACTCGAAGTTCGGTCTGCAGACCGGCGTCTTCACCCGGAACATCCAGACCGCGTTCCGCGCGCACCGCGAGCTCGAGGTCGGCGGCGTGGTCGTCGGCGACGCGCCGTCCTACCGCGCCGACCAGATGCCGTACGGCGGCGTCAAGCAGTCCGGTGTGGGCCGCGAGGGCGTCCGCTACGCGATGGACGACTACACGTACGAGCGAGTCCTGGTCCTGACCGGCCTCGACATCTGATCTCGTACGGCCAAAAAGCCGACGGCCGGAGCCCACTGTGCGGGGGCTCCGGCCGTCCCCCTTTTCCTTCCCGCCCACATTGGGTACGACTCACAGGTAGCACCGGCTGGTAATCCGGTGAACCCCCGACTCCGGCGGCGAGGTGAGTCCCCTCATGTCCGCAACACAGCCCGCACAGCCCGCTCAGCCCGTACAGCCCGGCGGCACACAGCCCAAGGTGACCGAGCGCGAGGCACGTCAGGTCGCGGAAGCGGCCCGGGAACAGGACTGGCGCAAACCCAGTTTCGCCAAGGAACTCTTCCTCGGGCGGTTCCGGCTCGACCTGATCCACCCCCACCCGCTCCCCGCCGACGAGGACGTCCGGCGCGGCGAGGCCTTCCTGGCCCGGCTGCGGGCCTTCTGCGAGACCGAGATCGACGGAGCCCGCATCGAGCGCGAGGCGAGGATCCCCGACGAGACCGTGCGCGGGCTCAAGGAGCTCGGCGCGCTCGGCATGAAGATCGACCCCAAGTACGGGGGGCTCGGCCTCACCCAGGTCTACTACAACAAGGCGCTCGCCCTCGTCGGCTCGGTCAGCCCGGCCATCGGCGCCCTGCTCTCCGCCCACCAGTCCATCGGCGTACCGCAGCCGCTGAAGATGTTCGGCACGCAGGAGCAGAAGGACGCCTACCTGCCGCGCTGCGCCACCACCGCCATCAGCGCCTTCCTGCTCACCGAGCCGGACGTCGGCTCCGACCCGGCGCGGCTGGCCACCACGGCGGTCCCGGACGGCGACGACGCGTACGTCCTCGACGGGGTGAAGCTGTGGACCACCAACGGGGTCGTCGCGGACCTGCTCGTGGTCATGGCCCGGGTGCCCAAGTCGGAGAACCACCGCGGCGGGATCACCGCCTTCGTCGTGGAGGCCGACTCGCCGGGCATCACCGTCGAGCACCGCAACGCCTTCATGGGCCTGCGCGGCCTGGAGAACGGCGTCACCCGCTTCCACCGCGTACGGGTCCCGGCCGCCCAGCGCATCGGCGCCGAGGGCGCCGGCCTCAAGATCGCCCTCACCACGCTCAACACCGGACGGCTGTCGCTGCCCGCGATGTGCGTCGGCGCCGGGAAGTGGTGCCTGAAGATCGCCCGCGAATGGTCCGGCGTGCGCGAGCAGTGGGGCCGGCCGGTCGCGCGGCACGAGGCGGTCGGCGCCAAGATCTCCTTCATCGCCGCCACCACCTTCGCCCTCGAAGCGGTCGTGGACCTCGCGTCCCAGATGGCCGACGAGGACCGCAACGACATCCGCATCGAGGCCGCCCTCGCCAAGCTCTACGGCTCCGAGATGGCCTGCCTGATGGCCGACGAGCTGGTCCAGATCCGCGGCGGGCGCGGCTTCGAGACCGCCGAGTCGCTGGCCGCCCGCGGCGAGCGCGCCGTCCCCGCCGAACAGATGCTCCGCGACCTGCGCATCAACCGGATCTTCGAGGGCTCGACGGAGATCATGCACCTGCTGATCGCCCGCGAGGCCGTGGACGCCCACCTCTCGGTGGCCGGCGACCTCATCGACCCCGACAAGGCACTCGGCGACAAGGCGAAGGCGGGCGCCCGCGCCGCCGGGTTCTACGCCCGCTGGCTGCCCAAGCTGGCCGCCGGCCCCGGCCAGGTCCCCGGCACCTACCGGGCCTTCCACCCCGGCGGCCACCCCGACCTCGCCACCCACCTGCGCTACGTGGAACGCAGCGCCCGCAAACTCGCCCGGTCCACCTTCTACGCCATGTCCCGCTGGCAGGGCCGCATGGAGACCAAGCAGGGCTTCCTCGGCCGGATCGTCGACATCGGCGCCGAGCTCTTCGCCATGAGCGCGGCCTGCGTCCGCGCCGAGCACCTGCGCGCCTCCGGCGAGCACGGCCGCGAGGCCTACCAGCTGGCCGACGCCTTCTGCGAGCAGTCCCGGCTGCGCGTCGAGGAACTCTTCGGCCGGCTCTGGGCCAACACCGACGACCTCGACCGCAAGGTCGTCGCGGGGGTGCTGTCCGGCACCTACGCCTGGCTGGAGGAGGGCGTCCTCGACCCCTCCGGGGAAGGCCCCTGGATCGCGGACGCCGCCCCCGGACCCTCCACTCAGAAAAACGTGCACCGCCCCATCCGCTGACCTGCGATCATCGCCGGACGTCGGACAGACGTACGAGGATGAGTACGAGTACTGGTACGCGTACGAGCACAGCGCGAGGCGGACGAGAACGATGCCGACGGCCGAGGAAGACCGCACCAGCCGACGGCTGGCCTGGTGCGTGGCGCACCTGCTGCGCCACGCACCGGACCACGTCGTCACCGACGTGATCGGCAGGCTCGACGGGCCCGCCCTCAAGTACCTGTGCCGGGACGAATGGCTGGCGGCCTCGACCGTCACGCTGCTGCTGCGCCACGGCGGCGCGGCCGACCGGACCTACATCGCCCGCAACCCCCGCGTCGTGGGCCGGCCGCTGCCCGGCCTGCCCGGGCCCGCCCGGTACGCCCGCCGCCGGACCCCGCCCGAACTCCTGCCGGTGCTCCGCGCGGAACTCGGCCGGGACCCCGACGAGGAGCCGCTCACCGCGCCCGAGCTGATCGGCCTGCTGCGCCGGCACGGCCGCCGCGGCCCCCGGGTCCCGCTCGACATCCTGGCGCTCCGCCACCGGCCGGACCCGGAACTGCTGCTCGCCGAGCACCTGCGACGACCGCTGCCCGCCGGCTCCGTCGAGGCCCTGCTGCTCGTCGAGGACCTGCCCCGCGAGACCGTCCGCGGGCTGCTCGCCACCGGGGCCGCGGACGAGCGCTCCTGGCACCGGCCCGCAATCCGCGCCGTGCGGATGGGCCGGGTCACGCACGGGGAACTCGTCGCCCACGTCGCCCCCGCACGCCACACCCTGCTCCTCGGCCACCTCCCCGCCCTCCGCTCCCTGCGCTGGACCTTGCCCGAACAGGCCGGCATGCAGACGGCCGTCATGCGGGCCCTGCGCCCGCTGGGGGACGACCCGCGCCTGTGGGCGGAGCTGCTCCGGCACGCGCCCGGCCACCCGGGCACGCTGCCCGAGCTGGTGGCCGGCGTGGCCGACGCAACCCTGCCCGAGCCGGCCGGCGGGCAGGAGCCGGGCCCCGACCTCACCCGGGCGGTGCGCCACCTGGCCCCGACCGCCGTCGAGCCCCACGGGGACGTGGAGCGCGAGCTGGCGCTGGCGAGCCTCGCCGTGCCGATGGAGAGCGTCGAGGAGGACATCCGCTGGGTGCGCGACTGCCTCGACCGCGGCCTGCTCACCGGCATCGACGTGATCCGGCACAAGCTGCCGGCCTGCTGGGCCCTCGACGAGGACCACTGGCTCGGCGACGTGGACCATCCCGACCGGCACGACCACCCGGAGGCCGTCCTCGCCGCCCACGCCGAGGCGGACCGGCTGTTCGCCGCGGCCCTCGGCGAGGACCCGGAGGCCTGGTGGCGGGTGGCCCGCACCCTCCCGGACTTCGCCGGAACCCTCCCGCACCTGCTGCTCAGGGTCACTGAAGGGGGCTCCGTGTCCGGCCGCTCCTGACTTCCGGCAACAATGGGGGGCATGAGCGACCGCCCAGCCCCCCTCGCCGACCCGCACCTCCTCTTCGACCCCGCGGCCGGCCTCCGGGACATCGTCATCCTCGGGTCGACCGGGTCCATCGGCACCCAGGCCATCGACCTCGCCCTGCGCAACCCGGACCGGTTCCGGGTCACCGCATTGTCCGCCGCCGGCGGACGGGTCGGCCTGCTGGCCGAGCAGGCCCGGCTGCTGCGGGTCCAGAAGGTGGCCGTCGCCCGCGAGGACGTCGTACCGGCCCTGAAAGAGGCGCTCAGCGCCCAGTACGGCCCGTCCGAGCCGCTGCCGGAGATCCTGGCCGGCCCGGACGCCGCGACCGAACTCGCCGCCTCCGAGTGCCACACCGTCCTCAACGGCATCACCGGTTCCATCGGCCTCGCGCCGACCCTCGCCGCCCTGCGCGCCGGCCGCACCCTGGCCCTGGCCAACAAGGAGTCGCTGATCGTCGGCGGCCCGCTGGTCAAGGCCCTCGCGAAGCCCGGCCAGATCATCCCGGTGGACTCCGAGCACGCGGCGCTCTTCCAGGCGCTCGCCGCCGGCACCCGGGCCGACGTCCGCAAGCTCGTGGTCACCGCCTCCGGCGGGCCCTTCCGCGGCCGCACCCGCGCCGAGCTGGGACACGTCACCGTCAAGGACGCCCTCGCGCACCCCACCTGGGCCATGGGCCCGGTGATCACGGTCAACAGTGCCACCCTGGTCAACAAGGGGCTGGAGGTCATCGAGGCGCACCTGCTCTACGACATCCCCTTCGACCGCATCGAGGTCGTGGTCCATCCGCAGTCCTACGTGCACTCGATGGTGGAGTTCACGGACGGCTCCACCCTCGCCCAGGCCACCCCGCCGGACATGCGGGGCCCCATCGCGATCGGCCTCGGCTGGCCGCAGCGGATCCCGGACGCGGCCCCCGCCTTCGACTGGACCAAGGCCTCCACCTGGGAGTTCTTCCCCCTGGACACCGAGGCCTTCCCCGCGGTGGGCCTGGCCCGGCACGTGGGCACCCTCGGCGGCACCGCCCCGGCCGTGTTCAACGCGGCCAACGAGGAGTGCGTGGAGGCGTTCCTGGCCGGTCGGCTGCCGTTCACGGCAATCATGGATACCGTCTCTGCCGTGGTCGATGAGCACGGGACACCGGAGTCGGGAACTTCCCTGACCGTCCAGGACGTCCTTGAAGCGGAGGCCTGGGCGAGGGCCCGGGCGCGGGAGATGGCGGCTCGGGCCGCCGTGGAGGCGCGCGCATGACACTACTGATGACGGTGCTCGGGGTCGTGGTCTTCGCGGTCGGCCTGCTGGTCTCCATCGCCTGGCACGAGCTGGGGCACCTCTCCACGGCCAAGCTCTTCGGCATCCGCGTGCCGCAGTACATGGTGGGCTTCGGCCCGACCATCTGGTCGCGGAGGAAGGGCGAGACCGAGTACGGGATCAAGGCCATTCCCATGGGCGGCTACATCCGCATGATCGGGATGTTCCCGCCCGGCGAGGACGGCAAGGTCACCGCCCGCTCCACCTCGCCGTTCCGGTCGATGATCGAGGACGCGCGCTCCGCCGCGTACGAGGAGCTCCAGCCCGGCGACGAGAGCCGGCTCTTCTACACGCGCAAGCCGTGGAAGCGCGTGATCGTGATGTTCGCCGGCCCGTTCATGAACCTGGTCCTGGCCGTGGCGATCTTCCTCACCACGCTGATGACCTTCGGGCTGAACACCCAGACCACCTCGGTCGCCACCGTCTCGGACTGCGTGATCCAGCAGAGCGAGAAGCGCGACAAGTGCGTCCCCGGGGACCCGGCCGCCCCCGCCAAGGCCGCCGGCCTGAAGGCGGGCGACAAGATCGTCGCCTTCAACGGCCACCCGGTCCGCGACTGGTCCGCCCTGCAGAAGGACATCCGCGCCACCGTCGGCCCCGCCACGATCACGGTGGAGCGGGCCGGGGAGCGCACGGACCTCACGGCGAACCTGATCGAGAACAAGGTCGCCAAGACCGACGGCGACGGCCGGTACGTCAAGGACCAGTACGTCACCGCGGGCTTCCTCGGCTTCGCCCCCGCCTCCGGCTACGTCCCGCAGTCCTTCGGCCAGTCCGTCGACCGCATGGGCGAGATGATGGAGGCCGGCGTGCAGTCGCTGGTCCAGCTGCCGTCCAAGGTCCCGGACCTGTGGAACGCGGCCTTCAACGGGGCCGAGCGCAAGCAGGACAGCCCGATGGGCGTGGTCGGCGCGGCGCGGGTCAGCGGTGAGATCTTCACCCTCGACATCCCCGCCCAGCACCAGCTGGTGTTCTTCCTCAACCTACTGGCCGGCTTCAACCTCTCGCTGTTCCTCTTCAACATGCTGCCGCTGCTGCCGCTCGACGGCGGGCACATCGCCGGCGCCCTGTGGGAGTCGGTCCGGCGGGGTGTGGCGCGGGTCTTCCGGCGTCCCGACCCCGGCCCCTTCGACGTGGCGAAGCTGATGCCCGTCGCGTACGTGGTCGCGGGTCTGTTCATCTGCTTCACCCTGCTGGTGATGGTGGCCGACGTGGTGAACCCGATCAAGATCACCTAGTTTGCGGGGCGCTGCCCCAGTCGGTACGGGAGCCGGGCACGGATCGTGCCCGGCTCCCTACGTTCGGGTGGCGCACCCCCTCGGATGCACGGGCCGCTCCGTGGTTGGCGTAATCTCGAAGCCTGGAGCCCGCCGATCTCGGGACCTTGATCCACACCTTGGGGTTGCACAGCAGATGACTGCCATCTCTCTCGGAATGCCGGCCGTGCCGACGAAGCTTGCCGACCGCAGGGTCAGCCGCAAGATCCAGGTCGGCAAGGTGGCCGTCGGTGGCGACGCACAGAT
>NZ_JBIVFA010000021.1:0-129013 GCF_044747975.1 Streptomyces sp. NPDC090045
ACAAGAGCTACGACTCCAACCCCAACCGCGAAGAGCTTCGCAAGCGCCGGATCCTGCCTGTGATCTCCAGCAAGGGCTGCCCGAACATCAGGAACTTGGGCAAGCCCCGCTACGTCGTGGAGCAGACCTTCGCCCTGCTCCACCAGTTCAAACGACTCGCCGTCCGCTGGGAACGCCGCACCGAACTCCATTACGCCTTCGTCTCCCTTGCCTGCAGCCTGATCTGCTGGCGCCGACTCAAGAAATACCGATCATGATCGTGTTACGAGCTCTAAAGGGAACATGGTCGGCACGATGGCGCTCTATGCTTCGCGACTGACCGTGCCCGGCGGTGACACGATCCCGATCGCAGCGATCACGAAGACCGGCGTGTTGCCGCACGCCACCCGGCGCGGTGTGCTGGGGTCCATGTTCTTCGCTGCGGCCATGGACATGGCCGCACGAGGTGAGGCCGCCATGGCCTTCTATCCCAGCGAGGCCGTGATCTACCGAAAGATCGTGCTCCTACGACCTGGCGGCGCAGGACACGCCTGGGAGGGGGTGCGGTTCTCGTCGTCTTGGGGCAGGACGGACTCTCTGGAGTATCTGACGGTCGCGCCAGAGATTGTGGTCGAGTTCGAAGGTGACACAGCTGTTGATCACGGTAGGTGGCGGCATCCGGTCCGTGTGGCGCGGGTCCGTGCGGAGATGCATCCGATGCAAGTACCGAAGTTCGGGGAGTCCGGCGAAAGTCCTCGTGAGGCGAGTTGAACGTGTGGTGCCGGTTGATCCGGAGTCCACGGGAGTCGAGGCGATGCTGGGCCCGGCGACAGTGTGCCCTGCCCGGTGTGATTGGTCAGGCAGGGCGCACGGTGGGCGGTGGGGTGGCGCGGTTTCTGCGGCCCGGTCGGACGGTGAGCTCCGGCCGGACGAAGCTGGGCTTGGGGACCAGTTCTGGGGACCAGTGTGCACGACACGCATTTTTCGATAGTCAGAATGTCGAGGCCACGGCGCTTCGGTGATCTCGGGAGGGTCGCTTCGGCCCTCCGGTCGGGTAGCGAGTGCCGAGGGTGTTGGGGACCAGTTGGGGACCAGCATCCATGCTTATGGGTGCGCGAGGTGCCCGTCTGTGCACGCAATACGCCCTCGACTGGCCGCGTATGTCCCGATTAGTCCCCCGGCCCAACGATCTGGGGGTCAAGGGGTCGCAGGTTCAAATCCTGTCGTCCCGACTGTGCGGAAACGCAGGTCGGAGGCCGTTCTCTCATACGTGAGAGAGCGGCCTTTCGTGCGTCCGGGGCTCGATGGGGACACGGCCCCGGTTCCCGTCGCGGACGGTGGCTCGGCCGGCGGCGGCCGTGAGTACGGCCAGGCCGTCCGCCCCCGGGACTGCTCCCACCGGCATGCCTCGTACAGGTGGGGCAGCTCCCGATCTTGGTGGTGATCGGGAGTCCGCCAGCCGGTGACACCGTGCCGGCCTAGTGCGGACGCGCCATCGCCGGGTGCCGGAGCTGCGCGCCGGGCGCCGGTGCGGGGGAGTGCAGCTTGGTCAGGTTGGCGCTGATCATCGCCGCCGCGCGGCCCAGGGCCTCGCCCAGCGGGGCGATCTGTCTGCCGTCCAGAGCGGTCGCCGCCACGGCGGCCACCACCCGGCCCGATGCGGAGAACACCGGCGCCGCCACGCACGACAGCGTGCTCACGCACTGTCCGTACTCGAAGGTGAGACCCCGCTCCCGGGCCCGCGTGACCTCGCGGGTCCACGTCGGCTTCGTCCACCCCTCGGGCGGCTCGGCCGACGGGCCGGACGTCGCGAGGATCAGCTGCGCCGCGCTCCCGGGCGGCAGGACGATGCCGGAGTGCAGCGGGAAGACCTCGTCCACCTCGCCCCGCAAGCCCCCGACGACGATCGTGTGTCCCGCCTCGGGCACCGACAGGCTGAGGCTCAGCCGGCCGCTCGCGGCCGCGAGTTCGCGCAGCGGCCGGGCCGAGGCCGCGCGCAGCAGGCGCGCGGGGTGCCAGGCCTGTCCCAGGCGGAACGTGCGCGGCCCGAGCCGGTAGCGGCCCGAGCGGCTCTGCACCGCGCCGAGTGCGACCAGCTGCCCCAGGAGCCGGTGGGCCGTGGCCTTCGGCAGTTCGGCGTCGGCCGCCAGACGGGTCAGGCCGACCTCCTCGCCGTGTGCGAGCACTTCCATGAGGGCGAACGCACCCTCCAGTACACCCCGCCCCTCTGCGCCGGATCTGGCCATGAGCGAGTCCCCCTTCCGCCCGGAGCCCATCGGTCGGATGGGCCCGTAACTCCCCGTTCGTCCCGGCTCATCAGCGAGAACGGTGGTGCCGTCCTCCGCTTCCGCCGGTCCGTTGAACGGACCCGATGATTGCCCGTGTGTTGCGAACGCGCCAGTGTGTTGTCGGTCCGGGGATGAAACGTTTCGGTGCCCCACGGGCCACAGGGCGTTCGTCCCACAACAACGAACAAGGAGGATCCGATGAGCGCGATCAAGACCAGCGCCAAGCAGTTCAAGTACGTCATGGGTGCCATGACGGCCGTCTTCTTCGGCAGCTGCTCCGCCAGCTGACGCTGTTTCGGGGGGTGGGGGCGGCCCGTCGCCCCCACCCCTCTTCTCGACGCCTTGGGGAGGCACGCGTGCTGGAAACCGGTGTCCGGCAGGTCCGGGTGGCGATGGCCATGGTGTTCGGCCGGCGGCTGAACGTCCGGGCCGTGGAGCGGCTGGTCGCCGACGCCCTCGCCACACTGGAGGAGTTCGGCTCGCTCGGCGACGACGTCGACGGACTGGCCGACGGACCGTTCGCCGACCCGGCCGAGCGCCGCGACCTGCAGAACCGCGCGCTCCAGCGGACCGTCGGCCGACTCGCCAAGCGCTCCCCCTTCTACCGCGAACGCCTCGCCGGCATCGACCTCGACGGGCTGACCACCGAGACGCTCACCCGGATCCCGGTGACCCGCAAGGCCGACCTGATCGAGCGCCCCGCCGACTTCCTGTGCAGCACCCCCTACCTGGCGACCCAGACGACCGGCACCACCGGCCGCCCCGTGCAGATGTGGCTCTCCCGCTACGAGATGGAGCTCTGGCCCGCGCTGATCGCCCTGTCCGTCGTGCTGCGCGGCGACATCCGCCCCGGCGACCGGATGCAGATCAACCTCAGCTCCCGGGCGACGGCCGCCGTGCAGGAGGACGTCGAGGTGTGCCGGATGGTCAACGCCTCGTGCCACGTGGTGGGCCAGGTCCCGCCGGAGGAATCCGTCGAGCACCTGCTCGGCCGCAACGGCACCCGGCCCACCCTGCTCACCGGCAACCCCAGCTACCTGGCCCGGATGCTCACCGCCGCACGGCAACGCGGCTACGGGCCGGACGACTTCGGCCTGCGGGCGATCTACGCCGGCGGGGAGATCGTGTCCCCGGCCTTCGCCGCGGCCCTGCGCGAGACCTTCGGGGCCGAGACCATCGGCGACAACTTCGGCATGACCGAACTGCTGCCCGTCGGCGGTCGCACCTGCAGCCGGCGCCACCTCCACATCGACCCCAACATGGGATACACGGAGGTGCTCGACCTGGAGACGGGCGAGCCCGCCGGGCCCGGACGAATCGGGGAGCTGACCGTGACCCCGTACTACCCCTACCGGGAGTGCATGCCGGTCCTGCGGTACAACACCGGCGACGTGGTCCGCACCCTGGACGGCGAACCGGACTGCGAACTCGCGGCCGTGCCCGCCGTCTCCCAGATCCTCGGCAAGGCGGGCACGCTGCTGCGCACCGCCGACTCCGTCGTGACGCCGCGCGAGATCGTGGAGGCACTCGACGGCACCCCCGGAATGCCGTGGCCCCTGCGCCACCGGGCCACGGTCGCCGACGGCCGGCTCCACGTGGAGGTCGCCTCCCGGAACGCCACCGCGGCGGAGGTGACCGGGCGGCTGCTGGCCCGGGGCATCGCCGCGCGCGTCACGGTCCTGCCGCTGGACGACGAGGAGGCCGCGCGCCGCTTCCCCCTCCGCTGTGACCTGTTGGAGCACACCTTCACCCGGAGCCACGCATGACGGTCTTCTTCCAGATCGCGGCCACGGCCGCCCTGGCACTCGCGGTCGTCGTCGGCGCGATCGCCTACTTCCGCGCCGTACGCGCCGCGAGGCCGCCCGTCGGCGTGTTCAACGGCAAGGACATCTTCCTGATGATGGGCTTCGTCCTGGCCCTGCCGTACGTCTACCTCGCCCTCCCCGGCGCCGCCCTCCCGGCCGTGCTCGCCCTGGTCTTCGCGGGCGGGCTGTCCGTCGGCTACCAGCCCCTCATCGGCAACGGCCGGCTGCGCTGGGCGCTGATCTCCGTGCTGATCGCGAGCGTGCTCGTCACCCACCTGGCGTTCGGCGAGACCGCGCCGCCCTACTGGGTGGCGAACAGCTGTGTCGTCGGCCTGGTCGTGGTCTCCGCCACCAACCTCAACGTCCAGGGCGGCATGCGCCTGAAGAACGTCGCCTGGTTCCTGCTCGCCCTCGCCGTCTACGACGCCTTCTTCGCCTGGGTCGTACCGCTGACCCAGGAGCTCGCCGCAGCCGTCCAGGGGTATCCGTACGCCCCGGCCGCCGGGCTGCGCATCGGCGAGGACCTCGGCGCCGTCGTCGGCATGGGCGATCTGCTCGCCTACGCCCTCTTCACCACCACCGCCTACAAGGCGTACGCGAAGCCGGGCCTGCGGACCGGGATCGCCCTCGTGGTGCTCTTCGGAGCCGTGGCCCCCGTCGCCGCCCTGCACCTGATCGCCCGGGCCACCGGTGAGGCCCCCGGCCTCATCCCCGCCCAGGTGTTCTTCGGCCCGGCGGCCTTCATCGGCTACCTGTTCCTGAGCAGGCGCGGCCCGGAGCGGCGGATGGCCGACGTGCCCTTCCGCGGGAACCAGGCGGCGGCCGTGCGGCCGGCCCCGGTACGCAGCGCCGAAGCGCACCCCGTGGGCTGACCCGGCCCGACGAACGCCCGGGCCCGCGGGAGCACGACCTCGCGCGGGCCCGGGTCGCCACCGGACGGCCGCCCGCCCGGCCGCCCGCCCCGGCGGCGGCTAGCCTGGGATTGCGGCACGCACGCACGACACGCACGCACGCATGATCGGAATCGGAGCGGTGCGGTGGATCCTGGGACGGGCCGGTCGTGAGACCGGCGGACGCCGTCGGCCCCGGCGGCGCCGACTGGCTGCTGGCCTCCGGTGAACGGGGCAACCCGGCGACGCGCCTGGACCGGCGCCGTCCGGACGGCGCGGCTTGGTCGCGGGGCAACCACGTACGGCCCCTGGTCCACGGAGCGGCGTACTTCGCGGAGCTGCTGGCGGAGATCCGCGCCCTGCGCGCGGGCGACCTGCTGCTGTTCACCGACTGGCGCGGTGACCGCGACGAGCGCCTCGACGGGCCCGGAACCGAGATCGGCGCGGTCCTGGCCCGGGCGGCCGGGCGCGGAGTCGTCGTCAAGGGGCTGCTCTGGCGCTCCCACCTCGACAGCCTGCAGTTCAGCGAGGCGGAGAACCGCCACCTGGGCGAGGAGATCCAGGAGGCCGGCGGCGAGTGCCTGCTCGACATGCGGGTGCGGCCCGGGGGCTCCCACCACCAGAAGATGGTGGTGCTGCGCCACCCCGGCCGCCCCGGGCTGGACGTCGCCTACGTCGGCGGCATCGACCTCTGCCACAACCGCCACGACGACGCCGCGCACCACGGCGACCGCCAGTCGCTGCCGCTGGCCTCCGCCTACGGGCCGCACCCGCCGTGGCACGACGTCCAGCTCGCCCTGCGAGGACCGGTCGTGGGCGACGTCGAGGCCGTCTTCCGCGAGCGCTGGGAGGACCCGGCGCCGCTCAGCCGCAGCCCGCTCACCCGGCTGCGGGCGCTGGCGCACCGCGAGGACACCAGCGCGGACCGGCTGCCCCCGCAGGCCGCCGACCCCGCGCCCTGCGGCACGCAGACCGTCCAGGTGCTGCGGACCTACCCCAACCGGCTGCTGAGCGGCTACCCCTTCGCCCCCGACGGCGAGCGCAGCATCGCGCGCGCGTACGACAAGGCGCTGCGGCGGGCCCGGACGCTGATCTACCTGGAGGACCAGTACCTGTGGTCCCCGCGGGTGGCGGCCTTCTTCGCCCGGGCGCTGCGCGGGCATCCGGGGCTGAGGCTGATCGGCGTCATCCCCACGGTCCCGGAGCAGGACGGCCGCCTCACGGGGCCCATGAACCTGATCGGGCGGATCGACGCCCTGGCGGCACTGCGCCGCGCCGGCGGCGGGCGCGTCGCGCTGTACGGACTGGAGAACCACGCCGGAACCCCGGTCTACGTCCACGCCAAGGTGTGCGTGATCGACGACGTGTGGGCCTCCGTCGGCTCCGACAACATCAACCTCCGCTCGTGGACCCACGACTCCGAACTCGGCTGCGCCGTGTACGACGAGACCCCGGACCCGCGGCTTCCGCGCGACCCGGGCGGCCTCGGCGACGGCGCGCGCGCCTTCGCCCGGGAGCTGCGCCTGGAGCTCATGCGCGAGCACCTCGACGCGCTGGACCCGCGGGACGGCCCGGGCGTTCCGGGCCGGGCGGGCCGGGAGGCGGCGGGCGTGCTGTGCGATCCGGTGGCGGCGTTCGAGGCCTTCGCGGCGTCGGCCGCCGCGCTGGACGCCTGGCACGCAGGCGGCCGACGCGGTCCCCGGCCGCAGGGCCGGCTGCGCCGCTACGTCCCGCCGGACCTGCCCGCCGCGCAGCGGCTGCTCGCGGCTCCGCTGAACCGGCTGCTGGTCGACCCGGACGGCCGCCCGATGGGGATGCGGCGGCGGAATGCCTTCTGAGGCCAAAAGGTCAAACCGTCGCAACCAGGGACACCTTTACGCCGCATAGCGCACGTTCCCGGCCCGGGCGGGTACCGCCTGAGGGGCCGGAGCGGCGTCGGGTTAGCATATGAGCACCGCCTAGCTCGAAAGATAATCCTGTGACTGTCAATGAGGACTCGTTCACCAGCTGGAAGAACCGCGAGGAGATCGCGGAGTCGATGATCCCGATCATCGGGAAGCTGCACCGGGAGCGGGACGTCACGGTCCTGGTCCACAGCCGATCCTTGGTGAACAAGTCGGTGGTCAGCATTCTCAAGACCCACCGGTTCGCCCGCCAGATCGCCGGCCAGGAGCTCTCGGTCACCGAGACCCTGCCGTTCCTGCAGGCACTCACCACCCTCGACCTCGGCCCCTCGCAGATCGACATCGCCCTGCTCGCCGAGGCGTACAAGGCCGACGACCGCGGCCTGTCGGTGGAGGAGTTCACCGCGTCGGCCGTCGTCGGCGCCACCGGTGAGAACAAGATCGAGCGCGGCGACGGCCGCGACGTCGTCCTCTACGGCTTCGGCCGCATCGGCCGCCTCGTCGCCCGCCTGCTCATCGAGAAGGCCGGCTCCGGCAACGGCCTGCGGCTGCGTGCCATCGTCGTCCGCGGCGGCGGCGAGCAGGACCTGGTCAAGCGCGCCTCCCTGCTGCGCCGCGACTCCATCCACGGCCAGTTCCAGGGCACCATCACCGTGGACGAGGCGACGAGCACGATCATCGCCAACGGCAACAGCATCAAGGTGATCTACGCCAACGACCCCTCCGAGGTCGACTACACGGCGTACGGCATCAAGGACGCCATCCTCATCGACAACACGGGCAAGTGGCGCGACCGCGAGGGCCTGTCGAACCACCTGCGCCCCGGCATCGACAAGGTCGTCCTGACCGCCCCGGGCAAGGGCGACGTCCCGAACATCGTCCACGGCGTCAACCACGACACCATCAAGCCGGACGAGCAGATCCTGTCCTGCGCCTCCTGCACCACCAACGCGATCGTCCCGCCGCTGAAGGCCATGGACGACGAGTACGGTGTCCTGCGCGGTCACGTGGAGACCGTCCACTCGTTCACGAACGACCAGAACCTGCTGGACAACTACCACAAGGCCGACCGCCGCGGCCGTTCGGCGCCGCTGAACATGGTGATCACCGAGACCGGTGCCGCCTCCGCCGTCGCCAAGGCGCTGCCCCACCTCAAGGCGCCGATCAGCGGCAGCTCGATCCGCGTCCCCGTCCCGGACGTCTCGATCGCCATCCTCAGCCTGCGCCTGGGCCGCGAGACCACCCGCGAGGAAGTCCTCGACTACCTCCGCGACGTCTCCCTGCACTCGCCGCTGAAGCGCCAGATCGACTTCACCACGGCCCCCGACGCGGTCTCCATGGACTTCGTCGGCTCGCGCCACGCGTCGATCGTGGATGCCGGAGCCACCAAGGTCGACGGCGACAACGCCATCCTCTACCTCTGGTACGACAACGAGTTCGGCTACTCCTGCCAGGTCATCCGCGTGGTCCAGCACGTGTCCGGCGTGGAGTACCCGACCTACCCGGTCCCGGCGGTCTGATCCCGGCACACCGTTCCTCCCGCTGTTCCCGTCAGGCCCGGCCGTCAGGCCGGGCCTGACGTGCTCCCCGCCCGTACCGGCCGGCGCAGGAGGTAGGCGGCCGCGCCCGAGACGAGGACGGCCATGCAGGCGATGAAGACCAGCCCGGCACCCTCCAGGCCGAGCGGGTCGGCCAGCAGCCCCACGCCGATCACCGGCACCGAGATGCCCGCGTACGCCACCACGAACAGCGTCGAGATCACCGCCGCGCGCCGGTCCGGCGGCGAGGCCGCGGCCACCGCGGACAGCGCCCCGCGGAAGGCCAGCCCCTGCCCGGCGCCGCCGACGAGCGCGCTCGCCACCACCAGCGCCAGCCGGTCCCACACCAGCGCGCCCGCGAGCAGGGCCAGCCCGGCGAGGAGCCCGGCGCAGCCCAGCGGCAGCGAGCGCCCCACCCCGACCTTGCCGACCGCCAGCTGCCCGGCGGTCGAGGCGAAGAAGGCCAGGGCGACGACCGCCCCGCTCACGGCCCGGTTGTGCACGTCGAGGGACTGGGCGAGGAAGGCCGGGCTGACCGAGGTGAACACCCCGAACAGCGCGAAGCCCACGAACGCGGCGATCGCCGCGGGCGCGAACACCGCCCGTACCTGCGGGGGCAGGCCGGGCCGCTGCGGGCGTACGGTGCTCAGCGGCCGCCGATCCGTCACGGTCTCCGGAAGCGCCAGCAGGACGCCGGCCGAGACCGCCACCAGCACGAGGTGCACGGCGAAGGTCAGGTAGAGGGGCCAGGGGGCGTACTGCGAGAGCACCCCGGCCAGCAGCGGACCGCAGCCCAGCCCGCCCATGTTGGCGGCCGTCGCCACGAGCGTGGCCCGCGAGGTGCCGCCGCGGGGTGCCAGCTCCATCACGTACGCCGTCGCCGCGCCGGTGAACAGCCCGGCGGACAGCCCCGACAGCAGCCGCCCCGCGTACAGCCACCCCATACCGGTGGCGCACAGGAAGCAGACGGCGCTCGCCGCCGCGAAGCCCAGGCCGGCCAGCAGCACCGGCCGCCGTCCCACGGCGTCCGAGGCGTTGCCCGCCAGCAGCAGTACGCCGATCACCCCGAAGGCGTACACGGCGTACACCACGGTCACCATCAGCTCGGAGAACCCGAACTTCTCCTGGTAGAGGCCGTAGAGGGGGGTCGGCAGCGTGGTGCCGGCCATGCACACGGCGAAGACGGCCCCGCCGAGCAGGCACTGGCGCCACCTTCGGCGATCACCGTCCATGCCGCCGACGGTAACCCCGCGGCCGCTGCCCGGCGCGCCGGGCGGGCCCGGCCGTCAGGGGCGGCCGGCGTGGAGCTCCAGCGGGCCGGTGCCCGTGGCGCGGGCGGTCAGGCAGGCGGTGATCTGGCGCCGCAGGGCCGGTTTGACCAGGGAGGGGAGTTCCGCGGGCGCGACGGTGCGCCACTGGAGGAGCTCGGTGCGGTCGAGGCGGATCCGGTCGAGGACGGCGGCGTCGAGGACGCCGCCGTCGTAGAGGAAGCGGATGCGCGCCGGACGGCCGGGCTTGTGCGACCAGTTCACGGCGAGCAGCCGGCCCGGGGCGAGATCGAGGCCCAGTTCCTCGTGGACCTCCCGCCGGGCGGCGGCCCGCGGGGTCTCGCCGAGGTCGCTGTCGATGCCGCCGCCGGGCAGGTTCCAGCGCTCGCTGCGGCCGTACGCGGGCTGGACCAGCAGGACCCGGCCGTCCGCGGCGGTGAACAGCACGCTCGCGGCGGTCACGGCCTTGGGCCGGCTGGCCCGGTGGCTGGCCGCGTCGAGGGCGCCGGAGTGTTCCAGGGCGAGGCGCCGGGCCGGGTCCAGGCCGGCCGGGGAGCCCGGCTGCGGCACGCCGCCGACGAGGTGGGCGAAGGAGCCGGTGTGCAGGGCGGCCAGGCCGGCCCGCAGCCGGGGCGCGCTGCGGGCCGGCAGCGCCTCGCAGGCCTCGTCCGGCCGGAGCCAGCGCGCCTCGGTGACCGCGCCGTCCCGGAAGGAGAGCGCCGCGGCTTCCTCCGGGGTCAGCGGCCCGACCAGGTGGACGTGCACGACCAGGGCGCGGCCGAGGTCCCCCGGCGGCCGGGAGTCCACCGCCAGCAGCCGGCCGACGGGCAGGTGGAGGTCGAGCTCCTCCCGCAGCTCGCGGGCCAGCCCGGCCTCCGGGGTCTCGGCGGCCTCGACCGTGCCGCCCGGGAGCTCCGGATCCGCCTCGCCCGAGGTGGCCAGGACGAGGACCCGCCCACGGGTGTCCAGGACGATCCCGGTGGCGGCCACGAGCGGGGCCGGCCGGGCGGCGTGGTAGGCGCGCACCGCGTCGGGGGAGGGGCGGTCGGGCACGGCGGGCTCCTGGGGCGGTCTCGTCGGTCGGGTCGTCGGCCGGGTCGTCGGCAGGAGCACTATGCCGGGCCCCGGCCGGTGCCCGCCGCCGACATGCGGTTCAGGCGCGGGCCAGCAGCATGCCGCCCATGGTGACCATCGTCGCCGCGACGAGCCCGTCCAGCACCCGCCAGGCCGACGGGCGGGCGAGCAGGCCGCTCAGCAGCCGGGCCCCGTACCCCAGGCTGACGAACCAGGTCAGGCTGGCCAGGACGGCCCCGATGCCGAAGGCCCACCGCAGGTCCCCGCGGTCGGCGGCGAGGGAGCCGACGAGCAGGACGGTGTCCAGGTACACGTGCGGGTTGAGCCAGGTCATGGCCAGACAGGTCAGCACGGCCCGGCGGCCGGATCCGGCGGCGGCCCCCTCCGTGGTGAGGGCGGCGCCCGGGACGGGGCGCAGCACCCGGCGGGCGGCCAGCACTCCGTAGCCGACCAGGAAGAGGCCCCCGGCCAGGGCGACCGCGGTCAGGGCGGCCGGCCAGGCGGTGACGAAGGCGCCGACGCCGGCGACGCCGAGGGCGATGAGGAGCGCGTCGGACACGGCGCAGATGGCGACCACGGCGAGGACCGCGTGCCGGCGCGCGCCCTGGCGGAGGACGAAGGCGTTCTGTGCGCCGATGGCGACGAGGAGGGAGAAGCCGGTGCCGAAGCCGGCGAGGGCCGCGGTCAGGATGCCGTGTGTCATGTCGTCGACCGTAGGCAGCGATGGCTGTTCAGTACAGCTAATGATTTTTACGTACCATTAGCGCTCGTGATGGACGAACTTCCCCTGGACCAGGTGCGCACCCTGCTCGCCGTGGTGGACGAGGGCACCTTCGACGCGGCGGCCGCCGCCCTGCACGTGACCCCCTCCGCGGTCAGCCAGCGGGTCAAGGCGCTGGAGCAGCGGACCGGGCGGGTGCTGCTGATGCGGACGAAACCGGTCCGGGCGACGGAATCGGGGGAGGTGGTGGTCCGCTTCGCCCGGCAGCTGGCCCGGCTGGAGCGGGACGCGCGGGCCGAGCTGGGCATGGCCGACGGGACCGGCCAGGTGCGGCTGCCGATCGCGGTGAACGCGGACTCCCTCGCCACCTGGTTCCTGCCGGCCCTGACCCGCGTGCCGCAGGATCCGCCGGTCTGCATCGAACTGCACCGCGAGGACGAGTCGCACACGACGGCGTTGCTGCGGGAGGGGCAGGTGATGGCGGCGGTGACCTCCTCGCCGGACCCGGTGGCGGGGTGCAGCGTACGGCTGCTGGGCCTGGCGCGGTACCTGCCGACGGCGAGCCCCCGGTTCGCGGCCCGGTACCTGACGGGGGCGCCGGAACGCGATCTGCGCGAGGCGCCGACGATCGTGTTCGACCGGAAGGACGACCTCCAGGACGCCTTCGTCCGCTCGCTGACCGGGGACGCGGCGGCCGGGGCGGGCAAGGTCCGGCACCACATTCCGACCTCGGAGGGGTTCCGCGACGCGGTGGTCGCGGGACTGGGGTGGGGGCTGGTGCCCGAGCAGCAGGCGCGGCCGCTGGTGCGGACCGGGGAACTGGTGCTGCTGGAGCCCCTGCGGCCGATGGACGTGCCGCTGTACTGGCAGCAGTGGAAGCTCGACTCGCCGGCCCTGTCGACGGTGGCGGAGGTGGTCGCGGAAGTGGCCGGGGAGGCCCTGCGCAGCCCCTCCCACCGGGGGCTCTAAGCTGCCGACCATGGAGTCCTACACGATCGGACAGGCAGCCCGGCTGCTCGGCGTCAGCGTCGACACGGCCCGTCGCTGGGCGGACGCGGAACGGTTCCCCACCCGCCGGGAGGGCACCCGGCGGATGGTCGACGGCCCGGACCTGGCCGCCTTCTGCGTCGAGGCCGCGCAGGAGGCCGGCGAGGGCGAGGAGACCCCGTACACCTCGGCGCGCAACGCCTTCCCGGGGATCGTCACCGGCGTGAAGCTGGGCACGGTCGACGCACAGGTCGAGATCCAGGCCGGGCCGCACCGCATCGTCTCGCTGCTGACGCGGGAGGCGGTGGAGGAGCTCGGGCTGGAGGTGGGGGCGCGGGCCACGGCGCGGGTGAAGTCGACGAGCGTGTTCATCGACCGCACCTGAGGCCCGGCGGGGACACCCCGGCGGCGATGGCAGACTGGCCGGTGATCCGCCGAAGGGAAGTACGTCCTTGTCCATGTTCAGCAACCTGCGCCGCGCCGTGCGCCGCGGCTACCGGCGGGCCGTCGACCTCAGCCACCCGGCCCGCTCCCCGCTCGGCAGCGCGGTGGTCAACTGCATCGTCTACCGGGACGGCGTACGGCAGGAGGACTGCGCGGAGGTCGAGGAGGCGCTGCGCCGGGTCCGCAAGGCGGGCGACGGCTTCGTGTGGATCGGCCTGCACGAGCCGTCCCAGTCCGAGCTCGCCGGGCTCGCCGAACTCTTCGGCCTGCACCCGCTCGCGGTCGAGGACGCCGTGCACGCGCACCAGCGTCCCAAGGTGGAGCGCTACGACGACACGCTGTTCTCCGTCTTCAAGACCGTGCGGTACGTCGAGCACGAGGAGCTGACCGCGACCAGCGAGGTGGTGGACACCGGCGAGCTGATGGCCTTCACCGGCGCGGACTTCGTCATCACCATCCGGCACGGCGGCAGCGGCACCCTCGGCCCGGTCCGCGAGGAGCTGGAGGCCTCCCCGGACCAGCTGGCCAAGGGGCCCGCCGCGGTTCTGCACGCCATGGCCGACCACGTGGTCGACGACTACGTGGCCGTGACGGACGCCGTGCAGAACGACATCGACTCCGTCGAGACGGCGGTGTTCAGCGAGAACGGCGGTCGCGGCGACGCCGGCCGGATCTACCAGCTCAAGCGCGAACTCCTGGAGCTGCGGCGGGCGGTGGCGCCGCTGAGCCGCCCCCTGGAGCAGCTGGCCACGCAGCCGATACCGGTCATCCCGCCGGAGAGCCGGGCGTACTTCCGGGACGTGGCCGACCACCTGACCCGGGCGACCGAGCAGATCGGCGCCTACGACAACCTGCTCGACTCCATCCTCCAGGCGCACCTCGCGCAGGTGACCGTCGCCCAGAACGAGGACATGCGCAAGATCACGGCGTGGGCGGCCATCGTCGCCGTCCCGACCATGGTCTGCGGGGTCTACGGCATGAACTTCGACCACATGCCTGAACTGCACTGGACGTACGGCTATCCGCTCGTCCTCGGCGTCATGGCGCTCGCCTGCTTCGTGATCCACCGCGGCTTCCGGCGCAACGGCTGGCTCTGACCTGCGAAATCCCTGACGAGGCAGGCGCGGACGCCGGATAGGGTCCGCCTGTCACCGATGATCGACAGGGAAGGGGCGGGTCGCACATGGAGCGGACGACGGGGCAGCGGGCCGGCGGCACGGCGGCGGGAAGGGCGGACGACGGGCTCGCGGGCGACCGGGTCCGGCTGGAGCCGCTCGCGCACCGGCACCACGACGGCCTGTGCGAGGCGATCCGGGACGGCCGGCTGTGGGAGCTGCCGGTGACGATCGTCCCGCACCCCGACGAGGTGCGCGGCTTCATCGACGACGCGCTGGCGGCGCGGGCGCAGGGCACCCAGATCGCGTACGCGACGGTGGACGTCGCGACGGGCCGGATCGCCGGCTCGACCCGGCTCATGGCCATCAACACGGCGTACCGGCGGCTGGAGATCGGCTTCACCTTCCTCGGCGGTACCTGGCAGGGGACGGGCGTGAACACCGAGGCCAAGCTGCTCATGCTCGCGCACGCCTTCGAGGTCATGGGGATGAACCGCGTCGAGTTCCTCACCGACGTGCGCAACAGCAGGTCGCGGGCGGCGATATCGGGGCTCGGCGCGACGCACGAAGGAGTCCTGCGCCACCACATGGTGATGCGCGACGGCTGGATCCGCGACAGCGCGGTCTACAGCATCACCCGCCCCGAATGGCCGGACGCCAAGCGGGAACTGACGGCCCGTCTCGCGCGCCGGGCCTGACGCGGAGCGGGCGGTAGCGGCGATCGCCGTGTGGCGCACGGGTCTTGAGCTGCCGTCAGCTCTGGTAGTAAAGTTTCCTAACGAAGTAGGGACGCCTCAACTACCCCACGGAGGCCTTGTGTTCACCCCCCACCGCAAGATGCTCGCGATCGGCGCACTGCTCGGCAGCGCGCTCATCGCCGTCCCCGTCGCCGCCCACGCCACCGCGGCCCCCGCCCCCACGGCGGAGACCGCGGCGGCCGTGGCCGCAGGACTCGACGATCCGGCGAAGAAGGAGATCGCCATGAAGATCGTCTCCAGTGCGGAGAACTCCTCGCTGGACTGGAAGGCGCAGTACAAGTACATAGAAGACATCGACGACGGCCGCGGTTACACGGCCGGCATCATCGGCTTCTGTTCCGGCACCGGCGACATGCTCGACCTCGTCGAGTACTACACCCAGGTCAAGCCGGGCAACGTGCTCGCCAAGTACCTGCCCGCCCTGCGCAGGGTCGACGGCAGCGACTCCCACGCCGGCCTCGACCCGAACTTCACCAAGGACTGGGCGAAGGCCGCCCAGGACGCCGAGTTCAGGAAGGCCCAGGACCACGAGCGCGACCGGGTCTACTTCAACCCGTCCGTGCAGCAGGGCAAGTCCGACGGGATCGGCGTGCTCGGCCAGTTCATCTACTACGACGCCATCGTCATGCACGGGGACGGCACCGACTCCACGAGCTTCCGCAACATCCGCAAGCGCGCCCTGTCCAAGGCCAAGCCCCCGTCCCAGGGCGGCAACGAGACCGCGTACCTCAACGCCTTCCTCGACGCGAGGGTCTGGGCGATGAAGCAGGAGGAGGCGCACAGCGACACCAGCCGGGTCGACACCGCGCAGCGGGTCTTCCTCAGGAAGGGCAACCTGAACCTCAACACCCCGCTCGACTGGAAGGTCTACGGGGACTCCTTCCACATCGGCTGACGCCCGACGCGGCCGGGGACCGGACCTTCCCTCCGGCTGCCCGGGCCGCGGTGTCGCGGTGCGGTAACGATGTGGGTAACGATCAGGGTGGCTGTCGGGGTGTCAAGTAGGCGCACAGGGGGGACTTTTCGGACTTCTGAGGACACGGCATCACTCCTGTGCTCCCCAGTCCCACTTTCGGTGCCGGAAATCTTCCCGTCCGGCCCATTTGGCTTCGCGTCAACTGGCTTGACCGCGACGTAAGGGGGGCATAAGTTCTGCCCCGGCTTGCTCCAGCAGGACGGGCCGACCAACCGTCCTCTGGGGGGACCCATGAACTACTACGTCGACGTCCTCAAGAAGTACACCGTCTTCTCCGGCCGCGCCCGCCGCCAGGAGTACTGGATGTTCTTCCTCTTCAACGTGGCCGCGCTGATCGTCGTCTCGATCCTGGACGCCGTCCTCGGCACCTCCCCGTGGCTGTACGCGCTCTACGCGCTGGGCACCCTCCTCCCGAACCTCGCCGTGACCGTGCGCCGCCTGCACGACACCGGCAAGTCCGGCTGGTGGTTCCTCATCAGCTTCGTGCCGCTCGTCGGCTTCATCTGGCTCATCGTCCTGCTGGCCACCGCCGGCAACGACCAGCCGAACGAGTACGGCGTGAACCCGAAGGCCGTCCAGGCCTGACCCGGCTCACAAGCCTTCACGGCTGAGCGCCGCCCCGGCTGGGAACAGCCGGGGCGGCGCTTTTCGCCGTTCGGAGGCCCGGCGTGACACGCGTCTCCCGGACTGGCGGCAGGGGGCTGTCCAGTCCGGCCCGATCACGAGATATCTTGATGTCGAGCAATGTTGCAGACGAGAGACGCAGACTGTGGAGCGGAGCATCCGGTGACTGACTCGACCATCATCTACACGCACACTGACGAGGCCCCGGCCCTCGCGACGTATTCCTTCCTGCCTGTGATCCAGGCATACGCGTCGACGGCCGGTGTGAATGTCGAGACCCGTGACATCTCCCTGGCCGGTCGGATCATCGCCAGCTTCCCCGAGCACCTGGAGGAGAGCCAGCGGATCGCCGACGCCCTCCACGAGCTCGGTGAGCTGGCGAAGACCCCCGAGGCCAACATCATCAAGCTGCCCAACATCTCGGCGTCGATCCCGCAGCTCAAGGCCGCGGTCGCCGAGCTCCAGGGCCAGGGCTACGCCCTCCCGGACTACCCGGACGACCCGAAGACCGACGAGGAGCGCGAGATCCGCGCGCGCTACGACAAGGTCAAGGGCAGCGCCGTCAACCCGGTCCTGCGCGAGGGCAACTCCGACCGCCGCGCCCCCGCCTCGGTCAAGAACTACGCCAAGGCGCACCCGCACCGCATGGGCGCCTGGACCCCCGAGTCGAAGACGAACGTCGCCACCATGGGCGCGAACGACTTCCGCTCCACCGAGAAGTCCGCGGTGATCGCCGAGGCCGGCACGCTCCGCATCGAGCACGTCGCCGCCGACGGCGCCACCACCGTCCTGCGCGACTCCGTACCGGTCCTCGCCGGTGAGGTCGTGGACGCGTCCGTCCTGCACGTCGACGCCCTGCGCACCTTCCTGAACGACCAGATCGAGCGTGCCAAGGCCGAGGGCGTGCTGTTCTCCGTGCACCTCAAGGCCACGATGATGAAGGTCTCCGACCCGATCGTCTTCGGCCACGTGGTCCGCGCCTTCCTCCCGAAGACCTTCGCCCGCTACGGCGAGACCCTGGCCGCCGCCGGCCTGTCGCCCAACGACGGCCTCGGCGCCATCCTGGGCGGCCTGGGCGCGCTGGCCGAGGGCGACGCGATCAAGGCGTCCATCGACGCCGAGATCGCCGAGGGCCCGGCCCTGGCGATGGTCGACTCCGACAAGGGCATCACCAACCTGCACGTGCCGTCCGACGTCATCGTCGACGCCTCCATGCCGGCCATGATCCGCACCTCCGGCCACATGTGGGGCCCGGACGGCGCCGAGGCCGACACCCTCGCCGTCCTCCCGGACAGCAGCTACGCCGGTGTCTACCAGGTCGTCGTCGACGACTGCCGCGCCCACGGCGCCTTCGACCCGTCCACGATGGGCTCGGTGCCGAACGTCGGCCTCATGGCCCAGAAGGCCGAGGAGTACGGCAGCCACGACAAGACCTTCGAGATCGCCGCCGCGGGCACCGTCCGCGTCGTCGACGCCGCGGGCAACACGGTCCTGGAGCAGGAGGTCGCCGCCGGTGACATCTTCCGCGCCTGCCAGACCAAGGACGCGCCGATCCAGGACTGGGTCAAGCTCGCCGTCACCCGCGCCCGCGCCACCGGCGTCCCGGCCGTCTTCTGGCTGGACGAGGACCGCGCGCACGACGCGCAGCTGATCGCCAAGGTCAAGACGTACCTCGCCGAGCACGACACCGAGGGTCTGACCATCGAGATCCTCTCGCCGGTCAAGGCCACCGCGTACTCCCTGGAGCGCATCCGCCGCGGCGAGGACACCATCTCGGTGACCGGCAACGTGCTGCGCGACTACCTGACCGACCTGTTCCCGATCCTGGAGCTGGGCACCAGCGCCAAGATGCTGTCGGTCGTCCCGCTGATGAACGGCGGCGGCCTCTTCGAGACGGGCGCCGGCGGCTCCGCCCCGAAGCACGTCCAGCAGCTGGTCAAGGAGAACTACCTGCGCTGGGACTCCCTCGGCGAGTTCCTCGCGCTGGCCGTCTCCTTCGAGCACCTCGCCACCACCACCGGCAACGCCCGCGCCCAGGTGCTGGCCGACACCCTGGACCGTGCGACCGGCTCCTTCCTCAACGAGGACAAGTCGCCGAGCCGCAAGCTGGGCGGCATCGACAACCGCGGCAGCCACTTCTACCTCGCCCTGTACTGGGCGCAGGAGCTGGCCAAGCAGACCGACGACGCCGAGCTGGCCGCGGCCTTCGACGCGCTCGCCAAGACGCTGGGCGAGCAGGAGCAGACCATCGTCGCCGAGCTGATCGCGGTGCAGGGCTCCCCGGCCGACATCGGCGGGTACTACCAGCCCGACGCCACGAAGGCCGCGGCGATCATGCGCCCGTCCGCGACCTTCAACCAGGCGATCGCCACCCTGGGCTGACCCGCGGCCCGCGGCAGGCAGCCGTAGGTGTTCCGCCCCGGCCGGCATCGCGCCCGGCCGGGGCGGACCCGTATCCCGGACCCGTATCCCGGACCCGTGTCGCGGACCCGGTGGCCGGGGAGGGGCCCCTGCGCTAGCGTTCGCGGTCCGTGACCTCGAGGGGGATCTGTGGGACGTCGCTCCGACACGTCGTGCGCCGGCATCGGATGCGCGGGACTCCTGCTCGTGGTGTTCGTCCTGCCCACGGTCGGCTATCTGCTGGCCGTGCCGCTCACACTGCCCGATCTGCTGGCGGAGCAGACACCGCCGCAGCAGATGCACGGCTTCGCGCAGTACCTCGTCGCCTACGCCATTCCGGTCGTCGTGGCCCTGGTCCTGGCGCTCTTCGCGAGCCGCCGCCGGGCCGACGCGCGGTGGCTGGTCCCGGCCCGGGCGGCGGGCCTGCTCTCCCTGGTCGCCGCGGCGCTGTGGTGGACGGAGGGCGAGGTCGGCGACCACCCGGTGTGGAACGTCCGCGCCACGGCGGAGAGCATGGCCGCCGGGCTGGTGGCACTCGCCTTCGTCGTCGCGGTCCGCCGGTGGGACGCCTCCCGCGGCGGCCCGCCCGTTGCCGCGTCCCCCCGCCGGCCGGCCCCGGGGGAGATCTGGCTGGCCATGGTGCCGCTGCGCGAGGACCCGGCGCGGCAGCTGCGCCACTACTGCGTGGTGCTGGCGGCCCACGCCGATCACGCCGAGGTCGCCCAGATCACCAGCAAGGACAAGGACGGGCGCTCCGACCACATCCGGATGCCGAACGACGGATGGGACCAGTACTCCGGCCGCGACCACTGGGTGGAGAGCGGCCTGCCGCCGCGCCGTGTCGACTACCGGATGTTCCTCACCTCGCGGCCCCAGGGGCGCTGCCCGGCCCCCGTGTGGCGCGAGCTCGGCCGGCAGCTCGACTGACGCCGGGCCCGCGGGTCAGAGGCGGTGGATGCGTTCCTGCTCGAACGCCAGCGGGGAGCGCCCGGCGGCCAGGATCCGCAGCCCGGGGGCGACCGACAGCAGGTTCCGCAGCCAGGCCAGGGCGTCCGGGCCGAGCTGCTCGGCGCCGTCCAGGACGAGCAGCATGTCCCGTTCGGCCAGCCACGACGCGGCGTTCTCCGGCCTGCGGGGCGGCACGGGCATGTCGGGTACGGAGCGCAGCTCGGCCGTCAGCTCGCGGATGCCGTAGCCGCCGTGGAGCGGGTCCATGGCGACGACGGCCACCCCGTCGTAGAAGTTGGACGCGAGGCGCCGCGCGATCTCCCGCACCAGCAGGCTCCGCGGTTCGCGCAGGCCCCCCGCCACGGTCAGGACCCGTCCCCGCCGGACGGCGGTGAGCAGGCGGGACATTTCATTGGATGTCGCGGGAAGCATGTTGGTTGTCCGTAATTCCGTCATTGGCACGATGGCCCCCCATCGCATGCGTGACCAAATGCGGCAAGAGGGTTCGATCGAGCCGCGTGACGATGATTATGCGCCACTTGCACCGTAAGACCAGGGGAATGTCGTATTCCGGCGAGCGGCTCCAGAGCCCCGCAGGTCAGGCCCAAGCGGGGAGATGCGGAGCCGGGGGCAGCAGCCGGCCCCGGCCCGGCGGATTCGGCGTCACGGCGCCCGCCGCCACGGCCGGGCGGTGCGCGTGGTGGCGCTTGAGGTCCTCCTCCCGGTACCGCCGCGTCTGCGCGTGCCAGACGGCGATCCCCGCGATCCACTGCTTCAGCTCGTCCACGTGGCGGTCCAGGGCCGCGCGGGCCGCCGCGTCCAGCCCGTGGTCCGCGTACAGGACGGGGAGTTCGTTCGCCACCACGTGCTCGAACTGCTGCATCCGCGCGGTCATCAGGTCGTTCACCACCCGCAGCGCCGTCGGGTAGTCGCAGTCGAAGAAGTTCTCCACGACGATCAGCAGGTTGTGCAGCTCGCCCTCGTACTCCGCCTCCTTCTGGTACGAGAACACGTCGTTCATGACGGCCGAGTAGTCGAAGGCCGCCGCGTGCAGGGACTGCACGGCCGAACTCCCGTAGACCTCCTCCGGAACCACGTCCATGTGCGCCATCCGCGCGAGCGAGATCGTCATCGGCGACCCGAAGGTCACCCGGCGCATCTCCAGGTAGTCCACCGGGTCCGGGACCCGGTTGGCCGCCTGGTTGTCGAGCTCCCACAGCCAGCTGTCCAGCACCTGGTCCATGGCCGACCGGAACATCTCCCGGCCGCGCGTCCCCATCGGCCCGGCCGTGCGCCGCCACAGGTCGGCCAGCCCCCGCTCCATCGCGTTGACCGCGGCCGGCGGCGCGGACAGGTCGAGCGGCATGCAGGCGCGCAGCCGCTGCGTCTGCGCCCTGGCCGCGGCCAGGGCCCGGGGGGTGCCGAAGACCAGGGGGTAGCTGTCGTCGGCGTACGTGCCCCAGCTCAGCCAGCCCGCGCTGATGTCCAGCGCCTGCGCCGAGCACCTGGGGTCGATGCCGGCCGAGCACAGCGCGAAGTCGTACCCGCGCGCCTTCTCCTCCCACCAGATGCCCTCGTCCAGGATGCCCATCGCCCGGTTCCACTCGATGAGCCGCTCCCGGGCGCCCGCCAGGTGCGGGTTGAGCACGTTCCGGTACGGCAGGTAGAACTCCGGGATCACCGAAGGGCCCACCGGATGCGGGACGTTGGAGTGCCGGCGCCGCCGCCGCGCGCCGCCGGTCACGCCCAGCAGCGCCTTGACGTTGGCGCCGGTGGTGCCGAGCCCGGAGGGGCCGCGCAGCCACCCGGGCAGGCCCGCCTCCGTCCCGCCCGGCCGGGACTTCGTGTACCGGCTGGAGCGCAAGTGCCACTCGTGGCCGCCGGACTGCCAGTCCTGGAGCCCGCGCGCGTAGGTGAGGACCGCGAGGATCCCGTCCGGGCCGAGGCCCTTCTCCGCGAACAGCACGGGCAGTTCGGTGAAGAAGGTGCTCTCGAACTGCTGGAGCCGCGAGGTGATCATGTTGTTCAGCTGGTCGGCGGCCTCCTGGGTGGTGCAGCCGAAGAACCGCTCCAGGACCAGCACCCCGTTGCTCAGCTCCCCCTCCTTCCCGATCTCCCGCTCGTACGAGAACAGGTCGTTGCGGAAGTGGACCGAGTCGGCGAAGCAGTCGCGCAGCACCCGCAGCGCCCGCTCCCCGGAGACCGACGCGGGCACCTCCACGCCCACCGCGTGCTCGACGATCCCCGCCGACCAGGGCGCGCCGCCCACCTTGCGGCGCTGTTCGACGTACTCCATCGGGTTGGACACCCTGCCGATGTTGATGTTGTCGAGCTCCCAGAGCGACTCGTCGAGCAGATCGCGGGTGGTGCGGGTGAAGCGCGCGATCCAGTCCGCCGAGTGACCCGGCACCGTACGCCGCCACAGGTCGGCGAGGCCCGCCTCGACCGGATGCGAGGGCTCGGGCATCGGGGCGTGCGGATCGGCGGGCATGAACGGCGTGAGCCGCTCCAGCGCCGCTCGCCCCGCGGCCCGGTCACCGGTGCGCTTGAACCGCTCCAGGAACCAGTCGTCGAAGAAGAACACCCACACGTACCAGTCGGTGACGAGCGAGAGCATCGGGCCGTCGCACTCGGGATGGGTGTAGGCGCACAGCAGCGCGTAGTCGTGCGCCTCCAGATCGGCCGGGCCCCACACGCCCGAGCCTTCCAGCATCCCCTGCTCCGCGGCCCACGCACGGCTGTGCGTCCGGGCCTCCTCCAGGTGGGGGTTGAGGCGGGCGGGGTGCGGGAGGTAGAACTCGGGCAGCTCGAAGGGCTGCCCCGAAGCGCTCTCCCGCCGGCCGCCGTCCGTCCGGTCGCTCTCCTGCCGAGCGGTCATGACGAGGCCCCCTCAGTCGTCGAATCGGGAGATCTCTACGTTCTCCAGCACCCCGACGGCGTCGGGCACCAGGATCGCCGCCGAGTAGTAGGCGGTGACCAGGTAGGAGATGATCGCCTGTTCGCTGATGTTCATGAAACGGACGGACAGGCCCGGCTGGTACTCGTCGGGAAGGGCCACCGGGTGCAGTCCGATGACCCCCTCGTTGTCCTCGCCGGTGCGCAGGACGAGGATCGAGCTGGTCCGCTCCGGGGTCACCGGGATCTTGTTGCAGGGCAGCAGCGGCACCCCCCGCCAGGACGGGACCCGGTGCCCCTGGAAGTCCACGCTGTCCGGGTACAGGCCGCGCCGGCTGCACTCGCGGCCGAACGCGGCGATGGTGCGCGGGTGGGCGAGGAAGTACTGCGAGCCGCGGCGGCGGCTGAGGAGTTCGTCCATGTCGTCCGGGGTGGGCGGACCCGTACGGGCGTAGACCCGCTGCTCGTAGTCGGCGTTGTGCAGCAGCCCGAACTCCGCGTTGTTGACGAGCTCGCTCTCCTGACGCTCCCTCAAAGCCTCGACGGTGAGCCGCAGTTGCTGCTCCGACTGGTTCATCGGCTTGTTGTAGAGGTCGGCGACCCGGGAGTGCACGCGCAGCACGGTCTGCGCGACGCTGAGCTCGTACTCGCGCGGGTCCAGGGCGTAGTCCACGTACGTGCCGGGCAGCATCACCTCGCCCGTGTGGCCGGCGGACAGGTCCACGGCATCGCTGCCCCGGCGGCCGACGCGCTCGGCCTCCAGGTAGGCCTCGGCGTGCCGGCGCAGCGCGGCGGAACTGTTCAGCGCCGCGTCCCAGTCGCCCCGGTTGAAGGTCATCGTCACCACGTCGGTCTGCGCCCGGGCGGTGAACTCCCAGCGGGCGTCGGGCAGCGGGTGGTGGCCGAAGTGGTCGCCGTCGCTCAGCACGTCCAGGCTCGCCTCGTCCCCGTAGGCGCCGGTGCCGAGCCGTTCGATCCGCCCGTGGGCGATGAGGAAGATCTTGTCGACGGGCTCGCCGCGCCGGACGATGACGTCGCCCTTGCGGAACTCCTCCTTCACGAACCGGTCCGCGATCGCCTTGATCACCTGGTCGTCGGGGAAGTTCCGGAGCATGCCGAGCTCGCGCAGCATCGGCGGGATGACGCGGAGTTCGGTCCCGGTCTTCACGAAGGTGATGCGTCCGTCGCCCACGGTGTAGCTCACGGTGCGGTTGACCCGGTAGGTGCCGCCGGCGGTCTGCACCCACGGCAGGATCCTCAGCAGCCAGCGCGAGCTGATCCCCTGCATCTGCGGCGCGGACTTGGTCGTGGTGGCCAGGTTCCGGGCGGCCTCGGTGCTCAGGCTCTGCCGGGCGGCGGCGGTCAGGTGGTCGGCGCTCACTTCGGTGCCGGGGTCGACGGACATGGCGGGCCTTCCTCTCGGTCGGTCTTCCTGGGAG
This sequence comes from Streptomyces sp. NPDC090045, assembly GCF_044747975.1. Taxonomy (NCBI): domain Bacteria; kingdom Bacillati; phylum Actinomycetota; class Actinomycetes; order Kitasatosporales; family Streptomycetaceae; genus Streptomyces; species Streptomyces sp. NPDC090045. The sequence continues at coordinate 24,054 of NZ_JBIVFA010000021.1, forward strand.
TGGCGCGGGTGCCGTGCGCGACGGTGGGGTGTGCTGCCGGTCACTGCTCCCTCCGGGGCCGGGCGGGGGTGGTGTACGGGAGTGACCGGAAGGGGCGGTCCTGCTCCGCGCGATCTGCTGTGCTCCCGTACGCCAGGGCCACGCGGTGTGACCGTTCGCCACTCGGCGCACACGTCTAGTTAGGGGCAGGACGGCCTCACCCGGTACATCCGTCCCGGCCCCGCCGTGTTGAATGTCCGACCGCGTTGAATGGATGGACACGTGTACGAGCTGGGCGGTTCTGATGGCCAAGCGTGAACCCAACGGACGACTCCGCACCCTCCTCACCGACGCGCGCTGGAGCGGGCAGGACTTCGCACGCGCCGTCAACGGCGTCGCCGCCGAGGCCGGCCTCACCCTGCGTTACGACCGGACCTCCATATCCCACTGGCTGGCCGGCACCCGGCCTCCCGCGCACGTCGTCGCCCTCGCCGCCGAGGCACTGAGCCGCCGTACCGGACGGCGCGTCAGCCCGGCCGACACCGGTCTCGCGCGGCCGGCCGGCGCCGCCCGCCTGCGCGACCGCACCGGAACCGGCCCGCACGCCGCGGACGTCCTCGCACCGGACCTGTCGGCGGTGGCGGCCGGGGTCTGCGCGGGCGCCGCGCCGGCCGCCGGCCCCGGCATCGAGGCGGCGGCCCTGCTGGGGGAGATCCCGGTCTACTCCTCCGCCTGGCGGCCCCCCGGCTGGCCGCCCCCGGAAGCAGCCGGGGCGCCCGCGCGGCCGGCCGGGCGGATCGGGCTGCACCACGTGGAGGCCGCCGAGGCCGTGCTGCCGGTCTTCCGCAACGCCGACATGATGTTCGGCAGCGGCCTGGCCCGGCCCGCCCTGACCCGCTACCTCGCCACCACCGTGGCGCCCTGGCTGCGCGCCGGCGCCGCACCCGCCGTCCGGCACCGGCTGCTGGGCTGCGCCGCGCGGCTCGCCTACACCGCCGGCTTCCTGTGCTTCGACGGCAATCAGCAGGGCACGGCCCAGGCGTACTACCGGGCCGGGCTGCGGCTCGGCCAGGAGGCCGGGGACCCGCAGTGCTGGGCGCCCGTACTGCGGGCCATGAGCGTCCAGGCCCACCACCTGGGCCACCGCACCCAGGCGTGGGAGCTCGCGGAGGCCGCCGCCCGGGAGGCGGGACGGCTGCCCACCCTGCAGGCCGCGTTCGTCACCGGACAGCTGGCGGTCGCCGAGGCCGGCTGCGGCGACCGGCGGGCGGCGGTGGCCCGGCTGGGCGAGGCGGAACGGCTGCTGGACCGCTCGGCAGGACAGCGCGCGGCCATCGGCGACTACCACCACGCCGCTCTCGCCCACCAGCAGGCCGAGGCGCTGGCGGCCCTCGGGGACGCGCGCGGTGCGATCGCCGCGCTCGGCACCTCACTGCGGCACCGGCCCCCCGGTGAGCGCCGCGCGCGGGCCGTCACCCTGGCACGGCTCGCCGAACTCCACCTGAACCAGGGCCATCTGGAACGGGCCTGCGCCACCTGGCACGAGATGCTGGACGTGGTGCCCCAACTGGACTCGGCGCGGGTGCACGACGCCGTGGGCCGGCTGCGCGGCCGCCTCCAGACCGTCGGGGGCAACCGCACCGCGCGGGCGCTGCTGGTCCGCGTCCGCAGTCTCGGCTGAGGCCCCGCCCACGTCCTCCCGCGCCCTCCCGCGTCCTCCGGCGGACCGGATCAGTAGGGTCGACCGCACCGAGTGAAGGGGGAGGGCCCGTGGGGATCTACCGGCAGACCGTGGTGGACCTGGACGCCCCGCCGGAGGAGGCGGCCGCCCTCGGGGAGCGCGGCAGGGGCTGGCTGGAGGCGGAGGGGTTCATCCGCCCGGTGCCGTGGCAGGGCGACGTGGTGTACCTGGCCGGTCCGCAGTGGCGGGAGGCCGTCGACCTGGTCTCCTGGGACTGGCGTGCCCGGCTCAAGGGGCTGGAGGAGGAGCCCTGCGACGCTCTGCGCGTCGTGGTGGGCCGTACGGTCTTCTACGCAGGCCAGGGCGACGCCCCGTCCGCGCTCTGTCCCCACTGCCGAAGTGCCCTGCCCGACTGGCCCCGCGAGGCCCTCGACGCCTGGTACGCCACGGGCGCAGCCGATCTCGACTGCCCGGCCTGCGCCCACACTGCTCCGCTTCCGGAGTGGAACTGGACCGACGACTACTTCGCCTTCGCCCACCTCGGCTTCGAGTTCGACGACTGGCCGCCTCTGCACCCGCGCTTCACCGAAGCCTTCGGACGGGCACTGGGCCACCGGATCCGGCTGCTCCAGGGGAAGTTCTGAGACCCTACGCGGTGCCGCCCTCCGCGGGGCCGTGGTAGCGGGGGCTCGTGGCGTGCCACTCCTTCGCCCCGCCCATCCAGTTCCAGACGCCCTCCAGGAAGCGGCCCAGCGCGGGCGAGCCGAGGGCGGCCAGGGCGGCCGACTCCGCCTCGACGGTGTGCATGATCTCGTCGTGGACCTCGGCGGTCAGGTTCACCGCCTCCTGGAGCGAGCAGTGCTCCTCGGCCGCGATCAGGCGGGGGAGGTTGGTGTCGCCGGGATCCTCCCGGGCCATCGAGTACAGGTCGTTGAGCAGGCAGCTGGCGACCCCCGCGTACATGTACGTGCGCCGCACCCGGGCGTCAGCGAACTCGTGCGCGGGGACCTCGTACCCGCCGACCGGATCGGTGAGGCCCATGCAGGGGAAGAAGCCGTTCTCGTACCGGTGCAGCAGGTACTCCCAGACCGGCGGCCGGCGGGCGGACGTCCGCCACTCGGCCTCGTGGTTGTACCCGACGAACATCACCGCCAACTGGTAGCGCAGGCGGGTCACCTGGGTGGGGGAGGCGAACTCGGCGAGGTGCTCCAGCGCGGAGCGGAAGGCGCGCAGCACGGGTTCGGCATCCACCTGCTCCTCGAACCGCCGCTCGTAGCGCGGCGGCAGCCGCACCGGGTCGACCACGGCGTGCGCGAGCGCCAGGCGCAGGCCGATCAGCCGCGGGTCGGCGTCCTCCCCGGCGTCGGCCCAGTGGTCGTCGACGGCCCACTCGGAGAGCCCGCACTGCGCGGCCGCCAGCAGCCGGTCGGCGTCGTCGCAGTCGGGGTGCGCGAGCATCATCAGCCGGCCGAAGTGGCACGAGCGCAGCATGTCCAGTCGGCCGGCGTAGATCCCGATGCCGTCGGCCCACCGGACGAGCTCCTCGTTCACCGCGTCGGCCAGCGCCGGGTCGTCCCGTACGGCGTCGGGGCAGTACAGCGGGGGGATGACGATCCCCGCGCCGGTACGCGTACCCGTACGGGTGTCCGTGCGGGTGTCCGCGCGGGCGGGGCCGGGGTCGGCGCGCGGGGGAGCGGCGCCCAGGCCGCTCCGGCCGCCGAGCAGCCGGCTCAGGACCTCCGCCGGGTCGGCGACCGTGGCGCCGGCACGGCCCGGGGCGCGCGCGGGGGCGCGGTGCACGGCACCTGCCGCCATGGCTCCTGCTGTCACGGCTCCTGCTGTCACGGCTCCTGCTGTCAGGGCTCCTGGTGTCACGGCTCCTCCTGCGGGTCGGCACACCCACCCATGGAGCGGGGGCGGCCCCCGGTCCGGTAGGTCCGGCGCCCCGTCCGCCCGTTGAAGATCCGGCGGCGTTGAAAACCTGCACGGGTGTGCGCACGCCCGGGAGTTCGCACATCCGTACAGGCCTTCAACCGCCGGGGATTTTCAACAGCTCCCGGGACGGGGCGGCTACCGCGCCCGGCGCCCCGCGCCCCACGGTGAGCGTGCAGCACGCTCCGCGTGGACCGACGCAGGGAGGAACCCCGCATGACCGCAGAGGCGCAGCCACTCCTGGACCCCGCAGACGACCGGCAGCTGAGCCTGAGCACCGCCGCGGCCCGCAATCTCGCGACGACCACCAAGTCCGTCCCCCAGATGCAGGGCATCAGCTCGCGCTGGCTGCTGCGCATGCTGCCCTGGGTGGACCTGGGCGCCGGCACCTACCGCGTCAACCGGCGGCTGACCCACGCCGTCGGACGCGGCCGGGTCTCCTTCGTCCAGGCCGGCGCGGACGACGTACGCATCCTCGCCCCCACCCTCACCGAACTGCCCGTCCTCAAGGGCTACGCCGAAGCCGCCGTCCTGGAGGAGCTGGCCCGGCGCTTCGTCAAGCGCGACCTGCGCGCCGGAGACGTCCTCGTCGAGGCCGGCGCCCCCGTCGCCGAGGTGTTCATCATCGCCCACGGCCGCGTCGAGAAGCGGGCGTCGGGCAAGTACGGCGGCAGCGAACTCCTCGGCGTGGTCGCCGACGGGGACCAGCTCGGCGACGACGCCCTCGGCGAGGCCGACCCGCGCTGGGCGTACACCGTCCGGGCCGCCACCGCGGGCACCGTCATGGTGCTGAGGTGGAGCGCCTTCCAGGAGGTGCTGGGCCGCTCGGAGAGCCTGCGAACCCACCTGGACCAGTACGTCGAGAACGGCCGGCGGCCCGTCAACCGGCGGGGCGAGGCCGACATCGAACTCGCCTCCGGCCACGCGGGCGAGGCCCGGCTGCCCGCCACCTTCGCCGACTACGAACTGAGCCCGCGCGAGTACGAGCTGAGCCTCGCCCAGACCGTCCTGCAGATCCACACCCGGGTCGCCGACCTCTACAACGACCCGATGAACCAGTTCGAGCAGCAACTGCGGCTGACCGTCGAGGCGATGCGCGAGCGCGAGGAGTCCGAACTGCTCAACAACCGGGAGTTCGGCCTCCTGCACAACGCCGACTACGGGCAGCGCATCAGCACCTGGTCCGGCCCGCCCACCCCCGACGACATGGACGACCTGCTCAGCATGCGCCGCGGAACCGCCTTCTTCCTCGCGCACCCCAAGGCCGTCGCCGCCTTCCTCCGCGAGTGCAACAAGCGCGGCCTCACCCTCGACACCGTGGACGTGCACGGCAAACAGGTGCCCGCCTGGCGCGGAGTCCCGCTGCTTCCCTGCGGCAAGATCCCGGTCGTGGGCGGGCACACCAGCTCGATCCTCGCCCTGCGCACCGGGGAGGACAACGGAGGGGTCATCGGCCTGCGCCCGGCCGCGATCCCCGAACAGATCGAACCGGGCCTCAACGTCCGCTGCATGGGCATCGACCAGAAGTCGGTCATGTCCTACCTGGTCAGCTCCTACTACTCGGTGGCGATCCTGGTACCGGACGCCATCGGGATCCTGGAGAACGCCGACATCGCCGCCGCCCGCTCCGACTGAACCCCGCCGCGGGCCCGCCGCCCGTGGCCTCCGCGTCGGCGGCGGCGTAGTTCCGGTGGTGCGGGTGACGTACGTGCCCGGGCCTGGCATCTGGGAACGGTTGTCCGCACGCCGGTAATGGGCTCTACTGCTGTGCAGCCCCCGCTCGGGGCATATGCGCGGGAGGGACCAGGATGACAGCGGACCGTCGAACGGAGCACGGGACGGGGCACGGGAGGGGCCGCGGAAGGCGGCGCCCGACGCGCGCCTCCGGCGCCTCTGGCGCGCCCGGCGTTCCCGGACCCGTGTCGCACCGCCGTAGGCCCGCCGTCCGCGGCCGAAGACCGCTGCTCGCCCTGCTGCTGTCCGCCTTCTTCCTGGTCGGTGTCTGCGCGGCCACCGGCATCGCCTGGGACCCGTACAACGGGGCCTCCGTACGGAGCGGTTCGGCCCCGGCCGCCGGCCTCCCGCCGGCCCTCGGGCCCGACGGCGGCGCCACGGCCGGCGCCACCGTCCCGACCACCCCGCCGCCGGCCGGGACCCCGGCACCCACCAAGGGCGCCGCCGCCAAGGGCAACCCCCAGGGCGCCGTGGACACCGGAGCCGAACGCCCCACCGGCGCCCTGCCCTTCGACATGCCGCAGCCGGCCGCCCTGCGCTCCGGCGAAGCGGGCAAGAAGCTGGTGTTCGCCCACTACTTCACCCCGTACCCGCTCTCCCTCGACAACGCGAGCGCGGACAACGACTACTACACGCGCAACTACCTCGACCCCGACGGTGAGAGCGGGAAGCACGGAAAGTACGGCGGCCTGCTGCGCGACCGGCCGCTGCCCGTGGCGCCGAAGAGCGGCGACTGGGAGTACGCCAACCTCCAGCAGGAGGTGCGCACGGCCCGCGCGGCGGGCATCGACGGCTTCACCCTCGACCTGCTCTCCCTCTCCGGCAAGAACTGGGACCGCTCCAACCTGCTGATGGCCGCGGCCCGTTCGGTGGATCCGGCGTTCAAGATCATGCTGATGCCGGACATGACCTCGCTGAAGACCGACGACCCCCGCGAGCTCGCGAAGGCGATCGCCACGCTCGCCGACGCCCCCGCCGCGCACCGGCTCCCCGACGGCCGCCTCGTCGTCTCCCCGTTCAAGGCGGAGGCGAAGGGCGTGGCCTGGTGGACCGAGGTGATCGGCGCCCTCAAGTCCGAACACGGCATCCGTACCGCCTTCGTTCCGCTCTTCCTCGACTTCGGCGCCCACAGCGGGGAGTTCGCCCCGATCAGCCACGGGTTCTCGGAGTGGGGCAGCCGCAGCTACGTCGGCCAGGAGAGCTCCACGCGCGACGTCCAGCGGGCCCACGGCATGGGCAAGATCTGGATGCAGCCCGTGTCGGTCCAGGACGCCCGCCCCAACCAGGGCATCTACGACGAGGCCGGCAACACCGCGACCCTGCGCTCCACCTGGACGCACGCCATCGAGGACGGCGCCGACTGGGTGCAGCTCACCACCTGGAACGACTACTCGGAGGGCAGCCAGTTCGCACCCTCCCTGCACAACGGACACGCCTACCTGGACCTGAGCTCGTACTACCTGACCCGGTTCAAGACGGGCAGCTGGCCGAAGATCGTCCGGGACACCCTCTACCTCACCGCGCGCACCCAGTTCGCGAACGACGACCCGACGGGCGACCAGTCGCTGGTGATGTCGCTGCGCAAGGGGAGCGCCCCGTCCCGGGACACGGTGGAGGTGCTCAGCTTCCTCTCCGGGCCCGCCGAAGTCCGCACGACCGTCGGCTCCGTCAAGGGCAGCCACGAGGCCCCGGCCGGAATCCACTCCCGGCTGCTGCCGCTGAAGACGGGCACCAGCTCGGCGCAGATCGTCCGGGACGGCAAGCCCGCGGCGAAGGTCGACCTGCCGTACCGGGTGGACCACGCGGTGGAGGTCCAGGACCTCCAGTACTACGCAGCCACAAGCGGCCGCGAACCGTAGGGGCCCTTCTCGGGTGCGCCTCAAACGCCGGCGGGGCTGAAATATAGCCCCTCCGGCGTTTGAGGAGTGGGGGTCCCCCCGGACGGAGTCTGGGGGAGGGTCTGGGGCGGAGCCCCAGGGGCCCGCGCGGGAGCGGCCCGTCGGCGGCGGTCTTCCCGCTCCGGCGGCCGCCGGGAGATGATCCGGGCGAAACCCGCGCCGCACCCCCGGAGGCCAGATGCCCGAGCCGACACGCTCAGCCCCATCCCCCGCCGAGCCGCCCGCAGGGCACCCCGCAGGGTTCCCCGACGGGCCCGCCCTGTTCCGCCTGGACCCCCGCGTCGCCCACCTGAACCACGGCTCCTTCGGAGCCGTCCCCGTCCCCGTCCAGGAGGCCCAGGCCGCACTCCGCGCCGAGGTCCACGCCGATCCAGACGCGTTCTTCATCGCCGTCCCGGACCGCCTCGCCGCGGCCCGCGCGCGGATCGCCGCGCACCTCGGCGCCGACCCCGAGGGGCTCGCGTTCATCTCCAACGCCACCGAGGGCGCCAACCTCGCCCTCGACGCCGTCCCGCTCGCGGGCGGCGACGAGATCCTGGTGACCGACCACGGCTACGGCACCGTCGTCGAGGCCGCCGCCCGCCGCGCCCCGGTGACCACCGTCGCCCTGGATCCGCACCTGCCCGACGAGGACGCCGTACGCGAGACCGTGCTGGCCGCGCTGACGCCCCGTACGAAGGTGGCCGTGCTCGACCACGTCAGCTCACCGACCGCCCGGATCATCGCCTCGCCGCGGCTCCTCGCCGACCTGCGGGAACGCGGAGTGATCACCGTCGTCGACGGCGCCCACGCCCCCGGGATGCTCGCCGACCCCCTCGCCGGCGGCGCGGACTTCTGGTTCGGCAACCTCCACAAGTGGGGGTACGCGCCCTCCGGAAGCGCGATCCTCGCCGTCGCCCCGCAGCACCGCCACCGGATCCGCGCGCTCGTACCGTCCTGGGAGGACCGGCACGGCTTCCCGCGGTCCGTCGAGAACCGCGCCACCGCCGACTACACCGGCTGGCTCGCCGCCCCCGACGGACTGGACCTCATCGAACGCCTCGACGCGGTCAAGGTCCGGGCGCACAACAGCGCCCTCGCCGCCTACGGCGCGACCCTGCTCGCCGAGCTCCCCGGGCTCACCCCGCTCCCGCACGGCGACGCCCTCGCCATGCGCACCCTGCGCCTGCCGGCCGGGGTCGCCGACACCCCGGACCGGGCCCGCGCGCTGCGCGAGCGGATCGCGGCCGAGGAGGGCATCCGGGTGCTGGTCTGGCCCTGGCCGGGCGGCGGAGGCATCCGCGTCTGCGGCCAGATCTACAACCGGCCCGAGGAGTACGAACGCCTCGCCGACGTCCTCCCGTCGTACCTCAGCCGCGCCTGAGCAGGTACGTGTCCATGATCCAGCCCTTGCGGGCGCGGGCCTCGGTGCGCAGCTCCTCGATCTGCCCGGCGACCTCCGCGAGCTTGCCCGAGACCAGGATCTCGTCCGGGGTGCCCACGTAGGCCCCCCAGTAGATGAAGAGGTCCTGGTCCAGGTGGGCGGTGAAGGCGTGCCGGGCGTCCAGCATCACCACCACGTCGTCCACGTCGTCCGGCCAGCCCTCGGCCAGCCTGCGGCCGGTGGTGATCTGGACCGGGCGCCCGACCCGGTTCAGGTTGGTCCGGTGCCGCGCCAGCAGCGCGGAAATGCTGCTGATGCCCGGCACGACCTCGTGCTCGAAGGCCACCCGGCCGGCCTCCAGCACCTCGTCGAGGATCGCGAGCGTGGAGTCGTACAGGGAGGGATCGCCCCACACCAGGAACGCCCCGGTCTCGCCGTCCGCGAGGTCCTCCGCGATGAACCGCTCGAAGATCTCGGCCCGCGCGCTGCGCCAGCCGTCCACCGTCGGCGCGTAGTCGGCGGGGGTCCGGTCCCGGTCCGGGTCGCGGCCCTCCACCAGCCGGTGGCCGGGCCGGGCGTGCGCGTCGAGCATCGCGCGCCGCAGCCCGGTCAGGTCCGCCTTCTCCTCGCCCTTCTCCAGAATGAGGAATGCGTCCGCCGCGCCGATCGCCCTGACCGCCTGGAGGGTCAGATGGTCCGGGTCGCCCGCGCCTATGCCGATCACTGAGAACTTCTTCACCCGGCTATTCTGCCCGTCATGCGCGTCGCCCTGTTCGTCACCTGCGTCAACGACGCGCTGTACCCGCGGACCGGCATCGCCGTCGTACGTCTGCTGGAGCGGCTCGGCGTCGAGGTGGACTTCCCGGCGGGCCAGAGCTGCTGCGGGCAGCCGCAGTACAACACCGGCTACCGGCACGAGACGGAACCACTCGTCCGGCGTACCGCGGAGGCCTTCGCCGGCTACGCGTACGTGGTCACTCCCTCCGGGTCCTGCGCCGCGATGATCCGCGAGCACTACCCGCGCATCGGCCGCAAGGCGGCCGCCGAGGGGCGCAGCTCCGGGCTGGCGGACGCGGCGCGCTCCCTGGCGCCGCGCGTCTACGAGCTGACCGAGTTCCTCGTCGATGTGCTCGGGGTGACCGACGTGGGCGCGTACTTCCCGCACAGCGTCACCTATCACCCCTCCTGTCACGGTTTGCGCAGCCTCGGTCTCGGGGACCGGCCGCGGCGGCTGCTGGCCGCCGTGAAGGGCCTGGAACTGGTCGAGCTGCCCGGCGCCGAGGAGTGCTGCGGATTCGGCGGCACCTTCGCCGTCAAGAACCCGGACGTGTCCACCGCGATGGGCACCGACAAGATCACCGCTGCCGCGGCCACCGGCGCGCAGGTCCTGTGCGGGGCGGACAACTCCTGCCTGGCCCACCTCGACGGCCTGCTGCGCCGCGCGGACGCCCCGCTGCGGGCCGTGCACCTCGCCGAGATCCTGGCCGCGACCGAGGAGGAACCGCTGCTGTGACCGGAACCCACCTCGGCATGCCGTCCTTCCCCGCCTTCCCCGGGGCCGCCCGCGAGGCCGTACGGGACGAGGTGCTGCGCGCCAACCTCCGGCACGCCACGCACACCATCCGCGACAAGCGGGCCCGGGCCGTCGCCGAACTGGCCGACTGGGACCGGCTGCGCGCCGCGGGCAAGGCCGTCAAGGACCACACGCTGCGCCATCTCGACCACTACCTGCTGCAGTTGGAGGCGGCGGTGACGGCCGCCGGCGGCACCGTCCACTGGGCCGTCGACGCGGACGAGGCCAACCGGATCGTCACGGACCTCGTCCGGGCCACCGGTGAACGCGAGGTGGTCAAGGTCAAGTCGATGGCCACCCAGGAGATCGGGCTCAACGAGGCCCTGGAAGCCGCCGGGATCGCCGCGTACGAGACCGACCTCGCCGAGCTCATCGTGCAGCTCGGCCACGACCGCCCCTCCCACATCCTGGTCCCGGCCATCCACCGCAACCGGGCCGAGATCCGCGACATCTTCCGTGCGGAGATGGGGAAGTGGGGCCGCCCCGCGCCCGAACCGCTCGGCGACGACCCGCGGGAACTCGCCGAGGCGGCGCGCCTGCACCTGCGCGAGAAGTTCCTGCGCGCCAAGGTGGCCGTGTCCGGCGCCAACTTCATGGTCGCCGAGACGGGCACGATGGTCGTCTTCGAGTCCGAGGGAAACGGGCGCATGTGCCTCACCCTGCCCGAGACCCTGATCTCGGTCGTCGGCATCGAGAAAGTCGTCCCGACCTTCCGGGACCTGGAGATCTTCCTCCAGACGCTGCCGCGCTCCTCGACGGCCGAGCGGATGAACCCGTACACGACGATGTGGACCGGGCTGGGCCCTTCGGGAGGGGCCGACGGCGACGGGCCCTCCGCCTTCCACCTCGTCCTCCTCGACAACGGCCGGACCGACACCCTCGCCGACGAGACCGGCCGCCAAGCCCTGCGCTGCATCCGCTGCTCCGCCTGCCTCAACGTCTGCCCGGTCTACGAACGCGCCGGCGGCCACGCCTACGGATCCGTCTACCCGGGCCCCATCGGCGCCATCCTCAGCCCCCAACTCCGCGGCACCGGCAGCGAGATCGACGCCTCGCTGCCCTACGCCTCCACCCTGTGCGGGGCCTGCTACGAGGTCTGCCCGGTCGCCATCGACATCCCCGAGGTCCTCGTCCATCTGCGCGAACGGGTGGCCCAGGGCGGCCCGGTGACCCGGAACGGCGTACGCGTACGGATCCGCCCCGCCCACGGCCACACCGCCGAACGGGCCGCCCTGCGCGCCGCCCGGCTGCTCCTGGACCGACCTGGAGCCCTGCGTGCGGGGGAGCGCCTGCTGGCCCGGGCCCGCCGGCTCGCGCCGCGCCGGCTGCCCGGCCCCGGCCGGGCCTGGACCGACACCCGCGAGCTGCCCTCCGTACCCCCCGAATCCTTCCGCGACTGGTGGACCCGCGAACGGGGGAACCCTCAGTGACCAGCAAGGACCGCATCCTGTCCCGCATCCGCCGGGCACTGCCGGAGGCGCCCCGGTGCGCAGCCGAGGGGACGCGCGTCGGGGACATCCCGCGCGACTACCTCCACGTGCACGGCGACCGCACCCCCGCCGAGAGCGCCGACCTGCTGGCCGCCCACCTGTCCGAGTACCGCGCGAAGGTCCACCGCACCGACGCGGCCGGCCTCCCGGAGCTCCTCGCCCGGCTCCTCGCCGCGCGCGGCGCCCGGACGGTCCTCGTCCCGCCCGCCCTGCCCGCGCACTGGCTCGCGGCCGCCGGCGCGGTCCTCGTCCAAGACCGCGCCGAGTCCACCCCGTACGAACTGGACGCCGTCGACAGCGTGGTGACCGGCTGCGCCCTGGCCGTCGCCGAGACCGGCACGATCGTCCTGGACGGCGGCCCGGAGCAGGGCAGGCGCCGCATCACCCTGATCCCCGACCACCACGTCTGCGTGGTCCGGGTCCCCGACCAGCTGGTCGACTCCGTTCCGCAGGCCCTCGCGCGCCTCGACCCCACCCGCCCGCTGACCTGGATCTCCGGCCCCTCGGCGACCAGCGACATCGAACTCGACCGGGTGGAGGGCGTCCACGGCCCCCGCACCCTGGAGGTCGTCCTCCTCGGCGCACAATAGGGGCATGCCCTCCCACATCGCCCTCACCGCCCTGGTCGTCAACGACTACGACGAGGCCATCGACTTCTACACCCGCGCCCTCGGCTTCGACCTCGCCGAGGACACCGCGCGCCCGGACGGCTCCCGCTGGGTCGTGGTCCGCCCGCCCGGCGCCACCGAGACCGCCCTGCTGCTCGCCCGCGCCAAGGACGACGCCCAGCGCTCCCGGGTCGGCGACCAGACCGGCGGCCGCGTCGGCTTCTTCCTCTACACCGACGACTTCACGCGCGACCACACCCGGATGACCGCCGAGGGCGTCCGCTTCCTGGAGGAGCCGCGCCACGAGGCGTACGGCTCCGTGGCCGTCTTCGAGGACCTGTACGGAAACCGCTGGGACCTACTCCAGCCCGCCGCCGGCTAGCCGCGGCGCCTCCCGTACGGGATCGACCGCCGGGCCGCCGGCCTCCACCCGGCCGGCCAGCTCCCGGGCCCACCGCACCAGCCCCGGCACGTCGATCCCGTACGGCCCCCCGTCCACCTCCTCGATCCCGGCGGCCCCGCGCCGCAGCAGCCGCGCCCCGCCGACCGCATTGCCGCGCGCGGCGTGCGTCAGCCCGACCGCGAGCTGCGCCAGCCCCCGCCAGAGCGGGGCGCCGCCCTCGGGCCCCGACTTCCAGGCGTCCTCGAACACCTCGTGTGCGTGGAACGGCATCCCGGCGTCCAGCAGCCGCTGCGCCTCCCGCACCGTCTCCCCGGGCGAGCGCACCACCCCCTCGGGCTGCCGCTCCACCCCGGCCTCCCCGTAGGGCAACGGCCGCCCCAGTCCATCCCTGGGCCGCGCACTCCGCGCCCGCCCTTCGCCATCCCGATCCCGTGCATTCACCTCCCCATCCTCCCCCCTCGCCGATCACCGGTGCATGGACACCCCTCGGCGTGCGGTAATGTTCTGCATGTGCCGCCGAGCACGGGGAAACCCGCAGGTCGAAGGCACATCGGGACGTGGCGCAGCTTGGTAGCGCACTTGACTGGGGGTCAAGGGGTCGCAGGTTCAAATCCTGTCGTCCCGACTATGGGCTTAAGCCTTAGTCGCAGCTGAGGGCCTTGTTTCACTTCGGTGAGGCAAGGCCCTTGATCGTTTCTCTGGGCTGTCGTGTCACAGTTCGTCACAGACGCTGGCGATCACGCCGCACCGGCCAGCAGTTCACCCAGCTTGTCCGAGCCAGCCTTGAGGCTCTGGAGGTCGGGGTGGACATAGACGCGCTTGGTGAACGACAGGTCAAGGCAGGTTACAGGCGCTACCTCTCGATACGGAGGCCCTGAAGATAGCCGCCCTGGATTGCGCCTCTCGGTAGATATTTGGTCGCAGGAGGTTCATCCTCGGGGCGGTTTGCCTCATCGGACACCCATCGTGATGCGGCCAAGAGTTCGGGTTCGACACGGTACTTAGCGGCTGCAGCTATGAGTTCCGCAGAGTATTCGCCGCTTACCGAAGAGCAACTGTCGGATTCTGACGCAGGCTCGGCGGGAGCGGGCCGTCCAGCATCTTCGCCGCTCGGCGCCCTTGCCTCCTTAGGTCGAGAGGTGGGGCCAAGCCTGGGTTTCCCCTCGGAGAAGTGACGTGGATTAACCACGAATATCACCACCACAATAGCGTCTGAAGACGGCGTGGTTGATTCTGCCTTGTTGCCACTGAATGGTGCCTCTCGATTTTCTCTCCCCTCCTTCATTGTGCAACCTCTACCGTCATTGTAACGCTCTGTAATCAAAGGTGCAATAGGGGCACCGTAAGGTGGCTGATCAGGTGAACTTCATGCTCTGGATGGGTCAATGTAGGTAGGTCCGCCCTTGAGATTCCGCATGAGGAAAGAAAAGCTGAAGTCTGTACCCATCCACCCGCGCGCTGGAGTGGTCAGATGTGCAAGGACTGTCATAGTTGTACGGCTGAAGTGAATAAGTTCGACAAAGATAAAGCGGCATCCATCGCGGCTCTCTTGCTCAAAGATCAAAAGTGGCGCATGCGTGCAGTAGAGCGAATCGATCTCACAAGTGCGAATTGGTGCGAGCGTCGGCGGTCCGTGCACGCGAAGGAGCTTGAATCGGTCCTCCTCCCCTCAGGGTTGGTGTCGGGGCGCAATAGCATGCGGCTATATCTTCCTATTGGGAGCTTCCATAAGGGGCCGCTGCTTGACTTTAACGTGAGGGTCGCAGAGGAACCGGCGTTTCTACTTCCCCGTGCGAAACACTCGCGGATTCATGTGAAATATCTTCGCCTGCTCGCTGCTGACGCGGCGGTTGAAATGGATGCCGGCATCGAGCCGCTTCTGGTGGCAATCTTCGGATTTGCGTCGAACCCTTGGGAGGTATTTCTGCAATCGGAGGTACGCCCCTCGCAAGGGGTGATCAACAGTCTCCTCTGCAAGTACCTCGAAAGGTATGGTCTGCCTGGGTGGAACGCGGGCCCGATTAACATCACGGCCGTCGAGTCATGGCGTTCTTCCGTTGAGATGACCAAAGGTTTGGTAAGGGATCGCGCACCGGAGAATATGCTGAGTGCGGCCGAAAATCCAATCCTCGCACTGCCGCATATGTCTGTGACGGTTCCGGACGCTGCCTCGGTTCTTGCGTTGCTCGCAGACCTAAATATCTTCCTTGCTGCAGTATTGGGTCAGGTTGCGAGCAAAGATGACACTAAGAGGAAGGCGGCAAGTAGGCTTCTCGATTTCTATGCATCGAGCGGCAGTCACTGGAGTGCAATCGTAGACTGCACAGTCTCACTCTCCACTCCGTTCATGATCAAAACTTCAGAGCGGCGAGGGCTGAACCTCGATTCGAGCTTCCCGATGAAGCAGCGTTCATCCAAACAGTTGGTGGCGTTTAATGATGCTCGCTCTAACCATGTCAGTGTTCGTGTTATTGACATGAATGTAGAACTTGCATCGCCAACAGTGCTCGACGAAAATAGCGAGCCAATCGATCTGACCCCAGACTTCAAACGAGCGACACCTGAGCTGCTGTCTTTCTATGACGCGAACCCTGATCGTCCAAACCGAATCTGGCTGCACCTGCCACTGAAGTCTAGCCTGCCGGCGCGAGTAAGCCGTCTCGTGGTCCTCACGCTCACAGCAACAGCCTTGATTGCCTTCTGCTTTTTCGTGTTCAACTGGCTCGAGATTGGTGGAACTCAAGCACTAACGGGTGCGGACATTGCGGTCATCCTCGTGCCGTCTGCCATTGCTGCGTCCTTGCTTATCGTGCGAGAGGTGTCGACCCTCAGTACTGAAATCAACAAAGGATGGACTCTCGCAACGGGAGGATTGCTCCTACTCCTTTGGTTGGCTACTTTGATTGCCTACGGGCTCAACGGGATTGACTGGGGAGAGTGACGGGTTCCATGTCGCAGACTACGGATGAAAAAAACGAGAAGATCGATCGAAATCTCTCAGGAGTAGCGACAACCCTAGCTGGCGTCTTCGTTGCTATCGCTGGTGTCAGCACGGCATTTGGTTTCTCGCAGAGTTCTCTCTTGACGGCGGTAAACAACGATACGCTGCGCTTTCTTGGGGTAGCCGCGTTGGCGCTGCTCGCCATCGGCATGAGTATCTGGTCGCTCTTTCAAGGAGCTGATCCAACCGGCAACCGCAGGCAAAGTTTGATGCTGGGTGTTGGGGTTTTCTTCTATCTCGGTGCTCTATTGCTCGCTATCACAGGAGTCGCAGAGTATGCCACGGGGAATGGTCGACCCAACGTGCGCAGTCTGTCAGTTGTTCCGGGCTCGCCGTATAAAGTCAGCTTCGAAGTACACGCGGACGGAGTGCAGGGCAGCACGATGGTTATCGTGGAAGCTGAAGCGTTTGAGGGTGAACGACCAACGGATGAAGGTGTGCTCTACCGGACGATCCTTCACGCTGACGATGGTGGCGACATCGACCAAAAGGTGGAATTTGTGATGGAGAAAGGTAAGGCCACCCGCCTGACTGTCCGCGCATTCCCCGATCATGAAAACAAGGATGGAGCAACGTGCGAATCAAGTAGCAGTCCCCACAAGCTAGGATGCGCAACGGTAATCCTGCCTGCCTCTACTGCGGCAAAGCATTCTTAGTCGAAACTAGGCTGTCTCGCAAAGCATGAAGACAGCGAGCTGGCCCACTGCTGCCTCGGTTCTTTCCGCCGCTGCCATGGATCGTGCCAGTTCGGCTACGCGATCTTTGAGTGTGGCATTGCCGCCGTAGCTAATCAGCGCGGACCTAGCTGCCTCTGCAAGTTTTTCCTTGTCTAGGGCCTCAGCGCCGTCCTTGAGTGCGCAGCCGCGCGCCGCAACCATTCGGGCATCATCCATGTTCAATCCGGACAATGAGTCGGCAGCGATAGACCCAATGCTCCGATTCACCTGTGTGGTGAAAGTGTCAGTCTGTGTTGGAATGACTATCTCGCCAGTGGGGGTGGTCAAGACTCTTGTGCCGTCCGGTCGGATGTCAAGATCATCAACCACTCTTCCCAAGCTTCGCCCCGCGTCATCTATCAGTGAGGGAGAACATTGAGGGGCCAAAAGAGCCGCAGCAGCAACGATCAAGGCTGGCGCTATCATGCGACGGCCCTTGGTGGGTGATGTCATGGGAACCAACTCCCAACCTCATCCCCTGTTTCCAGCTTGGCACGGCAGGCACCACGACACATCTCAGCGCTCCCCCCCCCAAGAGTGGCCAGCACGGGAGAAGTGCCGTACTGGCACGGTTACCCAGTCAGCGACCGTGTCCCCGAGGCGGGATCCACACAGAAGACACTCGTCAGCTGCGGTGGTGATGGACAGTAAGCTCTCTCGCAGCCCGCACCAGCATGGAGTATGCGGGATAGACCCTGGTGCCCCCCGCGGGACGCAGCACGACCGGGGGGCCGCTCCTGCCCCCGGGTGGTATGCGTGATCATCCGGGGCATGCTGGAGAGGGTGGTTTTGCCGCGGCCGGCGGCGAGCTCGCCGGTGACGAATGCCGCGATGTGACCGTGTCCGAGCTCGGCCGGCTTGAGGGTGCCGAAGGCGGGCGCGAGGTCGTTTTTTACGTAGTCCCGGTAACGCGCCATGGTGGTCGGCTTGAGCACGAGTGCCTTGGCGGGGTCAGGACATCGACTGCAAAGGTCCACGTCCCGTGGTGGCTGTCGGTGAGCAGGTGGGGCAGTGCGCTCCGAGCTGGTGATGCAGCGTGTCCCGGCAGCCGGGCGGCCGCAGGGTCGTTCTCCTCGGCGACGGCGACGATGTGGCTGGTCAGCGGGCGAGTACGTGGCTGTCGTGGGGGCGGTGGTCGCGGGAGCGGCGCAGGTCGGTGGTGACGTACGTGCGTTGCAGCCAGCGGTCCGCTCCGTCGTATCGAGGGTGGAAGGCGGTACGGCCGTGGACGGTGACGCGGTTGTCGATGACGACCAGGTCGCCGGGTGTCAGGCGCAGGGTGCGGGCGGTCGCCTCGCAGGCGCGGCCGAATTCGGTCAGCGCCGCTGCGGCCCGAGGGGTGAGAGGGGCGGTGACGAGTTGAGCCATACGTATGTCGGGATCCTCGGCTGCTCCCGACAGCACTGGTCGGGGCCTGGCATCGGGCTCACTCGTGGCAGTGTCGGGGCCGAAGGAGGGTGGTGGTGTGGTGATGAACTCCGGTGCGAACAGGGTCTGGCGGCTGGCTGGGGTGAGGAGCGGCAGGGCTTGGCGGATGCCGGCGATGCGCATGCCGGCGCGGCGGTCGTGGTCGGCACGCAGGCACAGGAAGATCACATAGTCGGGTGGGTGGGGGTGGAAGCCGTTCTCGGTGTGGAAGGACAGCGGCACCGATCCGGCGTTGCCGTGGAAGGTCTCCTGCCCGGGCACGGGCACGACGTCCTGTACGAGGGCGCCGGATTTCTCCGCCCGGTAGGCGAGGGGCTCTCCGAGCCCGCAGGCCACCATGGTGAGCACCGCGGCCGAGACGGTGGCCTGGCGCTGGACCGAGCCGGGTACGGACGGTGTCGCGGGCAGGACCGCCTGATCGACGGGCAGACCGCCGATCACCAAGGTGCCGTGCTGGCCGGAATGCCTTCGAAACCGGCGCACCTCTAGGCGCAGCCGTAGCGGAAGCTCCTCCCAGGCGTCCCGGGCCTTGGCCACCCACTCGGGGCTGTCGACCTGGTCGTGCCCGCGGGTGCACAGCGTGCGTGCCAGTTGCGCGCACGCGCCGGCATCGGCCGGGTCAAGTGCCCAGTCGGCTGCGACGGCAGAGCTCGGGGTGGTGCCGGGCGTCGTCTCGGGCATCAGGGTCCTACCCTTCTTGATTCTCCTGCCGGAGGTGTGGGCGGCGGACTCACGAGTGGCGCAGGCCGGCCACGGCGTCGGCGATGTAGTGGTCCCCGAAGCGGATCAGCGAGGCGTACTGGGCTGCGCGGCGATGGCGCATGAGCCGTAGTTCGGCGACGGCGTTGTCGGGGCCTTCGGGCTTCTGAGCGATGGAACGACGCAGATGCACCATCGAGTACGCGAGGGTGACGTGCCGTTCACCGTCCACGATGTCGGCTTCCAGGAGCGCGCCCCGTGCCTCGGCCAGCTCCGGGGCGCGAGCTGCCAACTGCTCGTAGGAGTCGGGAACCACGGACAGCAGGTCTTTCATCGCCGCCCGGAACAGCTTGTATCCGCGATGTTGGCGCCCGCTCAACGGGATGTCCACCGACGGGGGCGCCATGGTGTGGCGTATCGCCGCCATGTAGTAGTCGGCCGGGATCGTACTGGCGTGGGTCATGGCCGCCGGGAAGCCCCGTACGTATGCCGTCGCATCTGCCAGCCGCAGCAGAGCGGTGTCGTCGTCGCCGTCCCGCAGATGGCGGGTTGCGTCGGCCACGGCGACCGCGGCGCAGATGTTGAACAGGACATGGACGTGGTGACCGATGAGCCACCGGGCACTCCACACACTCTCCAACGACGCCCCCGCGCCGGGCTCGGGGACGGCCACCGGCGGTGCGTCGTCACGGTCGGCGTCCGGCGCTGCGCCGGTGAGGTCGAGCACCGCCTGCCGCATCCCGGCCACTTCCAAGGTCAGGTCGGCGCCCGACAGGGGAGCGTCACAGAGGTCTTCCAGACCGCGGTGGATGACCAGGGCGCCGTGCAGGGCGGCCTGTTGATCTGACAGCTCCCCCTCGCGGACCCGGAAGTAGGACTGACTGGTCGACTCCGCCGGCAGTTCCTCACCGGCCGAGGCCGGAGCCAGCGCCGACAGTGCGGCCACCCATTCACCGGCAGTCGCGGTGGCCTGCCGTAGTGCGAGGGTCCGCTCGACAGGTCTGGCATGGGCCGCCACCCCGGCCAGCACGCACGCGGTCCGTTTCGCCTCGGCATCCACCCGTGGACCCAGCACTGGTACGGGCCGACCGCCCCGGGGCTCACGGAAAACAGCGACAGCAGGATGACCGGCAACCGGCGATAAGCCCATGGTTGAAGTACTTCGCCAAGAACACTCCACACGAAACCCTGATCCGCAAGATGATTTCGGTGCGGCGGTCGGGAGGGAGGGCCAGGTGGCGCCCAGGCTTTCGTTCGTTCTGTGAGCCGGCGTGTCACCCATCGTCACAGGCGCTGCACCGACCCCCACGCCCGACTTCTGCTCCTGCTCCCGGCGTTCGGCAATGACGCCGTACCGGATGACGCCGTACCGGATGACGCCGTACCGGATAACGCCGTCGAGCGCCGGCAGCAACTAGCGCTAGAACGTCCGGCCGGCGGGGCCGGAGGAAACGGACGACACCTCGCTGATCAAACCGTTGGTGATCCTCAGGGTGTCGGTCCCGCTCCTGGCGATGATGTGGGCGTCTTCGTCCGTGACGGACGCGAGATAGGGGCGGGCGACCAGGCCGGTCGGTGTGCCATCGACAAGTTCGAGGTCCACGACTGCCGCGCCCTCGGCCACGAAGCGAAGCCCGCGGCGCTCTCGGTGCCAGGCCGCGATGACGGTGAAGCGGTCGGGTCAGCCCCGGCTCCGGCTGTCGTCGCTGGGGCTCGGGGGGAGGGGGTCGGTGAGGTAGCGCTGGATGGTGGGGGCGATGAGGTCGGTGACGGAAGCGGCGGGGAGGGTGGCGATGGTGCCGATCTGCCAGATGTAGCGGTTCATGACCATGCCGACGATCTGGGTGGAGATGAGGCCGGCCCGCAGGTTGCGTTCGGTGTCGGGCAGGCTGTGGGAGACGACGGCCAGTACGAGTTCGGAGAACAGCTGCCGCAGGCGTTCCAGGGCGGCGGGTTCCTGGGCGGCGGTGAGGATGATCGAGCGCAGGACATCGGCGGAGACGGGGTCCTCCCACAGGTTCAGGGCGGCCTGCACGAAGGCGTGCCCCCGGCGTTCCAGGGGCTGTTCGGCGGCGGCGGCCACGGCTGCGCCGAATGCCTCGGGGGGTTGCATCACCTCTTCCAGCAGCCCGGTCTTGGTGCGGAAGTAGTAGGTCACCAGGCCGGGGTCGACGCCGGCCTCCTGGGCGACCGACCGGAGTGAGGTCGCGGCGTAGCCGCGCGTGGCGAAGGATCTGCGGGCGGCGGCGACGATCTTGTCCGCCTGCTCTCCGCGTTCACCCCGAGGGCCTCGGCCGGTCACTCCGCATCACCTTCCGTAACGGTTGCAGGAGGGGGCTTCCCCTCGGCGAGAGTTTCAGCATACGTTGAAATTAGTTTCCACATGTGAGGAAATTATGAAGGTGTCCGTCTGGGGCGAGATCCGCTCCGCCCACGACCCATGGGCCCCGCACAACAGCTCACAGGTGCCGTTCCAGCCCCTCGCCGTGTCCGCGTGCGTGAGCACCACTTCGACCCCGGACAAGGAGTCCCACCCCCGTGAACCGCACGCCCGACGTCGTCACCCTCGCTTCCCTCGACACTCACCGCCTGATCGTCACCCTCCCGAACCAGGGCCCCGCCGACGTACGCTCGAACCTCCCGCGCGCCACCGCCGCCACCCTGCTGCGGCGCCTCGCCGACGAGCTCGACGCCGAGCAGCTCCTCCCCGCCCTGCCCGGGAAAGCGTTCGCCACCCTCGCCCAGCAGCTCACCCGCCGCCACCGCCCCGCCGAGGCCGCCCGGCACACCGCCGACGCCCTCGCCCACCACACCCGCGAGCTCGCCGACATGCTCGCCGCCGCCCTCGACCGAGGCGTCCCCATCGAAGCCCCGTCGGTCGGCCGGCACCTGGTCTCGATGCTGCGCAGCCACGCCGTCCATCTCGACAGCCCGCCCCGGACCGCCATCGACAATGTGGTCCACCTCGCCGCCGCCCGCCTCACCCGCCGCACGCAGCGATGAGCAGCAGCACCACCCGCGAGTCGTTACGAGTCGGGACGAGGCGGGACGTCGTGAGCGTGTCCGTCACGCGGAGGCGGCGGGGACCAGGTTGAACATCCGGCCGCCGAGGTCGATGCCGACGACGGCGCCGCTCGTGTCCCGGGAGAAGAAGCCGCGCTGTCCCTGCAGTCCACCGGCGGTGACGATGAACTCGTCGCCGTCGCCGGGCAGCAGGCCCATGGCGGCCGGCTCGTAGTCCGCGGGCATCTCGAAGTCGGCCGCCTCGCGGATCTCCGGCTTGATCGTGGCCGCGATGGTCAGCCCCGCCCCGTCGACGGCGACGGTGAGCGTCATGGCGTCGTTGTCGTAGGCCCCGACGACCTCCCGGGCCCTGGCCTCGTCGTACGGCAGCGGCTCCGGGTCCTTGTCCACGAAGCCGAGGTAGTGCTCCAGGGCCCAGCGGACGGCACTCCGGTTGAAGGCGATGCCGTCCGGGCCGGCGTTGGCCATGGCGACGACGGCGAAGTTCCGCTCGGGCACGATGAGCAGCTCGACGAACTGACCGTTGGCCGAACCGCCGTGCTCGATCGTCCGCACACCGTCCACCTCGCGCAGGAACCAGCAGATGCCGAAGCCGTCGCCGAGATTGCTGCCGCGCAGCTCGACCGTCTGCTCCCGCATCCCGTGCAGCAGTTCGGCCGGCAGGAGCTGCTCGCCGTTCGGCGCGAGACCGTCGCCGAGCTGGAACCGTGCCCAGCGGAGGATGTCCGCTGCCGAGGACGCGAGCCCCCCGCCGGGGTTGTTCCCCCGGGTGAGCCGCCACTCCTTCGCGACAGTCAGGTTGCCGTCCTCGTCGGCGTTGTGGCCCACGGCGAACCGCCGGGTCATGACATCGGCGGTCCCGAAGAAGCTGTTCGACAGTCCCAGCGGTTCGAACACGAGCGAGGAGACGGCCTGCTCGTACGTCAGACCGGTGACGTTCTCCAGGACGCGCCCGAGCAGGTTGTACCCGGCCTGGCTGTACGAGGCCCGGGCGCCGGGCTCGCCGATGAGCTGCAGCCCGGCCATCTCCGCCACGAAGGCGGCCAGGGCGTCGTCACCGTCACCGGTGTTGACGATGACGTTCCAGGAGAGGCCCGAGGTGTGGTTGAGCAGGTTCAGGACGGTGATCCCGGCTGCGGTCTTCTCATCCGCGAGGACGAGCTCGGGAACGTAGCGGCGCACCGGCGCGTCCAGTTCGACGCGGCCCTCGGCGACCAGCCGCATCAGCGCCACCGCCGTGATGGTCTTCGTCGCGGAACCCACCTGGAAGAGCGTGTCCTTGTCGACGGGCAACGGGTTGTCGAGGCTGGTCACCCCGTGACTCGCGAAGGTCTCACGGCCGTCCGCCCACACACCGACGGTGACGCCGGGGACACCGGACTTCGTGGCGGCCTGCTCGACGAACTCGGCGAGCTCGGCCTGGGACTTCTGGGTGCTGTCGGCGTTCATGGGGGCCTCCTGATCGGATGTCGTCGTTCTCGATGACCCCGACGATGCCCCCGGCCGCTGACAGGCCGCTGACCGCCTGCTGACAGCGGTCCGTCAGCGGGCGGGGCAGGGTGTTGATGCCACCTGGCGAGCGGTCACCGCTCCAGCAGGTCGGGTACGACGCCGCGCAACGTGTCGGCACTGATCGCCCCGGCACGCTTGAGAACCGGCACCGGGCCGGTGAGATCCACGATCGAGGAGGCGACGGCGGCGTCGGTCGGCCCGCCGTCGAGGTAGACGGCGACCGAGTCGCCCAGCATGCCCTGCGCGGCGTCGCAGTCCTGCGGGGACGGCCGGCCGGTCAGGTTGGCGCTGGAGACCGCCATGGGCCCGGTCTCGGCCAGCAGTTCGAGCGCCACCGGATGGGACGGCATCCGGACCGCGACCGTGCCGTGGGTCTCCCCGAGATCCCAGTTCAGCGACGGCAGATGGCGGGCGACCAGGGTCAGCCCGCCCGGCCAGAACGCCTCCACCAGGGCCCACCCCTGCTTGGGGAACTCGGCGACCAGGTCGTTCAGGACGTCCGGGGAGGCGACCAGGACCGGTGAGGGCATCGCACGGTCCCGGCCCTTGGCTCCCAGCAGCCGGTCCACCGCGTCCGGGTTGAACGCGTCCGCACCGATGCCGTAGACCGTGTCCGTCGGGAGTACCACGAGCTCCCCCCGGCGCACCGCCAGGGCGGCGTCACGCAGTCCGTCGCTCCGCCCCGAAGCCGTGGAGCAGTCGTACCGAAGAGCCATTTCCTACCTCCATCGCGCCGGGCGCTCGGGCCCGCACCTGCCGACGTACCCCGGCAGGGTACTGGCACCTACCGTGCGCGCACTTGCTCCCGACCGGCGACTGTACGAAGAAGGGCGACGCGCCGCGTGCCGCGCGTGCTCCGCCTCGAACACGGCCCAGAATCGCCTCATGACCGATGCGGATCCTGACCGGCCGCAGCCGCGGCGGGAGCGGCGAGGCCGTTTCGAAGCCGTGCACCTGTGGGCCAGTACGGCCGCCGGCGTGGTCGCCTTGGGGATCTCGCTTTACAACTTCAGTGTCCTGCAACGGCAGCCGGACATCGACGTTGCGCTGCCGCATCTGGTGCGGATCGAGCCGAGGGCGCCGGGCGGGAACGTCCACCTCTTCCTCCAGCCGACGATCTCCAGCCGCGTCCGCACCGAGGACGTCGAGATCGTCACGGACGCAGAGCTGAGGCTGAGCCCGGCCGGCTCCGCGGGGAAGGCCCCGCAGTTCTACTGGGACGAGTCCGGGGCCTGGGCCTATGAACACGCCTCCAACCGGCTCAGCTACCAGCGCACGTCCGACCCTTCGCCCCTGGTGATCAGCCAGGGCAGTCCGCAGCAGCCGACCATCCTGTTCAACTCGCACGCCTGGACCATCAGGCCCGGCCGGTACGACGGCGTGCTGGTGCTCCACCGCGCCAGCAGCCCCGACGCCGTAGAGAAGCGGTTCTGCGTGACGCTCTCCGCCGAGGCGGTGAACACCTTCACCGCCTCCGCCGAGCGTACGTTCTTCGAGCTGCGCAACGACGTGCCGGCCACGCCGGGCCCCTGCTACACGTTCTGATCACCGGGAGGGACAAGGCGGTGCGGATCTACTTCGGCATGAGGACGGTGTCGATGATGTAGACGTGCGCGTTGGCGGTCCTCACGTTGCCGCACACCACGGCGGCGGTGTTGTTGACCTGGTAGGACTCGCCGGAGCCCTTGGTGGTGACCATGCCCTTCTGCAGGGTCTCGAAGGCGCCGTTCTCGAGCTGCTTCGGCGTCAGCTGCTCGCCTACGACGTGGTAGGTGAGGATCTTGGTCAGCATCGCCTTGTCGGCCAGGACCTTGTCGAGGTCGGCCTTCGGGATCTTCGCGAAGGCGTCGTTGGTCGGGGCGAAGACGGTGAGGTCCTCGGCGTTGTTCAGGGTGTCCACGAGGCCGGCCTTCTTGACGGCGGTGACCAGGGTGGACAGGGCGGGGTTGTTGGACGCGGCAGTGGCGACCGGGTCCTTGGCCATCCCGTCGAAGGAGCCCGCCCCGTCCGCGGGTACCCCGGCACAGGCCGGGCCGAAGGGCCGGTCCGCCGTCATCGCGTCCGTGCCGGGGGTGCTCCCGTCCGTCCCGGCCGGGTCGCCGGCCGCCGCGCCGGGGGCGGCCTTGGTGTCGCTGGAGCCATCGGAGCAGGCGGCCAGGGAGAAGGGCAGCAGGACGGCTGCGGCCACGGCGATACCGGCACGGCGGATCTGAATGCTATTCATGATCATTTTCTCCTTGGAGGGGTGGTTCGGTTCGCGGGGTGGTGCGTGCCGGACCGTGCGTCGGGTGAGGCCGGTCCGGGGGTCTCAGGGGACGGTGACGAAGACGCTGTGCCGGCCGCTCGCCCCGTCGGGGATGGTCCGGGCGCGCTGGTCGGTCTGCACCGCTCCCGTGCCGTCGGTGGCGCGGACGGTGAGCGTGTGCCCGCCGGGGGTGGCCTGCCAGCGGTGGGACCACTGGCGCCAGGTGTCGACGGTGTCCTGGGCGGCGAGGTCGGCGTCCTGCCAGGGCCCTTCGTCCACGCGGACCTCCACGCGGGTGATGCCGCGGTGCTGGGCCCAGGCGACTCCGGCGATCACGACCGTGCCGGCGGCGGGGCGGGCGAACGGCCTGGGGGTGTCGATGCGGGACTGGGTCTTGACCGGAGCCCGGCGGGCCCACTTGCGTCGGACCCAGTACGGGTCGTAGGCGTCGAACGTGGTGAGCTCGATGTCGGTGATCCACTTGCATGCGGAGACGTACCCGTACAGGCCCGGGACGAGCATGCGGACGGGGAATCCGTGGTCGAAGGGGAGGGGCTCGCCGTTCATCGCGACCGCGAGCATCGCGTCCCGTCCGTCCATGACCTCCTCGACGGGGGACCCGAGCGTCATGCCGTCCACGGAGCGGGCGACCAGCTGGTCGGCCCCGCCGCCCTTCGACGGCGGCTCGACACCGCATTCGGCGAGCAGGCCGGCCAGCGGAACACCGAGCCAACGGGCGTTTCCTACGTACGGGCCGCCCACCTCGTTGGAGACGCACGCGAGGGTGATGTCCCGTTCGATCAGCGGGCGCGCCAGGAGCTGGTCGAGGGTGTAACTGCGGGGGCGGGTGACGCCCTTGCCGCGAATGCGCAGCCGCCAGGTGACCGCATCGACCTTCGGGACGACCAGGGCGGTGTCGACCCGGTAGAAGTCCCGGTTGGACGTCGTGAAGGCGCTGATCCCGGCAACCTTCAGCTGCGCTCCGGACGCGACCGCGGGAGCCGGCGAGGCGGCGGCGGGCAGGACGAGATTCCGGCGGGAGGCGACGGCGCCCTGGCCCCGCTGCCCGGACAGGGAGCGACCCAGCGCGCCTGCGCCGGCCGCGGCCGCGGCCGTCACGGTCGCCGTGGTGAGGAACCCCCGCCGACTCCAGCCGCCCCCGGTGCCCTCATCACCCGACGGGGAGCCGGCGGGGGTGGCCTTGCCCGCCAGAACGTACAGAACGGCAGCGCCGGCAAGGGCCCCGGCCAGTGAGGGAAGCACGTCACCGGCCCCCTCGGAGTCGGGCCTGCTCAGGGCCGCGGCCGCGCCGACGACCCCGAACACCAGCACCCCGGCCGCCCCCGCGCGCCGATGGCGCAGGGCCAGAACACCCAGGACGGCCGCGAACAGGGCCAACAGGAGCAGGATGCCGAGCTGCAGGACGATCTTGTCGTTCTCGCCGAACGTGCGGATCGCGAAGTCCTTCACCGCAGCCGGGGTCCGGTCGATGACAGCGCCGCCGACCACCGTCACCGGTCCGGCGGCCGGCCGCACCAGGCCCGCGACCAGCTCGGCCACGGCCAGCGCGGTGAACCCGGCCAGAAGCCCGGCCAGAAGCCCGGCCAGAAGCCCGGCCAGAGGCCCGGCCGATGCACCACGTGCGGTGCGGACGAGGGTGTTGCGGAAGCTGCTCACACCCGGCATTCGGCTCCGCCCATCCGGCGGATTGGTGAGCCACCCGAACGAGTGACAGCCTCCGTTCCGAACGGGTGCGGTTCCCTCGATCGAGGGGAGCCGTACCTGCTTCGGTGACGGCAATCTCCTCCCATCCGCACGCGCTTCCGCTACGAAGTACTGGGCAGACACCCACACGGCTCCGCGGCCGGACCGCCCGACGGTGGCGGTTCGGCCCGCCCTAGGACAAGGACCGCCATGCGATGGACACCCCGCCCCCGGGCGGCCGGTTCCGGCCGCCCCTTCGCCTGGTCGCCACAGCCGGAGTTCACCCGGTGAACCAGCCCCTCCCGCTCGGTTCCGCAGGTCACACCAGCCGTGCCGACCTCGCCGAGGTCATGCAGAGGGTCGCCCACGGCGACAAGGAGGCCTTCTCGGCCCTCTACGACGCCCTCGCGCCCATGGTCTTCGGGATCGTGATCAGAGTCGTCCGCAACCGGGCCCAGTCGGAGGAGGTCGCGCAGGAGGTCATGATCGACCTGTGGCGGCAGGCCGCCCGCTACCGCCCGGACTCCGGCAGTGTGGGTACGTGGGCGGCGACCATCGCGCACCGCAGGGCCGTCGACCGGGTCCGCTCGGCGCAGGCCGCCGCCGACCGCGAGCACGCCCAGGCGGCCCGCGAGCACCGGACGGCGTTCGACGAGGTCGCCGAGCAGGTCGAGACCCGTCTGGAGAGCGAGCAGGTCCGGCGCTGTCTGCGCGGCCTGACCGAGCTCCAGCGCCAGGCCGTGACCCTGGCCTACTACCGGGGCCTGACCTACCGTGAAGTCGCCCAAACGCTTCGCACGCCGCTTCCGACCATCAAGACACGCATGCGCGACGGGCTGATCCGGCTTCGCGACTGCATGGGGGTGACCGCGTGAAACACCACGCATCCGATGTCCACGTCCTGGCCGCCGCGTACGCGCTGAACGCCCTCGACGCCGACGAGCGCGAGGAGTTCGCCGCGCACCTCGCCGGGTGTGAGGCATGCCGGCAGGACGCAGCCGACTTCGAGGCCACCGCCGCGCGCCTGGCGGCTGCCACGGCCGAGGTCCCGCCCACCCTGATGAAACAGCGGACGATGGCGACGGTCGACGGCATCCGCCAGCTCCCGCCCCGCGTCCCCACCGCCTCACCGGTCTCCTTCCGCGGCATGCTGCGCCGCAGGGCAGTCCCTCTCGCCTTGGCCGCGAGCCTGGCCGCCGCCGCGTCGTTCGCAGGCCTGGCCGCCTGGCAGAACCAGGAGAACCGGCGGCTCGAACAGCAGGCCAGGCAGACCGAGCAGCGCCTCGACACCGTCAGCGCCGTCCTCGCCGCCCCGGACGCCCGCACCGTTCACGGGCGGGCCGCCAACGGAGCCTTCACCACCGTCGTCGCCTCCGACCGGCGGAACAAGGCCGTCTTCAGCGCCACCGGCCTGCCCGCCCCGGCCACGGACCGGACGTACCAGCTGTGGCTCGACCACGACGGAACCATGCGCCCGGCCGGATTCATCCGCCGGGACGGCACCGTTCTGATCGACGGAGACCCCGCCGGCGCCGGCGCCGTCGGCCTCACTCTCGAACCCGCCGGCGGATCCCCGCAGCCCACCACCGCCCCCCTGCTCCTGATGACCCTCCCCGCCTGATCCACTTCCGGCGTGGTCGCGCCAGGCTGGTAGACAGGAGAACGGCCCTCCGGGAGGGGCGATTTGGTGTCTAATCGTCGCCACAAGGCCCCGCAGCCGGGGTCCTCGGCTGGGGGTGGCAGCGGCGTTGGAAGGGCTGGAGACGGGGGACCCGGGGCACGTGGGCCGGTACCGGATCGTCGCGCGCCTGGGGGCGGGCGGGATGGGCCGGGTGTACCTGGGGCGCTCGGCGAGCGGACGCGCCGTGGCGGTCAAGGTGGTGCGTCCGGAACTGGCGGAGGACCCGGGGTTCCGGCGACGGTTCGCCCGGGAGGTCGAGGCGGCGCGCCGGGTCAACGGGTTCTTCACCGCGACGCTCGTGGATGCCGACCCTGACGGATCGCCACCCTGGCTGGCCACCGCGTACGTACCCGGGATGTCGCTGGAGGAGGCGGTGCGCGTCCACGGGGCATGGCCGCACCGCTCCGTGCTGGCCCTCGGCGCGGGTCTGGCCGAGGCGTTGGAGGCCATTCACGGCGCCGGCGTGATCCACCGGGATCTCAAGCCGTCGAACGTGCTGCTGGCCGCGGACGGGCCGCGCGTGATCGATTTCGGGATTTCGCTCGCGGCCGAGGCAAGTGCTCTCACCCAGACCGGCACGGTGGTGGGGACCCCTGGGTTCATGTCGCCCGAGCAGGTGACCGGCAAGCCGGTCGGCCCGCCCAGTGACGTGTTCGCTCTGGGCGCGGTCCTCGCCTTCGCCGCCACCGGATCCGGCCCCTTCGGGACCGGCTCCGCACACGCGGTGAACTTCCGTGCCGTGTACGAAAGCCCGGACCTGGAGCAGCTCCCGCCCGGTCTGCGCGCCGCTGTGGGCAGCTGCCTGGCCAAGAATCCCGGTCACCGGCCCGCTGTCGCGGCTCTGCTGGAGCAGCTGGCCGAGGCCGCAGGCGTCGGAGGCGATGCCGATGTGACCGCGGTCCTCGCGGACATGGTCTGGTTGCCCGCCCCGGTCGCCACCACGGTCCGTCTCCGCAGTGCACAACCCCAGTCGCCCACCCCGCTGTTGGCACCGCTGCCGCCCCCGACCGGCCCTACGCCGTCCATGACCGCCGAGGGTCCACGCCCCGAGCCGCCGATCGAGGTACGTCCGCACCAGCCGTGGATCTCCCGTCGACGCGCACTGACGGCACTCGTCGGGGCCACGGCTGCGGCAGGCCTGGGCTTGACGGGCTGGCGAATCTACGACTTCCTCGGCCTGCCGGAGCCCGAGCAGCGCTGGAAGGTCAAGCTCCCCGAGAGCGGCACGCCTTCAGCGCCCGCGGTGGCCGACGGCGTCGTCTACGTCAGTTCGAACGACACCCTCTATGCGCTCGACGCGGCCACTGGCAACCAGAACTGGAAGAAGAGCACGGAGACCGGTTCCCGGGGTGGAGACCCTGCTGTGGCCGATGGCAACCTCTACCTTTGCTTCGATGACTATCTGCACGCAATCGACGCCGTCACCGGTGAAGAGAAGTGGAAATTCGCCACCGCGGAAGATCAGTGGGCGGTTCCTGCGGCGGCGGGCGGTGTCGTGTTCGTCAGCGGAAAAGACCAGAGCGTGTACGCGCTTGATGCCGCGACCGGTGCAGAGAAGTGGAAGTCCAGGCACGCCGCCGCGAAAGAAACGGAACGAGCATCCCTGGCCGTGGCGGGCGGAGTCGTGTACGCCGGCATCTCGGACGGCTACCTGGCGGCGCTCGATGCCTCCACCGGTGAGGAGAAGTGGAGATTCCGCACCGGAGAGCCAGGTCGTATGTATCCGGCGTTCGCAGAGGATGTCGTGTATGTCGGATCGTCCTACGGAAACATGTGGGCACTGGATGCGGCCACCGGTGGCGAAAAATGGAAACTTGCCAGCAATAACGGTGTCGAGGCGCTGGCGGTGGTAAGTGGTGTCGTATACGCCGGGCCCTACGATCTATATGCGATGGATGCGGCTACCGGTAAAGAGAAATGGAAATGGGCTCCCGATGAGGGATTTGTGGATTCGCCGCTCTCGGTGACCGGCGATGTCGTTTGCTTCAGCACCTCGGAGGGCCGCTTCCATGCGCTCGATACCGCCACAGGGAAAGGTCGCTGGAGATTCGAGGCCGCGGTGAAAGACCGGAGCCCGAGTTTCGCGGCGTATGACGGAGTCGTCTACATTTCCGACACGGACGGCACCGTATATTCCGTAACCGCCTGAGAGGCCTTGATCGGTGCGGCTGACCTGGCCACCTGCTCGATCTTCGCGCAGGAGGCTGCACGAGCTTCCTCGTCGATCTGCTTCACGGTCCGCAACGACCCCCGCGTCGGGCAGCGGTCTAGCATGAAGAGCGAGGCTTCATCTCCAGGCCCGGGCCCACAGCGGCAGGGAGGCCGGTATGGCGTTCGACACGACTGGTTTCGAGCAGGCGGACGGCGGCCGATACGTCCCGATCTCCGAGCATGGCCTGATCGGCGATCTCCGTACGACCGCCCTCGTCGGCACGAACGGCACCATCGACTGGTACTGCTGCCCGCGCTTCGATGCGCCCAGCGTCTTCGGGTCCATCCTCGACGCCGACCGGGGCGGGTCGTTCGAGCTCGCCGCCGAGGTCCCGACCCGGACCCGGCAGTTCTACTTCCCCGACACGAACGTGCTGATCACGCGGTTCTTCGCCGCGGACGGAGTGGCGGAGATCCAGGACTTCATGCCCGTGGTCGACGACTCGCGCGAGGCGGCCCGGCACCGGCTGATCCGACGGGTGATCTGCGTCCGCGGAACCCTCCCGTTCAGGGCGCGCATCGCCCCCCGCTTCGGCTACGGCACCGAAGCGCACACCACGCACCTCGACGGCCACACGGCGGTGTTCCGCTCCCCGTCACTGACGCTCGCGCTGACCGCCACCGCACCCCTGGAAACCGACGGCCTGGACGTGTGGTCGCACTTCAAGCTCCTCGAGGGCGAGTCCAACGTGTTCGCCCTCGACCAGATCGGAGAAGGGGCCCCGCCCCGGTCGTGCCCGCGCGCCGAGGCGCAGGAGCAGGCCGACGCCACCGTCCGGTTCTGGCGCCACTGGCTGGCCGGTTCGCGCTACCACGGGCGCTGGCGGGAGATGGTGAACCGCTCCGCGCTGGTGCTGAAGCTGCTCACCTACGCGCCGACCGGCGCGATCGTCGCCGCACCCACCACCAGCCTGCCCGAGCAGATCGGCGGCGAACGCAACTGGGACTACCGCTACGTCTGGGTCCGCGACGCCGCCTTCTGCGTCTACGCGATGCTGCGCCTGGGGTTCACCTCGGAGGCCGAGGCGTTCATGGGGTTCATCTCCGAGCGGGGCATCCTGCGGGGCACGGGGGAGGGCGGCCCGTTGCAGATCATGTACGGCATCGACGGGCGCACCGACCTGCCCGAATACGAGCTTCCGCACCTGGAGGGCTACCTCGGCTCCGCACCGGTGCGGGTGGGCAACGCCGCCACCGGCCAGCTCCAACTGGACATCTACGGTGCGCTGATCGACTCGATCTACCTCTACGACAAGTGGGGGCAGCCGATCAGCAGTGACCGCTGGGACGAGGTCGGTGCCGTGGTGGACTGGCTCTGCGAGCACTGGGACCAGCCCGACGAGGGGGTGTGGGAGACCAGGGCGGGCCGGCGGAACTTCGTGTACTCGCGGC
The DNA here is from genome assembly GCF_044747975.1 of Streptomyces sp. NPDC090045. Classification (NCBI taxonomy): domain Bacteria; kingdom Bacillati; phylum Actinomycetota; class Actinomycetes; order Kitasatosporales; family Streptomycetaceae; genus Streptomyces; species Streptomyces sp. NPDC090045. The sequence goes on from NZ_JBIVFA010000021.1 coordinate 56,328, forward strand.
TGATGTGCTGGGTGGGGCTGGAGCGCGCGATGCGCATGGCGAACCGCCGCGGTCTGCCGGCGGACCTGCCCCGCTGGCGGGAGTCCCGGGACGCGATCTACCGGCAGATCATGCGGCGCGGCTGGTCGGCCGAGCGAGGGGCGTTCGTCCAGGGACTGGACGACCACGTGCTGGACGCCTCGCTGCTGATGATGCCGATGGCCAAGTTCATCTCGCCCACCGACCCCAAGTGGCTCTCCACCCTCGACGCGCTCACCACGGACCTGGTCTCCGACTCGCTGGTGTACCGCTACGACCCGACCGCCAGCCCGGACGGCCTGCACGGCCCCGAGGGGACCTTCTCGATCTGCTCCTTCTGGTACGTGGAGGCGCTGGCCCGGGCGGGCCGGCTGGAGGAGGCCAGGCTCGCCTTCGAGAAGATGCTCACCTACGGAAACCACCTCGGCCTGTTCGCGGAGGAGATCGGCCCGACCGGCGAACAACTGGGCAACTTCCCCCAGGCGTTCACCCATCTCTCGCTCATCAGCGCCGCCTTCAACCTCGACCGCGCACTGGGCTGAGCACTGGGCTGACGCAGTGTCACCGGCGGGACCCGATCGGCCGCGTCGCGGAGCCGGAGCGAAACCGGCGGGGAAAGGCCCTCCGGCTTCGCCGGGAACGCCCCCGCGGGCGCCTTCGGCGGGGTCTTCGCGCCGCTCCGCTCCCAGCGGCGGCCTCCCGGGGCGGGCGCCTCGGCAAAGCCGCGGACGCGGCCGTTCGGGAGCTCGTCACGCACGGTCTGACCTGCGCATTTGTCATCGGATACCTAGGATGGGCACACGTGCTCAGGACGGCCCGGGGAGGGTGTTTCATGACCGAGTACACCGGCGCACACATCCAGGTGCTCGAAGGCCTCGAGGCGGTACGCAGGCGCCCCGGCATGTACGTCGGCTCGATCGGCGAACGCGGCCTGCACCAACTGGTGTACGAGGTCGTCTCGTACGCCGTCGACGAGCACCTGGCCGGCCACGCCGACGCCATCGACGTCACGATCACCGCAGAAGGCGGCATCCGCGTCGCGGACAACGGGCGAGGCATTCCCGTCGAGACGCAGGAGCCCCACGGCAAGTCCGCCGTCGAGCTCGAACTGACGGAACTGTCCTTCGGCTCCAAGTCCCGCACCGGCTACAGGGTTTCCGGCGGCCTCAGCGGCCTGGGCCTGTGCGTGGTCAACGCGCTGTCGAGCCGTCTCACGGTCGAGGTCCACCGCGACGGCCACCGTTGGACCCAGGAGTACGCGAAGGGCGTCCCGGTCACCCCCTTGACGAGGAACGGGGAGACGAGCGAGCACGGCACCACGATCGCGTTCCTGCCCGACGCCGGCATCTTCGAGACCGTCCGGTACTCGTTCGCCACGATGTCGGAGCGCTTCCGGGAACTGGCCTTCCTCAACGGGGGCCTGGCCGTCTCGCTCACCGACCAGCGTCCGGAGCGGCCGGTTCGCCACCACCATCCGGACGGCCTCCGGGCCTTCGTCGCCCGGCTCAACCCCTACCCCACGAGTCTCCTCCACTTCCCCGCCATCGCTTTCGAAGCGGAGAACGAGAGCAGGACGATCTCCGTACAGGTCGCCATGCAGTGGAACACCTGCTCCCCGGGAGAGCTCCACTCCTTCGCGAACAGCACCCGCACCCGCGAAGGCGGCGCCCACGAAGAGGGCTTCCGTACCGCGCTCACCGACCTCGTCAACGAGTACGCGCGCCGGCAGGGGCTGCTGTCCGCGGACGACGAGGACATCACGGCCGGGGCCGTCCACCAGGGCCTGACCGCGGTCGTTGCCGTGAAACTCGCCCATCCCGTCTTCGAGGGCCCCACCGGGACCAGGCTCGGGAATCCCGAAGCGGACGCCTACGTACGGGAGGTCGTCCGCGCCCACCTCACCGACTGGCTGGACCACCACCAGCAGGAAGCCGCCTCCGTCGTCCGCCACATCCTCGGGGCCTCGCCCTCACCCTCACGGTGACCGAGCCCGGAATGCCGTGACCTGCCGAACGAGCCCTGGAGCACGGGAATCGTGCGGACGCGGAGTGCGCGGCGCCGGATGCCGATAGCCTCTCCTCCTGTCACCGTAGGGACCTGCGAGCGGGTGGGAGAGGCGTGGTGAGCGATCTGGCGGCGTTCCGCCGTATGGAACGTCAGTTACGGGGCGAGGCCGCCCAGGCCGACTACCTGATCGACCTCTCGAACGTGATCCGCGAGCGGGAACTCGGCGGCGGCACGCCGAGCTCGCTCGAGCGACTGCGGTTGGTCCTCGCGGCGCTGCGGGAGTGGACCGGGGACGGGGAGGTGACCGTCCACGCGATCGCCGACGAGAACCTGTTGGGCCCTCGCTCCGATGCGGACTTCCCCGACCCCGCCGAGGTCGCGCTGCTGCGCGACTGGCGCGACCGCGGCCTGATCGCCGTGATCGCCAAGGCGGACCCGGACCTGCTCGACCATGCGAAGGTGCTCGGCACCCGGGTCATCAGCCGCGACTACTTCCGCGGGCACCGGGGAGAGCACCCGTGGATCCAGGGCGACCGCGAGCACTTCCTCGAACCGCAGCGCCGTGCCGACGGCTCGGTCCGGATGGTCCTCCGGGACATGCGGGTCTTCGCGGACCGGGTGATCTCCCAGGAGGGCGAGCGCGACGACCTCAAGGCGCGCAACCTGCTGGACTTCCGGGGCCGCCCACGCTCGGAGGTGCTCGAACGCTCCTGGCGCTGCTCGCGAACGCCCTGCAACCCCAGCCCGGCGTTCCGGGCCGGCAAGGTGGTCTGCCGCTCCCACGGGACGCTGCTGACCGACCTCGGACCCCGCCGCCCCCGGCTACAGCTCAAGATCATGGTCGACGGCGTCTGCCAGGCCTGGGAGAACCTCACCGAGGACGACGGCCGGGAGTTCGTCCTCGGGCGCGGCCACCTCGCCCGGATCGACGAGCGCCATCTCCCGGACGACCGCCGGAGCCGGATCAGCCGGCGCCATCTGGTGATCGTCTCACGTCGGGGCACCCTCAGGGTCCTGGACGCCAGTACCGCGCGCAGCCGGATCCGTACCCTGCGTCCCGGGCGTGAGCCCACGCCGTGGCAGCCCCTTCCGCATCTCGACGAGAGCTCCGGAGGTGTGCCGAAGGAGCGCCTGTTCCGGGGGTTCGGTCCCGACGACGAGATCGAGCTCGTCCGCGGCGTCGTCCTCCGGCGCAGCGGCCAGCGGTGGCCCGGGGAACGAGGCGACGGTGTACGGGCGAAGCCGCCCCGGCGGGCGCGCGACAACGACGCGCTGACCAGTACGGACTGAGCTCGGCGCGGGAGCCTCTGGCAGCGCGCGGGCGTTGTACGACCACGGGTGGCGGCGCGGCCGGCACGACGGTACGAGTGTTGGAACGGCCCTGCGGGGCCGGCGGGTGGATCCCGGTGCGCGCTCCCGCGGGGGTGCCGTGACGGCCGGTGGATCCGTGGGGGAGTGACGTTGGAGCCACTGCGTGAGGACGATCCCGAGACGATCGGCCCGTACCGGCTGTTCGCCCTGCTGGGCCGGGGCGGCTGGGGGAACGTGTACTTCGCCCGGACCGAGTTCGGCCGCGGCGTCGCGCTCAAGACGATCAGGCCCGAGCACCTGGCGGGGAACCCGGAGCGCTTCCGCCGCCGGTTCGCCCGCGAGGTCGAGGCGGCCCGCGCGGTCGACAGCGCGTACACCGCCCAGGTGGTGGACGCCGACACGCATGCCGCCGAACCCTGGCTCGCCGCCCGCTACATCCGCGGGGTCGACCTGGCGGATGCGCTCGACCACTGCGGAGCCGCGCTGCCCCAGCGGACGTGGCGGGTCCTGGCGACAGGTCTGGCCGACGCCCTGCGGAGCATCCACGCCGCGGACCTGGTGCACCGTGACCTCAAGCTCGCGAACATCCTGCTGGCCGGAGACGGACCGTACGTCATCGACTTCGGGATCGCCCGGAACCTCTCCCCGGCCGGCGGCGCCACACTGACCGGATCCGGGGCCGCCCCGCGCACCGTCACCTTCTCCTCGCCCGAACAGCTGCGGGACGAACGGGTGGGGCCGGCGAGCGACGTCTTCGCCCTCGGCGTGGTGCTGGCCTACGCGGCGCTGAACCGGCACCCGTTCGGGCCCGGCTCCGCGGCGCAGATCCAGGCGAACATCCTGCTCGGGAACCGCCGGCTGGACGGGTTGCCGTCCGGCGTGGAGAAGACCGTCCACTCCTGCCTTGAACCGAGGCCGCAGAACCGGCCGACGCCGGCGGAGCTCGCCGGACTGCTGCCGCCGAGCGTGTCGCCGAAGGAGCAGGAGTGGCTGCCGCCCGGGCTGCGGAGTGCGCTCGCCGGACTGTCGGACCTCGCGGTGGACCTCGCGGAACCGATGCGCCACCGGCGTCCCGAGCACCAACCACCGGCCCGCACCGGCCCCGGACTCCCTCGTGCCGCCACGCCCACTGCGCCGGCTGCCCGATCGGTCCGCGAGCGCGATGTGCCGCCCGCACCGCCCGGGGCGTCGATCCCGGAGGCGACCACCCTGCCCCCGACCGACGCCGGGCCGAGTGCGCGGCAGGTCTCCCCACCGGCCGCTCCGAAGGCGGCGCCGCCGGTGAATCCACCGGTGGCGCCCGCCCGGAAGGCTGCGGCCGGCAAGGCGTACGCGGGCGAGCCCGGCGCCCGGCACCGGGCCGCCGCCGAGGCCGGGGACTCGGAGGCCATGCGCCAGGTGGCCTCCGCCTGCCGCTCCGTCCGCGACTGGCGGCAGGCGCTGTCCTGGCTCCGGCGAGCGGCCGAGGCCGGCAACCCGACCGGCGCGAGGGAGGCGGCGCAGCTGATCGAGCAGTACTTCCCGGGCGAGCGGGACCAGGCCGTATCCCTCTACCGGAGGGCGGCCGAGGGCGGGGATCTGAACTCGGTGGTCCGGCTGGCCGCCCTGCTGGAGCAGAAGCCCGGCGGGCTGGCGGAGGCCCTCGCGTGGTACGAGGCGGCCGCGGGGCGCAACTACGAGAAGGCCCCCGAGGCGGTGGCCCGCGTCCGCGCCGCGCTGGCCCGTGCCGAGGCGTCCGACGCGAAGGCGGCGAAGGAGGCGAAGGCCGCCAAGGAGGCGAAGGACGCGAAGGCCGCCGAAGCGGAGCTGATGCGCGGGCACGAGGCAGCCGCCCGCGACGGACAGGTGGAGTCGATGCTGGCGCTGGCAAGCGGGCACCTGGGGGCCAAGCGCGAGCAGAAAGCCCTCACCTTGTACCAGAAGGCCGCCGAGGCCGGCCATGTCCACGCCATGGTGATTTCCGCCCAGCTGCTGGCCAGGGATCCCAAGAAGCAGGCCGAGTCCCTCGACTGGTACCGCCGGGCAGCAGCCGCGGGCAACACCGACGCGATGCACTGCGTGGGGCGTTGGCTGAAGCAGCAGGGCAACCTTCCGGACGCGCTGGCCCACTTCCGCGTGGCCGCGGCCAAGGGCCATCAGGCCGCCATGATCGACGCGGCGGAGATCCTGGAGCGGACGGCACGGGAACAGGAAGCGCTGAAGTGGTACCAGCGTGCCGTCGAGCAGGGACACCCCCAGGCCGCCGGCGAAGCGGAACGCCTCCGCGCGGCGCTGGCCGGCACCGGTCCGACCGGTTCCACCGCGCCGAAGCCCACGCCGAAGAAGGCGGCAGCCGAGCCCGCGCCTAAGAAAGCGGCAGTCGAGCCCGCGGCGAAGAAGGTCGCAGCCGAGCCTGCGGCGAAGAAGGTCGCAGCCGAGCCTGCGGCGAAGAAGGATGCGGCCGAGTCCGCCTCGAAGAAGAAGGTCGCGGCCGAGCCCGCGCCCAAGAAGGCGGCAGCTGAGCCCGCGGCGAAGAAGGCCGCTGCCAAGTCCGCGGCGAAGAAGGCCGCGGCCGAGCCCGCCTCGAAGAAGAAGGCCGCCGTACGGACGCCGCCGAGCCCCGCCGCGCCGGCCGAGGGGGCGCAGCCGACCCCCGCCTCCCTGCGGGCCGCCGCCGCGAAGCACGAGCGGAGCGACCGGCTGCCGGATGCCCTGCAGTGCCTCCTCCGCGCCGAACAACTCGGTGACCGGACCACCAAGCGGGACATCGCCCGGCTGCACCTCGTACTGCGCGACCGGAGCAACCGCTCCGTCGACCGCAAACAGCACCTCAGGCAGGCGGTCCAGCGCTACCGCGACCTTGCCGAGGGCGGCGACGTCGAGGCCATGCTCGCCCTGGTGGGACTGGACTCCGGCAACGCCTTCGCATGGCGGCTGCGGGCCGCTCAGGCGGGCAACATCCAGGCCATGCGGCAGGTCGCCCGCACCCAGCTGAAGGTGGGCGACGACGAGCACGTCCAGGCGGCCCTGTCCTGGCTGCTGGAGGCCGCCAAGGCCGGCGACGGCGCGGCCATCCTGGAGGGCGCCCGGGCCCACGAACAGCGCGGCGCATACGGGAATGCCATCGACTGGTACCGCTGGGCCGAGGAGAACGGTGTGCCGGGCGCGGCCAAGGAGGTGGCCCGCGTGACGGCCGAACGCCCGGGGTCCGCCCTCTGGCACCGGTGGTCGGAACGTCTGCGCCGGTTGAAGGGGTGACCGGTGTCTTCGCCGTCGCCCGGCAGGGGCCGTTCCGGGTAGATCCGGAACGGCCCCTTGGTCACGGTCATGGTCATGCCCGGGAGCAGTGTGCGCGGGGGGAGGGTCAGACGATGCCCTCGGCGATCTCGGCCTGCTCGCGGGCGTTGCCGTAGGCCGACGGGGTTCCGTAGGAGCGGCGGGCGGCGTACCACCAGGCGCTGGCCAGGACCAGGACCACCGCCAGGGCGATCACCGCGTAGTTCATCGAGTCGATGGTGACCGGCGACTTCTGGGGCAGGCAGAACAGGACGGTGACCACGGCCACCCAGACGACCGCGGTCCAGCCGATCGGCTTGCTCCAGCGGCCCAGGTTCCACGGGCCGGGCTGGAAGCGGTTGCCGGCGCGCAGGCGCAGGTAGATCGGGATGGCGTAGGCCGGGGTGATGCCGATGACGTTGATGGCGGTCACGGCCCCGTACGCGGTCGCGGAGTAGAGGGAGGGCAGCGCCAGGACGCCCGCGACGACGACCGAGAGCCAGACGGCCGGGACCGGGGTCTGCGTACGGCTGCTGACCTTGCGCCACAGGGCGGAGCCGGGAAGGGCGTTGTCGCGGCTGAAGGCGAAGACCATGCGGCTCGCGGCGGCGACCTCGGCGTTGCCGCAGAAGAGCTGCGCGACGATGACGACGAGGAGCAGGGCGGTGGCGCCTCCGGAGCCGAGGGCGTCGAGGAAGATCTGGGCGGGCGGGACGCCGGTGGCGCTGCCCTGGACGGCCGCGTAGTCCTGGATGGCGAAGGTGAGGCCCGCGAGCAGCGCGAACCCGGCGATCCAGGAGACCCAGATGGCCCGGACGATGCCCTTGGCGGCGGAGACGGAGGCGTTGGAGGTCTCCTCCGAGAGGTGCGCGGAGGCGTCGTACCCGGAGAACGTGTACTGGGCGAGCAGCAGGCCGACCGCGGCCACGTAGAACGGGTTGGCCCAGCCGGTGTCGTTGACGAACTCGGTGAAGACGAACGAGGGCGACTGGTGGTGGTCGGGGACGAAGGCCAGGGCGCCGACGATCACGGCCACGCCGGCCAGGTGCCACCAGACGCTGACGGAGTTGAGCACGCTGACGAGGCGGACGCCGAAGAGGTTGAGCACGGCGTGCAGCAGCAGGATGCAGAGGAAGATCAGGAAGGTCGAGCCCGCGGTGGGCACGAAACCGAACTGGAGGTTGAGGAAGGCGCCGGTGAACAGGGCGGCGCCGTAGTCGATCCCGGCGATGGCGCCGAGCAGGCCGAGCAGGTTGAGCCAGCCCGTGTACCAGCCCCAGCGGCGTCCGCCGAGCCGGTCGGCCATGTAGTAGAGCGCCCCGGAGGTGGGGTAGGCGCTGGTCACCTCGGCCAGGGCGAGACCCACGCAGAGGACGAAGAGGCCGACGCCGACCCAGCCCCACATCATCACGGCCGGACCGCCGGTGCCCAGGCCGAAGCCGTACAGGGTCATGCAGCCGGACAGGACGGAGATGACCGAGAAGCTGATGGCGAAGTTGCCGAAGCCGCCCATCCGGCGGGCGAGGACGGGCTGGTAGCCGAGCTCCCTCAGTCGTTCCTCCTCGTCCTGCCGGGGTGGGGCCTTGAAGTCCTGGCGGACGGTCGGCGCGGTTCGGGACATGGGGACGTACCTCCGGGGGTTCGTGGAGCGCGGGGGTGGCGAAGCGCGGAGCGGGGGGTGGGGCGGTGGGGCCGCGGGGGAGCGGCGGTCAGTTCCGGCCGGCGAGGCTGCGGGACCGGGCCTGCAGGAAGACCTCCACGGCCAGTTCCTGGTCGGCGGGGTCGCGGGTCCGGTAGGCCCAGGGCAGGGTGGTCCAGTACCGGTCGATCGTGTCGAAGACCTGGGCCGCCTCGCCGAACCGGTTGGCTCCCCACAGGGCGTGGGCGAGGTGGTTCAGGTCGAGCGGGGAGGCGCGGCGCAGGTCGGCGTACCGGAACCAGGTGTCCAGGGCGTGGCCGGCGTCCCGGACGGAGTCCTCGGCGACCCAGTGCAGGTCGAGCGCCCTCTCCTGGCCGCGCTCGCGGCGGTAGCGCTCGATGCTCAGGTACAGCGGCAGGAGGTGGACGGCGGACCCGGGCGCAGCCGAACCAGCCGCCCAGTGCACGAAGTTGGCGGCCTCGGTGAGGGGTCCGGGGGTGCCCGCGCACACGAACTGGAGCATCCGGTGGTACGCCTCGCGGTTGTGCGGATCGCGCTTGTCGGCCTGGGCGAGGATGCCCCAGGGGCCGGGGGGCAGCATCACGGCGGGGGCCCGGAGCCGGTGCTCGTCCATCGAGCGGTGTTCGTCGAGGGAGGCGAGGGCGAGCAGGCAGACCCAGGGCACGGGGTCGGCTGGGCTGGCCTCGGCGGTGTCACGGCAGGCTTCCCAGGCCTCCCGCCACAGCTCGCGCGTGCGGGGGTGGCGTGCGCGGTGGGCACGTACGGCCCGTTCGACGACGACACGGGTGTGCATGACGGACGCGGCGACGCTGCGCGGTTCCTCGGCGCGCCAGGCCTGGACCACGTCCGAGCCGGCGGCGACCGCGGCGAGCACCTGGGTGCGCTGGGTCCACAGCCCCCAGCCGTCCGTCCGGTCGAGTAACTGCGCCATCGACACCCAGCGGCCGGTGCGCAGGTCCTGCACGGCGACGCGCAGCTCGTTGTCGTGACCGGCGGGATGGTAGACGGGCCGGAAGTCGCCGCCCGCCATCACCTCGCCCCGGTCGACGGGTGGTCGGGACGGGCGCGTCTTGCGGTGGTCGTGGTCATCGGTCCTCGCATCGCATGGCCTTCGCGCCTGGTGATCGGCGATCACTATAGATCGAGTGTGAGCGTTCGGACCGTGGAACATTTCAAATGCAACTATCAAGCCACATACAAGATATGAATTCACGTCAGCTCTGTCCGCGGGTGATCGCCGGCCGTGCGGACGGATCTTGACGGGCGACGTCCGCTGGGGAAGGCTTCCGAGCGACGATCACGCGCAAGCCGATATCCAGGGACGGAGTGGTGATGACGGGCCCGGTGCTCGCTGTGGACCAGGGCACGTCGGGAACCAAGGCCCTCGTCGTCTGTCCCGTACGCGGGGTCATCGGCTCCGCCTCCGCCCCCGTGCGGCCCCGGTACCTGCCGGGCGGCCGTGTGGAGGTCGACCCCCGTGAGCTGCTGGACTCGGTCGTCGACGCGGGGCGCGCCGCACTGGCCGCGGCCGGCGAGCCGGTGGTGGCGGTGGGCCTCGCCAACCAGGGGGAGACCGTACTCGCCTGGGACCCGGCGAGCGGTGAGCCGCTGACCGACGCGATCGTCTGGCAGGACCGCCGGGCCGAGCAGCTCTGCACGGAACTGGCCCCGCATGCCGCGTCGTTGCAGGAGCTGACGGGGCTGCCGCTGGACCCGTACTTCGCCGCGCCGAAGATGGCCTGGATACGTCGCCACCTGACCCGGCAGGGCGTGGTGACGACCAGCGACGTGTGGCTGGTGCACCGGCTCACCGGCGCCTTCGTCACCGACGCGGCGACCGCGGGCCGCACCCAGCTCCTCGACCTCGACACCGTCGACTGGTCCCCGGCGGCACTCGACACCTTCGGCCTGGCCGGCGAGCGGCTGCCGGAAGTCGTCGACGCGGACACCCGCGTCGGCACCACCACCGCCTTCGGTCCCCCGCTGCCGCTGACGGGCCTGCTCGTCGACCAGCAGGCCGCCCTGCTCGCCCAGCGCGTCACCGAGCCCGGCACCGCCAAGTGCACCTACGGCACGGGGGCGTTCCTCCTCGCGCAGACCGGGCCGCTGCCCCGGCGCAGCACCTCCGGCCTGGTCGGCTGCGTCGCCTGGCGGCTCGGCGGACAGACCAGCTACTGCCTGGACGGGCAGGTCTACACGGCCGCCTCCGCCGTGCGGTGGCTCACCGACCTCGGCGTGATCTCCGGCGCCGAGGACATCGACACCGTGGGAGGCAGCGCCCCGGACGCCGGCGGCGTCACCTTCGTCCCCGCCCTCGCAGGGCTCGCCGCCCCGTGGTGGCGGGGCGACCTGCGGGGCTCGGTCACCGGCCTCGGCCTCGACACGACCGCCGGGCACCTCGTGCACGCATTGTGCGACGGCATAGCCGCGCAGGTGGCGGAGCTCGCGGACGCGGTCGCCGCCGACCTGGGGGCGCCGCTGGCCACCCTGCGCGTGGACGGCGGACTCACCCGGTCCGCGCTGCTCATGCAGGCGCAGGCCGATCTGCTCCAGATCCCCGTGGAGGTCTCGGCGCTGCCGGACGCCACCGCGCTCGGCGTCGGGGCGGTCGCCCGGCTCGGGCTCGACCCCTCGCTCACCGCCCACGAGGCCGTCCCGCAGTGGAAGCCCTCCGCCGTCTACGAACCGAGGGCCGGCTCCGGGCAGGCGGCGGAGCGCCGCGCACGGTTCCGGACGGCGGTCTCGGCCCTGCTCGACGGCCCGGCATGACCGTCACCGCCGGCGGCCCGGCATGACGGTCACCACCAGCGGCCCGCTGCCCGGCGGCGACGCGTACGACGTGACGGTCGTCGGCGCAGGCGTCGTGGGCTCGGCCATCGCCCGCGAACTGGCCCGGCTCCCCCTGCGGATCGCCCTCGTCGACGCGTCCGACGACGTCGGCAACGGCACCTCCAAGGCCAACACCGCCATCCTGCACACCGGTTTCGACGCCGTGCCCGGCTCCCTGGAGTCCCGGCTCGTACGGGAGGGGCAGCGGCTGCTCGCCTCGTACGCCGCCGACACCGGCATCCCGGTGGAACCGCTCGGGGCGCTGCTCGTCGCCTGGAACGAGGAACAGCTCGCGGCGCTGCCGGGCCTCGCCGAGAAGGCCGTACGCAACGGCTACCGCGCGGCCCGGATCCTCCCGGCCGGGGAAGTCCGGGCCCGCGAGCCGGAGCTCGGACCCGGGCTCCTGGGGGCGCTCCACGTGCCCGACGAGTCGATCATCTGCCCCTGGACGACCACCCTCGCCTACGCGACCCAGGCCGTCCGCGCCGGCGTCGACCTGCACCTCAACTGCGAGGTGCGCTCGATCACTCCGGGGGATCCGCACACGCTGGGCACCGGCCGCGGCCCGCTGCGCACCCGGCACCTGGTCAACGCGGCGGGCCTGTACGCCGACGAGATCGACCGGCTGCTCGGGCACGCAGACTTCACCGTGACGCCCCGGCGCGGCCAGCTGATCGTCTTCGACGAACTCGCCCGCGGCCTCGTACGCCACATCCTCCTGCCGGTGCCGGACGCGCGCGGCAAGGGGGTGCTGGTGACGCCGACCGTGTACGGGAACGTGATGCTCGGGCCGACCGCCGAGGACCTGGACGACAAGACGGCCACCGGGTCCACCGCCGAAGGGCTCGCGCTGCTGCGGGAGAAGGGCCGGCGGATCCTGCCGGCGCTCCTGGAGGAGGAGGTCACCGCCGTGTACGCCGGGCTGCGGGCGGCCACCGGGCAGGAGGACTACGCGATCCGGGCGCATCCCGCCCAGCGGTACGTGAGCGTGGGCGGGATCCGCTCCACGGGGCTGACCGCCTCCCTGGCGATCGCCGCCCACGTGGTGGAGCTGCTCGCGGACGGCGGTCTGCCGGTGTCCGGCGCACGGGAGTGGGAACCGGTGCGGATGCCGAACCTCGGCGAGGCGTTCCCCCGGCCGTACCGCGACGCGGCGATGATCGCGGCGGACCCGGAGTACGGCCGGATCGTCTGCCACTGCGAGCGCGTGACCCGCGGGGAGATACGCGACGCGCTCGCCGGGACCGTCCCGCCCGCTTCCCCGGACGGCCTGCGGCGGCGTACGCGCGCCCGGGGCGGCCGCTGCCAGGGCTTCCACTGCGGGGCCGCCGTCCGGGCCCTGTTCGAGGAGGCCCGCCGGTGAACCGCACGGTCCTCGTGCCGGCCGACGCGCTGGTGGGCGTGCCGGCCGACGTGCGGGTCGACGTCCTGATCGTCGGCGCCGGCCCCGCCGGACTGTCCCTCGCCGCCCGGCTGGCGGCAGCCGGCGCCGGGCGGGTCGAGGTACTGGAACGGGAGGAGGAGGCGGGCGGGATGCCGCGGCACCTCCACCACGGCGGCTTCGGCCGGCCGCCGCGCCCCTGGCTGCGCGGTCCCGCGTACGCACGGCGGTCGGCGCAGGCGGCGCTCGCCGCCGGGGCCACGGTCCGCACCGGCGTCACCGCCACCGGCTGGGCCGGCCCGCTGACCCTGGAGACCACCAGCCCGGCGGGCCTGGAGCGGATCACGGCCCGGGCCGTGGTCCTCGCCACGGGCGCCCGGGAGCGCCCCCGTAGCGCCCGGCTGGTGCCGGGCTCCCGCCCGCAGGGCGTGCTGACCACCGGCGAGCTGTTCCAGTCGGTCCACCGGTACGGGCTGCCCGTCGGGCGGCGGGCCGTGGTCGTGGGCGACGAGGCGGTGGCCCGGCACGCGGTGGACACGCTGCGGCGGGCGGGTACGGAGGTGGTGGCGATGGTCACGGAGCGCCCGCGCGCCGCGGCCGTGCCGGGGGTCCCGCTCCTCACGGCGACCACGGTCGGCGAACTGCGCGGCCGCGGCCGGCTGACCGGCGTGGCCGTCCGCCACCGGGACGGCCGGTCGGGGGTACTGGCCTGCGACACGGTGGTCTTCACCGGCGACTGGATCCCCGATCACGAACTGGCCCGACGCGGCGGCGTCCCCCTGGACCCCGGCACCCGGGGTCCGGGCGTGGACGCGTCCTTCCGTACCTCGACGCCGGGCGTTTTCGCGGTCGGCAATGCCCTCCACGGCATCGAACGCGCGGCCACCGCCGCCGCGGAGGGCGCCGCCGCGGCCGCCCCGGTCCTCGCCCACCTGGCCGGCGCCCCATGGCCGGAGCCCGGCCCGCCGCTGGAGGTCAGGGCCCCGCTCCTGTGGGTGACGCCGAACCGGGTCACCGGCACCGCCGGGCGGCCGTTTCTCCTGCGGTCGGGGGAGCCGCTGACCGCCCCGGTGGTGACGGTCCACCAGGACGGCCGTCCGCTGTGGCGCCGGCGGTTCGCGGGCCGGCTCTCCCCGTCCCGGTCACTGCGGCTGCCCCCGGAGTGGACGGCCCGCGTCGACCGGACCGGCGGCCCGGTCGTGCTGGCCGTCGGCTGACGCGGGGCCGGACGCGCGAGCGGTGCTACTGGTGAACGGTCGAGACGGGCACGCTGTCGAGGGTGGCCGCCCCGTCGGCCCGGTAGTCGGCGGTCCAGAGGGGGCTGTCCTGGTCCGGGTCTCCGTACACGCTTCCGCCGCCCCCGCAGAAGTAGTTGAGCCGCCGGCCGGCCAGGGAGTCCGTGGCACCGGCGGCGAAGGTGCACGTCTTGCCGTTGGCGAGCTCGATGATCAAGGGCGTCGGGACGGGGCCGCCCGGAATGTGGAAGTTGTTGCCGGGGAGCGTCTCGGTGAGGGTCAGCCGCCGCATGTGCCTCGGGTCGCCTTCCATGCAGAGGAGCACGGGGTGTTCCGGTCCGATGTCCGGGGCGAAGCAGGGGTCGAGGATGGTGCTGTCGGTGCTGCAGCGCCAGGCGTCCGTGCGCTGCGTCTTGGACGAGCTGCTCCAGCACGACCCGACGGCATCCCCCGTGACCACGACCCCGTTCGCGGGGGCGTCACCGCCGACGGCCCACGGGGCGATGGTGCGGACCACGGTCCGGGTCGGCTGCTGGACGGCGAGGGTGGGCTTCGCGACCGGTCCGGCGGGAGACGCGACGGGCGCGGCGGTGGTGCTCGACGGCTGTGGGGCGGACGGTCGTTGATCGTCCGCGGCCCGAGCAGGAGCTGAGGTGGTGGCGGCGGCTACCGGCTGCTCCGGAGAGCCGCCCGGAGGGACGAGGATGAGGAACAGGGCGCCGAGAGCGCCGACGGCTGCCGCGCCCGCGGCTATCGCCGCGCGCTGCAACCAGGTTCTGCTCCTCGACGGCGGATGCTGCGCAGCCGTGTTCCAAGCGGGGTCTTCGAGGGTGGGCATGCGCCACTGGGTGGCGATCAGGTGGTGCACGGCGGTCGGCTGCCCCGGGGTGACGGCGAGGAGCTGGGTCGCGGCGCTGCCGAGCAGGTCGGACGTGACCTCCTCCAGGTCCTTGGCGGCCGGGCGCTGGGCGGGCTCCTTGGCCAGACAGGCCGTGATCACCCCCAGCAGTTCCTGCGGTACGCCTGCGAGATCGGGTTCCTCGCGCAGCACCCGGTACGCGATCACGTCCGGGGCCCCCGTCCCGAACACGGGGCGGCCGGTGGCCGCGTAGGCGACGAGAGCGCCCCAGGCGAACACGTCTCCCGGGCTGTCCACCGTGCCGCCCCGGTACTGCTCGGGGCTGATCCAGCCCGGAGTGCCCGTCATGACACCCGTCCGGGTGACGGCGGTTCCGTCCGTCACATGGGCGATGCCGAAGTCGAGCACCCGCGGCCCGTGCGGGGAGAGGATCACGTTGGCCGGCTTGAGGTCACGGTGCACGATCTCGGCGGCGTGCACGGCAGCCAGCGAGGCGGCGGTCCCGGCCGCGAACAGGAGCAGCCGGCCGCCGGACAGCGGACCGTACGCGGCCACGTGTTCGTGCAGGGTGGGGCCCGGCACGTACTCCGTGACCAGCCACGGGATCCCGGCGGCCGGGTCGGCGTCGACGAAGGGAACCAGGCCCGGCCCGGCGACGCGCCGGAGCACCCCCGCCTCGCGATGGAACCTGGCGCGGAACTGGGGATCGGCGGCGAGCTGCGGGTGCACCGTCTTGAGCGCGACCCTGCCGCCCCGGCCGTCCAGCGCCGCGTACACCGTGCCCATGCCACCCGAGCCGAGCCGGCCGATGAGCCGGTACGAGGCGATCTGCGGCAGGTCGCCGGGGAGCAGCGGGCTGATCACAGAGCTCAAGGCAGGTCCCCAACGATCGGGCATGGAGGCGGGTCGCGCCGTACCTCCGAACCGTAGCGGGTGGCTCGGCCTGATGGCGGTGAGTCAGGAGCGCCGACCGGGGAAACGTCAGGGGCCGGTCCGGGGGAATCCGGAACGGCCCCTGACCGGCCGGGGCCCGGGCAGGGGCCGCCGGCCGGCGTCTCAGGAGGACTGGTTCGTCAGGATGCCCGGGTCCGACAGGCCGGCCGCGCCCGTTTCGACCTTTCCCGCGAAGCGGCGGCCGAAGTCCGGGGTCTCCGAGGCGGTGACCGTCACGTCGTACCAGCGGCGCGTGTTCTTCAGCGAGACCGTGTACGTGACGGTCGCCCCCTTGGCCACGGTGAGGCGCTTCGGGCCGCCGGCGTAGGCGTTGGTGACCGTCAGGGTGGCGGTCGAGGCCCCGGCATTGGTGAGGGTGAGGTCCAGGTTGCCGGTGGCCGCGTTGTGGCGGGCGGTGACCTCGGGGCCGGGGGTGGTGCCGGGGTTGCGGAAGCCGCGCAGGAAGCCGTTGGGGCCGTGCACGGTCAGGTCGGTGACCCCGGCCGAGTAGCGGGTGTTCCAGGTGTCCGCGATCGACTTGCCCGCCTCGGTGGTGTAGGTCCACGGGGCGTCGGTGCGGTTGGCGGAGGTGACGTAGAACTGCGCGCCCAGGTCCGGGCCGCCGCTGAACGTCAGCCGGAACTTGCCCTCCGCCACGAGCGCCGCGCCGTCCACGTACGGGGCGTACTTCAGCGGACGGGTCTGGCGCAGGCCCTTCTCCTGGCGCGGCATGACGCCCTCGGCCGGCGGGGTGGCCCGGAAGTCGGGGTGGCGCTCGCGGTCCGGCGGGAACCAGGCGCCGGTGTCGGGCAGCGGGGCCGTGCCGGTGTCCGTGCGGGCGAAGTCGAAGGCGGACGTGAGGTCGCCGCAGACGGCGCGGCGCCAGGGCGAGATGTTGGGCTCGGTCACCCCGAACCGCTGCTCCATGAAGCGGATGACGGAGGTGTGGTCGAAGGTCTCGGAGCAGGAGTAGCCGCCGGTGCTCCACGGGGAGACCACGAGCATCGGCACGCGCGGGCCCAGGCCGTACGGTCCGGCGACGTAGCCGGCCTTGCCGGGGAAGACGTCCAGGGCGGTGGGGGTGGTCGACAGGCCCTGCGCGGCACTGGCGGGGGCGTACGGCGGGACGACGTGGTCGAAGAAGCCGTCGTTCTCGTCGTAGGTGATGAACAGCGCGGTACGGGCCCACACGTCGGGGTTGGAGGTGAGGGCGTCCAGCACCTGCGAGATGTACCAGGCGCCGTAGTTCGAGGGCCAGTTGGAGTGCTCGCTGAAGGCCTCGGGGGCGGCGATCCAGGAGATCTGGGGCAGGGTGCCGGCGGCGACGTCGGCGCGGAGCCTGTCGAAGTAGCCCTCGCCGGCCTTGGCGTCCGTGCCCGTACGGGCCTTCTCGAACAGGGGGTTGCCGGGCTGGGCGCCCCGGTAGGTGTTGAAGTAGAGGAGGGAGTTGTCGCCGTAGTTGCCGCGGTACGCGTCGTTGATCCAGCCCCAGGAGCCGGCCGCGTTCAAGCCGTCGCCGATGTCCTGGTAGACCTTCCAGGAGATCCCGGCCGTCTCCAGCCGCTCGGGGTACGTCGTCCAGTCGTAGCCCGCCTCGGCGTTGTTGAGGACCGGGCCGCCGCCCTTGCCGTCGTTGCCGGTGTGGCCGGACCAGAGGTAGTAGCGGTTGGGGTCCGTGGAGCCGATGAACGAGCAGTGGTAGGCGTCGCAGATGGTGAAGGCGTCCGCCAGGGCGTAGTGGAAGGGGATGTCCTCGCGCGTCAGGTGGGCCATGGTCGTGGCCGTCTTCGCGGGCACCCAGTTGTCGTACTTGCCCTTGTTGAAGGCGCTCTGACCGCCCGCCCAGTCGTGGTTGAGGCCCTGGAGGAACTCCATGCCGAGGTCGTCGGACGGCGGCCGGAAGGGCAGCGTCACCTTGCCGGCGTTGTCGGACTGGTGGAAGACGGACTTGCCGCTGGGCAGGGTCACCGGGCGCGGGTCGCCGAAGCCGCGGACGCCGCGCAGTGCGCCGAAGTAGTGGTCGAAGGAACGGTTCTCCTGCATGAGCACCACGATGTGCTCGACGTCGGCGATGGTGCCGGTGGTCCCCTGCGCGGGGATGGCGGCGGCGCGGGCGATGCTCTCGTTCAGCATCGTCAGCGCGGTGGCGCCGCCGGCGAGCTGCAGGAAGCGGCGGCGGTTGAGTTCTGCCATGGCGGGAACGACCTCTGCGGTTGGGGGCGGTTGAGCGCCCTCAGCAGAGCGCGCCCGGCGTACCGGATGGGGAGCCTGGCGTGACGGTGACGCATACGCCAGGCGAACGGCAGCCGGATTCCGGCGGAGTTCGGCCACTGCCCGCCTGGGGGGTGGGGTGGGGAGCGACTGGCCCGTCGGTCCGTGCCTGCCGGCGGGGCACGGTCGCGGCCCGCCCGTTCATGCCGACCGCACGGGCCGCACGGGCCGGACCGGCCGGACCGGCCGCACCAGCCCCCCCGCAATACCCCGACCTGGCGCGAGGCGGGGTGTCGCCCGGCGCGCCCGCTCCCCTACAGTGCGTGATGACCGCACCCGGTGCCGCCGAACAGGAGCACGCCCGTGGCCACTCACGCCCGCCCCGGCCCCCTGCCCGGTCCGTCCTCAGCCGGCCGCCGGGTCCCCGCGCTGGATCCCGGCACCGTCGGACAGTGGCGGGACGGGGGAGGGGAGCTCGTCGAACTCTTCGCCCGGGCGCAGCAGCGGCTCGGCGGCGTCGCCGCGATCCCGCTGGGGCCGCGCCCCACCGTGCTGGTCACCGGCGCCCCGGCCGTGCAGCACGTGCTCGCGCTCCATCCGGACCGGTACGTCAAGCGCTCGCACCGGGCCCGGCTGCTGGTCGGCGACGGCGTCCTGTCCGCGACGGGCGAGGCGTGGCAACGGCAACGGCGGCTGCTGCAGTCGCAGTTCACCGGCCCGGGCATGCGCCGCTACGAGCAGCGGATCACCGAGGCCGCCCGGACCACCGCGGCGCGCTGGGCCGCGTACGCCCGCGGCGGGCAGGTCCTCGACGTCGGCGAGGAGATGCGCCGCTTCGCCCTCGACACCATCTGGCGTTCCCTGACCGGGCACCCCCTCGACGCCGCCACGGAGCGCGAACTGGCCGCCCTGCCCGCCGTGGTGGCCGCACTGCCCCAGCTGCCCGCCGACGGCGCCGCCGCCCCGGAGGCCGTCTCCGCCGAACTGGCCAGGGTCGACGCGGTGGCGAACCGCGCCATCGCCGCCGCCCGCGAGGGCGGGGCCGGACCCGACGGCCCGGGACTGCTGCACGTCCTGCTGGACGCGGCCGGGACGCGCCCGGAGTACACCGACCGGCTGATCCGCGACGAGCTGGTCACCCTGCTGCTCGCCGGCCACGAGACCACCGCCACCACCCTGACCTGGCTCTACCTCCTGCTGGACCGCAACCCGCAGGCGCGGGAGCAGGCCCTGGCCGCCGGCCCCGAAGGGTCCCCCGAACGGCGGCAGGCCGTCCAGGCCCTCGTCAACGAAACGCTGCGCTTCTACCCCTCCGCGTGGATACTGCCGCGCTGCGCCGCCCAGGACGACCTCCTCGCCGGATACGAGGTCGAGGCCGGCACCGACGTCATCGTCTGCCCCTACCTCACGCACCGGGACCCCGGACTGTGGGGCGACCCCGCCCGGTTCGACCCGGGGCGCTTCACCACCCCCGGCCGGCGCCCCGCCCACCCGGGGAGCTACCTCCCCTTCGGCATCGGGCCCCGGGCCTGCCTGGGCCTGCAGTTCGCCCTCCGCGAGTCGACCGTCCTCCTGGAGCACCTGCTGCCCGCGCACGTCCCGCGCTTCCGGTCCCTCCCCGCCGGGGCCGCGTACGGCATCACCGTCCGCCCCGACGGCCCGACCCCCGCGGTGCTGGCGGGCGGTTAGGCGAAAAACGCTTGGACTGCGCGGGTGCCGTCGCGGGAGACTGCCAATCCTGTCCTGTAGGTCCGGCAAAGCAGGGTTGGGATGGAATTGCCTGAATCGCGCAAAGGTTCGCCGGGCAGGGGCCCGGTGCTCCTCGCCCTTCGTTATTACGGACGGGAGCTGGCCCGCCACAAGTGGCTGACGGCTCCCGCGATGCTGCTCCCGGCGCTGGGCAACATCGGCATCGACTACATCGCGCCGCTGGTCGTCGCCAAGCTCGTCGCACGCATCGCCGAGAGCGGCGGGACCGGTACGGGCGCCGGCTTCGACCTCGGCCCGTTGCTGCCCTACGTCCTCGGCTTCGCCGCGGTCCTGCTGCTCGCGGAAGGGCTGTGGCGCCTCGGACTGCACTGCCTCAACCGCCTCGACGCCCGCGGCATCGAGCAGTTGTACGTGATCGGGATGGACGAGCTGTTCGCCAAGGACGCCGCGTTCTTCCACGACAACTTCGCCGGATCCCTGACCAAGCGGGTGCTGAGCTTCGCCTCGCGCTTCGAGGAGTTCGTCGACACGCTGACGTTCTCGCTGGTGGGCAGGTTCGTACCGCTGATCTTCGGATCGGTTGTGCTGTGGCACTACGAACCCCTGCTCGTGGTCGCGCTGTTGGTGCCGATCGTCCTGACGGCACTGTGCGTGGCCCCCCTGATCCGCCGCCGCCAGGCGCTCGTCGTCCAGCGGGAGGCGGCGATCGCCCGGGTCTCGGGCCACGTCGCCGACAGCCTGATGAACATCGACACGGTCCGGGCGTTCGCCGCCGAGGACCGCGAGGCCGCCGAACACCGCTCGCGGGTCGCCGAGTCGCGGCGGCTCACGCTGCGTTCCTGGGACTACGGCAACCTGCGCATCGACACCATCGTCGCGCCGATGTCCGTCCTGACCAACGCGCTCGGCCTGCTGCTGGCCATCGCGCTCGCCGCCGGCGGCCGCGGCGTGGAGGCGGTCGTGGTCGCCTTCGCCTACTACTCCAGCGCCACCCGCATCATGTTCGAGTTCAACCAGATCTACCGCCGCCTGGAGAGCTCGATGACGGAGGCAGCGCAGTTCACCGAACTGCTGCTGACCCCGCCGACCGTGCTCGACCCGGTGTCGCCGGAACCGCTGCCGGCCGCCGGGGCCGCCGACGTCCGCTTCGAGGGGGTGACCTTCGCCCACGGGGGCGGGAAGCCGCTCTTCGAATGCCTCGAACTGGCCGTGCCCAGCGGGTCGAAGATCGGGCTCGTCGGCCGGTCGGGCGGGGGCAAGACCACCCTCACCCGGCTGCTGCTGCGGATGACGGACGTCGACGCCGGCCGGATCCTGATCGGCGGGCAGGACATCAGCCGGCTCTCCCAGGCCGACCTGCGCAGCCTGATCGCGTACGTGCCGCAGGACCCGGCGATGTTCCACCGCACGCTCCGGGAGAACATCGCGTTCGCCCGGCCGGACGCCACCGAGGCCGAGATCCGCCGCGCGGCGGAGGCGGCGCACGTCACGGAGTTCGCCGAGGGGCTCGTGGACGGCTTCGACACCATGGTGGGCGAGCGCGGGGTCAAGCTGTCGGGCGGACAGCGCCAGCGGGTCGCCCTCGCCAGGGCGATCCTGCGCGACGCGCCGATCCTGCTCCTCGACGAGGCGACCAGCGCCCTGGACTCCGAGAGCGAGATCCTCGTCCAGGAAGCGTTGTGGCGGCTCATGGAGGGGCGGACGGCGCTCGTGGTCGCGCACCGGCTGAGCACCGTCGCCGGCATGGACCGGCTCGTCGTCCTCGACGGCGGACGGATCATCGAGCAGGGCACGCACCAGGAACTGCTCGCCTCGGAGGGCGCCTACGCGAAGCTGTGGCAGCACCAGTCGGGCGGCTTCCTCGACGACACCCCCGCGCGGTCCGACCTGCACTGAGCCGCACGGATGAAAGCCCCGCCCCCGATTGCGGCACCGTGCGGGCGCGCCGAGACTGGACCCGCGTGTGAAGGGTCAGGAACGGCGGACGACGGGATCCGGCATGTCTGATCGGCACGAGGCCCCGGGACGTCGCCGGGTGGTCCGGGCGGCGCTGACCGGTGCGGTGGCCGTGGCCGCCGGGCTCGGGTCGGGTGCCCGCGGAACCCCGGGCGCCGTCCGCGCCGCGGGAGCCGCGGCGCTCCGGCCCACCTCCCCCGAGACCGCGCTCGGCGCCCTGGTGGCGGGGAACGCGCGCTGGCGCACCTATCACGAGCGGCATCCCGACCAGACGCGGACGGTGCGGCGGACGCTGGTGGGCGGGCAGCACCCGTTCGCCGTCGTCCTCGGCTGCGTCGACTCCCGCGTCCCCCCGGAGCTGGTCTTCGACCAGGGCCTCGGCGACCTGCTGACCGTGCGGTCGGCGGGCGAGGTCCTGGACGAGGCGGTGCTGGGGAGCATCGCCTACGGGGTCCTCGAACTCGACATCCCGCTGATCGTGGTCCTCGGGCACCAGTCGTGCGGGGCCGTCGCCGCCGCCGTCCAGGCACACGAGGGGGGACCGCCGCTCCCGGGCCACATGCAGTACCTCGTCGACCAGATCCACCCCGCGATCGACCGCAGGCTCCGCGGAGCGGCCCGGATCGACGCGGCGATCACGGCGAACGTGCGCCGGGTGAGCGCGGCGCTGGGGGCCGAACCCGAGCTGGCGACCCGGATCGCCGCCGGGAAGCTGGCCGTCGTCGGAGCCCGGTACGAGCTCACGAGCCTGCGGGTGCGCGGGATCCGCTGACCGGCCGCGAGCCGCCGTTCCGGACACGAAACCCCGTTCGTCAGCGCCGGATTGACCGTGCCGCACGTCCGGGTGATTGTTTCCCGCCGGGGCCGCTTTCGGTGATCAAGCAGGGGGTGGGCAACGAAAGTTGATCCATGATCAACGACTCTTCCCCCACCCCCGGCCCCGCGGACGAGTCCGCCCCGACGGCGCCGGCGCCCGCGTCCGGGCAGCGCCCCTCCCGCCGTACCGTCATCGCGGGCGCCGCCGCCGTCGCGGGCGCCGGCGCGCTCACCGTCGCCGCCGCGTCCGCCGGTACCCCCACGACCCCTTCCGGCTCCGCCCGCCCCGACTGGGACACCTGCCTGACCATCGCCCGGGCGATCCTCGTACGGGACGAGGACGACCAGCCGCTGGTGCCCCGTTACGCGGACATCCTCCTGAAGACGGGCCTGCCCCGGTCCCGCAACCGCAAGAAGGTGCTGATCGTGGGCGCCGGGCCGGCCGGACTCACCGCCGCCCACCTGCTGCGCGAGGCCGGCCACGAGGTCACCGTCATCGAGGCCAACGGCAACCGGGTGGGCGGCCGGATCAAGACCTTCCGCACCGGCGGCCACGAGAAGTCCGCCGCCGCCTTCGCCGACCCCAAGCAGTACGCCGAGGCCGGCGCCATGCGCATCCCCGACAGCCACCCGCTGGTCACCGGGCTGATCGACAGCCTCGGGCTGAAGCGCCGGCGCTTCCACCTGGTCGACGTCGACGGCTCCGGCCGCCCCGCCTACCGTACGTGGATCTTCGTCAACGGCATCCGCGTCCGCCGCGCCGACTACGCGCGCAGCCCGCAGGCCCTCAACCGCTCCTTCGGCGTCCCCGCGGCCTACGAGTCGCTGCCCGCCGCGCAGATCGTGCGCAACGCCTTCGCCCCCGTGCGCAAGGAGATCGAGGGCAGGAAGGACAAGGCGCTCGTCGAGGGCTGGGCGCGCGTCGTCCAGCGCTACGGCCACATGTCCATGTACCGCTACCTGACCGAGGAGGCCAAGCTCGACGAGCGGACGATCGACCTGATCGGAACCGTCGAGAACCTCACCTCCCGGCTGCACCTCGCCTTCATCCACAGCTTCATCGGGGCCTCGCTGATCAGCCCGGACACCGCCTTCTTCGAACTGCCCGACGGCACCGCCACCTTGGCCGACGCGCTCTACGCCCGGGTCGAGGACCTCGTACGACTGGACCGCCGGGCCACCCGGATCTCGCACGGGGAGGGCAAGGTCACCGTCGACACGGTCTCCGAGGGCCGCGGCGGCGCAGTGCGGCGCGAGACCTTCACCGGTGACACCGCCATCGTCACCGTCCCCTTCTCCGGACTGCGGCACATCCCGGTCACCCCCGCCCTCTCCTACGGCAAGCGCCGCGCGATCACCGAACTCCACTACGACGCGGCCACCAAGGTGCTGCTGGAATTCAGCCGCCGCTGGTGGGAGTTCGACGAGGCCGACTGGAAGCGCGAACTGGAGGCAGTGAAGCCGGGCCTGTACCGGAACTACCAGGTCGGGCGGACCCCTGCGGACGGAATCCTGCTCGGAGCCCACCCCTCCGTGCCCAAGGGCCACATCTCCGAAGCCCAGCGCGCCCACTACGCCGCCTGCCGCGCCGTCACCCGCGACCAGCCCGAGGCGGCCGGGGTCATCGGCGGCGGCTCGGCCACCGACAACCCCAACCGGTTCATGTTCCAGCCCTCCTACCCCGTCGAGGGCAGCCCGGGCGGGGTGGTGCTCGCCTCCTACAGCTGGTCGGACGACGCCCTGAAGTGGGACTCCCTGGACGACGCGGAGCGCTACCCGCGGGCGCTCGCCGGGGTCCAGGAGGTGTTCGGGCAGCGGATCGAGGTGTTCTACACCGGCGTCGGACGCACCCAGTCCTGGATGCGCGACCCGTACGCGTACGGCGAGGCCTCCGTACTGCTGCCCGGGCAGCACACCGAGCTCTTCCCCCACGTCCGCAAGGCCGAGGGGAACCTGCACTTCGCCGGCTGCCACACCTCCATCAAGCCGGCGTGGATCGAGGGAGCCCTGGAATCCGCGGTACGGGCCGCGCTGGAGGTCCACACGGCGTCCTGAGCGCCCGTACGGCAGGCCCCCCGGGCCTCGGCTTTCGGGCGGGCCTCAGCTTTCGGCGAGCACGATCAGCCAGTCGTGCTCGCCGAAGCGGACCCGCTGCCGCTTGTCGGGATTGAGCCGTACCCCGAAGCCGGGGCCCGTGGCGGCCTGCGCGCGCAGCCGGTAGCCGACCGCGCATTCACCGCGGCGGCGCGCCGACTCGACGAGGGTGGCGAACGGCACCTCGCGGCCGGTCCGGACGTAGTCGGCGACCGGCTTCAGGTAGAGCTCGTTCCCCTCCGCCCTGAAGAGCTCCTCGAACACGTCGGCCAGGTAGCGGCTCTCCGAGATCTGGGTCATGAGGAGACTGATGAGCCGGCCGCTGACGATGAAGTCGGCGCCGTCCCGGGCGGGGGCCAGCAGCCGGTTGCCGTCGTCCGACATCTCGGTGGTGAGCGCGAGTTCCCGCTGCGCGGCCTCCCCGATCGCCCGCAGGTGCAGCAGCGTGACCAGCGTACGGTCGTCCGTCTCGCTGTCCGTCTCGCTGTCCGTCTCGCAGTCCGTCACGGTGCCGGCGTCGCCGGGGCCGGTGGCCGCCCCCGTCCCGGGCGCCGCCTCGCCGATCACGATCACGCTGTCGTACGACGGCACGTCCAGCTTGGCCAGGACCTCGGGATCGGTGATGTCCCCGCCGTGGAAGGACACTTCGAGACGGCTGCGCACCCCGGCGGCCTCGGAGGGGGTGTGCAGGGTCGTTTCGCCGCCGAGAGCCACCACGTCCAGGGTGGTTCCGGGGCTCACGAACCGGTCGAGCTGGTCCAGGACGAGCGGGGCGCGGCGGTTCCAGCCGAGGAGGAGCAGGCGTTCGGGCAGCGGGTCCCTCGGGCGGGCCGTCACGATCGCGTCCTCGTCGACCCAGGCGGCCGCGTCCTGCTGCACGGCCGTGTCGTCGTCCGCGGTGATGACGACGATCCGGTCGCTCGCGCCGATCGCGGTACCGGGATCCGGGTTGAGGACGACGCCGCCGCCGGCGCGCAGCAGCCCGACCACCGAGGACGTGGTGAACGCGAGAAGGGCCTCGCCGAAGGTGCGTCCGGCGAGACCCCGGGCGGCGGCGGTGTAGAACTCGTCGCCTTCGAAGTCGAGTAACTCCTGGTAGACGAGGGAGAGTCCGGGCTGGCGCGCGGTCTGTACGAGGAGCCGCGCGATGATGTCGTCGACGCACAGGACGTGGCCGCCGGGCCCGGCCGCCAGCCGGGCGGTGAGGTGGTTGCGGGTGTCACGGACGGCGGCGACCACCACCGCGTCACCGGGCCCGGGAACCGCCGCGTCGAGGGCGAGCAGGGTCTTCACCACGTGGGCGTCGCCCGCCTCCCCGGCGGGAGGCAGGACGAGCACGGCCTTCGCGGTCTGCGGGCTCACCCGGGCCAGCACCGTGGGATCCGTGGTGCGGCCGCTGCGGCAGACGATCCGCGTCGTGCCGGTCCCCGTACCGGCACCCGTGGTGAAGGCGGAGATCTCGTCCTCCATCTCCACCTTGTCCTTCGGGGCGAGCACGGCGACGGCCGACCGGCGCTGGTTGGCGTTGGCGGCCACCAGCTCCCCGATCACGGGGAAGATCTGATCGGACCATCCGAGGACGACGGTGTGCCCCGCCTCCAGGACGGTGGAGTGGCCGCGGCGCAGCGACATGATCCGCCCGTTGATGCCGGTGGTGATCAGGCTGACCAGGGTGGACACGAACAGCAGCGCGACCAGCGCGAGCGTCACCGAGGCCAGCACGTAGACGGGGGAGCCGACCGCGCCGCCGATCTTGAGCGTCTGTCCGACGCTGACCCACACGGCCGTCAGCCGGCCGGAGAGCGTCGTGGGAGCGCCGCGGTCGGCCCAGACGAGCACCGTGCTCGCCGGGATCACGACGGCGAGGCAGGCCAGGGCGAGCCAGCCGATGAGGGCGGCCGTGCCCCCTGCCACCAGATTGTCGAACCGGTACCGGAGGCGCAGCCGCAGGGACTTCGTGTGTTGCTGTGCCATGCGGACTCCCTCGTCTTCCGCGCTGCTAACCCGCGGGAGTCCTCCCGGTTACGGGTGAACTCCCCCTCGGGGCGGGTCATCCGGAATTCATCGGGGGTCCACATCCGGGGTGATCCGGACTGGCAAGATCATCGGGTTGACCCCGACCGGCGGACCGCCCGCGCCTCACCAGGCTCGGGGCAGTGGTTCCGTCCGCGCCCCCGTACCTCGCGCACCACCCAGCGCCGCGAAGCACCGGCCGCCCGCCCGATGCGGACCCGCCACAGCCGCGGAGCCGCCGAACTCCGGGCCTGCACCGGCGCCACGCCACCGCGTCCGCTCTCTGGAGCCACTCATGGACCCCCTCACGCCCCTGGCCGTCCAGGCCTCGCCGTCCTTCGCGGCACTCGTCCCCGTCGTCGTCCTGTTCGCCGCGCTCCTGCACGCGAGCTGGAACGCAGTGGCGCACGCGATCACGGACAAACTGCTCGGCTTCGCCCTGATCAACCTCGCGTACCTGCTGTTCGCGATCGTGTCGGTCTGCTTCGTCCCGGTGCCGCCCGCCGCCGCCTGGCCCTTCATGGCGGGCTCGGCCGCACTGCAGGTCTTCTACCAGCTGATGCTGCTGCAGGCGTACAAGCTGGGCGACTTCGGCCAGATGTACCCGATCGCGCGCGGCACCTCGCCCTGGGTGGTCGCCGTGGCCGCCACCCTGCTCCTGGGCCAGGCGCTGCCCGGCGGGGAGCTGGCGGGCGTGCTCGTCATCTCGGCCGGACTGATCGGCCTCACCCTGGCCAACGGAGTACCGGGCCGCAGCCACCTGCCCGCCCTCTCCGCCGCCCTCGGCACGGGCGTGCTGATCGCCTGTTACACGCTGCTGGACGGGGTCGGCGTACGCCGCTCCGACACCGTGCCCGGCTACGTCGCCTGGACCCTGCTGCTGCAGGCACCGGTCATTCCGCTGATCGCCCTCGCCGTTCGCCGGCGGTCCCTGCTGACCGAGCTGCGGCCGGTCGCGGCCCGCGGCCTGATCGGCGGCGTGCTCTCGCTGTCCGCGTACGGGCTGGTGGTCTGGGCCCAGGCCCACGGCTCACTGGCCGGCGTGTCGGCGCTGCGCGAGACGAGCATCGTGTTCGCCGCCCTGATCGGCAGCGTGATCTTCCGCGAGCGCCTCGGCCGGGTGCGGCTGGCGGCGAGCGCCACCGTCCTGGCGGGCATCGTCCTGCTCAACATCGGCTTCGGCTGACCGGGAGCCGGTCGGGCCTACCCCCCCCGTACGGCGCCCACGGCACCCGGCCGCACCCGCGCCCGTCCAGGAAGGGGACCCCCGTCCAGGAAGGGGACCCCCGTCTAGGAAGGGGACCGCAGGGCCGCGATGACCTCGTCGGTGCTGCTGACCTTGCCGATGCGCGGGAAGATCTTGCCGAAGGTGTGGGCGTGCGAATCGGGGTCCGTGTCGGCGGTGGCGTCCTCCGCGAAGACCAGGTCGTAGCTGAGCTCCCACGCCGTACGGGCGGTGGACTCGACGCCGGCGCTGGTCGAGATGCCGGCCAGGACGATGCGGTGGATGCCGCGGCGGCGCAGCTGGAGGTCGAGCTCGGTGCCGGTGAAGGCGCCCCAGTGCCGCTTGGTGACGACCGCGTCGCCGAGGGCGGCGAGTTCCGCGGGGATCTCGGAGAACGCGGGCGGCGGGGCGGCGGCCGGACCGGGGCGGTCCACGTTGGCGGTGGGCAGATCGCCGCCGTCGGGGGACCAGGCCACCTTGACCAGGACCACGGGCAGCCGGTGGGCGCGGAACGCCTCGGCGAGCGCGATGCCCTTCTCGAGGATCTCGGGGGCGGGCCTGGCGATGGGCATGCCCAGGATGCCCGTCTGGAGGTCGATGAGGACCAGGGCCGTGTCCTCGCCGAGGGTGAGGCGGTTCGGGTCGTCGGTCATGGGGCCTCCGTCGGGGCGACTGGACTGGACATGTCCGAAGATAAAGGACATTGGGCAGAACCTGCGGGTTGGCTCCTTGGCGGCGCCGCCGTGTTCGCCGCCTGCCTCGCGCCCCCTTAATATGGGAACGTGAGTACGAATACAGGGGAATCCCGGCCTGCCCTGACCGCGGCGCTGACCGGGGCGGAGCTGCTGCGCTGGTACTGGACGCTGGCCGAACTGAGCGCGCTGGCACGCCGGATGGGCCTGTCCGCAGGGGGTGGCAAGGCCGCCGTCACGGCCCGGCTCGCCGCCGCGCTCGACGGCCTCCCGGCCCCCGTATCCACCGCCCCGGCGGCCCCCGCGCCCCGCCGCGCAGGGCGGGGGCTCGCCGCTCCCGTCGACGGTTCGACCGTGATCCCGCAGGGGCAGCGGTGCAGCCAGGTGCTGCGGGAGTACTTCGTGCGGGAGATCGGTCCCGCCTTCCACTTCGACGCCTTCATGCGGGAGTACGTCGCCCGGCATGCGGGGCACACCCTCGCCGAGGCCGTCGCCCACTGGCACGCCACCCGCGCGCAGGCGGCCGAACCCCGGGAGGTGGGCGCCCAGTTCGAGTTCAACCGCTTCCTGCGCGACTGGCACGCCCGGCACCCGGACGGAGCCCGCGCCGAGGCCCTGGCCGCCTGGCGGGCCCACCGGTCCCGCCCCCGCGACTGACGCGGACGGCCCCGAGGTGGAGCCGGCAGTCCGGCATCGGCTCGACATACTGATCGCTGTGAAGAGCGACGACACCGCCGGGAACTCCGGCACCACCGACAGCACGGTCCTGCTCCACGTCGAGGGCCGGACGGGCGTGGTCACCCTCAATCGCCCCAAGGCCCTCAATTCCCTCACCCACCCCATGGTGCTGCGGATCGACGAGGCGCTCGCCGCCTGGGCGGAGGACCCCGCCGTCCACCAGGTCCTGATCCGCGGGGCCGGGGAGCGCGGGCTGTGCGCGGGCGGGGACATCCGGGCCATTCACGACGACGCCAAGGCCGGCACCACCGCCTCGGCGGACTTCTGGCGGGACGAGTACCGGCTCAACGCCCGCATCGCCCGCTACCCCAAGCCGTACGTGGCCCTCATGGACGGCATCGTCATGGGCGGCGGCGTCGGCATCTCGGCCCACGGCACCGTCCGGATCGTCACCGAACGCTCCCGCGTCGCCATGCCCGAGACCGGCATCGGCTTCGTCCCCGACGTCGGCGGCACCTGGCTGCTCGGCCGCGCCCCCGGCCGGCTCGGCACCCATCTCGCCCTCACCG
Organism: Streptomyces sp. NPDC090045; assembly: GCF_044747975.1. Taxonomy (NCBI): domain Bacteria; kingdom Bacillati; phylum Actinomycetota; class Actinomycetes; order Kitasatosporales; family Streptomycetaceae; genus Streptomyces; species Streptomyces sp. NPDC090045. The sequence continues at coordinate 85,780 of NZ_JBIVFA010000021.1, forward strand.
GCTCCGCCGTGGGCGCCGCCGACGCACTGCTCTGCGGGCTTGCCGACCACTTCGTCCCCGCCGCCCGGCTGCCGGAGCTGACCGCCGCCCTCGCCGGCGCCCCCGTCCACGAGGTGCTGCCGCGGTACGCCGCCACGCCGCCGCCCGGTGAACTCGCCGGCCGGCGGCCCTGGATCGACCACTGCTACGCGGCCGACACGGTCGAGGAGATCGTGGAGCGGCTGCTCGGCCAGGGGGAGCCGGCCGCCAAGGAGGCCGCCGAGACGATCCTGGCCAAGTCCCCGACCGCGCTGAAGGTCACCCTCGCCGCCCTGCGCCGGGCCGCCGGCCTCGGCACGCTGGAGCGAGTGCTGGCCCAGGAGTTCCGGGTCTCCTGCAACGGGCTGAGCTCGCCCGACCTGGTGGAGGGCATCCGCGCCCAGGTCATCGACAAGGACCGGCGCCCGCGCTGGTCCCCGCCGACCCTGGCCGAGGTCACCGGCGCGGACGTGGAGCGGTTCTTCGCCCCGCTCGGCGAAGGCCGCGAACTGCGCTTCCCGGAGAGGGGTGTCAGCCGCGGCTGAGCCGGGCCTCCAGGCCGTCCAGGACCCGCTGGAGTCCGTAGTCGAAGTTCTCCTCGCGCATCCGCGCCGGGTCCGTGCCGCGCTTCGCCGCGGCGTGGTCGTGCGTCAACGGGTGGTCCCCCAGCGCCTCCTGGGCCGCGGGCAGCAGCGACTCCAGCCACTCCGCCTCGCTCTTCCCGCTGCGGGCGAGGAGGGACAGGTAGGAGGCCTCGCTGGTGGTGGCGCCGATGACGTAGGAGATGACGGCCTTCATCGCGAGCTCCGCCTCGGCGGGCGGGAAGCCGGCCGCCTGCGCCAGCCGCAGCATCCGCTCCGACAGGCGCATCAGGTTCGGGCCCAGGTAGGCCAGTCCGACCTGGCCGAGGACGGAAGCCACCCAGGGGTGGCGCAGGACCATGTCGCGCAGGCTGTGACCGCTGCGCGCGAGGGCCTCGCGCCAGGCCCCGGGGTCGGTGATCTCCGGCACCTCCAGCTCGCCGTAGACCTCGTCCACGACCAGCTCGATGAGCTCGTCCTTGTTGGCCACGTGCCGGTACAGGGAGGTGGCCGCCGCCCCCATCTCGGTGCCGAGCTTGCGCATGCTCAGCGCCTCGATGCCCTCGGCGTCGAGCAGGCGCACGGCCGCCGCGACGATCTGGTCCCGGCTGAGCGCCGGCTGCTGCTCCTTGCGGCGCGGACGGGTCCAGACGGAGGGGACCGGGGAGGCGGTGGACGCGCCGGGACTCTGCTGCTTCTCATCGGCTGGCATGCCACCACCCTAACGCACCTGCGAACGCCGTACGCATTGCGCGTACGGCGTTCTCGGCGTGGGTCGGACGCTACTCGGAGGCGGAGGCGGAGACGTACTCCCGCAGGTGGCGGGCGGTCAGGGTGTCCGCCTCGGCCACCAGTGCCGCCGGAGTGCCCTCGAAGACGACCTCGCCGCCGGCGTGCCCGCCGCCCGGACCGATGTCGATCAGCCAGTCGGCGTGCGCCATCACCGCCTGGTGGTGCTCGATGACGATCACCGAGTTCCCGTCGTCGACGAGCCGGTCCAGCAGGGCCAGCAGCTTGTCGACATCGGCCATGTGCAGGCCGGTCGTCGGCTCGTCCAGGATGTACGTCGAGGCCTTCTCCGCCATGTTGATGGCGAGCTTGAGCCGCTGCCGCTCGCCGCCCGACAGGGTGTTGAGCGGCTGGCCGAGCCGCAGGTACGACAGGCCGACGTCGACCAGCCGTCCCAGGATCGCCCGCGCCTGCCCGCCGGGGAAGAAGGCGTACGCCTCCGCGACCGGCATGGCCAGCACCTCGCTGATGTTCTTGCCGCGGAGCTCGTACGTCAGCACCTTCGGGGTGAACCGCCTGCCCTCGCACTCCTCGCAGACCGAGGCCACCCCGGCCATCATCGCCAGGTCCGTGTAGACCAGCCCGAGGCCGTTGCACTTCGGGCAGGCACCCTCCGAATTCGCGCTGAACAGCGCCGGCTTGACCCCGTTGGCCTTGGCGAAGGCGGTCCGGATCGGGTTCAGCAGCCCGGTGTACGTGGCCGGGTTGGACCGGCGCGAGCCGCGGATCGCCGACTGGTCGGCCACCACCACCCCGTCCCGCCCGGCCAGGTAGCCGTGGATCAGCGAGCTCTTCCCGGATCCCGCGACCCCCGTCACCACCGCCAGCACCCCGAGCGGCACCTCCACGCTGACGTCCTTCAGGTTGTGCAGGTCCGCCCCCTTGACCGACAGGTGCCCGCGCGGGGTGCGCACCGACTCCCGCAGCCGCGCCCGGTGTCCGAGGTGGCGGCCGGTGAGCGTGCCGGAGGTGCGCAGTCCGGCCACGTCCCCGCTGTAGCAGAGCTGCCCGCCGGCCGTGCCCGCGCCGGGGCCGAGATCGACGACGTGGTCGGCGATCGCGATGACCTCCGGCTTGTGCTCCACGACGAGCACGGTGTTGCCCTTGTCGCGCAGCCGCAGCAGCAGGTCGTTCATGCGCCGGATGTCGTGCGGGTGCAGTCCGGTCGTCGGCTCGTCGAAGACGTACGTGATGTCCGTGAGCGAGGACCCCAGGTGGCGCACCATCTTGACGCGCTGCGCCTCGCCGCCGGACAGCGTGCCGGAGGGGCGGTCCAGGCTGAGGTACCCCAGGCCGATCTCGACGAGGGAGTCGAGAAGGTCCCCGAGGCCGGCCAGCAGCGGGGCCACGCCCGGGTCGTCGATCCCGCGGACGAACGCGGCGAGCTCGCTGATCTGCATCGACGCGCAGTCGGCGATGTTCACCCCGTCGATGCGGGAGGAGAGCGCGGCCGCGGACAGCCGGGTGCCGCCGCAGTCCGGACAGTCGGCGAAGACGACGGCGCGGTCCACGAAGGCCCGGATGTGGGGCTGCATCGACTCGCGGTCCTTGGACAGGTACGTCCGGGTGATCTTGGTGATCAGGCCCTCGTAGGTGAAGTTGTTGGGGCCGACCTTCACCTTCACCGGCTCCTTGTGCAGGAAGTCGGCCCACTCCCGCTCGGAGAAGTCCTTCAGCTTCGTCCCGGGGGAGTAGAAGCCGGAGTTGGCCATGACCTGCCAGTACCAGGAGTCCACGGCGTAGCCCGGGACGGTGATCGCGCCCTCGTCGAGGGAGAGTTCCCGGTCGATCAGCTGGTCCACGTCGATGTCGGAGACCTGGCCGACGCCCTCGCAGCGCGGGCACATGCCGTCGGGGGTGTTGAAGCTGAAGGCGCTCGACGTGCCGATGCGGGGCGAGCCGAGGCGGGAGAAGACGATCCGGAGCATGGTGTAGGCGTCGGTCACGGTGCCCACGGTGGAACGGGAGTTCGCTCCCATCCGCTCCTGGTCGACGACGATGGCGGCGCTCAGGTTGTGCAGCCGGTCCACGTCCGGCCGGCCCAGGCTCGGCATGAAGGACTGGATGAAGGCGGCGTACGTCTCGTTGATCATCCGCTGCGACTCGGCGGCGATGGTGCCGAAGACGAGCGAGGACTTCCCGGAGCCGGAGACGCCGGTGAAGACCGTGAGGCGGCGCTTGGGGATGTCGAGCGATATGTCCGCCAGGTTGTTCTCCCGCGCTCCGCGGACCTGGATGACCTGGTGACTGTCGGCGGCGTTCTGCACGGAACTCCTTGGGGTGGCGGTGTCACGAGCTTACTCTCTACACTGTACTCTATACTGCGTACTGAGTTATTGCCCGTGTGGGCGACCGACGGAGGGACGGACATGGCGAAGGACCGGAGCGGGGCGGGCGACCCCGTCCGCACCATGGAACTGCTGTGGCGCGAGGCCGGAGAGCCGGCGCAGCCCGTGCGCCGCGGCCCGCGGCAGGGCCTCAGCGTGGACACCGTGGTCCGCGCGGCGACCGCACTCGCCGACGAGGAGGGGCTGGCCGCGCTGACCATGCGGGCACTGGCCCAGCGCCTGGGCGTGACACCGATGACCCTCTACACGTACGTCCCCGGCAAGGCCGAACTGCTCGACCTGATGCTGGACGCGGCCTACGACCGGATGGACCGCCGGCCGGTGGACCCGGGCGAGCCCTGGCGGGTACGGGTCGCCCGCGTCGCCGACGACAACCGCGACCTGCTCGTCCGGCACCCCTGGATCGCGGACCTGGCGGTCACCCGCCCGCCGCTGGGCCCCGGAGTGATCGGGAAGTACGAGTACGAGCTCGCGGCCTTCGAGGGCATCGGGCTCACCGACGTCGAGATGGACGCCGGCCTCACCCACCTCCTCGGCTTCGTCCACGCCCACGCCCTGGCCGCCGCCGACGACGCCGCCCACAACAGCCACCAGAGCCAGGAGGACTGGTGGGCCGTCAGCGCACCCCTGCTGGAGCGCGCCATGGACCCGGAGCGCTACCCGCTCGCCGGCCGCGTCGGCAGCGCGGTCGCCGGATACCACCCGGAGACGATCTGGGCCTTCGGCCTCCAGTGCGTCCTGGACGGACTGGCCCGCCTGATCGACTCCCGGCCCGGCCCCGACGCCACCCCGTGACGTCCTCAGAGTCCGTGCGCGAGGCGGTGCAGCCGTAGCGCGAGCTGTATCTCCAGGGTGCGCGCGGGGGAGTTCCAGTCCTCGCCGAGGAGCCGGCCGACCCGGTCCAGGCGCTGCACGACGGTGTTGACGTGGACGTGCAGCGCCTCCCTCGTCCTGGTGAGGCTCCCGCCCTGCGCGAAGTACGCGTCCAGGGTGCGGACCAGGTCCGTGCCGCGCCGGGCGTCGTAGTCGAGCAGCGGACCGAGCGTGTTCCGTACGTATCCGAGCAGATCGGCCTGACCGCCCAGGAGCACCCCGACGAAGCCCAGGTCGGACAGGGCCCCGCCCTGCCCGGCGTGGCCCAGGGCGCGCAGGGCGGACAGGCAGCGGTGGGCCTCACCGTGCGCGGCGGACAGCCCCGCGGGCCCGGCGGCCGGGCCCGCGGCGCCGACGGTGACCGGGGAACCCACGGCCTGGCTCAGCTCGGCCGCCAGCGCCTTGGCGGTCGGGCCGGGGGTCTCCACCGGAGCGACGAGCACCACGTGGTCGAGGTGGAGCCCGGCGAGCGCGCCGCGCGCCACACCGCTGCGGGCCGCCGCCGCGAGGAGGCGGTGGCGTGACGCCACGTCACCGTGGATGACGAGGACGGAGTGCCGGCGGGCCAGGTCCACCCCCAGCCGCTGCGCCCTGGCCGTCAGGGCGCCCGGGTCCGTGGTCGCGGCGAGGAGATCGGTGAGGAGTTCTCCGCGTACCCGGTCCTCCGTCTGCGCCACGGAGCGGCGCAGCAACAGCAGCAGCGCGGTGACGACGCTCGCGCGCTCGAACAGCAGCCGGTCGGTGTCCGGCAGACCGGCGCGCCCGGTCAGGGCGATGCTGCCGAGCAGTTCCGGTCCGGCCAGTACCGCGCACACCCAGGTCCCGTCCTGCGGGACGGCCCGGCCGCTGGCCCGGGAGGCCTCCACGGCCTGCGCGGGCGGGGGTACGGGGCCGCTTCCGGCACGGGCGAGCTCGGCTCCGTGGGAGTCGTGGATGACGATCGCGCCGTCCAGGATGGCGGCGATGGCGGCCGCCACCTCGTCGGCTCCGCCACCGCGCAGGACGAGGTCGGTGAGCTGGTCGTGGGCCTGCTCCGCGCGGCGCACGTCCGCGCTGTGGGCCCGGATCGTCTCCGAGGCGGAGTTGAGGTCGGCCAGGGCGGCCCGGGTCTCCTCCAGCAGCCGGGCCCCGTCGATCGCGATGGCGGCGTGGTCGGCCAGCGAGGAGAGCAGCGCCACCTCTTGCGGGGAGAACTCCCGGCGGGCGCGGTCCGCCGCGTACAGCACGCCGATGATCCGGGCGCCGACGCGCAGGGGCACGCCCAGGATCGCCCGCAGCCCCTCCTGCCCGACCGCACGGTCGATGGTGGACGTGTGGTGGAACCGGGAGTCGGCCTGGTAGTCGTCCGTGGCGTAGGGGCGGGCGGTCTGGGCCACCAGGCCGCCGAGCCCCTCGCCCATGCCGAGCCGCACCTGCTGGAACGCGGCGGCGACCGAACCGTCCGTGACCCTCATGTACGTATCGCCGGCGGCCTCGTCGTTGAGGGAGAGATAGGTGACGTCGGTGCCGAGGAGCAGCTTGGCCCGGTGCACGATCGCCCGGAGCACGGCGTCCAGATCGCGCAGCGCGGCGAGGTCGCTCGCGGTGTCGAACAACGCCGTCAGCTCCGCCTCGCGCCGGCGGTGCTGGCTGAGGGTCCGCCGGATGTGCAGGGCCACGCCGGTGGCTTCGGCGATGTCGGCCAGCTCGCCCGGCGTGGCGCCGGCCTCCCGGGCCTCGGCGGAGGGGCGGCCGTAGTCCTCGGCCGGTGCCCCCTCCGCCAGCAGGTCGAGCAGCCGGCGTACGGCGGTGTGGGAGTGCTGGGTGCCTGGTCCTGTCACGGCGGGGAGCATACGGGGGTCAGTTGCCGATCGGCTCGGATTCCCACCGGCTGCCGCCCCGCTCCGCGGCGGAGGGCAGTCCGTCCGCGGCCAGGTCGCGGCCGAGGGTCTCCTTGGCGGCCCAGACGGTCACCGCGGTGACCAGCGCCGCGAGGCAGAGGTAGAGGGAGACCGGGATGGAGCTCCCGTAGTCCTTCAGCAGCTCCACCGCGATGATCGGGGCGAGCGCGCCGCCGACGATGGAGGCGAGCTGGGAGCCCATCGAGGCGCCGGAGTAGCGGACCCTGGTGTCGAACATCTCGGAGATGAAGGCCGCCTGCGGGCCGTACATCGCGCCGTGGAAGAGCAGGCCGACGGTGACCGCGAACGCGATGGCGGGGAAGGACCGGGAGTCGAGGAGGGCGAAGAAGGCGAACGCCCAGCCGGCCATGCCGAGCGCGCCGATCAGGGTGACCGGGCGGCGGCCGAGGCGGTCCGAGAGCGCACCCCACATCGGGATGGTGACGAAGTGGACCGCGGAGCCGATCAGCACCGCGTTGAGCGCCTCGCTCTTGGGGAGCTGCAGGTGGACGGTGACGTAGACGAGCATGAACGCGGTGAGGACGTAGTAGGAGATGTTCTCGCCGAAGCGCGTGCCCATCGCGGTGAGCACCTCCCGCCAGCTCTTGCGGAACACCTCGACGACCGGGGGCTCGTCCTTGACGCCCGCCGCCGCCTGCTCGGCCGCCTTCTCCCGGGCTTCGAGGAAGACCGGGGACTCGGTGACCGAGATGCGGATCCACAGGCCGATGACGACCAGCACGCCGGAGAGCAGGAACGGGATGCGCCAGCCCCAGGCGAGGAAGGCCTCGTCGGACTGGACCGCGGCGAGCAGCGCCAGGACCCCGGTGGCGAGCAGGTTGCCGCCGGGAGCGCCCGCCTGAGGCCAGGAGGCCCAGAAGCCGCGGCTCTTGTCACCGCCGTGCTCGGACACCAGCAGGACCGCGCCGCCCCATTCGCCGCCCAGGGCGAAGCCCTGGACCAGGCGCAGTACGGTCAGCAGGACGGGAGCGCCGACGCCGATGGAGGCATGGGTCGGCAGCAGGCCCATCGCGAAGGTGGCCCCGCCCATCATCAGCAGGCTGAGCACCAGCAGCTTCTTGCGGCCGATCCGGTCGCCGAAGTGGCCGAACACGACTCCGCCGAGCGGCCGGGCCGCGAACCCGACCGCGTACGTCAGGAAGGCCAGCAGGGTTCCCACCAGCGGGTCACTGGAGGGGAAGAAGAGCGTGTTGAACACCAGGGCGGCCGCCGAGCCGTAGAGGAAGAAGTCGTACCACTCGATCGTGGTCCCGACGAGACTGGCGGCGACGATTCTCTTGATGGATCCGGCGGTCGGGGGAGCGGTCTCGGGGGAGGCCATGAACACCACTTCCAGGGGGTCTGCGGGGACGATCGGTGTCGCCACAACGTAGAAGTCCCCAGGTCAACGGCATATGTGGCTGCCCATCACATTCAGGCCCCCTCCTATGTGCCCGGCCACCACACACGCGAGGGCGCCGCGCTCCACGGCCCCGGACGCCCCGCCTGACGACCGTGTCGGAATTGCAGAATTACGCCCGTTCTGGAGGTCCGGTGCTGGCTCCCGTGCTGGTTCGGCGCTGACCCAAAACCCCACGTCGGCACCCCTCGCCACCCACCCCGTGCTGGTTCGGTGCTGACTACGCTGCGTTGAGCACGCCCCGTTAGCGGTTGAGGCGGCGCAAAAGGAACGCAGCAGGGAACAGAACTTTGCTTCGCCTCTCAGGTCTACTTCTGCCGAATCCGTATCCCGGTGCAGGGATTGGCCGCCAGCAGGTTCTTGGCCTGCCGGTGGTACAGCAGTTGCACCCGGCGGTGGCCGATAGTTCACGCCTCGTGCTTCCTGCGGCACGAGAAGTGCTCGGGCAGCCCTTCGGGTCCTGGAAGGCTTGCGGGCTGACCGCAGCCGTAGCGGCAGAGCGGGATCGCCTGACCCGACGCGTCGACCGGAACCCTGGCGGCCTCGGTTTCCCGGGGGCGGGACTCAAGGACGATCGCGCGGCTGCCACGTCTCTGCTTCGGTTCAGCCCGCATCTCCGACACTGGACGATCCTCGGTGCACCTGTCGCGCCGGTCCCCCTGTCGTACAGATTGTTGGCGCTCCTTGTCGTCCGGGGCGGGCCCGTTCGCCTCGAGGTACTGCTGCCACTGCTGTGCGGGGAGCCAACCGTGGTGGCCGCCTCGCTGGAACGGGATCCGCTCACCGGCCGCAGCTTCCACGATGAACTGGGTGAGGGTCAGGCCGCCTTCCCCCGTGTAGGTGCTCGACTGATGGGCGGGCACGAGGACGCGGTGCCAGCCCCCGCAGTACCCGGCGTCGGTGGGGTTCTCCGGGTCGTAGGGCTTCTCCGGGCACCGGGTGAGCGCGCCGTTTTGGCTGCACTGGCCCTCCTCCAGGACGAAGTTGCCGTCCTGGACCGCGATGGGGTTCCTCTGCACGCGGATGACAGAGGCCGGCAGGTTGGGCGTGCGCACGTATGGGACGGTGCCGATGCCTGAGTGGTCGGGGTCGGCGAAGTCCCAGACGGACTGGATGCCGCCGCGGCGCCGGAACCCCTCCCGTGCGCGCATTCCGCGGGCTGTCTGGGCGCTCAGCTGAGGCTCGTAGCCCAGGACGATGCCGTTGGCACCGTTGATGCGCACATCGAGGCGCGCGTGCCCGTCGGCGGTCTGTGACTCGATGTCGGCGCGGAAGCCGTGATCTTCGGAGTCTTTCGCGACGCGTTCCTTGCGGGCGAGGTGCTCGTCGGACTCGTGGCTGATGGGCTTCTCGCCGGGTTTCCGGTAGTGGGAGGCGAGCAATATGCCGTCACGCTGGACGAGGTACATGGGGACGCGCCGGCCGCGGAGGTCCCGGCAGTCGGGGCAGATGAGCCCACGCTTTTCGACGGGGACACGTCCTCGCATGCGCAAGAGCACGTTCAGGAGGTCTTGGCCTTGCGGGACGCCGAGGTCGGCGCGGTCCAGGTCGAGGTTGCGGCCGGCCGGTTCGTAGTAGACGGGGTTACGGAAGAGGTCTTCGTCGCTGTCGATCTGAAGGTCGTCGTCCATTGGTGCTCCCCGCAGCCGTCACGAGTAGGACTCACAACGCTACGGGGAGGGTCTGACAATCGGGTCTGAACAGCGGAAACAGGGCGCACTGAGAGACATAGGGGACAGTGGGCCTACAGCGGGTCAGGTCCGCGCAGCTCGCAGCGCTTCCTCCGGATCATCTTCGCCCGTAGGTCCTGTGCGGCGAACAGGGAGGGAAGACCGGGCCATGCCAGTTAGGAGCGGCTGTGCCGGTGGCGGACTGCCTCGATGCCCATCTCCATGACCTTTATGCGCTTCGGGGCATTGCGCGACTCTGGCGGTCGACATGTTGGCGCGATGTGATGCATGATCAGGCAAGGGTGAGGCGCATGACTGGGCGGCGTGTACGCGGCTTGCAATTCTGCGCGCCGACCTGCCGCACAACCGTGCGCAAAAGCGTCGCCCGTACAGCCATCGTTGCGCGTATCAGCACCCGGCAGGAGCGCCCATGGACACGCCCCCGCAGCCTCGGACCGTCGCCGCGCTCAACGCCGCGAGCGTGCGCCGCTTCACCACCGGGGTGGTGATACTCGACCGGATCGACTGGACCGTACGCTCCGGCGAGCACTGGGCGTTGCTCGGCGCGAACGGCGCGGGCAAGACGACCATCCTGCGCCTGATCGGTGCGCTGATGCACCCCACCGACGGAACCGTCGAGGTCCTCGGCCACCGGCTCGGCCGCGTGGACATGCGCGCCCTGCGGGCGCGCATCGGTCTGGTCTCCAGCGCGCAGCGCGTTCCCGAGGACGAGACCGCGCACACGATCGTCCTGACCGGAGCCACCGGAACCGTCCAGCCGCTGTGGCGCATGTACGACGCCGAGACCCGCGTACGCGCCCACGACCTGCTCGCCGAGCTGAATTGCAAAGACTTGGCCGACAGGCCGTACGGCGTGTGCTCGGGCGGCCAACGCGCCCGCATCCTCATCGCCCGCGCGCTCATCGCCGACCCGTCCCTGCTGCTCCTCGACGAGCCGTTCAACGCGCTCGACCTGCCCTCCCGCGAGGACCTGATCGACGCCCTGCACCGCCTCGCCACCGGGCGTCCGGACCTGGCGACCGTCACGGTCACCCACCACGTGGAGGAACTGGCCCCGAGCACCAGCCACGCGCTGCTGCTGCGCGAAGGTCGCGTCCATGCGACGGGCCCGGTCGCATCCGTCCTGACCGGAGACCTGCTCACCACGTGCTTCGGCCGCCCGATCGAGGTCAGCCGCCACGACGGCCGCTGGGCGGCCCGGTCCGGCTACGGGCAAGGTCACTGAGCGCCGACGCGCGATGACCGACCCGTAGCGGGAGCGCCGCTGGGCGAGGTTCTGCTGCAGGTCGCCGGGCCTCCTCTCGGGGACGATACTGAAGGTCACGGTGCGTGGAGGCGGCGACATGCGTGAACCGGAGCGTCGTGGCCCGGGGCTGTCCTGGGTGCCCGGCAGCGATGCGGCAGCGGTCGTCCTGGACGACGAAGGCGTGGTCATCGCACGTTCGGAGCTGGCTGCGACGCTGCTGGAATGCTCGCCGGGTCAGACCTGTGTGCCCTTGCTGGGGCTGCTGCCGCGCGCCGGAACGGATGCGGGACCGGCCGGGTGCCTGGCCACCATTCCGGGTGGCGATCATGCCGGTCAGAAGGCCCCTCTGGTCTGCACGATCATCCGGCTTGCAGCTCGCACTCGAGCCGATTCCGACGCCGACGCGCAGTGGCTTGTCCTGGCCACGCCGGCGGAAACCGTGGTGGTGGAGACAGCCGACCGAGATGCGTCGCGACGCCGGATGGGGCTGTCCCAGGCCGCCGCTGCGGGCATCGGCGCCTCCCTGGACGTGATCGATATGGCCGATACCCTGGTGAATCTGCTCGTCCCCAATTTCGCCGACCTGGCGACCGTGGATATCGCCGAGCAGGTGCTGGTGGGCGACGAGCCCCCGCACTTCGACACCAGCGGCAACGTTCGCCTGCGCCGGATCGCTGCGGCGCAGAGCCCGGAGATCTCCGCGGAGGACCTCCTGGCGGTGGGAGAGGCGCTTCCTCCCGTATCGGACAGTGCGCTGATGCGTCCCCTCATGAAGGGGCTGCCCGTGCTGGTGCCGGACGTTGCCGTTCTGCGCGCGACGCTTGGCCTGGATCCGGAAAGCCTGCCGTTGTTCATCCCGAACGGGGCGCACTCCTCTGTGGCGGTGCCACTCTACGCACGGGGTTTGATCCTTGGTTGCGTCACGGTCTGGCGCCGTCGATTGCCGTCCGCATTCGGTCAGGAGGATGCCACTCTCCTGCTGGACGTCGCCTCCAGGGCCGCGCTCGGCGTGGACAACGCGCGCCGCTTCACGAAAGAACACCGGTCGGTGGTGGCCCTGCAGCGAAGCCTGCTGCCGCGGTCGGCCTTGGACTCGGCCGCCGCGGAGACGGTGGGGGTCTACCAGCCGGCGGGCGGCGGTGTCGGGGTCGGCGGGGACTGGTTCGACGTGATCCCCCTGCCGTCGTTGCGCGTGGCGTTCGTCGTCGGGGACGTCGTGGGCCGTGGATTGGAGGCCACCGCGGCCATGGCGCGCTTGCGGACCGCGGTGCAGACCCTGGCCGACCTCGATCTGGATCCGGGTGAGTTGCTCACGCACTTGGATGATCTCGTGCTCGGTCTCTCCAGTGAGCAGATGACGGGTGAATCCCGCGCGGAGCCGGCGGTGCTGGGAGCGACGTGCCTTTATGCCGTCTACGACCCGGTGACGCGTCGATGCGTCGCCGCCACAGCGGGACATCCGCCGCCGGCCCTTCTGTCGCCGGACGGGGAGCCGGCCTTCGTCGGCATGACGCCGGGGCCGCCGCTGGGCGTCGGCGGTATGCCTTTTGAGGTCACGGAATTCGAAGTAAAGCCCGGCAGCATGCTGGCCTTCTTCACGGACGGACTCGTCGACAGCCGCGGCGGCGACATCGAGGAAGGCATGGAGAGACTGAGGGGCGCGCTCGCCGGCGCGAACTCGAGCCGGAGCCTGGGCGAGATCAGTCAGAACATCTTCGACAGCGTGCTGCCTCAAGAGCCCGCCGACGACGTCGCCCTGCTCCTCGCCCGCACCCACGCGCTCGCGTCGGATCAGGTCGCCGAGTGGGAACTTGAGCCCGACCTGTCCCTCGTCGCGCACGCTCGTGAGCTGGTGGTGGACCGGCTGGCCGACTGGGAGTTGGACGAACTGGGCTTCGTGACGGAGCTCGTCGTCAGTGAACTCGTCACGAACGCGATCCGCTACGCGGGCGGCCCGGTCGGGCTCCGGCTGATCCGCGACCGGGTGCTCGTGTGCGAGGTGTCCGACCCCAGCAGTACGCAGCCGCGCCTGCGCCGGGCGCGGGAGACGGACGAGGGCGGGCGCGGCCTGTTCCTCGTCGCCCAGCTCACCGACCGGTGGGGCTGCCGGTTCACCAGCAGAGGGAAGACCATCTGGACCGAGCCGCGCGAGCTCTAGCCGGTCGTCTGTCCGTTCCGACCGCCGAGGCGGCCACCGCGCTTGCCGCCGATGACCGCATCGCCCTGCCCGTCCTGAGCAAGATGATCGGTCCGGACGTTCGCCTGACCCTCTCGCCGTCCACCCGCACGGTCATCTGGGCTGTTAAGGAAGGGGACGGCGAATGGGCCATCTCGGAAGTCGACGCCTACAACGTCGTCGTCCGGATGCCTCAGGCCGCGACCGAAGAGGCTGCGCGCGTGGAGGTTCTCCACCTGATACCTGATGCGCGCCGTGCTGCCCATAGATCCGGAAAACGCCAAAGCGGAGATCCAGGAGCAGCTCTCGCAGGCGAGGGCACGCATCGACCTTCTTGACACCATCCACAGTGAACTGGAGAAGCGGTACCTGGACAAACTGATCGTTTCAGAATGAGTCGAGCTGCGGGTCTTGTGTTCGACGATCTTGGTCGACAGGGTGTCCGGGTGAGTGCTGATCTTGTTCCTGACGAGCCGGCCCTGTTGATCCAGATGATCACTGCTCGTCGGAGCTCCCTCGTGTCGTGTTCCGTCCAACGGCGGGGTCGGCGGCCTCGTCACGGTCCGGCCAGCCGATCACGATGCGGCAGTCGCTCTTCTCCACGACGTCCCCGGCGGGCAGCGCGGAGTCGGCGGTGCCTGCGGGCATCACCGTCAACCGGGGCGTGGCCCGGCCCCGCAGTTCCCGGTCCCAGGTGCGGACTGCCGCGGCGATGGTGTCCGCGGCGGTCTTGCCGTCCGGTCCGAATCCCTGGACCCCGAACTCCCACGTAGACGTGCCCTTGGCGTCGTCGTGCTCACGTCGTTCCGTCATCAGGCAGGCCAGCGACCGGCCGAGGATGACGGCTTCGGCGCCTGACCTCTTCGGCAGTCGCACCGGGCCCGGGCGGTCCGGATTGCCGTCCATCCGGCAAAAGCCGCCCAGTGAGGTGGCCAGCCACAGCTGCAGGTCTTCGAGCGACTCGCCGCCGCGCACCGTCACCCCGGTCCACAGCTCCAGCCCGCCTGCGGCGAGGGCGCGGTCCAGGCCGTCGAGCGGGGCAGGCGGAGTGTCTTCCCAGCGGATCCCGTAGCCGGTGTCCCCGATGACGGTCGGGCTGTCGTCCCAACGGCCGGCGCCCTGCATGGGGACGAACCCGCACGGGCTGATTTCCGTGGAGACCAGCATTGAGTCCTGTTTGCGAAGCCCGGCGGCTCGGGTGAAGCCGCCGATCCGCAGCGGCACAACCAGGTGCCTGCCTTCCGCGAGCTGGCTGGTCCAGCGCCAGGGCAGGTCGTTCGAGGCGACCGTGACGATGATGGCGTCGAAGCCGTTCTCCGGGATCAGGTGCCCGGGGGCTCCGTGGGTGCCGTCGCCGAGGACGAGCCGGACCCGGTCCGCGTACCCGGTCTCGGCCAGGAAGCGCTCCGTGCGGATGTGTACGTAGGGGTCGATCTCCACGCACACCACCGACCCGGATGGGCTGACGAGTTCGGCGATCAGGGACGCGTTGTAGCCGCCGCCTCCGATCTCCAGGACGTTGTCGCCCGGTCGGAGGTTGGCCCGGCGCAGCATGGCCGCCTGCATTTCGGGCTGGGACACCGAACTCGTCGACCGCCCAGTGCTGTCGAATACGGTGGCCACCGCCTCGTTGACGTACGCCTGGGCGAGCGGCTGCTCGGGCAGGAAGGCGTGCCGGGGCACCGTCGTGAACGCCCGCCGCAGCTCGGGGGTGTCGGTCCACCCGGTTTCTGTGAGGTCCCGGACCAACTGCTCGCGGAGACGGACGGCTGTGGCCGGTTCTGTGAACGTCAGCGACACGTCTCCGGAGGGCCTGGGCGTGTGGTGCGCGGGCGGGACATCGGGCAGCAGGCCCGGCCACACCACGTTCAGGGCTTGAGCGGAAGCCGTGAACAGCGGCTGCGGCAGGTTCCGCACGGCGAAGGGGGTATGCCACTCCCACCGGCTGATCAACTCGGGCTCCCGGACGGTCGGCTCGCCGGTGTAGTCGGTGATGCGGGCGATCTCGGTGATCCGGGTAAATCCGTGGGCGGCGTCGCACAACGTGCCCAGCAGGAGCACTGACTCCGGCTGGGCGTGCAGGCCTGCCTCTTCCTCGAGTTCGCGTACCGCGGTGGCCTCGAACGCCTCGCCCGGCTCCACCTTGCCCGCAGGCAGTTCCCACACGGCGCGGGAGGGGTTCCAGCCGAGGAGGACCTGCCCGTGCTCGTTGGTGACGACGACCGCGACACCGGCCATGGCGGCCGGCTTCGGGGCCCGCTTCTCGCTGTAGGCGACTGGGTCGCTCTTAGGCCCGCGCAGCAGCAGGACGGTGGAGTCGCCGGCCTCGACGCGCTCGGCATGCTGCCAGCCGTTGGTGAGGAGGTCGATCTCGGCATCGTCCAGGCAGATCCCGCGCAGCTCCTCCGAGTACCGGTCGGCGTGCGGGGTGATCACGCACAGCGTGCCCTCCTCGTCGAGCAGGGCGGCGAGTTCGGCGACTGTGCGGGTGCGGTCGGGCAGGTGGGCCAGGGCCCGGCGCATGGTGATGAGTCGATAGCCGCTACCGGCCGGGCGGAGGGAGGAGAGGTCCCCGCCCGTGATGTTGATCTGGCGGCAGACGACACCCGCCGAGGCCAACTCGGTGGCGCGCTCGACGGCGGAGCGGGCCCAGTCAACGGCGTCGACCCGGTACCCGGCCGTGGCGAGGAAGCGGGCGAGTTCGCCGGTCCCGCAGGCGACGTCCAAGGCTCGGGCCCCTTGGGTGTCCTCCGGCAGGGCCAGGTGCTCGGTCAGGACGGTCTTCTCGGTGTCGGTCAGCGGGCTGAAGTCGCGGCCGGCCTCGTAGTGTGCGTGCCAGTCCAGCGCGGTGTGCGTGGTGCTCATGCGGTGCGTGCTGCCTTTCGTCAGGTGGCTCAGGAGGGATCGGCGGGGTGCTGGGAGGCGGGTCCGTAGAGGGCTTCCGGTTGGTCGGTCATCAGGGCCCAGTAGCGGTCGCCGAAGGACCAGTGCCACCACTCGGTCGGGTAGTTGACGAGCCCGGCGGCCGTGAGCGCGAGGCTCAGGGTGGCGCGGTGCAGCCGGGCCTGGTGGGAGAGGTCGTTGGCGAGGGTGTAGCAGCCGCCCCCACTTTCTTCCGGCGTGGCGTTGATGCGCGTGCCCATGTCCAGTTCGGCGCCGTCCGCGGTGACGAGTGTCAGGTCGACGGCCGCGCCGACGCTGTGCGGGGCGATCTCAGGAGGTGACACGTACCGGCTCGCCTGCGCCCTCAGCTCCTCCGCGCTCCAGCCCGTGTTGGTGGCGCGGAGCTCGGCCGTGTACTCCTCGAAGTACCGCTGCTGGAGTGCCGGGGGCCGGAACCCTTCGACGACGAGCAGGCGCAGGTCGTCGGGCAGCAGGGTCTGGGCGTGCAGCAGCCGGCCGAGGACGCCGGAGCGGAGGTGTGCGAAGGCGTACGCGGGATCGGAGCGGCGGTCATCGAGGAGGAGTTCTCCGCCGGCGCGGATATCGGCGAGAGGTTCGCCGTTCTCCGCTACGGGGATCGCGGCGACCCGCGGGTCGGACATCAGGACGATGCTCATCTAGGCCTCCCAGTCCCAGGTGTCGAAGTACGCCGGGATCCCGGCGTGGCGGGCGCCCATCACGGCCTCGAGCCGGGCGTGGTCGCGTCCCGGCATCAGCTCCTGCCACTCGGGGACGGTCAGGGCACAGACCTGGTCGTGCTCGTCGGGGTCCAGCACGATCTCGGCGAGCTGCCCGGTAGGGAGCCGTCCGCCATCGAAGACGAAGCCGACCGTGGCCAACGGCCAGTCCTTACCTGGCAACCCGAACACTGTGGCCAGGAGCCTCGGCGGTCCCACCAGGTGGATTCCGGTCTCCTCGCGGCACTCACGCACGGCGGTCTCCCACGGACGCTCGCCGGCCTCGGCGATGCCGCCCGGCCACTGCCAGGGGTGGGCGCTGGAGTATGTGGCGCGCAGCTGGACCGGCCGGTTGTCCTCGTCGGTGAAGAACACGGCACCAAAGATCGTGGCGTGCGGCAGCGTCGCGGCGAACTCCTCTGGGGGAAGCCACTTCTTGCTCACGATCCGCTCCCTTTGGCCGGGGCGGGGAAGCGGGTCATGCGCATCAGTGCCGGGTCGGCGGCGAAGCCGAGCTGCTCGTACAGTGGGGCGGATCCGGCGCTGGCGTACAGCTCGTAGAGGGTGACGCCGTCGCGTTCCAGGTGGTTTAGGAGTGCGGTGAGCGCGGCCTTGGCGTAGCCGTGGCGCCGGTGGTCGGGGTCGGTGGCGACCGCGTGGATCCGCACGGCCAGTCCCTTGGGGTACTTCGGGGCCGGCAGGACGGCGTGGACCAGGCCGAGGGCGCAGGTGGCGAGTCCGCCGGTGGGGGAGTCGACGACGTACGCGCGGGCGTCACCGCCGTCCTGGAGGCGTAAGGCGAGCTGGTTGGCGCAGGTGGTGAGCCAGGCTTCGTCGAGGGGTTCGCTGAGGATGTTCTCCGAGCGGAGGCGGGCGATTTCTGCGGCATCGGCAGGGGTGGCGAGGCGGGGTTCGGGCACGGGGTTCCTTCCTCGAAGGGGGCGGGTGCCCCACGCGTTATGGGCGCCGGGTCGCGTGGAGTCGGCGCAGGGTGCGGTGGCCGCGTTCGGTCACCTCGGGGTCGCCGTGGCTGGTGCCATAGGCGATGCCGGAGACGGCGTCGAAGCCGGCCTCGCAGTCCAGGCGCAGCTCCTCGGCGGGGGTGAGCTGTCTGCCGTAGCCGTCGAGGAACGCGGCGTGCAGGTCAGGACGGCCGGTCCAGGTGTCGCTCAGCCGCACCATGTCCCGCGTCGCGGTGTTGTACTCGGACCGCTCGAAGTCGAACAGCAGCGGTTCGCCGTCGTCGCCGAGCAGGACGTTGCGGTACTGCAGGTCCCCGTGCGTGGGCACGAGCACGGGCCGGGGAAGGTCCGCGAAGGCGCGAGCCAGGGCGAGGACCAGGTCCTCGTCCCCGTCGGCCAGGTACGGTCGAGCGCCTTCCAGATGGCGTTTGATCTTTTCGGCGGCCGTGGCGGATTCGGCGGGCCGCTCGGGTGCGCCGCGGTGGAGTGCGCTGGTGAGACGGCCCAGAGCGTGCTGGACGCGCGCCTCGTCGGCGGCGTCGAGGACCATGCCGTGCAGCGGGCGCCCGGACAGCGCGCTGACAACGACGGCCTGCGCCGCGGTGTCGGCCGCTACGAGACGGGGAGCCCGCGGCCCGAGCGCCGACACCCAGGACCGGTACGCGGCCACCTCCCGGCCGTGGAACTTCGCCCCGCGGTGTCGTTTCAGGTACCAGGTGCCACCCCCGGGCCCGGTGAGCCGCCACACCCGGCTGCCGGTGCGGACCCAGGACACCTCCTCCGCTTGCGCGATCCGGCCGATGGCCTGCTCGGCGAACACACGCAGCCGGTAGGGCAGTTCCGGCCCTCCGGCGGGCGGTCCGGCCACGAGACGGGTGCGGTCGGGGCCGTCCGGGCCGTGCTCGACGGCGTCCCCGGGCTGCTGGAAGTGCACTGCGGCCGGCAGACCGGCGCGGTAGGCGTCCAGACCGGCCCGGCAGTACGCCACCATCGGCGCGGGCAGGGCGTCCAGCGGGTACCAGTCCATGTCGTTGCACCGGTCCGGCTCCATGATCCGAGGCCGCTCCGCCCATTGGCGTACCTCGAAGAAGACGCCGAGGCGGGAACGGGATCCCGCCGGTGGGCGGTGGTGGACGGTGACTGCCGCGGTCACGTCTTCCACCGCGATCAGGACGCCCGTTTCCTCGCGGGCCTCCCGGATCACAGCCTCGACCATGTCCTCGTCGGGGTCGAGGTGCCCGGACGGGAGATGCCACAGGCCCGACGCGTACACGGGTCCGGCTCGGCGGGACAGCAGCACCTCCGGGCCGCTTTCGCCGTTGCGGCGCAGGATGAGGTGGACGTCGACCGGCACGGTGTGCCGGGCCCCGCCGCTCATCGCGACACCTCGGGGCGGCGGGCGAGCAGCACGGTGAATGCGCCGTCTTCGTGCAGGACTCCGTCCTGGGCGTGCCGCTGGAGGAGGGCCCCAGCCTGTTCCTCGAATCCGGGGTGGTCGGCGAAGAGGTCGGGCCTGGCGAAGCTGGTGGACCGCAGGTAGCCCAGGACGCCGCGGGGCGTCCAGGCGCGGTTGAAGAGGAAGCGGTGCTCGGTGATTTCGCAGAACGCGGAGTCGGCCAAATCATCTTCGTAGCGGCGGCCGGGCTGGCGGTAGCTGCCGGTGGTGCCTGCGCGGCGGTCTTTGCCGAGGTGGGACTGGATCAGGCCCCTGAGCGCGATGGCCCAATCGGCCTGGTAGGTCCAGAGGCTGCCGTCGCCCATGACCGCGACGGCGGCGTGCGATGCAGCCACCCGGTCGGCCATGGTCAGCACTGCGGGGCGGTCCATCCAGTGGAACGCACGGCAGCAGGTGATCAGATCGGCCTGGTATCCGGGTTGGGCGGGGACGAACTCCTCGGCCGGGACTGCGTGCACGGTGGCGGTGCGTCCGCCCAGGTGTGGTCGGAGCTCGTTGAGCGCCGTGCGGAGCATGCCCTCCTCTTGGTCGACGAGGTCCAGATGGGCCGTGGAAGGCAGGGCGGGGAGCAGGGAGAGGGCGACCTGTCCGGTGCCGGCGCCCAGGTCCAGCAGCGTGGGCGTCTCCGCCCCCTCCAATTCGAGGGCCAGGAGCCGGACGACCTGGTCGGGCAGCCTGGGGCGGTAGCGGGCGTAATGGTGGTCCACCGAGTCGAACAGGGACACAGGTCTCCGATCTCGTGGTACGGGCGTGGTGCTCAGCTGCGGGCGCGGGCGCGGGCGCGGGTGTCGGGGACCTGGACCAGCCAGGGCACGGCGTTCTCGCGGAAGCTCTGGTTGACCGGTGCCAGGTCGGGCGGGTTGCCCAGCGCGGAGAGAGTGACCGCGATGCTGGTGGCCCCGTCGTCGAGGGCGCAGACCTGGCTGCCGCAGTTCGGGCAGAAGCCACGCTTGGAGTCCGGCCACGTGTAATGCCACGACGGTTCTCCGCTGCTCCATGCCAGGCCGTCGACGGGGAAGGAGACCCACGACATCATCGGTGCCCCCGACAGCCTCTGGCAGTCTTCACAACTGCAGGTGTGGGGGTAGTCGGGCTGTCCGGAGACGGTGAACTGGATCTTGCCGCACTGGCAGCCGCCGGACCGCGGCGTGATGACAGCGGGGGTGGGCGAGGTCATGAGGTGGTCTCCTTCGGTGACAGGCCGGGATCGGGGGCTTGCGCCGGGACGGTTGTCGCCGGATTCGGGGCGGCGAACAGTGGCCAGGACAACTCGACCGGCCCGGTTCCGGCACTGACCCACTGGGTTCCGTCCGTGGCGAGGTGCAGCTGGTACGAGGACGGGGATCCGGCCGCCTGCCAGCGGGTGGCGGTGTCCTGGATCTCCGCCCAGATGTCGCGGGGCCCGCAGCCCGTGACCGCCCAGGTCCCCGTGTCGTCCGGGCGGGCGGTGACCCAGGAGCCGCAGTCGGGCGCACCGACGACCAGGTGGTCGGCGGCCCAGTTCCGCACGAGGCCGGGGTACAGGTGGTCCAGGGCCAGCCACATCCCCCGCGCCTCGTCCGACGGCGGACCCGTGCGGGTGGCACGTGTGCTGCCGCCATCCGCGGCATCGATCTGTTCCCGGAAGCGGGCGTTGAGGAAGATCTGCTTCCAGCCGTGGCCGGCACGGTGCCCGAGCTTCACCGCTTCCAGGCGGGCCTGCGTCCGTCCGGTGGCGGTCTTGGTGATGACGGCCAGGCCCGGCCAGGACGGCGAGGACGTCGACAGGCTCGCCAGCGCGAGCCCGCCGGCGGCCAGCTGCTGCGGCCAGGCCTCCGGCACCCGGGTGACGGCGTACGACACGAAGATCCGGTCGTACTCGGCTCCCGGTAGCCATCCATCCTGGCCTTCCCCCGTCACGACCGTCGGCCGGTGACCGAGCAGAGCAAGCCGCTCGCGGGCGGCGGCGGTGACGTGCTCGTCCCTGTCCATGGTGACCACCCCGGCATCCCCGGCGATCAGGCACGCGACGGCCGCCGTCACCCCCGCTCCGGTCCCGATGTCCAGAACCCGCTGGCCCGGCCGCACGTCGAGGTGCTGGAGGCGGGCGACGGTCATGCCGACCGTGCTGGACATCGCCGTCATCGCTCCGCCCGACCGCGGGCCCGGCACCCGGCCCAGAATCGGCTCGCCGTCGTGCTGGATCGGCACGCTCTCCCTGCCATACATCAGCCCGAGCAGTTCCTCCTGGTCCTCGGGTACGGCCCAGTCGAGCAGGTCCCAGCGCGGCGGAGTCTCGTCCGGCCCGCTGCGCCGCACGTAGGCCTGCGGCATCAGGACCTCCCGCCGCACCGCGAGGAACGCGTCCCGGACCGGCCCAGGCCGGAGATGGCCGGAGGCCTCCAGCCCGGTGACCATCTCCGCCCGCGCGACCGCCGCCCTCTCCTCGGGGGAGATTCCGGTTCGGGCGGGCGGTACAAGGGGATCGAGCACGTACGACTCCTCGAACAGGATGGGGGTGGGTGGGGTGCGGGGCGGTCAGGCCCAGCCGAGCTCGGTGTAGGGGCGACCGGCTCGGATGCCTTCGATCGCCGCGCGGGTGTAGGGGACGGTCGGCTCGGGGAGGGCGTCGGCAGGCCACCAGTCCCAGGAGACGCAACAGTCCGGCTCCCGGACCTCGGGTGTCCCCGTCCACTGCCGGGCACGGAAGACGAACCCGATTCTGGGCTGGTCTCCGGGCTTGTCCACCATGTGCACCACGTGCGCGAGCTCGACGTCGGCCGGGTTGATGAGCAGCCCGGCCTCCTCCTCCGCCTCGCGGACCAGGCAGGCCACCGCGGACTCCTGCTCGCAGTGCCCGGCCAGGAAGTGGTGATTGCCGCCGGCGTACGCGGAGCCGGGGTGCCGCAGGCCGAGCAGCACCTGGCCGTCGCGCTCCAGGTAGAGGTGAACGCCGACGATGTGCGGAACGCTGGTGCTGCCCGCCTTCGGCCTGTCCGGCCTGAGGGCTCCGCCCTGGGGCACCGTCGTGCTGCGGGCGGCGTGCTGGGCGTGCCGGCGTACGAGGTCCAGGGTGGAGGGGCTCAGCCGCAGGCGCGCCATGGCGTCGGGGTGGAACCAGGCCAGCATCACGCCCTCGGTGAGCGGCAGGCCGGCGGGGTCGCCGTTCCACTGGGCGGTGAACACCTGCACCGGCACGGTCAGGCCGTCGGTGCCGGTGGCGAGCTCGACGGCGAACGGCTCCACGACGCCCGGCGCGAGCCCGGCTTCCTCCCGCAGTTCACGGCGGACGGTCTCTTCGAGCGAGGTGTCGCCCGGCTCACGGCCCCCGCCGAGCAGCGCCCAGGCCCCGGGCTCCCAGATGCCGGGCAGATCATCACGCAGGTGCAGCAGGTAGCGGCCCTGCCCGTCGTGGATCAACGCCGAGGCGTTGACCGGCTCGATACGGCCGTCGAGCCCGGAGGCACAGAGCTTCGCCCGCAGCGGCAGGGCCGTGACCTCGTCGAAGGCGAGCCACTCGGCGGCCGAGACCTCCTCCGGCTGCACCGTGACCTCAACGTCCCTGTCCACAAGCTGGAAGACGAAGCGGAAATCCCAGTGCTGGTGCGCGCCTTCGCCCTTGACCGGGTTGGCGTCGATGTCGAAGACGTCGATGTCGATGGGCAGGCTCCCGCAGGCGGCGGTGGCACACAGGGCGCCGGGCGGGATGCCGGCCTCCTCGTGGACCTCGCGCAGCGACGCTTCCAGCAGCGAGCGATCCCCTGCCTCAACGTGCCCGCCGGGTGCCAGCAGCAGCCTGAAGACGTTGTGCTGGACGTGCAGGACACGGCGGTCGTGGTCGACGACGACCGCGCTGCACGTGATGTGCCCCGGCATGGTCGAGCGGCTCGTGGGCTCGGCGTCTTCGTCCAGCAGCCGCAACAGAGGTGCCAGCAGCGGCGCTTCAGCCGGGTGCCGTTCCAGGTAGGCGGTGACGAGATCGTGGATGTGTGAGCGGGAGGGTGGCAAGAGGGGCCTCACAGGTCGGTGGGACGGCGGGATGAGGAGTCGGCGACGTCATGGGCGTGGCGCTGGTTGATCGGCGTCGGCGGGCGGCTGCTCCCGGCCGACGAGAGCGGAGTCGTCGTCGGAGGCAGAGGGCACGGGCATGACGGTCAGGCGACTGACGGGGGAGCGCCACAACACCGGCACCGGAAGCACCAACAGCAGCGTCCCGGCGGCCAGCGCCGCCCGGACCCCGTAGGCAGTGGCCACCGCGCCCGCGGCCAGGGCCGCGAACGGCTTGCTCCCGGAGACCAGCCAGGTGGAGGTCTGCTGCGCCCGCGCCTGCAGCTGCGGTGGGCAGATCTGCTGACGTACCGACCTTTGCGTGGTCCCTGCCACGGCCGCCGCGGCGAGTTGAAGGGCACCCGCCGCGGCGAGCACCGCCAGCCAGACCGGCCCGGGACCGGCGACCAGCAGCGGCACGCCTGCCGCCGGGCAGGTGGCGAATCCGGCGAGCAGGGTGGGGCCGGGGCCGAAGCGGGACACGATCCGCGGGGCCACCAGGGCGCCGGCGAGCGCGCCCGCGCCGGAGACGCCCATCACGATCCCCAGTCCGGTCGGTCCCGCCTCCAGCGCGGTCAGCAGGTAGTACGCAAACAGAGCGCCGGTCACACCGACGCCGACACCGGTCAAGGTCAGCGCGAGGACGAGATCCCGTACCAGTGGAGTCCGCGCGGTGTAGGCCAGCCCCTCCCAGATCTCCCCGGCCAACCGCCGTCGGGGCCGGCTCTCGTCCGCTGCTGGTCGGCCGGGCTCCGGAATACGGGCTGCGCAGCATGCGGACACCAGGTACGACAGGGCGTCCAGCCAGAAGGCCCTGGCCGCGCCGACGGCAGCGACGACGGCGGTGCCGAGGGAGGTTCCGGCCGTGTCCGCGGCCCCGAACGCGGCACCCACCCGGGCATTGGCCCGGTGCAGCAGGGTGGGCTCGACCAGCTGCGGGACGATCGCGATGGCCGCCGCCTGGTGCAGCACGGACACCGCGCCCAGGACCAGCGCGACCCCGTACAGCACGGGCATCGACAGCACCCCGGCCAGCGCCGCCACGGGCACCACCGTGACGACCGCGGCGCCCGCCAGGTTGGTTCCCACCAGCAGGGCCCGCTTGCTGTACCGGTCGACGATGCCGCCGGCCGGGAGGGCCAGGAGGAAGGTGGGCAGGTGAGCCAGGGAGGCGAGCAGAGCGGCCTGCCCGGCCGTCGCGTCCAGTTCGAGGACGGCGAGCGTGGGCAAGGCCACCAGGTGCACCGATGTCCCCACCAGCCCGGCGGACTCCCCGCTCAGGTACAGCCTGAACCCTGGCCCGAGCGCGGGCGCCTTACCGCGGGCAGAAGGCCGGGGGCCGGGCAGCGTCACCACAGTCCGGCCTCCGTCAGCAGTTGGCTCGCCGGCACCAGATCCGGGGTGGGCCGGCCGGTGAGCAGGTCGTCAGGAACCGGGACGTGCGCATTCAGACGGAGTGCTGCCCGCCAGGCCAAGACCTCCGGCCACCGTGCGCGGGCCTTGGCCAGCCCTGTCCCGGCCCGCCCCGACGCGGTCTCGGGCAGGTCCTCCAGGCGGCGACCACCGGCAAGGAGCTGCCTGGCGGTCACCGGACCGACGCCGGCGACTCCAAGGATGCCGTCGGAAGCGTCCCCGGTCAGCGCCCGGAAGTCAGGCCACTGCACCGGATGGACACCGAAGCGGTCGGCCACGTCTGCAGCCGTCACCAGCTGACTCCCGGCAGGAAGCTGGGTGTTGAGGACGCGCACCCGCTGCCCGTCCAGCAGCCCGTACAGATCGCGGTCGCCGGAGAACACGATCACCTCCCGGCCGGTGACGACGGCGAGCTTGGCCAGGGTGGCGAGGACGTCATCCCCTTCGCAGCCGGGCTGCTCCAGCCACCGCACCCCGGCCGCGTCCAGGGCCTGCTTGACCGCGGGCAGGTAGACGACAGGGCTGTGGTCGGCGCCCGCCCGGGCTGCCTTGTAGCCAGGCACGTTCTCAGCGCGGCCGGCGGCGCCGTCCTCGGCGTCGAAGACGGCGAACACCTCCTGGCCCGGACAGTGCTCGCGGTGGGCTTTGCGCGGCAGGGCGACGAACCCGAACAGGCCGGTCAGGTCCTTCCCGCTGGGCGCGGTCACGCTCCGGGGAAACCCGAAGTGGGCCCGGTAGAGGAGATGATGGCCATCCACGAGCATCAGCGGAGCCCCTGGCTCGGTGGTTTGGGATCCCGCCACCAGGCGGGCGTTCACCCCGGCATCCTCAGCTGCGGTGGCGGCGGTCATGCGTGGTCCTCGGTGCTCAGGACGTCGTGGTCGCCGGCGGACTGGGTGGGGATCGTGGCATCGAAGGCGGCGGCCTGGACAAGGTAGGCGTCGCGGAAGTCCCCGGTGCCCGTGGCCGTGTCCATCAGTTCCTCGAAGGTGCCCGACTCGGCGACCCGGCCCTCCTTGAGGACGTGGATGAGATCCGAATGACGCACGGAATGGAGACGATGGGTGATGAGCACGATCGTCTGGCCGGTGGTCGCGGCCAGGGCCCTGATCTGGTCGAAGACCCGCTGCTCCGCGACGGCGTCGAGGGCGCTGGTGGGTTCGTCCACGATCAGGATCTCGGCCCGCCTGTACTTGGCGCGCGCGATGCCGACGCGCTGCCACTGCCCGCCGGAGATCTGGTGGCCACCGCGGTAGCCGCGGGCCAGCAGGGTGCCGAGCCCGCGCGGCAGGTCGTCGAGGACCTGGTCGGCGCCGGAGAAGCCGGCGGCCTCCTCGACCGCTCGGTCGTCGATGGCCTGGCCGGGCTGGCCGATGCCGACGTTCACCCGGAACGTGAACGGCCAGTGGTAGAAGTCCTGCGACATCAACGCGACGCGGCCGAAGACCTGGTCTCGGTCGGCGGTGCGGGCGTCGACGTCGTCCCACCAGATCGTGCCGCTGCCCTCGTCCGGCAAGTACAGGCCGGCCAGCAGCCTGACCAGCGTGGACTTGCCAGAGCCGTTCTCACCCACCAGCGCGATGATCTTCCCTGTCGGGAACGACAAGCTCACCTCGCGCAGCGTCGGTTCCGGTTCGTCGCCGCTGCTGCTTCCACTGCCGGGGTAGGTGAAGGAGACCTTCTCGAACCGGACCTCCCGCAGCCGCTCGGGCAACGCCCGCCCGCCGACGGGGATCGCCCGGGTCTTCGCCTCCCGGCACAGCCGCTCGAAGTCGGCCACGAACAGCGACTCCTGGTGCAGCTCGGTGATCTGCAGCACCAGCGTGTCCAGGCTCGTCGCGCCGGTACGGATGGCCAGGACGGCCGTGCCCGCGACCGCGAGGTCCATGGCCCCGCCCCACAGCAGGGCGCCCAGGGCCCCGTACGTGAGGAGGGTGGCGATGCCGCCGGCGCCGTCGGCGACGAGCCCGATCCGCGCGGCCCGGCGGGCCAGCCGGGTCTGCTCCCGTTCGCTGGTCTCGGCCATGGTCCGGAAGTGGCCCAGAAGGAACGACCCGACTCCGTGGACGCGGACTTCCGCCGCCGCTTCCTTCTGCGTCAGCAGCTGACCGAGCAGGTGCCCGGCCCGGGCGTGCTGCACGAAGGCGTGGAAGGAGATGTACTTCTGGCGGGAGATCATCAGCGAACTCCACGCGCTCGGCAGGGTCATCAGAACCAGCAGCGGCAGCAGCAACGGGTGCAGGACGGTCAGCACGCCGGCCGCGGCGATCAACGACACGGCCGCGTTCAAGGTGTTGGTGCAGTAGCGGATCATGCGCCGGGCCGAGTCCGCCCCGTACCGGGCCGCATCCAGGAGCCGATGGAACTCGTCATCCTCGATCGCCGCGAGCTCCGTACGGTGCACCAGCCCCAGGTACTGCTCGGTCGCCACCCGCTGCACCTTCGGCTCCAACGCCCCGGTGGCCGCCGTCGAAGCCGAGCGCAGCAGAGAACCGAGGAGCGCCGTGACGGCCACGACCGTGAGCGCGGGCACGGCCTGGGTAAGCCGTTGGTTGGTGCTGCCGCCCGCGAGGATGTGCCCGAGCACGCTGTTGACCGCGACCAGGCCGACCGCCTGGGCGATTCCGCGGCCGGCCTCGGAGGCCAGGACCAGGCGCAGGGCCCGGGGATCGGCCAGGTGGGCGAGCCGCAGGCCGGTCCCGACCAGCCGGGGCAGCTGCCGCGCCATCGTCCAGAGCCCGAGCTTGAGCCAGGCGCCCTCGTGCCGGTCCCATCCGATGTCGTAGGCGAGCTCACCGCCGAAGAGGAGCCGCTCGGAATCCGACACCCCCGCGGCGCTGGATCCGGCCGTCGAGTCCTTGCTCACGCAGCCCTCCCGGCAGCCGGTCGTGAGTCGCGGCCGCCGAAGGAGCGGGCGTCAACACGGCGCCCGCACGCCGGGCGCGGGTACGGGACGGGCCTGAGATGTTCGAATGCGGCGGGGGCTTCGAGGTGGTTCGGCTGCGGATTCACAGGGTCCTCCGGATGGGCGCACGGCTGGTACTGGTGCTCTAAGAACGGCTCCCGATCGGGTGCGTCACGGCCGAATCGGGGGCGAGTAGTGAACGAATGTTCTGGTCTGGCTGGGTGGGCTTGGCGTCTCTGCGCTGGCGGCGTTGAAACTCGCTCGAACAGGGCTGTGTCACTCGGGCGGGGGATTGTGGGCTTCAGTACGGTCGCCGGGCTCGTGCGTGTCCGTGGGGCTGGCAGGCTGGGCTCCGATACCGGAGACGGATCAGGAAGCCGACAGGCTGTCGCGGATCACGCGGTCGCTCCGCTGAAGTGCTGCGTCCAGGGTGCGACGGAGTTGAACTGGAATGGCGCCAGAGCCCAGGGCGCAGGCCTCGACGAGGTCACGGCAGGCGGCAAGTTGCGTCGGAGGGGCCAGTTTGGTGAACAGAGGGTCGGCCAGCGCTTCCCGTGCGGCGAAGCCGTCGCGAGCGTCGGTGATGTGGCGGTGCAGCTGGTTGGTGATGCGCTGGGCGGCCGGGCTTGCAGGGGAGGCGATGGTGGCCAGGGCCGTGAGGCGGAGTCTGGTGTCGAAGACCGTCATGCCCTGCTCGACGGGGACGGCGAGGACCGCGGCCTCGAGTTTGTTCTCCTGAGAGTGGCCCAGGCCGCCGGAGGCCCGATGGCACAGCGCGTGCAGGCAGGCGGTGACGGCGTGCTCCCACGGGTCGCCGGCGGCGGTCTCGGCGATGAGTTCGGCGGCGTGGCTGGTGTCGCCGCTGGTGAGGGCGGCGACGACGGCGATCTGTCGGCCGTCGAACATCCGCTTGCCGATGCCCTGGTGTTCGCGTGTGTGCGCGAGGGCTTCGGCCCACCGGCCGGCTCCGGTGAGGGTGCGTGAGCCGTCGGCGAGGAGGACACGCCACAGCCACGCCCGGACTTCTTGCCGGTCGGCTTCGGTCTGGGCGATGCCGGCGGGGACGTGCACGTCGTCGAATCGGTCGGCGGTGCCGTTGCCGACGGCTTCGGAGAGGCGCAGGAGACGGTCGAGGCCGTCGTCGGGGTGCCCGGCGCGGATCTGGAGGCGTGCGAGGTTGACGACCGGTTCGAGGGCCCGGATCGCGGTCATGGCGGGAAGCGGGGTGGCGTGCAGGTAGGCGTCGGCGTGCTGGTGGCACATCTGGCGGGCGAGGTCGGGAAGGCCGACATCGGAGGCGATGAGGGCGGCCTGGTTGTAGACGGCCGAAGCGAGGCCCTGGTCTGTTCCGGGGGTGGCGGAATCGGCGAGCGTCACGAGGGTCTGGACGCGGTCGGGAAGGGGAAGGCAGGCGGGCCGGAAGCGTGAAACGAGGGGGAAGCGTCGGGCTAACTGGCCGTGCGGGTCCATGAAGTTCTCCGAGGGGTTGGCCAGCCGTGTGGTGCCCGCCGCCGAAGAACGGGCGGCGGGCACCACACGGTCATGGGCGCACGGTCAGTGCCAGTCGATGACGATTCGGTTCAGGGGCGTGTCAACGGTGAACTGGCCGGGACGTTCCTCGGGGGTCGGGGTCTGCAGGGACTGGACCTCGAAGTCGGCCTTCCGGCTGCGGTAGTTGCGGTCCCAGGTGCGGATCCCCTCGGCGACCTTGGCGGCGAGCTCGCCGCTGCCGGGACCGTGGCCGATGACGCCGAACTCCCACAGCTTGCCGCCCTCAGGGGTGGTCTGGTCCGAGAGGCGCCGGGCGAGGTAGGTCAGGGCCCCCTTGTCGATGACCGCGGTGGAGGAGGGGTAGGGGTCCTCGGTGAGGGTGGTGCCCTTCGCAGCGGCCGGGAACAGCATCCGGATCAGCCCGGAGTCGAAGGAGCAGCTGACGAAGAGCTCCATCCACTCGGGCGATTCCATGGCGCGGACCGTCATCCCGGTCCACTCCTCGACCCGCGGTTCTTCGAGCACGCGGGCCAGCGCCTCGGCGTCGATGGGCGTTCCGGCCGGCGCCTGCAGGCGTACGGTCCCGTCCGCGGTGAGGGGGATGATCCGCCGGTCGTCGTCGGCGATGCCGCGGCGCAGCGGCATGAAGGTGTTCATCTCGCTGCTGAGGGAAACCCATCGGCCGTCTCGGCGCTCGTAGACGATGGAGCGGGAGACGCTGCCCTTGATCCGCTGGGGAACGACGAGCCGTCCGCCCGGCGCGAGTTGGTCGAGCCAGGCGTGCGGGATGCCGTGGGCGCCGACGGTGGCGATGATCCGGTCGTACGGCGCTCCGTCAGCGTGGCCGACGGCTCCGTCGCGGGTCAGGGCTTCGACGTTCGTGTACCCGGCGGCGGCCACGTGCTTACGGGCGCCGTCGACCAGGTCGTCGTCGACGTCGATGGTGGTGACGTGACCGGTGTCACCGACGAGGTGGGCGATGAGGGCGGCGTTGTAGCCGGTGCCGGCGCCGAGTTCGAGGATGCGTTCGGCGGGCTGGGCGTCGAGCTGGTCGAGCATGAGGGCGACGACGGCGGGCTGGGAGGCGCAGGAGATGGACGTGCCGTCGGTGTCGTACTTCACGTGGACCGGCTGGTTGGCGTAGGCCTCCTGGAGCGAGGCGTCGGGCACGAACAGGTGCCGGGGCACGGTGCGCAGCGCGGCCTCGGCGGCCGGGTTGGTGGCGTGGCCCTCCGTGCGGATCTGGTCGACGAGGGCGTTGCGGAGCTGTTCCGCGGTGGCGTCGGGGGTGGTGAGCGTGTCGGTGTTCACCGATCCGACGCTATCGGCGGCCGGCGTGCTGGCGGGGGTGGTTGCGGGGGTGTCACTCGTTCCCATGATGGCCTTTCGGGCGAGGGTAGACAGGGCGCTTTGGTCCTCCAGGGGGAGGCCGGCCCGGTTGAAGTGGAAGATCACGTGGTGGGCGAGGACGGCTCTCAGGCCTCGGCGCAGCCGGCCTTCGTGGTTGAGGACGGCGAGTGCGGTCCCGGCCCGTGCGAAGGCGCGAACCCAGTCGGCGTGTCCGTGGAGCGGGCCGTCCTCCCGGCAAAGGCTGCGGGCGTCGACGGTCAGCAGGGAGTAGATGGCCGCGTCCAGCTCGGAGGCGAGGATCGGCGGGGCGGGACGTTCGGCGGCGACCTTGTCCCAGACGTCGCCCTGCTCGTACCAGTCGAGGCCGGCGGCGCGCATCATCGCGCTGACGAGGAGGACGGCGGTCTCGCGGCGGCCGAGGTGTCCGGCCTGGACGGGGTAGGTCAGCAGGTGGCGGCTGTCGGTGTGGAACAGCTCGTGGGCCGCGTCCATGGCCTCGGTCCCGCCGAACGCCATTGTCTCGGGTTCGTAGATGGTGGGATTCCACTGCAGGACCTGATCGGCTTGGACGAGTTCGCTGAGGGCCTCCCACAGGGTGGGGGTCTCGTCGTCGGCGGTGCGAACGCGCAGCTTCCACGGCTGCTTGTTCATGAACCACCAGGTGGAAATCTCCCCGCGGTCCTCGGCCTTGATCAGGGCGGGGCCGAGCGTCTGGGGGATCGCCTGCTTTGCGGTGGCGCGGTCGGCGAAGGTGACGTTGATCTGGTGCCAGGTGCCCTGCATCGGTGAAGTCCTTCATGTGGATGTGCGGCGGGTGGCTCGGTGGGCTGTCCCCGTGAGGTGCCCCGTTTCAGGCGATGAGCAGGCAGGTGTCCCAGGACGTTTGGGGCGGCGCGTTGGTGGCCGGTGCCAGGAGGGCCAGGGCGATACCCGAGGCGCCGTCGAGGAGTCCCGGGTCGGGTTCCTGCGTGTGGAGAAGCCCGGTTGCGGCGGTGGCCGGGTCGCTGCCAGGCGGGTGCACGGTTGACAGGAGCGCGGGGAGCACGCCCTGGAGCTGGCCGACGGTGGTGGGTAAGGCGTCCGAGGCGGCCCGGGCGGCAATGTGGGCGAGGCCTGCGAAGCCGTGGCACAGTCCGCTGCCGACGATCGTGCGGAGCTGCTTCGGGTCGGTCAGCGCTGCCAGAAGTCCGCGTTCGGCGGCGAGCTGTCGTGTTCGGTCGCCGAGGGCGATGGCGGCGAGCTGCTGGGCGCGGGCGAGTCCGGCGGTGCCGTAGCACCAGGACGGGCGTTGTGGCCCCACGGGCAGGCGGCCGGTGCGCAGGGCGGGAAGGGTCACCCAGTACGGCCAGGTCGGTCCCTGGCCCGTGTTGACCTCCCAGCGGTCCAGCCAGTCCAGGATGCTGCGGATGGCCTCCCGGTGCCCGGCGGCCATGGTTCCGTGGTGCACGGCGAGCGCGAGGAGGGCAAGGACGCCGCCGATGCCGTGGGCGACGCCGGTGTTGGCGTGCCCGTCGGGGTAGCGGTCGTCGGGGCGGCCGGATGGGCCGGAGGCGGTCCACCATCCGGGCACGGTCTCGCCCCGGTGGGTGAGCGGCTGGGTGAGCTGGATCAGGTAGTCGAGGATCGCGCGGACGATGTCGCTGTCGGGGCGTCGGCGAAGAAGGTGTGCCCCGTAGCCGGTGAGACCGCGGATCGCGTCGAACTCGGCGAGCGCCGGCAGTTGCCCGGCCTCGATGCGCTGTTCGGCGGCGGCCAGGCGGCGGCGAGCGTCCGTGACCATCTGCCGGTCCAGGGCGTCGAGGGCGGCCCCGTAGGCCCCGGGAAGGCGTTCGGCCGCGCACGCAAGGGTGTGGGCAAGCGCCGGCGCCCCGTAGAAGGGGTGGCTGTCGGCCCCGGTGGTCAGCGGCTGCTCGGCCGTGGCGGAGAGCCAGGCGTGGGCGCGGTCCCACGGCCCGAGGTCGGCGGCGGCGAGTTCGATGTGCAGCAGCGCGATACCGGGAACGCCGTGGCCGAGGGACTGCCTGCGCCAGTCGGAGGCGGCTACCGCGCCGACGGAGGTGGCGGGGTAGGCGAGCCGGTCGGCGATTTCCCGGGCGAAGCCGAGGACAGGGTGGGGCATCAGCGGGACCTCCTGGCGGTCCAGGCGAGGGCTGCGGCTCGCGTGAGGTAGAGGCAGAGGGCTTCCTCGGGGAAGTCGACGGCGACGGCGCGTACAAAGTGGACGTGGAGCAGGGAGGCCAGCACGTCGTCGGCGTCGATGCCCTGGGTGTCGGGTCCGGGCAGGTGGCGCCGGTACGAGGCCACGGCCTCGTTGCGGTCGCTCCATGCCCGGACGATCTCCTCGCCGCCGGGGACGGACCGCAGGGCTGCCCAGTCGTCGGTCGGATTGGCGAGCGCGACGGCCTCGGCGAACTCGGGGCGGGCCACCGGTGCCGGGGGCGCGGATGGGATGTGGTTGATCAGCCATGCCATCGCCTCCGCCGTGCTGCCGAGATAAGCGCAGGCGATGGCCACGGTGTGCGCCACGACCAGCACCCGCCGCGACGGTCGAGGCGTCGGGCTGAGCTGGGCGAGGACGGCGCGGGAGTCGGCGCGGAAGACCTCTTCGGCCGCGGCCCAGGCCGACCCCTCACCCCACCGGCCCATCTCCGGATAGGAGGTGGCATAGCGCAGGTCCGACAGCAGCCCGGCCCGCCGGAGCTCGTCCGCCCACGCGCTCACCGTGCCGGCGGTGGTGGCGAAGGCGTCCGCGGTGGGCAGGGCGAACCTCAACCGCAGGTGCTGGTGGGGGTCGCGGAACCGTACGAACCACCAGGGTGGGGTGCCGAGTCGGTCGAGGAGGTCCGGCAGGTGCTCCCCGAGCAGGGTGTCCTGGCGGCGGATGTCCCCGTACAGGCTGGCCAGGAGAACCGGCGAGACGGCGGGGGTGTGGACCAGGCCCCGCCGAACAGTCCGGGCGGACGTGGGCTTGGGCAGGCGGGGCCAGGCCGGCGGACGGCTGGCCTTGAGCGGGACGACGATCTCGTGGGCCCGGCCGCCGCACCACCCCAGCTCGGCCGCGGTCGGAGCCTCGGCGACCGTGACCGCGCCAGCACGGTCCAGATCCTCGCGTAGCAGCGCCCTGTGCGCGGGGACGGTGAGGTCGAGCGGTAGCAGCCGGTCGCCACCGCCGACGTGCACGGTCAGGGGGAGCCGACGTGCGGCCCGCCAGGTGCCGAACGCGGCGTCCCAGTCCTCCCACAGGCGATTCGCGGCCGGAAGCTCGCTGGCGTCCAGCTGCCAGCGAGCTGGCGCCAGGATGATCCGGCCGGACCGCAGACGGGGGAGGTAGGGCAGTTGGGCGGCGGCTCCCCAGTCGAAGACGGCGACCTGCGCGCACTGGGCCCGGCTCAGCTCGGTCAGGAACCGGGCCAGCGGCGGGGTGTGGGTGTTCAGGTTCAGCGCGTGCATCCCCACCGCCTCCACGCGGTGCCCGCGGCCCGGGGCTGCGAGGTACATGCGGCGGCCGTCGCAGCCCACCGCCAGGTCCTCGACGGTCAGCACGTCGTCGGCCTGGGGGCGGTGCTCGGCCAGGCTGATCACGGTGGGCAGTACCAGCGGCGTTCGGGTGACATGGGCGCTGTCCGGCAAGAGCGGAGGGAACGACAGCTGCATGGCGACCGTGTCGGGGTCGGAAGCCGGAAGCGAGGTCAGGTCGTTGGTCAAGGCCTGTCGCTGCGCCGGATCGAGTACGGACAGGAACCGCCCCGTGCCGACCCCGGCGCCCCGGGAAACGCTGACTACCTCCAGGCGAAAGCCGCCCTGGTCGAGCACCCCGGCCTCGGGCGCGCGGAGCCGGAACCCAATCTCAAGGTGGGGCGGGAGCCGTGCCGGTTCGCTGCCCACGGTCAGGGCCTCGATCGTGGCCTTGTCGAGGAGCACCTCGCGGCAGCCGTCGAGGGCTGCCTGCTGCGCCATGCGCAGCAGGACTCGGTCACGATCCGTCAACCGCGGCTTGTGCTCGGCAGGGCCGGTTCCCGGGTATCCGTTGGGGTAGCCGATGCCGCTGTCGGCGACCACGTCGAGCACCGGAACCGTCGACCCGATGCCGAACCGCTCGTAAAACCGCATGTGGTATGCCTTCCAGTCCGCCGTCCCGAACGGCGCGGGGCTCACACGGGCCAGAAGCAGCGCGGCGCGCTCCGCTTCCTGCGCCACCGTGGCCGGCAACACGACGGTCGCGGTCAGCCGGGTGTCCACGGCAACTGGGTGCCGGCGCAGGCCAGGCGCCAGGGCACGCATCCGAGCACCGGCGAGCTCGTGCCTGCCGACGTGCTGCAGGTCAGCGTGGGCAGCCCGAAGGCTGGTGATGGTCTCAGAGACCCCCACGACTTCGTCGGCCCCGGCGGCCTCGAGCTGGGCCAACAGGTAGCCGAGCGCGTCGGTCTCGGTGCTCGGCGCGTGCAGGGAGGTGATCAGGACGCGGACCCGGAGCAGCTCCCGCACGAATCCGTCGACCGTGGCCTTCCCTACTGCGTGGAATTCCGCCAGGACCTTCGCGATGACGTTCCCGATCGAGGTGGGCGTCCGGGCGGCTGTGAGCACGGTGGTTACGGGGCCGGTCAGGCGGACCGATGCTTCGACGGCGCGCTGCTGGTCTGCTCGGGTGTCGGCCTGGTAGGGGACGATGAGACGGTTCCCGCGTTCGGCGAGGGTGGTGTTGGTGACCACCGGAAGCCGCTCCAGCAGCTCGGGCACGGCTTCCAACCGGGCGATGATCTGCTCCACCCACTCCGCGGAAGCACGGGCCACCGGCAGGTGTTCGAGGCCCCAGTCCGCGCGAGCTGGACCGTCTAACCCCGCGGTGGTCACGCCGGCGAAGTGTCCGAAGGGCGTGGGCCGGCCGTGCGCCCGCAGCAGGTACCGAGCCACCGAGAGCGCGGCCCGTCGTGCGTCGTGCGGCCGGGGCTGTTCAGCAGCGAGGAGGCCGTCGACCTCCCGGCCCAGCGCCGGACTGGCGTGCCATAACGCTTTGCCGGTGTCCGTGTCGCGGACCGCACGCAGCCAAGGAATGAGTCCGGCGGAGGCAGCGGGGGAGCGGTCGGTCAGGTCAGGCCAGGGCAGCAGCGGAGGGGTGGGGGACGCCACTGCGCGCACGAGCGCCGTCCGGCCGGAGCGGAATGCGGGGCTTGCCACCTGTACCTCCGTGAAGCGTATGTGTGTCGGGTATGGCCGGGTGCCGTCCCGCCGCGCGGGCGGGACGGCACCGGTCAGGGGTGGAGCGGCTGGGTCAGTGGACGCCGGTGGTGCAGGCGCCGCAGGTCGACCCGCAGCCGTCGTCGGTCAGGGTCTTCAGAGCGCCGGGGTCGCCGACCTCGACCAGTTCGATGTCCAGGTTGAACGCGCCCTCAGCCGTGGTCTTGGGCTGGGCCTGGGTCATGCCGGGGTTGGGATTGCTGGCCATTTCAACTCCTCTTGCTGGTTCGGGTGTGATCCTTGTGGTGCCGGCCAAGGCCGTGCGGCTCGCCGCGCGTTTCCTGGCCGTCCCTCTCCGACGGGGCCGGAGCGGGAAGTCGTGGGCCGTCCGCGTCCCGACCACGTCGGGACGGGAGATGGTGGCCAACCTCTGGAGCTGCTGGAGTCTGCGGCGGTGCGCGCCGGGTCACCGCGGTGCCCACGGGGCGACTGACAGCGGCTTGACGGCGATGCCGGCGTACGCGGCGTACGTGGCCGGCGGTGCACTCTGGCGGCTGTGCTCGTCGTGGTGGTGTGCGGTCGGGAGCAGCCGCAGCGGGCCGCCGTCGAGGTCGGGCCAGTCACCGAACAGGTCGGCGATCAAGGAACGCTGCCGTGGCCGGTAGGGGATGCCTGCTTGCCGCAGGCCCCGTTCGGCCCCGGCCAGCCACCCTCCCGCCAGCTCCGGGCTGGAGTGCGTGATGGACAGCACGCTGCCCGCCGGAAGCCACCGCCGAAGGCGGGCCATGGCCGCCAAGACCTGCGGGTCGTCGGCTGCCCAGGGCAACACGTCGTGGACGAACACGCCGACGGGATGGTTCAGCGACAGGTACCCGAGGTCCTGGACGGCGTCCAGGAGCTGGGCCGTGTCGAGGATGTCCCCGCTCAGCACCACCGGACCGTGTGATCCAGCGCCGGCCGTTCGCATGGCCCGGCTATGCGCGACCGCCCCGCGGTCGAGGTCAACGTGCACCATCCTGGCGAGAGGATTCGCCACGTGCACGATCTCGTCGAGCTCCGTCCGCAGCGCGGGCTCGCTGATGTGCCCGAACAGCGGGTCTCCGCATCCGAGATCGAGGAACTGCCCGATGCCCCGGTCGCCCAGCTCCCGCGCCGTCAGTTGCCCTTGTTCACGGTTGATGGCCGCGGCATCCGCCTGCCGGGGGAACACCTCGAGCACCCGCTTCGCCACATTGAGGTCGGCGGGGTAGGCGTTGCGGCCACCGTCCTGCCACACCGTCGCGATACGGGCAGCGCTCGGCCGACTCAGCCACTCGCGGGCCTCTGCGGGAAGCAGCGTGGCATCCGGGAAGCCCGCGGATTCTGTGGGGTTCACGAGACGGCCTCCGCGAGGGCCACCGGGACGTAGTGGCCCGGACCGTGGGCTCCGCGTTCGTCGAAGCGGAGGGTTCCCTCGGACGTGAGAAACCGCAGCGCGCGCTGTACGTGGTGCGGGAGCAGTCCGAACTCTTCGCCCAGCAGCCCGGTAGGCAGAGCCTGCCCCGGCTGGTAGTGGTTGGCGCGGATCCGGTCGCGGACGGCACCGTGAAGGGCGCGGTCGCGGGGGTACGGTTCCCGCGTGCGCAACCGGACCGGCAGGCTGCCGTGGAGCGCGATCTCGCCCAGGCTGTCCAGCCGCAGCAGCCCCTGGTGCACGTGCTTCTGCGGCAGCGCCAAGGCCAGGGCCAGCTGCTTGGTGCTCGGAAGGGAGGCACCCGGTGGGTACGCGGTGGTGATGTGCCGGTGCACGATGACGCAGGCCCGGTCCTGGATCCGCATGCTCTCAGGCCTCGTGGCAGCGGAGGCGCCGACGGTCATGCCGAGACCGCCGGATACGTGGCGGGGGCAGGCCCTCTGGACTGCTGCCCGGCCCACCCCGTCGACACGGGGGAGTACGTGGACGCACGCGCTGCGGTCGGCGTTGAAGTCGCGCCGGACGGAGCCTGGTCCAGGACCTCGTCCGCGACCTCCTCCGTCATCCAGGCCAGCCGGCGCAGGAGACCGATGTCCTGGGTGTTGAGGCGCAGCCGGTCGCGCACCTCGCGCAGGAGAAGGCGGGCCCGCGACCGTGTCAGTTCAGTGAGCCCGGTTTGGATGTGTCGGGAGGCCCGGTCCGTCAGCGAGCCGAGGTCCACAGCCAGGCTGGCGGTCAGCGGACGGACGTCGCGCGCGCCCACGGCATCGTCGAGGACGTGGTTGAGGGTCTCCCAGAGGCCGCTGTCCTCGCTGGTGATGTCCTCGTGCCGGGATACCGCGAGGGCGCGCAGGAGACGCCAGGTCACCTGCTCCGCCTCAGGCGGCGTGCCGGGGACACCGGCGGGGGCCGCGCCCGGCCATGAAGGCGGAGAGGGTAAGCAGGCCTGCGGTGTGGGGAGCGGAAGTGACGGACCCACGGAAGCTCCTTGGACAGGGATAGGGATGTCGGGTGTCAGCACCGGGCGGAGGATCCGCTGGCTACCACGGGCGGCGCGGGCCGCGGTGCGAGGCCTCGTACGGGCGCACGATCTCGTGCCGGGTGTTGACCACCTGCGGGGCGTGGCCGCGCAGGATCACGCGCTTCACGGAGCTGTCGTAGCCGGGGGAGAACATGTTGGTGATCTCATACGCGGTGCCGTCGACGACCAGCCAGTCGCCGACCCGGATCTCCCGAGGGGAGGCCTCCCATACGTCACCCGGCGGCGCATTGCGTACCGTCCCCGTGAACGAGGGGTCATGTGCTAGCTCCAGCTCGTAGTCCTCGAGTCCGGTCCAGTAGGCGTCATCTTCATAGTCGGGCAGCGTCACGAGTGATCGGTCCTGGCGAGTGCGGGCGGGCGAGTGCTGCCGCCGGGAGCCGCGCAGGCAGGCTGTCCGGCGATCAACAGGTCGAGATGCAGCTTGAGCTGGGGCGGGAGCTGGAGCAGGTGACGGCCGCCTTCCTGGCGGACCTTCTGCCAGCCCCAGGTCCCCGTGATGTGGGCCGCGAGCCGGTCATCGGGGATGCTGCAGCGCAGCCATACCGGTGGCCGAGGGTTGCGGGCGAAGTGGTCGGAGAGCCAGAGCGAGACCAGGCGTCCCGCGTGGCGGTGGGCCGGGTCGGTGTAGAGCAGGAACACACAGACGCTGCGCTCCCGCCGCTCGGAGGTGCTCCAGCCGGGGCCCGGGGATGTGGGGTCCAGCTCCCACATCGCCACGAGTCGCTCGTCCTCGAACAGACCGTCCAGCTTCGGGTGACCCCCGGTGCGCAGCGGCAGGATCAGGGCGTAGTCCCGCTCATGGTCGACGGGCCGCCCGCGGTCGGCCTCGCGTGACCACCGCCGGGCCAGCAAGCGGCTCGCCTGTGGAAAGTCGTCGGGCGCCATGGGCCGCACGCAGTAGGGGGCGGTCACCGTGTCACCTCCAGGCCCGCGCCACCTGCGGCCGCATCCCGTGCTGCGGCGCCCTGGCCACTCCGGGTCGCCGACGGATGCGGCCCGCGAGCGACGAAGGCGTACGAGCCGTACAGCGGTGCTCGGCCGCCCACGGCGTGGAGCCCTCCCAGAGGAACAGCGCTGATGCCAGGGGCCTCCACGTGCCAGCCCCGGAACAGCGCGAGCAACTGCTTCAGGCTCCGGGGCCGGTAGAGGATGTCCGCCTTCCGGTAGAGCCCGGCGAGAGCGGGGGTGGACTCCGGGTGGCTGTCCGCGGCCGCGTGGACGACGGACAGCACGCTCTCGGCGGGCAGCCAGTTCCGCAGGGCCTCCAGCAGGTGTCTGGCCTTCCCGTCGCTGATCCAGGGCAGGACCTCGTGCAGCAACACGGCGATCGGTCGTGCATGGTCCAGACGCGTGATGGCCGGCTGGTCGAGCAGGTGAGCAGTCCGTGTGACGTCGGCGTGCAGGTCCAGCTCTCGGGGGGTCTCCGCGAGCCAGGTTCGGATGTGAGCCTGAACCATCGGGTCTCGGTCGACGTAGACGACGGTGGACTCTGGTCGGTGGCGCTGGGCCGCGTCGTGCGTGTTGCGTCGGTGGCGCTGCGGTAGGCCGCACCCCAGGTCAAGGAACTGGGTGATTCCCTGTGCCGCAAGGCGCGTGACGGTCTCCTGGCCGTGGCTACGGGCAGCGGCCGCGGCCCGGTCCAGCCACGGCGCTGCCGTGAGCAGGGGTCGGCCCAGAGCGCGGTCGGCCGAGTAGTTGTCCGTACCGCCGGTGATGAAGTCGCACACCCGCGCCACGGACGGCGTGGACAGGTTGAGCTTCGGTAACTCGGGCTCGCGCTCTGGTGTGGGCGTGGGTACCGGGAAATCCTGCACAGGCAGTCCGGCCGATGGTGTGCGGTCCGGCAGGAAGAGCTCCACGGCCGCGGTCTCGCTCGGTCCGCTGGTGCCGTGGTTCGGCAGCAGATAGGCGCTGACGACCTTCCCCTTCCCATCGGGTCTGGGGGAGGCACTCCAGTAGGCGGACAACTTCGTGACGATGGACAGCCCGCGGCCGTCGTCCGCCAGGGCGCCGGAGAAGGTGCCCCTGGGAACAGGAGGCGCAGGATCGGAGTCCGCGACCTGGGTGATCAACGCTTCGCCGGGGACCAGCGTGAGAGCGACCATGCATCCGCTCGTTGCGGGGTCCGAAGTGCCGTGCGTGACGGCATTGGTGACCAGCTCACTGCAGACCAGCGTGGCGGAGTCCTTCAGGTCAGGATGACCCCAACGAACCAGCTGGTCCGCGACGAAGTCCCTTGCAGTCTTTACGGATTCCGGGCGGCTGGGGAGCGTCATACAAGCCGAGAGGGCGGTGGGGGAGGCCAACGCCTCAAGCAGGTCGCCGCGCGTGATCTGGTGGGAGTTCATCGCTTCACCTCGTTCCTCTTCCGCGGTCGTGCACGCTGATGCAGAGCGTTCTGGTCGTTGCATCGGATGGCCGAACTGCGGCCAGCACAGTGGCCCTTGGGGCTACCGTTACGCTCAGCGAACCGCGATTCACCCGGCGTGGGTAGCCCATGGAAGGCGCGGTACCGCGTAAAGCGCGTAAAGATCGTTTCGTGGACGGGAGCTTCCGGTGCCGCGTGAGCGCAACACCTTGCTCGAGGCCGTGCTGCACCAACTGGGCTGGTCGCAGGCCACCACCGCCCGGCATCTGCAGCGCCTCGCAGCCGAGGTCGGTGCCGAGGAACTGAAAGCGGTGTCGGCCTCGCACGTCAACCAGTGGGTCCGCGGATCGCACCCGGCGCCGCCGGCGACCCGTATCTTGTGCGAAGCGCTGTCGCGAGGGCTGAGCAGTCGAGGGATCCACCGGGTCGTCACGGCTGCCGACATCGGGCTCAAGGACCCCGATGAGCAGGCAGGTTCGGCCCCACGGGACAGCGACCCAATCGCACAACTTGTCGATCTCGGGGGGACCGACTTGGACCTGGAGCGCCGCCGCGCCCTCAAGGGCGCCGCCTTCTCCCTCGCGGGGATGTTCCTGCCGTCCGACCGCTGGTGGCAGGACACCGTCACTGCAGCTCAGACACGGAAGCCGTCGGCTGCGTGGCAGGTGGGCCCGGACGACGTGGCCGCCGTACGGGAAATGACACAACTGCTCTCCCAGCGCGAACAGCGCCGCGGCGGCGGCGACGGCAGATCCGCCCTCGTGGCCTACCTTCGCACCGACGTCGTCGGCTACCTTGGCGGCCGATTCCCCGACCAGCACACGAGGCAGGAGATGTTCTCGGCCGCCGGCGAGCTGGCCTACTTGGCAGGTTGGACGAGCTTCGACTCCTCCGAGCACGTCCTCGCCCAGAAGTGGCTCGACGTAGCCCTTCGGCTGTCCGCTGAAGCCGACGACGCCCCACTGGCCGGACACATCCTCCGCGCCCAGGCCCACCAGACCCTCGACCTCGGACACCCAGCCCAGGCCCTCCGACTGGCCGAGACCTCTGTCGCCCACCGCCGCTATGGGGATGCAAGCCCTCGCGAACGCTCTCTGCTCGGGGTCGTTCACGCACGCAGCCTGGCGGCTGCCGGCCACAAGCAGCAGGCCCTTGCCGCCCTGCTGCGGGCCGAGGACGACCTGCGCCATGCTGAGCGCGGAGACGACGAGCCAGCCCGGGTCTTCTTTTTCTCCGAGGCATCCCTCGCCCACGAAACAGCCCGCACCCTGCAGGTCTTCGGAGACCTCCGAGGAGCCGAGCGCGAGTTCCAGCGAAGCGTACGCACGCGCCGAGCCCAGCCCTTCGCCCGCACCCACGCGGTCACCCTCGGCCTCCTGGGCGCCGTGCAGATACAGCGAGGAGCCGTCGACGTGGCCTGCGCCACCTGGTCGGAGGCCCTGGACGCCATGCAGGGAGTCCAGTCCGGTCGGGCCCTGGACACCGTCGTCCAGATGCGCCGCTCCCTGTCCCCCTACCGCGGCCGCGGAGGTGCGGCACTGGCCCACCTGGACGACCGCGCCCGCACGGTGATCAGCCGGGTACGCTGACCGCTCCATCACAGCATTGGTCCGTGCCGGAGCAGCGTCCAAGCCGGGCCGGTAGTCGCAGAGGAGGAACGCGTGCACGACACGATCACGCTGGAGGCCATCGCCCATGTCGTTGGCGGCCACCAGAAGCCGGCCGACGACTACCAGGGCGGAGTCGAATCGATCATCCGCCTCCGCCCGGACTTCCCGCTGGACACCCTGCAAGGCCTCGACAAGTTTTCCCACCTGATCGTCACCTGGCACTTCCACCTGGGCTCCGACGCCGACCTCCACCTCGGAGCCCGCAGCCCCCGCAACAACCCGGACTGGGAGCCCACCGGCACCTTCGTGCACCGAAACCACAGGCGCCCCAACCGCATGGCGACATCGTTTCCCCGGCTGCTCAAAGTCGACGGCAGGGACCTGCACGTCACCGACCTTGACGCCGTGAACGGAACCCCGATCTACGACCTCGGCCCCTACTTCGAGCAGATGGGGCCCCGCGGCCCGCTTGCCGCCCCAGCCTGGCCGACAGCGATGCTGGAGAACTACTGGGACCCCGCTGCCAAACGACCTGAGTAGGACCTGACATCAACCGGCCCAGGTGCGGCAGTGAGACGGGTGTAGAACTCCCTCGCGATGATCGACTCCTGTGCCGGGCGGACAGGCGGGCCAGGATTCCAGGAAGGGGCCGTTCCCGTGCGGCTTCGCTGCGGTGGGCCAAGACCCTGTCCTGCGAGTTTGCCGGAATGGCAACGCTGATCGCGTCGGGCGGCCGCCGCGCCGCATGATCGACGGGTACCTGCCTCCGCCCGCGAACTGAGGACACACCCATGCAGTCCGAGCCGACCGCCGAGCTCCGCCACCGCACCATCGAGACCCCGGCCGGGCGCCTGCACCTGGTCGAGCAGGGCACCGGCCCGCTGGTCCTGCTCGTGCACGGCTTCCCCGAGTCCTGGTACTCCTGGCGCCGCCAGCTCCCGGCTCTCGCCGCCGCCGGCTACCGGGCGGTGGCAATCGACGTGCGCGGCTACGGCCGCTCCTCCAAGCCCGCCGCCACCAACGCCTACCGGATGCTCGACCTGGTGGAGGACAACCTCGCCACGGTGCGCGCCCTCGGTGAGGAGAGCGCGGTGGTCGTCGGCCACGACTGGGGATCCAACATCGCCGCCTCCTCCGCCCTGCTCCACCCGGAGGTCTTCCGCGCCGTCGGCCTGCTGAGCGTCCCCTACGCGCCGCCTGGCGGCCCCCGCCCCACCGACGTCTTCGGCCAGATCGGCGGCCCTGGGGAGGAGTTCTACGTCTCCTACTTCCAGGAGCCCGGCCGCGCCGAGGCGGAGATCGAGCCCGATGTCCGGGGCTGGCTCGCCGGCTTCTATGCGG
>NZ_JBIVFA010000022.1:0-102464 GCF_044747975.1 Streptomyces sp. NPDC090045
TAGCCGGCGGCGGCGAGAGCCGGGAGCTGGCGGCGCCAGGAGTACCAGGACTCGGGGAAGCCGTGCACGAGCAGGACCAGCGGGCCGGTGCCCTGTTCGACCAGGTGCAGGCGCCCGGCCGGGGTCTCGATGGTGCGGTGGCTGAGTTCGGCGGTCGGCTCGGGCTGCACGGGGTTCTCCTCGGTTCGCGGGCGGAGGCGGGTACCCGTCGATCATGCGGCGCGGCGGCCGCCCGACGCGATCGGCGTTGCCATTCTGGCAAGCTCGCAGGACAGGGCGATGGAACGGTGCGGCTGGAGGGAGCGGGAACGGTGGCAGGCGACGACCTCGACGGCACGCTGGCGGCGATGGGGCCCAGGCTGCGAGCAGCGCGCGAGCAGCACGGCGCCAGCCTCGCCGGCATCAGCTGTGCGACGGGCATCTCGCCGAGCACGCTGTCGCGGATGGAGACCGGCCGGCGCAAGCCCACCCTGGAGGTGGTGCTGCAGCTGGCGAAGGAGTACGGCGTCTCCCTGGACGAGCTGGCCGGTACCGCACCCGCCCCTGTGGCCGAGCCGCGCACCTCGGCGCCGCGGAGCTTCGGCGACGACAAGGCGGTGCTGCCGCTCACCCGGTACGTCGGCGGCTTGCACGCCCACAAGCACGTACTGCCCGCCGTCGAGGATCCGCCCACGCGGCCCCGGCAGGTCTCCCACCAGGGCTACGAGTGGCTGTGCGTTCTGTACGGGCGGCTGTGGCTCGCGCTGGGCAACCAGGATCTCGTCCTGGCCGCCGGGGACGTCGCCGAGTTCGACACCCGCACTCCGCACGGGGTGGCGAAC
Source organism: Streptomyces sp. NPDC090045 (assembly GCF_044747975.1). NCBI lineage: Bacteria > Bacillati > Actinomycetota > Actinomycetes > Kitasatosporales > Streptomycetaceae > Streptomyces > Streptomyces sp. NPDC090045. The sequence continues at coordinate 822 of NZ_JBIVFA010000022.1, forward strand.
GCCGGCCCCGGCGGGCCGGTCGAGTACCTGATTTTGTTCGGGCCACAGGGCGAACGACTGCGGCCGCGGACCAAGCCGGCCCCCGGTCGCAGGGCCCGGTAGCCCGCAGCCCCCGTGACCGACCCAGACCCGGTGCCGCTCGGCGTCGCGCAGCGGCCGCAGGCCACGAAGCCCCGATCCGCCAGCACCGAAGCAGGAGCCGCGGCCGCAGCCGCGCAGCAGGTGCTCGATGGCGCAGCCCGCCTCGACTCCACCCTCGTGGCCTCCCCGGCGCCCGGTCCCTCTCCGGAATCCCCGTTCCGATCGCCTGATCACCGAAAACGCGGGCAGACGGGCAGGCGGGGCGGAAGGAGGTCCGGAGATGTCCGGAATCCGCGACCTGCTGGGCCGCGCGAAGGACACCGCGACCGCGCTCGGTGAGCGGCGCGCACGGGCACTGGCCCTCCGCGACGCCGAGGAGGCGGCCGAGCGGGAGCGTGCGGTGCGGGTCCGCCTGGACCGGGCCCGCGCTCCGGACCCGGCCCGTGCGGTGCCCTGGGGCATGCGGGTCGCGGCCGAGGTCGCCTGGCGATTCCTGGTGCTCGCCGCCGCCGTGTGGGTGGTCATGCGGGTGATCGGTTCCGTCCGGCTGGTCGCGCTCGCCTTCGTCGCCGCGCTGCTGATCACCGCGCTGCTCCAGCCCACGGTCGCCCGGTTGCACCGCCGAGGCCTGCCCCAGGGGCTCGCCACCGTCGTCACGGCGCTCTGCGGATTCCTCGCCCTCGGCCTGATCGGCTGGTTCGTCGTATGGCAGGTGCTCGACAATCTGGACAGCCTGTCCGAACGCCTCCAGGAAGGCATCGCGGAGCTGAAACGGTGGCTCCTCGACAGCCCGTTCCATGTGACCGAGCAGCAGATCAACGACGTCACCGAGCGCCTGAGCGACGCGATCGGCACCAGCACCAGCGAGATCACCTCGACCGGTCTCCAGGGAGTGACCGTCCTGATCGAGGTCATCACCGGCATGCTCCTGGCGATGTTCGTCACGATCTTCCTGCTGTACGACGGCAGACGAGTCTGGGAATGGACGCTGAGGCTGCTGCCGGTCGCCGTGCGACCCGGAATAGCCGGAGCCGGCCCGCCCGCCTGGCGGACGCTCACCGCATACATCCGCGGAACGCTGATCGTCGCCCTGATCGACGCCGTGTTCATCGGGGTGGGCATCTACTTCCTCGGGGTGCCGCTCGCCGTCCCCATCGCCGTGGTGATCTTCCTGGCCTCGTTCGTGCCGCTGATCGGCGCCATCGCCTCCGGGGCGCTCGCCGTGATCGTCGCGCTGGTGACCCGGGGCGTCTTCACCGCGCTGATGACCCTGCTGGTGGTACTCCTCGTCCAACAGATCGAGGGCCACATCCTGCAACCGTTCATCCTGGGACGGGCCGTCCGGATCCATCCGCTGGCCGTGGCCCTGTCCGTCGCCACCGGCGGGCTGATCGCCGGTATCGGCGGAGCAGTCGTCGCCGTCCCACTGGTGGCCGTCACGAACACTGTGATCGTGCACCTCCGCGCCCACGCGGGCGAGGACGAGGGGCCGGCGCCGGAACCGGTCGCCGACCGGCAGGCCGAGGGAGGGCCGACACAGGACCCGGGAGCGGACCTCGGGCCTCCCTTGGCGCCGGTGGGGCCCGCAGCTCCCGTGGCTCCCCCAGAGTCCGTGAAGCCCGTGGAGCCCGGCTCCCCGGTCGTCGACGAGGAACCCGCCGAGCGAGCCGAGTCCCCGGAGCGACCGCCCGATGCCGTGGGGTAGTCCCGGGTCGGGAACGGGGGGCCGGTACCCGCGCATACCCGGTCCGGGCATGGCCCCCAGCTCATCACCCCCGGCAACACACAGACCGCCGTCCCGCGATCAGCGGCGAGAAGTGCGATGCGGCGATCAAGTCGGGCGCGTGGTCGTCGGCGTCGCAGGCGTGCCGCCAGGCGCCCATATCCCTGTCGTAGGACAGCGGAGGCCGTACGGGAGTCACAACCTGGCGGAGCGGGGCATGCTCAGGGAGAGGACGTCACTCGCATAGAGGTCATCATGATCATCCTCGGAGTGATGGGATCGTCCTCTGGGTGCTGGGCGCCGTGGGGCACACCGTGGGCGGCCGGAGCCACTCTCGGTGAGCCGCGGCGCTCTGCGGCGAAAAACGGCTTGTCCGTCACCACGAAGCGCCGACGGACGCCGGCTGCTCGGGCGCCTGGCCCGGCCCTCCACCCGGGCGCAATGTTCCGGCAGGACACGACTTCGCACGCAGGCGTGAGGAGGCCGAGGGTGTCCGCCGTGCGCCGACGCGGTCCGCGCCTACGCCGCCAAGACCTGCGAGAACGCCGACCGGCTCGCCGCCTTCGGTGGCATCGGGTGGGGCAACGTCGCGCCGACCGCCGGCAACGGGCGTTCTCCTTGGGGAGCCCGATCGCCGTGCAGGGTGGAGTGCGGGTGCTGGATCGGTGCGGGGCGGGGCCCGTCGATCGTCTCCGTGCCGGCTCTGCGGGTGGCCCTGCGCGAGGAGCCCCCGGCCCCGGCCGGTGAGGCCGCGCGGACCCGGCTGGCGCTGGGACCCGTCCGGTCCCGATCGCCCCCGATCACCGCCACTGCAACCGAGACACGGCCCGGACGGGCGCCCATCGAACCAAGATCCGGACCGTTTCCGGACCAGGCCCCGCCAGAGAACCGCACATACTGCCATTTTCCCAGGTCAGTGTGGGTGCAGCTGCTGTACCACCAGGAGACGAAGAACATGCTGGTCTCCTACTCCCCGAAGAAGCTCGGCTTGTTCTAGGAGGACGAAGGACGGGGCCTGACCTGGGCTCTTGCCCGTCAGGCGCCGTTGGCGCGACCCACTCGACACGGGTGTCAATCCTTTCGGTTCCTCCCGCCCCTCTCCCGCTCCAGACCGGCTGCTCCGGACCAGTCGCGGCCCAGGCCCGGCTCTCCGGGCGGGTGGCACGCCCTGGCTGACGCGGTCTCGCGGACTCGGTCGCGGACGGTCGAAGCACACGTCATCTGGCTCGAAGACCGACCGCCAGCGTCAGCTCGAGGACCCGGTGTGGCGATGCGAGATCCGGAAAAAGCTCCCGCAGCTGCGACATCCGGTACCGGACGGTCTGGGGATGGACGAACAACGCCGCCGCCACCTCGTCCCGCCTGCCTTGGTGAAGCAGCCACGCCCGCAACGTCTCCTCCAGCCGCTGTGCGGTCGCGACAGGCAAGGTCCGCAACGGTGCGAGGGCTCGGGCCCGCAGGTCTGCGAACGCGTCCACGTCGGCGCTCAGCACCAGCTCGGGCAGGTGGTCCTCGGTGTCGCGGATATCGGAGGAGAGGGAACGCGCGCGTGCGGCTCGTGCGTACGAGGCGGACGCACGAGTCCATGGCCGGGCCGGGCCGACCACGGCGGTGCGGTCGGTCAGCTGCCGCAAGAGATGTGCCCGGTCGGCATCGGGGACGAGCAGCACACCGAGGGCGTCCGGCACATCGTCGAGGACGAGGGTGCTCGGGTCTAGCGCGCGGTAGGCAGGCCGGGCCTGTGCGGCGGGCAGCAAGACGGCGGTCAGCGAAACCGGAGGCTGCCACCCCGCCCGTTGAACAGAGGCCAGCAGCACATCCGGGCTCGCGCCGGCGAGGAGGTCGCGGGCCAGGTGCTCCAGGTGGCGCTCGTGGTCCCGGCCCCGGGCGGCCAGTTCGTCGGCGTGGCCCGCGGCGCTCGCGGCGGAGAGCTCGTCGATGTAGGCGAAGGTCAGCTCGGCGAACTTGGCGACCTCGGCGGCGGGCAGACCTGCGGGTACGGCACCCGCTGCCAGGCATCGCCAGGCCACGCGGGCGCCGACGCGGTAGGCGCTGAGCAGGGCGTCCATCGAACGCCCGTCGCGCACCTCGCCGCGGCCCAGCTCGTAGGCTGCGTCACCGGCGTCGCCGCCCGTGGCGTTCCCGCTCGCGAGGTCCAGGTAGTGCCCCAGGGCGGTGCGGACCGCTCGGCGGATGGTGACGCCCATGCGGCCCGAAAGGGCGTTGGCGTAGGGAGGGACCTCGTCGATGATCGCCTGGACGACCTCGTCGGCGGTGGTCGTCAGCCCGGCCCGGATGGCGGTGACCGTCGCCTGCTCCAGGACCAGTTCGGTGACCCTCCGGATTGGATGGCTCATGTTTTATTCCCTGCGAACAATCCAGCTGACCAAATTTACGTCTTGCGGTCAGGACTTTACGCCCTGAGGCGCATCAAGCTGGGGTCATGACGAGTACAACCCTCCGCAGTGGGGCGTGGAAACTGCTGGAGATGATCACGACGCCGCTGCTGCCGTCGGACTACCTCGACCTGGTCAGCCCGCTGCGCGCGGGCGCTGACCTGCGTGGGCGCATCGAGGCCGTGCACCCCGAGACGGCTGACGCCGCGACCATCGTGATCAGGCCGGGAAGGGGCTGGCGCGGTCACACGGCCGGTCAGTACGTGCGGATCGGGGTCGACGTCGACGGGAGGCGCCTGTGGCGCGCCTACTCCATCACCTCGCCGACGAACCGCCAGGACGGCCGCGTCACGATCACCGTGAAGGCGATCCCGGACGGCAAGGTCAGCAACCACTTGGTCCGCAGGGCGAAGCCCGGCACGCTGGTCCAGCTCGACCAGCCGGCCGGCGACTTCGTACTGCCGAAGGCCCAGCCCGCCAAGGTGCTCTACCTGACGGCCGGCAGCGGCATCACGCCCGTGATGGGCATGCTGCGTGACATCGACTTCGACGACGTCGTCATGGTCCATTGCGCGCCACGGCCACAAGACGTGATCTTCCGCAAAGAACTGCACGGCCTGGTCGCGGACAAGAAGCTGCGGCTCACCGAGGTGCACACCGACACGGACGGCGTGCTCGACATCGCCCGACTCGACGAACTGGTACCGGACTGGGCCGAGCGCGAGACCTGGGCCTGCGGGCCCGCGGGCCTGCTCGACGCCGCCGAAGGGTTCTGGGGCGAACACGGCGTCGAAGAGCGCCTGCACACCGAACGCTTCCGCCCCGGCATCGTCGTCGCCGGTGACGGCGGCGAGGTCACGTTCAGCACCACCGGCAGGACCGTCGACGCGGACGGCGCCACGCCGTTGCTGGACATCGGCGAGGAGGCCGGCGTGCTCATGCCGTCCGGGTGCCGTATGGGCATCTGCTTCGGCTGCGTCACGCCGCTCAAGGCGGGCGCCGTCCGCGACCTGCGCACCGGCGAGATCACCGAGGCCGAGCCGGGCGTTCTCATCCAGACCTGTGTGTCCGCCGCGGCGGGCCCCTGCGATATCGAACGGTAGGAGCACCTTGACCGCCATCGACCCCACCGCCCACCTGACCGCGGAGCAGATCGAGGAGCTCGGCCGCGAGCTGGACGCGATCCGCGATGAGGTGATCGCCAGCCGGGGCGAGAAGGACGCCGCCTACATCCGGAAGGTCATCTCGGCGCAGCGCAAGCTCGAGCTGGTCAGCAGGGGCGTGCTGCTGTTCTCGTTCTTCCCGCCCGCTTGGCTGATCGGCACCGCCGGGCTGTCCGTGGCGAAGATCATGGACAACATGGAGATCGGCCACAACGTCCTGCACGGCCAGTGGGACTGGATGCGGGACCCGAAGATCCATTCCACCACCTGGGAGTGGGATCACGTCTCGCCGTCCGATCAGTGGAGGCATTCGCACAACGAGCTGCACCACACGTACACCAATGTGATCGGCAAGGACAACGACCTCGGCTACGGCATCATGCGCGTCGACGAGGACCAGAAGTGGCACCCGTTCCACCTCGGCCAGCCGCTGTGGAACTTCATCAACGCCTGCTTCTTCGAGTACGGCATCGCAGCGTACGACCTGGAGCTCGGCAAGAACCTGCACAAGCGGCGCCGCAAGAACCCGGAGTTCCGCGCGCGGGCCAGGGCCGTGGGCCGCAAGATCCGCAAGCAGGTGCTCAAGGACTACGTGATCCACCCACTGCTGTCGGGCCCGTCGTTCCTCACCACGCTCGCCGCCACGTTCACCGCGAACCTGGTCCGCAACATCTGGTCCCACTCGGTGATCATGTGCGGGCACTTCCCCGAAGGCGTGCAGGTCTTCGAGCGCCGGTCGATCAAGGGCGAGACCCGCGGCCAGTGGTACCTGCGCCAGATGATGGGCTCGGCGAACATCAGCGGCAGCAGGGCCATGCACTTCATGACCGGCAACCTGTCGCACCAGATCGAGCACCACCTGTTCCCGGACCTGCCGAGCAACCGGTACGCCGAGGTCGCGGTGAAGGTGCGCGCGCTGTTCGAGAAGTACGAGCTGGAGTACGTCACCGGGCCGCTGCCCAAGCAGGTGTTCTCCGCGTGGCACAAGGTCTTCCGGCTCTCGCTGCCGAACAAGAAGCCCAAGGTCAAAACGCCGGACCGCGAGCAGGAGCTCGTCGCTGCCTGATTCCCGGTAGCGGTTCAGATCTTTCCGCCGTACCGGCGTGGTCTCGTACTCCCCGAACAAGCTCGGCTACTTCTGGAGGCATGAAGGAAGGCGGCGCGATAGTCGGCACCCAGGCAGGTTTGTTGTCACCGGTGCCTGCGCGGGTGCTGCGACCGGCGTGTCCGCCACCGGTCAGGATGGCGCTGACGACGTCTGCCACGTCCACCTCGGTCACCCGGGCGGTGCGCCGGTCCCCGTAAGGCTCACGGACCCGGCCCTCGGCACGGATGGTGTCGGCCCATCCCAAGGTGTTGGCCATCAGGTCGACCGGCCGGATGAACGTCCACTCCAGACCGCTGCGACGCACGACCCGGTCCAAGTCCTGCCCGTTGCCGGGCGACAGGACGGTGATCCGTCGCACGCCCGCCTCGGCGGCCAGTGTCAGGATCTCGCCCCCGGTCCACAGGGGTGCGTGGCAGTGCGCGGACCGTCCGGCCCGAGCGGAGCAACCGCTGGACGATGTGACGGCAGCTCCGGCGGGGCGGGTTCGCGGCCTGCCCTTCGGTCTCGTCACCCGGATTGCGGCCATGACCCGGGTGAATTCCGGTGCGTCCCCCGCCTGGCCCGGAGTGAGGATGTGCGGTCGAGCAGCCGGATGCGGTTTCCTCAAGCAGGCGCTCATGACGGGGCCGAATCAGCCGCACGAGCGCTGGTGCGGGAGGTGCGGGAAGAGTGCCCGCCACTGGTCCTTTTCGACACTGAGCGGGTACCTGCTGCAGAGGCGCTCGTAAAGCGCGTCGGTGTCACGGTCGAGAAGGAAGGTGTACTTGGGCTGTGTGGTCGCGGCGTCCCTCAGCCCAGCCCCTTGTACCAGCATGAATCCGGGCAGTGAGGCGGGCATGGTGACCTCGCTCCGGGGGTCGAGCGTGACTGCCGCCGGGGTACGCCATTCGCCGTCCGGCCCTAAGTCCCATATGCGATACGGCGGATCGCCGCCGCTTATGGTCACAACCTGCTTGCCATCGGGGCTGAACTGCACTTCCTCTATTTCCAGGTCGAAGCGCATCGCCTTGTGCTTCTTCGGGTGCTGAGCGTCGCTCACGTCCCAAACCTGCAGCGATCCGTCCTGCAGAGCTGTGACCAGCCGGTCCCGCCCGGCCGACCAGTACCTGTGGGGCGCGGCAGGCAGGCGCTCCCCCTCCCGGGGGTGGGTGGGGTCGCTGACGTCCCAGAGTTTCGCAGTTTCGGTCGGCTCCTGGACAACGACCAACTCGCTCTCCGGCAGGTGCTCGAAGTCGAAGGTGCCGCTGCCGAGCGTGATCCGCCCTTCCGTCTCGCGGGGGCGGCGTGGGTCACTGAGGTCCCACACCTTCAGGTCGTATCCGTCGGGGTCCCCGGTTCGTTTGTCCGGCGTCAACAGAGTTCTGTCGCCCATGAACCAGGTATCACGGTTGCGCGCGTCCGCGAGAACGGGCATGTCCGACAGTTTCACCGGCCGTCGCACGTCCCGGACGTCCCAGACCTGCGCCGTGGCATGGTCAGGCGAACTGAGCACGAGCAGATTGCCGTCGGACGACACGGCAGGCGTCACGCCGTGTCTTGCGGCGTAGGTGATCTCGCCTCCTTCTTCGGGCGGCCCGTTGTCGTCGTCGAATGTCCAGAAGCGGAAGACGCTTTCGTCTCCGTCGCCGAAGCGGTGCGCCAGCACGATCGGGCGGTCCCTGCCGGGCAGGAACTGCCTCGAGGTCCAAGGGTGCGGAAGCGTGAATAGCCGACGCGGTTCGGCGTCCTTCGTGGTGCGCGCCGGCAACAGGTCCCATACGACCGAGCTTTCCGGGTTCGTGACCTGCGTGAGCAGGAAGCGGCCGTCGGGGCTGACGGGATCCGTGTCGGCTTCGAGGTCCTGCACCACTCCTTCGATTGATTCGTTCGGTTTCGTGGCCGGCCAGATCCGGACCCGTCCCCCGACGTCGCCCACGGCGAGGTGACGGCCGTCCGGGCTGTAGGCCACACTCTGGACGGGTTCGGTCCCCGGCAGGGTTCCGGCGGCGGCTTTCTCGTCGTAGAGGTTCCCCTTTGCCGGCACCGCACGGAGACGGACACCTGCCGTCTTGTAGGGGTCGGCGGCAGCCGCCATCCCGCCGTCGGGGTGGAAGCTCATCGACCTGATGTTCTCGGATCCGTACGGCCACGTGGTCTGCTCTTCTTCCGGGGGCACGGCTGCGAGATGGCCGCCCGCTTCCACCGTCCACCAAGCCGTCTCCGCCCGTGCGCCCGCCGCCAGCAGAAGGTTGCGGCGGGGATGGAAGGCGATGGCCATGACGGTCTTCGGGTTGGCCGTGTCCAGAACGCGCGGACTGGACGGATCCGCGACATCCCACAACTGGACCGTCGCCCTGTCGTTCTCCGCACCGGCATCGCTACCCGTTGCCAGCAGCCCGTCGCTGTTGAATGACAGGGCGACCAGGTCCTCGCGAGCCGTCGTGCGTTCCGCCCGCAACCGTGGCTCCGACGGCTCGGACACGTCCCACAGCCGCAGCTTCCCCGCCGCGCTCCCGGCGGCGAGCGTGCGGCCGTCCGGACTGAACGCTGCCGTGAAGGTTGCGCCTTCGGCGATTGCGTGGCGGGCCAGCCGTTTCGGCTTCGCCGGGTCGGCCACGTCCCACAGGAGGAGTTCCGTTGCGGTCTGCGCCGCCAGCAGCCGCTGTTTCGGATGGAAGGCGATGGCCGCGCTGCTCGTGAGCTCCAGGGCCGTCGCCTCGTAGGGGGTGTTCGCCCTGGAGACGTCCCACAGCGCAACCCGTCCACCCCGCTGGCTCGTCGCCAGCAGCTTCCCGTCACTGCTGAAGGCGACGAAGAGCACGGGCTCACGCTCGTGCGCAGGCAAATCCAGCGGTGTCAGAGTCAGATGGGCGGAGTAGAGGCTCGAACGGGTCGCGGGCGTGTCCGCCAGCCGGTACGCGGCCAGGCTCAGCCGGAGCGCCGTCTGGGGGTCGCGCTCGCGCATCGTGTCGGCCTGCGAGGCCAGCTGGTCGGCCATGAGCACGGTCGCCCGGTTCTCGGCCTCCTGCTGTGCCCCCCGCGCCACCACCGCCAGCACGCTCGCCAGCACCGCCAGCACCGTGACCACCGCGACCGCCGCACGACGCACAGCCCCGCGGCGGCGCTGGGCCCGGTCGGACGCCTGGAGGAAGTCCTGCTCCACCGGCCGGATCGGCAGCGTGCCGCCGCCCTGACCGAGCCGGGCCCGAGCCGCAGCAAGCTGGTCGCCGCGGTACAGGCCACTGTCCGGACGGCCCGCTTCATGCCAGCCCTCGGCCGCCTCGCCCAGCCTCCGGCGCTCCAGCAGTCCGGACCGATCCTCGAGGATCCAGTCCCGCAGCCGCGGCCAGGCGTACAGCAGCGAGTCGTGGCAGAGCTGCGCCTCCCCCTCATCGACAACGACCAGCCGGTCCGCCGCCAACCGGTCGACCAGCGTGGATACCCCGGAGAGGTCCTGCGACGGCACCCGGCGACGCACCGCACGGCCACCACCATCCACCAGCAGCACCATGCGCAGCATCAGTTCACGCAGGGTGCGCTGTCCGGCCGCGTCCAGCGAGTCGTACAGCTCGTCGGCCGTACGCGCGACGGAGCTGCGGATCCCACCGGCGGCCTGATACCCGGCGTAGGTCAGCCGACCACCGTGACGGCGCGCCCAGGTCTGCCGCAGGGCGTGAGCCAGGAACGGGAGCGCCACGGCGTCGCCCTCGACATCACGTTCCTGTCGCAGCTCGCGCAGGACGTGGTCGGCAAGTCCCTCCTCCAGGCTCAGTCCGGCCTGCTCGGCGGGCCGTTCGACAGCGGCGCGCAGTTCCTCGTCGGACATGGCCGCGACGGTGAACTGCCCCTTCCGCACGATCCGGGCGAGACGCGCATCGTTCAGACACTGCCCGTAGAAGTCGGCGCGCAGCCCCAGCACGATCCGGGGGCCTCTGTCGCCCGATGGGCCGGAGATCGCCCGGACGAAGAGCTCGCGCTCCTCCACGTCCTGGCACTGAGTGAAGATCTCCTCCAACTGGTCGACGACCAGAACTTCGGGCCCGCCCGTCCCGAAACGCCCCGATCCCAGCTCGCGTTCCACCTCGGCGAACGGCCTGCTGACGGCCGCCGCCCACGTCTCGGCGAGCGTACGGAACGGTCGCGGCCCCGCACCAGGGACGAGCAGCACCCGCTCAGTGGTCAGGGCCGCCACCAGCCCCGCTCTGAGCAACGAGGACTTGCCGGTACCGGAAGGCCCGACGAGGACGACGGGCCCCGCGTGTTCCCGGCTCCTCACCCGGTCCGCCAGCGACCGGGTCAGCTCCTCCCGCCCGAAGAACAGATGGTGCTGCTCGGGCAGGAAAGGCCTCATGCCCGGATACGGGCACGGCCCCTCGCTCTGTGGCTCGACGGCTTCCGTCTCCGCACCCACCACCCGTCCCGGATTGCGGGCGACGCGCAGGTCGGCGGCCCGTCCCACACCATCCGAGTGGGGGCGCACGGGACCGCCCTGGAACCGTTGGTCGAGGCTCCGGTACAGGTCGAGAAGCGTGAACCAGGCCGGCCCGCCGGCATCGCCCTCGGTCAGCAGCCGCAGCAGCTCGCCGCTGAAGAGCGTGTGCGGTGCTCCCTCGGGGGCGAAGGACGCCGCGTAATGTGTGGCGGAGGTGAGCAGGAAGCTGCCCGCAGGACGGGCGGAGGCGAGCAGCTCGCGGTACGAGTCCTGGGGCACGGGATCCGCGAGCCCCGAGAAGCAGCAGTCCAGGACGACGACCGGACTGGCCGTCGCGTCCCCGAGCCGTTTGCTGATCTGGTCGTACGACACGGCGTGTACGGTGTCGCCGGGCAAGGCGGTACCGGAGGTGGCGAGGTACAGCTGCCTCCCCGGGCCGAGCAGTCCGTGCCCGACGAAGCAGAAGAGCACCACGCCGCCTTCGGAAGCGTCGATGGCGGCCTGCACGGCGGCCAGCACCTCTGTCGGCCCCTCCGGGTCGATGACCTCGGTGACGCGCCCCTCCATGCCGCAGTGCCGACGCAGCACGTCCGCGATGTCCCGCGCGGAGCGGGCGGCGCTGGGCAGGTCAGCGAGCCCCGCAGTCCCCTCGGGGCCGTACCTGCCGGTGCCAACGACGACGGCATGGCAGTTCGCCGCTGCCAGGTCCCCCCGCTCGCCCGGCATCGTCAGACGCTCTCCGCGCCCTCGGCGGCGGCAGGTTGCGTTCGTTGCTGTTGCGGTTGCGGTTGCGGTTCCTGTTGCTGGGGCGTCGCCTGGTGGAGCGCTGCCGCGACCTGCTGCGCAAGGTCCCCGGGATTCTGCGCGGCCCGCCCGTCGATTCCCTCCGACGTGACCGTGACCTGGGTGCCGTCGGGCCGGGTGATGGTCACGGTCTGGTTGACCTTGCGGCTCTGGAGCCAGGCGACGACTGCCGCGGCGACGGCCGCGGTCAGCCCGCCCGGCGCGAGCAGCAACGGCACGATCTCCGTGGCTCCACCGCTCATGCTCCCGGAATCCGGTGCTGCGGGAACCGGCGTACCCACGTGACTGCGCAGCTGCGGATTCCGCCGCAACCACTCCCGCAGATCGTCCGTCTCGGCCGGTCCGCCGGCGTCCAGGGTGATCCTCATGCGCCCTCCGGAAGATGGGTGATGCCCAGACCTCCTGAAGCTAACCGCGTACCGCTGGCGACCACCAGGCCATATCCGTACGGGAGTTGGCCTGAAACAGGACAACTCTGTCACAGACAGCGAGTCGTGATCACCACCGAGCCGGTGAAGCGTCCACATCCAGCACCATGCTCCTGCGATCGTCAGGGGCGCAACCAGATCGGGTTGGTCAGGGCGGCCGGCGGCCCGGGGAGGGGCGGCGCCTGGGGTGGATGCCGGACTTCCGCGCGGACGTAGGCGGTGCGGGCGGGTGTCGTGCGCCATTCGAGGGCCGTCGCCGCGGGCACGGTGAGGGCCAGGCCCTGGTCCGTCACCAGCCGCAGCTCGCAGCCCTCCACACCGGTCACCGACAGCCGTACGAGGACCTCCGTGCCCGGACCGGCCACGGCCAGCGCCTCCCCGATGCCCGCGTGGGCCCCCCTCGGGGTGACCGCGGTGAAGTCCACGGAGACGGCGGAGGATTCGGCGGCGTAGGCCCGTCCGGCGCGCAGCCCCGCCAGTATCGACTCGCGGGACAGGTCGTCGGCCAGGACGACGGTCTGGGGTCCGCCGATGCGGTCCGGGTCGCGGTGGTAGTCGCTGTGCGCCAGAGCGGGCAGCCAGCGGTCACCGTCCGCCCCGCACAAGGTGGCGTCCCAGGAGGCCAGGGACACCTCGTCGTCAGCCGTCCAGGGGCCGTTCCACACTTCCACGGCGTCGGCCTCCCCGAGGCCGAACTTCCAGGCGCAGCCAAGGCAGGTGGCGTGTGGATGGGCGGGTACGACCAGGCCGCCCGCCTGCCGGACGGCGCGGGCGAATCGCGCGAAGCGGCCGTCACGGGCCCGGTAGCGCCAGTCGATGAAGGTGCCCGGGTCCGTGCCCACGGCGAGGACGTGTCCGGTCCGTGTGGTGATCTCCTCGCCGGTGAGGACGAGGAGCCCGCTGTCTGCGGCGCCCGCCCAGGCGGTGTGGGAGCTGTGGGTGTTGTGCTCGGAGGTGTTGACGAAGTCCAGGCCGGCGGCGCGCGCGAGGGCGATGATCTCGGTCGGGGTGCGGCGGCCGTCGGAGTGCACGGAGTGGACGTGACAGTCCCCGCGGTACCACGCCCGGCCGCGGCCCGGAATGCGCTCGGGCGGGTAGGCCACGGGGACGGCGGGTGCCGGTGCGCCGTGGACGAACGTGACGTCGATCTCGTAGGGCAAGCCCTGCGGTGCCACGGTGTAGGGGCCGAGGGCTATCTGCCAGCGGCCGCGCTCCAGCGGTCCCGGCAGATAGCCGGGGGTGGCTTCGTCCGCACGGAGGAAGAACTCGCTGCGGGCACCCCCGGACCAACCGCGGAAGCCGCGGCCCCCGAGCGCGGTGCCCCGTTGGTCGAACAGGCCTATGTCGAGGGCGTTTCCCGGTGTGCCCGGCGGGGTGGGCGGCTTGTCGTAGCGGTAGGAGACGCGCAATTCGCGCACGCCAGAGGGGACGTCCAGCGGCACGTACACGAAGTCCGGTGCGCCGGGCGGGATCGTGCCGCGCAAGGTCGTGGTCGTGATCGTGGTCGGTGCGGATCCCCCGCCCGCGCTGACGGTGGGCGAGGGGGCGGCGACGGCGGTGGCCGAAGCGGCTGCCTGTGCCAGTAGTGCTCGTCTACTGAGGGCCATGGAGCCCAGGATCACGGGAACAAGTGAATCCGACGTGAACACGTGAACGCCCCGGGCCGGAGTGGCTGCGACCCGTGTGGGCGCCCACCGGACCAAGATCCGGATCATTTCCGGACCAGCCCCCGCCCGAGAGCTACTCCCCGAAGAGACGTTGGATTCTTCTAGAGCAGCAACTCGGGTCCCTGGAGGGGCGATTGCCCTCCTCGGGGTGCGGGGCGATTTCAGGCCGTTGCTGGGGGCGTCCGTACCTCCGCATGGGTTGTCGGGGGATTGCGCCACCGAGTCGCTCACCATCGCCGCGGTTTTGCCGTAGGTACGGGTGACCTTCCAGCCCAGCGCGGCTGCGTAGAAGTCGGCGAGCGCCCTGCCGTCGTGGCCCCAGGACGCCGCACGCTTCACGCGCACTGTGCACTGCGTCGCGCTTCTGCTTCTGGGCGGCGGCGATGACGTACCCGTCGGGGTCCGCGAAGTAGAAGAGCTTCTGCCCCCCGTGCTCCATGACGTCCTTCTGGACGGTGACCAGAGGGCGGATGCGCTCGACGTAGGAGCCAAAGTCTTCGACGGCCAGGCAGAACATGCCGAACGCGCCGACGGGGGTGTCCTTGAGGTACGGCAGCCACGCCCGCAAGTGATCGTCGCGGTAGACCATCAGGGCGAACTCGCCCCCGAAGAGGAGGATGCGCCGGTCGCCATCGGGGTCGCCGCCGGCCGGGAGGGCCGTGAAACCGATCTTCTCGCAGAACTCGACGGCAGCCTGAGTGTCGGGAACACCGAGACAGGGAGAGAGGGCCGGCGCCGGGCCGAACCGTGGGCTCTGGTCGCCGCCGCACCCGTCTGGCACCTCGTCGCCTACGACACCGACCACGACGAATGGCGCCTCTTCCGCGTCGACCGCCTCACGTAAGCGACCCCCAACGGCGACCGCGTCGCCCCCGCGAACCGCCAGCCGACGCCGCCACGGTCCGCGCCCGCACCTACTCCCTCCCCGCCCGCATCGTGCAAGTGCGCGACCAAGATACGGACTGTTTCCGGACCACGACGCCAACCGCGTGGCCCTAATGCAGGCAAGCCACATGGGTCGGCGTGGGGACGCAGGCCGGATCCACTGCCTCGCTGCACCGGTCCCGGTCCGCCAGCGTGGCCCGTCGATCGACTGCCGACGCGTCCACGCCGGCCTCCGCCCCGGCTTCCTGCTCAGGGGTAGCAAAGGCTCCGACCGAACCGACTGGCGATTCGTCAGATCTCCGCGCTCCACGGCGCTTGACCACCACGACCTTGATCAACTTTCGCCACAAACCCCAGTCGCGCGTACACATGTCCCGTCGCGAGGCCTCCGTCGACTACGGCGCTCGTGGCCGACCCGGCGGGGCGCCTGCCAAGGCCCGCCCTCGGGCCTTTCGTCGGCACCGGTCGCCCGATCGGTCGCCGACCGGACCAGTGAGGCGAACGGGCCGTCCCGGCCCCCACCGGGCCGGTGGCCGGCTCCGGAACACCGTCCGACCTGCACGGATGTGCCGTGCGTCCGCCGAGGCTTACATGACGCGCGCGGAGGGCTGTCGAGTGACTGTCGGTGCAACGGCAACCTACCTTGTGCGTGCTGCGAAAGCAGGGGCGCATGGGCCTCTTGTCACCCGCCATGAGGCCGTTTTTTCATGCCACTCCAGGAGAGGCTGGGTTCTATGCAGAAGATCCCCTTCCAGATAAATGGCGGCGGCATCGTCGCGCTCCTACCGAACGGCCACGTCGAGTTCCTGTCCAAATCCGCAGAGAAGAGAATTCGCCTACACAACTCGGGAACGCCCACCTCTGTCGACGAGTTGATGGCATACGCGATTTCGGACCCACTTGTGGAACTGGAACGGTTCCACCTTTCTGCGCCGGCGATCGCCTTCGTCGAGACGACGAACCTCTGCAATCTTCGCTGCCGCCACTGCTACGCCGACTCCGCGCTCAAGCGACCCAACGAGATCTCCACCAGGGCCCTCAAGGACCTACTGGACGACTTCGCCGAAATGGGCGTACTCCAGGTTTTCCTGACCGGTGGCGAGATCTTTTCGCATCGTGATGCGGTGGAAATCATCCAGCACGCGCGCACCAAACCCTTCAGCACCCAGGTCTTCACCAACGGCCTGCTGATCACCGAAGAGAAGCTGGCGAAGATCCCGCCCGGCCAGTCGTTCTTCATCAGCTTCGACACCGCAGATCCCGAGCGCACCGTCCGCGGCCGGATGGACTTCCCCAAGCTGCGCAACGCCTTCGAGATGATGCGGAAACACGGGCACGTCTTCCGTACCGCGATCTCCGTCCACCGCAACAACATCCACGACGCGGAGGAAATCTTCGACTGGTGCGCCGACCACGGCTACCCACGCCCGCAGTGGGTGGAGACGCACCCTGTCGGCCGCGCACTGCTCCACCCGGACATCCTGCTCCGCCCGGAGGACGTGGACGAGGTCTTCGAGGTCTTCAAGCGTTGCATGGACCGCTATTCCTCGGACCCGAGCGCCTTGCCTCCCGCAGCGGGTACGCAGGACGGCAGGGCCCCGCGCCGCGCCGCGGACGAGATCCGCGGCGTCGACACCATCCAGTTCTGCCAGCGACTGGAGCATGCCGTCGGCCAGGAGAAATGCGGCCGCTCCGTCGTCTACGTCAACAGCCGCGGCGACGTCTACCCGTGCAGCAACTGCATGTCGGGCCAGCTCTACCGGGCCGGGAACATCACCGAGCGACCCTTCGCGGCCATCTGGGAGAACGGCTTCGACGAATTCCGCGACATCCGATTCGACCAACACACCGTCTGCGGCACATGTCCGGTGGCACGGGAAGGCAACTGGTGCCAGTTCCGCTGCCCGCCGCTGGCCCGCAATCTGACCGGTGACCCCAAGGGCTGCGGCGCCACCGAGTACCTACAGGAGTTCATGCTCCGGTCCGGCCGGTACTGGCGCCGACGCCGCGAGCAGAACATCCGGCTCACACTGTCCCCGCGCTGAAGCGCCCTTTCCGACTCCCGCTTGCCGTCGATGTGAGCGGGTGACCCTATCCGGCGGATCCACGTCCGCCCTTCCCGAGGGAGAAAGCCATGGCCGACGAGCAGAAGAAGATCATCAAAATCCACCTCGAGCCCTCACAGGACGGCGTGACCCTGTGCGCCGTCGGCGCAGCCTCGGCCACCGCGCCGGACGACTGCAGCCGAGTGCTGGAGCAAACCACCATCACAGAGCCCACCGTCATCGAGATCCAGGTCTGATCCGCAAGCCTGTCAGCAGTTTCCGAGTCGGTGAAACCGCTTTCCCGGCCGGCCCGCCCACCGGACGGGCCGGGAAAGCCCCGCCGACGGACATGACCGGCAAGGAGACGAGGTCGCGATGAGCACTGTGACGGCTGCTGGTTCAGAGGAAACCACCGAACTCCGTCCCGGATTGGGGCTTGAGCAGCTGCTCCTGGAGAATCCCGCCCTGCGGATCGACCAGGACGAATACAACATCAATGTGACTGCCAACTACGGTGAGCAGCTGTCGAGTGCTCAGGTGGCACAAGCGATCCAGGAACACCCTGGGGCCGGCCTGCCTGCCCACCTGTACTTCCACGTGCCGCTCTGCGCCTACATCTGCCACTTCTGCAATTACGTGAAGCGGAAGATTCCGCAGGGCGCCGCAAGGGAATCGACGCTCCAGTCCTGGACCGACATACTGCTGGAGGAGTCCTCCCGCAGGCTGGTGCACGCCCCGTGGATCGCCGAGGCCAAGATCGAGTCCGTCTACCTGGGTGGTGGCACCGCCTCGCTGCTCGGCACGGGGCACCTGAGCCGCCTGCTCGACCACGTGCGCGGACATTACAGCCTGTCCGAGGGATGCGAGATCACCCTCGAAGGCAACCCCGACAACTTCCAGCGGAACGAGCTCGCTGAGGCCTGTGCGATCGGTTTCAACCGGTTCAGCGTAGGGGTGCAGTCCCTGCAGAGCGAGGTCAACAGCTTTGCCGGGCGCGGCCACGACGCGGCGATGTCCCTGCACGCCATCGACCGGCTGCGGGCCACCGGCAAGCCGTTCAACGTCGACATGATGTTCGGCCTGCCGTACCAGACCGTCGAGACCGTCACGGACGACATCCGCCGCCTCATTGAGCTCGAGGTGCCCACCATCACCATCTACCGGCTGCGCAACGCCGACCGGGCGAAGATGAACATCGGCAACCGGGCTCTGTGGAACATCGAGGATGTGAAGGCCCGCCTGCACGGGCAGGGACTCTTCCCCGGACTCGTCGAGACCTACCGCATGCGCGAAGCCATCGTGGAGCTCCTGCTCGACGGCGACTACCACCCCAGCCCGTGCGGCTGGTGGAACCGCCCGGGGACGTACCCAGGCGGGAACATCCCCCAGGTCTCGCGGAACAAGTGGCAACGCCACGACACCATGATCGCCTACGGCCCGGGTGCGTACGGCTGGCTCACCGGCGAGGGCGACAGCGTGGTGCAGACCCACAACATCGCCGACATCCCCGAGTACACCCGTCCTCTCCGAGAAGGGACGGGTCTGCCCCTCGCCTCGGGGCGGCGGTTGACGGGCTACCAGGCGATCGGCATGGTGCTCGGCTTCGCGTTCAAGGCGAACCAGCCCATCGACGCCGCGCGGTTCCGGCGGCGGTTCGGCGTCGAGCTCTTCTCCGACGATCCGTTCGCCGGGGCCTTCGCCGAGCTCACCGAGCGGGGGCTGCTGAAGCAGGTAGCCGGGTCCGCGGAGAGCGTCGTACCCACCCTGGACGGAGAGGCTCTGCACGAGGAGATCATCAGCGTCTACTTCCATCAGCGGATCGGCGGCTTCAGCGAAGCGGTGTGCCGTCGGTGATCCGGTGACAGTGCGGCGAGGGGGCGGGAGCAGCTCGGCCTACCGGCTACGGCGCTCCTCCCCCACCGGCCCTGCCAACGCCACCGTCGTGCTCGCAGGGCCCGGCACCGTGTCCGCGTACGACGGCGTGGGCCGCGACGACCTGCTGCTCGCCGGCCTGACGCGCCACCTGGTCTCCGGTGGTGCCCAGGTACTCCAGTGCGACATGCCTGCCCGGCACACGGGCGTCCCCTCGGAGGAGGCGGACGTGGCCGCCCGCGCGGAGCGGCTGGAGCACCTGCTCCGCACGTACGCTCATCCGGCCTCGGGCCCGGTCAGCCTGCTGGGGTTCTCTCTGGGCGGGCACGCCGTGCTGCGGCTGCTCGGCAGCACCCGGTCCCGGCTGGTGGACCGGGCGGTGCTGGTGGGCACCGTGGTGGACGAGAAGACGTTCGTCAACGTGCCGATCACCTCGCTCGACCTCGTCTACGGCAGCCGCGACCTGATCGGCTACCAGGCTGCGGATGCCCCCGCCAATGAGCTCCCGCCCCTCACCTACGGCCCCGACGTGTACGGCAAGTGGTGCGCGAGTCGCCTGATCTGCCGCAACGAGCCGACGATCCGCATCCACGTACTCAAAGGCCTCGGCCACACCCTCCACCCCTGTGTCGCAGGGCCGGTCATGGACCCGGTCCCCTTCCTCGCCGCCCTCACCGGTGCACAGGTGGTCCCCCGACGTCCGAAGCCGCACCGGCCCTCGGCGCCCAGCCGTTCAGGCGGCTGAGGAAAGATCCCCCGAAAGGCGTTCACATGCTCTCCAGCCAGCGATTCGACAAGATCGCCAGCAACTTCGCCACCAGCGAGGTACACCGCTCCAGCCCGACGATCGACGCGCTCCACGAAACGCTGGGCCCGCAGACCGGCCGAGCCCTGTGCGACGTTGCCTGCGGGGCGGGCCATCTCGCGCTCTCCTTCGCCGCTCAGGGGCCGGCCCGTCTGGTCGGCGTCGATCCCGCACCCAGCATGCTGGAGGAGTTCCGTGCACTGGCCGACGACCGCGGAGCGAAGGTCGAGGCAGTGGAGGCCTTCGCCGGAGAACTCCCTTTCCCTGACGGGTCATTCGACCTCGTCATGTCCCGGCTCGCACCCCACCACTTCCCCGACCTGGCAGCGGCGGTGGCCGATATGGCGCGTCTGCTCCGCCCCGGCGGCCAGCTCGCCGTCATCGACCTGGAGGGCCATGAGGACCCGGAGATCGACGCGCTCAACCACGAGCTGGAGATGCTCCACGACCCGACGCACCAGCGCAGCTACACCCTCGACGAGTGGATCCAGTGCCTCTACGACGCCGGGCTGAACGTGCCGGTCGCCCGCGGATCCCAGGCGGAGAGCCCCACCGGGGTTCCGGTCAAGCGGTGGTGCGAGATCGCCTCGTCCGGCACCGAGGCCGAGCAGGCCATCCGCCAGCGGCTCACCGAGGCGCCTCCGGGACACCTGGACGCCCTGGGCATCCGCCGCTCCGGCAGAGAATTCCTCATCCCCGTGCGCACCTGCATGGTGATCGGTGTCAAGCCGCTGGCGGAGACGCGCTGACATGCCGGTGATCACGCTCTACACGCCGGCGCCGAGCCCCGGTGTCGCGGCGTTGCAGGAGGTGTCCGACGCCGTAACCGGACTGCTCGACCTACCTTCCGGGCACTGCTGGATCCTCTGGCAACAGCTGGAGCCCGGCAGTTTCCACCGCCCCGAGTGGGAGAAGGACAGCGACGCCCCGGCCCCCGTCGGGTTCGTGGTCTGTAAGCAGAGCTACACCCGGGCCCAGATCGGCGCGTTGCTGAGGCTTCTCCAAGCGCGCCTCGGCGACTTGCTCGGCGTGGCCGGGGAGGAGATCTACCTGACGGTGCAGCGGGCCACCGCTGGCGAGTTGCTGGTGCGGGGCGAGGTCTGGCAGGGAGACGAAATAGTCGGGACGGAGACGGGGCAGAAGATCAAAGCAGTGACGGACCTCGTCCCGGTCGGGTTCGTGCACAACGATCGTCGCGATCTCACCGACGACAACTGGGGGCCGGTACCCTCGGTGATCAACCTGGACAGCAACCAGTTCACCTCGGACGCCCTGCTCCGCCTCGACAGCTTCTCCCACGTCGAGGTCGTCTTCCACCTCCACCGCGTTCCGGTGTCGAAGATCCAGAGTGGTGCCCGGCACCCGCGCGGCAACGTTGACTGGCCGCTGGTCGGCATCTTCGCCCAGCGCGGCAAGAACCGCCCGAACCGGATCGGGGTCTCCCGTTGCCGGTTGCTGCGGGTGGACGGTCTGGACATCCACGTGGAGGGCCTCGACGCGGTGGACGGCACGCCGGTGCTGGACATCAAGCCCTGCATGACCCAGTTCGCGCCTCGCGGAAAGGTCGTCCAGCCGACCTGGGTGGACGAACTGATGCGCGACTACTACTGAACTGCCCACGGGAAGGCCGACGTGACATGTCGGATGGCGGGTCGAAGCACTCCGACTCGGTATTGGTCATGTTCGTTGGCCCCCTCGCCTTCTGTCGCCCGACGCCCGACGCCAGACGCCAGACGCCAGACGCCAGGAGGACGCTGGCCGACCGGGCCGGATGGTCTTCCACCAGGGCAGCAGCCTGCGATCGACGCGGACCTCGGCACAAATTTCGGCGCGCCCTACCCCGGCGGCGTCGACTCAGCCTCCGGCAAAGACATGACCAACGGCTCTCCCGGGACCAACATCCACACCACCGACCCGGATGACATCGAGGACGACTGCCCGTAGAGACAGACTCCGAGGGCCGTGTCGGCGGGCCGCTCTCTTCGGGCACCCACGCAATTCGCCGGCTGAGTGGGAGAGCGGGCTCCCGAGGACCAAGATCCGGACCGTTCCCGGACCACATCACTGGTCAGAAGCCTCAGGACCATCCCTTCCGCTGGCCAACCATGACGCGTTTCCTGAACAACCAGCAGACGAAGAATGTTTTGGTCAGCTGCTCCCCCAAGAAGCTGGGCCTTTTCTAGAGCCTCAACCCGGCCGCGCTGACCGTCTCCGGCACCGGTACCGCCTGCGACGCGAACCACGCCCTGACCGCCCGTAGAGGCGCACTCGGTGTCGACGTGGTCGACCTCGGCGCCTGCGGGGTCACGAAGGAAGACCAGTTGTCCAAGCTCGCTGTCGAGTACGCGGCGAGGTTGGGCACGGGCAGTACCGAAGCCGCCGTGCAGCTCGAGGGCGTCGAGCTCGCGATCGTGTTCCGCGCCCCGTCCATCAAGGCCCTGTCCGGCTGCCTCACGGCGGACAGCCGTTGCGCGGTGCTGAAGTCGACCGACGACGCCGACACGACCACTCATCACAGCCGCCTGGTGATCAACGGCACCGTCTACGCGCCGATCGCTGCCGTCGACCTGTCGATGAGCCGGGTCAGCTCGCAGGTCGTCACCCGCGGCGTCATCGCCCGGACCATCGCTCTCGGCATCAGCCCGGCCACCGGAAACCTCCGCCCGGTGATCGGAATCCCGCCGGAGCCGGTGCTGTTCACGACCTATCCGGCCGTGATCGCGAAACCGGCTTCGGTCACCGCGATCACCGGGTTCACGCCCCCGGCTCCCGGCGCGCCCGTCGACGTCACGGACGCCACCGTCCCCGGCGGTGGCCAGGCGTCCCTCACGTTCGGCGGCTACGCCCCGCCGGCACCAGCCACGACCGGACCGCTCGACCACGCCGTCCTGCAGGTGGCGCACCACGAGGACGGCGACGTGCAGTCGGTCAAGATGTCGGTGGGCTTCCCCGGCAGCACCTGCACCGGCGTCGACAACGCACTGGACGTGCCGGTCCGTCCCGGCTCCAGCGGCCCGGTGACCGACCAGGTCGACCTGGCACGGTGTGGCCTGACCAAAGCCTCCCAGTTGGCCGGGCTGACCATGGCCCACACCGTCACCGCCGGGAGCGGCGGCGCGACCGAGCACCTCGGCGGCACCCGGATCGACCTGCTGTCCGGGCCGCTCGTCAAGGCCGCCGTGTCCTTCGACGGCCACACCAGCACCGTCAAGCAGTGGACGGTCCTGCCATGAGCAAGCACACCACCTTGGAGACCACCATGCCCGGGCCGAGTTCCGCGATCATCGACCACCTGCTCGGTGAGCTGTGGGAGCGGGGCGGCAGCGACCTCCTGCTCACCACCGGATCGGCGCCGTTCCTCCGCGTCGACGGCACCCTGCGACCGCTCGAGGGGGCCGCGCTGACCGAGCCGGAGGTCGATCGCCTGGTGACCGGGGTGCTGGGCGAGGAACTCACGGAACGGTTCCGCCGGGAGAAGCAGGTCGATTTCGCGTTCAGCTGGGAGGAGAAGGCCAGGCTGCGCGGGAACGCCTTCGTGCAGCGCGGCGCGTCGGCGCTGGCGCTGCGGATCATCCCGTTCGACGTGCCGTCGTCCGACCAGCTCGGGCTCCCCCCGGTCGCCGTCGGGTGGGCGGGCATGCCGCGCGGCTTCGTGCTCGTCACCGGGCCGACCGGGTCGGGGAAGTCGACGAGCCTGGCGGCGCTCCCGACCACGTCAACACGCACCGGTCGGTGCACATCCTCACCATCGAGGACCCGATCGAGTACCTGCACCACCACAAGCGTTCGGCGGTCAACCAGCGCGAGGTCGGCACCGACACCGACTCCATCCCCGCCGCGCTGCGCCCGGCATCGCCGAGACCGGGCACCTGGTGTTCGCCACCCTGCACACCAACGACACGTCGCAGACGCTGGACCGCATCGTCGACGTGTTCCCGGCCGAGCAACAGCCGCAGATCCGGCTGCAGTTGGCGCACACCCTGGTCGGCATCCTCAACCAGACGCTCATCCCCCGGACCGGCGGGGGCCGGGGGCCGCCTTCGAGGTACTGGTGGGCACGTCGGCGATCCGCAACCTGATCCACGAGGGCAAGACCCGCCAGCTCCGCAACATGATCACGACCGGCCACAGTGACGGCATGCAGACTCTCGAGGCCAGCGTCAACGCCCTCGTCGCGGCCGGCATCGCCTACGAGGACGCCGTGCTGCACACGGCCTACCCGGAGGACACCAAGCGGCCCCAGGTCCCGGTCGGCCGCGCCTGACCGTCCGATGGGCGCCCTTCCTTCTCCGCCGCGGCGTCCAGTGGTCCGCATGCGGACCCACCAGGGCATGCCAAAGCCCCTGGGGCCCGACGGGCCCGGCAGGGGCTGATCAACTGCATTCGGCTTCGCCGCGTGAACCGGTACCGGCACGGGGAGCTACGTCACGGGGTTCCCGCTTCAGCCGGAAGCGCCCGGGCCTGCTTCCGCAGGGGCCTCACCGGTCTCCATGGCCGGGATCTCCGTCTCCTGAGCCGGGGTTTCCGTCTCAGTGGCCGGGGTCTCCGTCTTGGGGGTTTCCGTGGTCGGGGTTTCCGTGGTCGGGGCGGGCTTTTCGGGCTTGTGCTCGCAGTACACGGTGCCCTGGTAGAACTTGCAGCCCGGCATGTTCTTGACGTCCTTGATCTTGCCGTGCTTCTTGCCCTTGCCCTGGTCCTTCTTGCCGTGCTTCTTGCCCTTGTGGCCCCGGCTGTCCTTCTTTCCCTTGCTCTCATGACCGCTCTTCGCGTGGTCGACATGACCGGCGACCAGCGTGGCCGCCTCACCGACCTGCGGCGCGGCCGGCGCAGCGAAGGCACTGGTGGGCAGCAGCACGCCTCCCCCGACCATCACGGCCGAGACGGCGAACATCGAAAAACGCTGCTTCCGAGAAGTGCGAGCCATGAGAATTACTCCAGTAAAGGGGGGGTGGGGGGATTCGAAGAACAGTGCCGAAATGTCCGCTTTGTCCTTCTGCTAAAAGACTGACTCCCGGACTTCACGACACTGTCCGCCGACTGTCACAGGCGCGTGACAGGCCCCCCACACCGACGGCGCCACGCCTACGACCCGGCCCGTCCGCGCGCTCCATGGTGTCCCGGCAGCGGATACGTACCTCCGTTTCGTCCGGGTGCATCCGAAGTGGTCGGGGCGGACGCTGGGAGAGGGCCCGGGAGCGGCGACCGAGCCGTCCGTCAGCGAGCACCTCATGGGAAGTGATCGGTATGACACACCGCCCCCGGACACAGCGCCTTGTGATGCTTACGGCCTCCGCGGTCCTGATCGCAGGAGGTGTACCGACTTCCGCCGCCGCGCTGGCCGCCCCCTCCACCGCTGCGCTGCTGCACGTCTCGGCCCCGTCCGCCACGCCCGCCGTGGACTGGGCGGAGACCACCGATCCGCCCAGTGGCATCACCGCAGAGCTTCCCGGGAAGGCCACCGTCCGGAAGGCGACCGTCTCCATCGAAGGCAAGGAGGTCGACGCGCGCGTGTACATCGCGGAGACCCCGGACGGAGCGGTCGGCTTCGCCGTCCACGACATGCCGGGCGACCAGTACCCGCTCAAGGACAACCTCCAGCGCGTCCTCGAGTCGTACATGCAGAACACCGCCGAGCCCCTGACCAGCAGCAACGTGCACAAGACGACGTTCGACGGCCGTCCCGCCCTCGACGCACGCCTGACCTCCGAGACAGAAGACGAGACCCTGACCGGCTTCATCCGCCTCATAGCGGACGACAAGCACCTCGTGCAGGCCCTGGCCCTCGGCCCCGAAGCAAACGAGAAGGCCCTGAAGGCCATGCACGAACGGCTCCTCGCCACCCTCCGCATCCCCTGACCCCGGCCTCGGCGGGGCGCCCGGGGCCGCCCGGGTCGGCGCTCACGCCACGGCCACCCACGTACGGGCCCTGGCGCGGCGACGGAGCTCAACCCGGACCGCCCGGGAGCGGCCCGGGACGGCCCAGAAAGGGTGCGCCTCGATGCGGCACGAGAGGGCGATCAGCCGACGTCGGAGTGTCGTGGTGCCGGTCTGCGCGGACTGGCGGGCCAGGTCGGCGTAGGTGCGCAGCCATGCGGCCTGGAGGTCGATCAGGTCGTCGGGGAAGTGGACGGACGTCATCCATTAATTCAATCAGATGTTCGAATATAGGCGCGAATGGCGGCGCCGGCCCGCAGGGTAGCGGGCGGAGCACACGTGTTGCTGCACTGAGCGCATTAGTTGGCGCCGGCTTTGGCTACGTCGCGTTCTGCCGGTGTGACGCACTGCGTGTCACCGTCGAAGCTTTCGCGCCATACGTAGCCCTGCAGGCAGGTGTCCGGTCCGTAGGCGCCGCCGGCGGGGTCACGGTAGGGGTTATCCCCGCCCTTGCCGCCATCACCCCCACCGCCGCCGAGGATGCCGCTGCCGCCGCGGCCGCCGTCACCGCCGCGGCCGAGGATGCTGCCACCGATGAAGTCGCCGTATTCCTCGCTGTAGATGCCGCCGCTGTCGCGCTGGCCGACGGTACCGCCGTAGTCGACGGTGTCGTCGTTGGGTGCGGGTACGTCGGAGAGGACGCCTGCGACCAGGGGCCGGGCTGCGGGTGCCGTTGCCGCTGAGGCCGGCAGGGCGACGGCGCCGGAGATGAAGGCGGCCGAGGCGAAGGCCAGCAGGTAGCGGGACGTTCGTCGCGCGGTCCGGGCGTGGCGGGGGCGGTGCGTGGTGTGGGACATGAGCGTTCCTCGCAGGTGGGGCCGGTGGAAGGTGCCGTCTTTCGCTCTTCCAGTAGGCGCCAGGCTGACGAGCTGGTCATGTCACAGGAAGCCGTGGCTTGACACCTGCGGGAAGGTTCCGTAGACCCGCCGAGCCCTGCTCGCGGAGGTCGTGCGCAGGGGGGCCGATCTCGGTCGCCCATGGAGCAGGCCGTGTGGGAGTGCCCCCGGGCCGGGGCCCGGGAAGGAGACGGGGCATTCCAGGCCGGCCGGTGTGAGCGTCGAAGTCGGCTGCAGGGTGCTGCGCCACCTCGAACAGGGCCTCCGGGGCGGCACCAGCCAGCTCACGGAGGGCGCCAGGATGGCTGGTGCGCTCGGTCCCCGGGCAGCGGCCCTTGCGCCTGCCCTGCGAGAGGCGCTCAGCGGCACGGACGGCGACACCACGCCCGCGCTGGATACGGACACGGCCCGCGCAGAGGCTCTGTGGCGTGTCACGGGGGACGCGGTCCGGGTGGTTGCCGTTCTGGACCTCACGGCCGTGGCCGAGCCCGGCTCGCTCGACCGTACCTCGCTCGCCGAGGCGCCTTGGAGTCGGCCGAATCGGACGCCGGTCCGACGGGTGCCCGCCACACCCTGGAAGCACTCGGCCCCGACGCATGGACCGGCGACCACGCGCTGACTGCCCGCTCTCGCCGACGACGACGCCCGGGTGGTCCGCTCGGGAGTCGAAGGTCGCGTCATCCGCCAGGACGAGCCCCTCCGAAACCGCGCTCGGATACTCCTCGCCGCCTGCGCCGACCCCGCGCCACCCTGACCTGCCGGCCATCGTCGGCCGCCTCGGCATCCGAACCAGGCCGCGCTAATCGCAGGTGTGGAACGTGCACAAGCGCAGATCGACGACCTCTGGTAGCTGCAGGATCTGCTCCTTGAGCCTGTCCTGGCTCTGCCCCTCCGCGAAGGCGTCGGGTATCCCCACGTCGAGTACGAACTGACCAGTCCTACGCTCATAGACCGAGACCCTCGTGGCGCCGAAGTCTCGCAGCCGTTCCCTGCGCTGATGGAAGTCCCTGTTGAAGTCCCGATCGTGAACCCGGGTGCCGATGTCGAGTGTCGCGTTGAACCACGGTGGCGGTTCGTTGTCCGGGTCCGGGGGCTGGAGGTAGAACGCTGCCACGACCGCCGCAGCCACGATGGGCGCGGTCACCGCCAGCCATGCGCCCGGGCGGTTGCCGGCCCCCGCGAAGGCCGCGACGAGCAGCAACAGGGCCGCCGGAATGAACAGGATCATGCCGATGACGGCGCCGATCATCGCCCAGGCCAGCAGGCCCACCCCGACGACGAGACAAGCCCGGGCGAACAGCTTCGGCTGGTCTCGCATCAAGAGCGGGACTGCGACCGCAGCCGCGCTGATGATGAAGAACGCGGCCAGGTAGGGGCCCATCACGAGCCCGAGGGCCGCCACCACGACCGCCACCACGACCGCCGCCACCGCCCACCCCCATTGCCGGGCAGACACCCTCTGAGATTCCCCCACCACAAGCCCCCCACTTGAACGCGTTCAATTGAACGCGTTCAAGATATGTGCGGCCGGGGCGGCCTGGCAAGGCGCCAAGCGAGGTGACTTCGGGGGCCGTGCCCTGGCTACCCGACGGCAGCACGACCCCTCCGAGGAGCGGCCTGTGGCATGGCCTCGGTTCCAGCGGGCCCCTACTGGTTGGAGTGACCCTGCGGTCTTCGCCGCGAAGACGGCGATCATCCGCGACGGGGCCCGTGTCCCCATGACGCCATAGACCCACGGGTGGCGACCCGAACCTGGCCACCCCACACGCCGATGAGCTGCTGCTCTTGTCTAAATCGAGCGGCCCGGATGCCGCGGGCGCTTGGTTGGCGCCGTTTCCGAGAGCACCGCCACGCGGAAGTCGTCCCGGCATGGACCCTTTGCTGGGGGCGGAGTTCATCGCCTGCTCCGGCGGCGACATGGACGCCTTCGGCAGCGCGGGCCGGCTCGCCGGCGTCGCCGGTCTCGCACCGGTCCCACGGGACTCCGGTCGCATCAGCGGCAACATGCGCCGGCCACACCGCTACCACCGCCGACTCCTGCGCGTCTTCTACCCCTCCGCCCAGATCGCCGCCCGCTTCTGCCCCACCTCGAAGACCTTCTACGACCGCAAGCGCGCCGAAGGCAAGAGCCACAAACAGGCAGTCCCTGCCCTCGCTCGCCGCCGCCTCGACGCTCTGTGGGCGCTCATCCGCGACCAACGCCACTGGACAGCCCGGCCACCGCAACCGGGCTGACCAGCGCCGCATAACGTTGGTTCCGACCCGGTGAAGGTAGGTTGATCACCAATTGGACGGAGGCCGTGGGAAGGAGTTGCTGTGACTGAGATCGAGGTCCCGGGGCCTGAGCCCGACTGGCAGCCGGCTACGTAGCCGCCCTACGACACCGGCAGGAATCCCGCCTACCAGTACAGCGTCTGGGAGCACTCCGCCCCGCTGTTCCAGATGATCGGAGTGCTGGCGCTACCGGTGCGGCCCGTGGCCCAGCGGCTACGTCTGCACGTGGAGCGGTCGTGGGACGGGCTGGACGAACTCGACGTCGTTCTGTTCCGGCTGAAGGGTTTCAGCTTCGCGATCAGCAAGCACGACGGCAATCCGGTCGGCGTCTCGTATGTCTGGCTCACCCAGCCGCACGAGCAAGCCGACAAGGCTCTGGACGCCCTCCTGGAGGTAGTCGGGATCGGGGAGGACGCCGTCGCATTCCGCGGAGACGCTCACGAGGACCCGGCAGAGCGGACCACCACGGCACAGGATGCCGGCTCTCCTGATGAAGTCACTGACGTCACCCTGCCGACCTCCCTGTGGGCAAGGTTCCGGCGTGCCATCGTCAGGACCCGGTAAGCGCCTTCCACGCTTGACCACGGTCATGGGGAATCAGTCACACGCACGGTCGAAGGCGAGCGTGCGGGTGGGGCGGCTCGCGGGCCTGACGGCAGGCGATGCCGCGCGGCCAGAACGGCATCCGCGCCATCGAGGAGGAGTGGGCCGCGTCCCTCCCCGTCCGCATCGCCGGGCGGGTGCGGCAGGAGCCGGCCGAGGTGCTGGACCGGGCGCAGGCGCGGCGCCTGGACCGCTGCGAGCAGCTCGCGCTGGTGGCCGCCCGCGGGGCGTGGGCGGACGCGGGGCGTGGGCGGACGCGGGGCGGACGCAGGTGGATCCGGAGCGGCTCGCCGTGGTCGTCGGCACCGGGACCGGCGGGGCGCTGACCCTGCTCGGGCAGGACGACGTCCTGGAGGCATCCGGCGTGCGCAAGGTCTCCCCGCACACCGTTCCGATGCGGATGGCCAACGGTCCGGCGGCCTGGGTGTCCATCGAGCTCGGCGCGCGCGGCGGCGCGCACACCCCGGTCAGCGCCTGCGCCTCCGGCGGGGAAGCCCTGTCGCTCGCCCTGGACCTGATCCGGCTCGGACGGGCCGACGTGGTGGTGGCCGGCGGTACGGAGGCCTGCGTGCACCCGCTGCCGCTGGCCGGGTTCGCTCAGGCCAAGGCCCACTCGACGCGCAACGACGACCCGGCAGCGGCCTCCCGCCCCTTCGACACCGGCCGCGACGGCTTCGTCATCGGCGAGGGCGCGGGCCTGGTGGTCCTGGAGCGGGCGGAGTTCGCAGCCGCGCGCGGGGCGCGGGTGTACGCGCGGCTGGCGGGGGCGGGGGTGACCTCGGACGCTCACCACGTCACCGCCGCCCACGCGCCGGGACAGGTACGCGCGATATGGACGGCGCTGGCCTCGGCCGGGCTCGCCCCTTCCGACGTCACGCTCGTGCACGCGCATGCGACGTCGACGCAGGCCGGAGACCTGGTGGAGGCGCGGTCGATCGCCGAGGCGGTGGGCACCCACGCCGCGGTGACGGCGACCAGGTCCATGACGGGACACCCGTTCGGGGCGGCGGGCGCGGTGGGGGCCATCGCGGCGGTGCGGGCGGTGTACGAGGGGTGGTCCCGGCGACGCGCAATCTTGAGTCCCCGGACCCGGAGGTCGGCCTGGACGTGGTCGCGGGCGGCCCCCGCCGGATGCCGGTGCCCGCCGCACTGGCGAACGCCTTCGGCTTCGGCGGCCACGACGCCGTCCTGCTCCTCACCTCCGCCTGACCGTATCCCCGACCCGGCCCCGGGCGGCCGGGGTCAGGCCCGGCAGCCCCTTCGTGGTGCAGTGGCTACGAGAACCGCGTCAAGCCCTTCGCGGGCGACCCTCCCTGGCGAGCCGTCCGGCTCCAAGATCATCCCGTGGCGGGTCTCTGGCGTATCCGGGTCATGCCACTCACCCGCCACCCGGGCGTCACCGCCCGCACCGTCACCCTGGTCGTACTCGCGCGGTGGCGAGTCGAGACCGTCTGTCCCTCAACAGCCGTGATCACCCGTTCGGCCGTGCCCACATCGCCCGGCACGCGGGCACGGCCCAGGCTGGGGCCCGTGCGGAGTCCGACGACTTTCGGCGGTTGTCCATGAATGCGAATACGCCAGCTCCCGACGAGCAGGCCGAGACAAGTGCCCCGCGGCCGCCGCCGTGGAAGCGGGTGAGAGTCTGGCTGGTGGGCCTCGTTCTCGCGTCTGTCACCGCGGCCGTATCGAGTCTGGTGACGGATGCTCTCACCGGCGCCGGGCAGTCACTGCGCCGCATCATCTCTGGTGACAACCGCGAGGTCATCATCAAGGACGAGCAGGGGCCGATCCTGGGCGTGCACGTCGAGCAGGGCGACGGGGACGGCTGCAACGCTCCCGGCTGGGTGTACCCGGAATCCCCCGCCGCCCCGATCATGAACAGGCCCCCCGGCACGGGGATCCGCAAAGACGGTAAGACCTGGGACCAGGACCCGCCCGCCTTCGGGGCCGCCCCCGCCGGGCCGGTCACCCTCTACATCAGCGCCCGCGCCAGGGACGAGCGCGCCATCATCATCCACGACATCCGCTTCCGGGTCGTGGAGCGCCGTCCGCCGATCCACGGCACCCGCATCAGCCTGGCCGGAGGCTGCGGCGACAGCCCCACGTACCACGTCGGACGCGTCAATTTCGCTGCCAGGCCGCCCTACTGGGTGCCGGCAGGCGACTTCATGGAAGGTTTCCGCAAGGACGAACTGAAGTTCCCCTACACGGCCACTGAATCCGACCCGGCCACGCTGCTCATCGATGTGACTCCCGGAAACTGCCATTGCGCGTGGAAGGTGGAGCTGCGCTGGACCGACGGAAAGCTGTCGGGCACGACAGTGATCGACGACAACGGAAAGCCGTTCCAGATCACCGACTCCAGCGGCCTGCCCGTCTTCACTTGGCAGGAAGGAAAGCGGGTGCCCGATGACCGCTGGTGACCAACAGGACCGTATGCGCGTGGTCTGCTTCATCGGCGCCCTGGCTGTCCTGGGGGCATTCCTGGGATGGGTTGTCGGCACGTGGCCGCAGGACCGGTGGCCACGCCGCGCACCGTACCCGGCGGTGGTGGTACGCGATGTGGTGGTGATGGTCAACGGGCGATGGGTGGTGCCGACTTCCGCAGAGGAGACAGGCATCCCTCCAGCGCGCGATCCCTGCCTGCCGGCGGTACGCACGTGGCTGCGCCGGCTGGGAGCAGCACCGACCGGCCTGCAGATCAGGTTCTTCCTTGTGTCGGAACGCGCCCAGAGCCTGACGATCAGCGGTGTTCGCGCGCGCCCCCACGCCCACCCTCCGACCGTGACGCGTACCCGGATCAGCGCGGAATGCCCCCGGGAGTACGTCGACGTCAGCGACCACGAATTGCAGTGGCTCGGCGTCGCCCTGGGTGCCCGGGGCGCCACCACCCGTTTCGGGGAGGCCAGCACGACCGACCGTCTGGAACTGGACCTCGGCCGCGGCGACACGCTCGAAATGCGCCTGGTGCTGGATGCCAAGCCGCCGGGTCCGGCGCGGCGCTGGTCCCTGGACC
Organism: Streptomyces sp. NPDC090045; assembly: GCF_044747975.1. Lineage (NCBI taxonomy): Bacteria > Bacillati > Actinomycetota > Actinomycetes > Kitasatosporales > Streptomycetaceae > Streptomyces > Streptomyces sp. NPDC090045. The sequence continues at coordinate 32,873 of NZ_JBIVFA010000022.1, forward strand.
TCGAGTTCACCGTCGACGGCCGGAAGTGGTACCTGCCCATCGCGGGGCCTCCGGGCTCGTTCGTCCTGGCCCCGCCCCTCCCTGAGGGTGCTCCGACCATCCACGTCGGCGAGGGCCTACCAGGCACGACAACATCGCCATGACAGCGGGGATGCCTGCCGGGTCTGGCCGTCATCAGTGGTGATCACCTCGGCGGGCGGCCGCCGGGTAGTGACCGGGCCACCCAGCCGAAGACCGAACAGACCCACAAGCCGAGACCACCGGAAGGAATTGCGCAGTATCGGATTACTGCCTCTTCACCAGTACGGGGGCGGGCGCGGGGGCGAGCCGACCGAGTATGGCACGCGGGTCACCGCCGAGCAGCTGCGCCCACAGCCCGGGGTCGATCTCGGCCCCCTCCCCGCCGACTGACCACAGGGCAGTGACTGTTGGGGCCGGACGCCCCCGACACGGGCGTTGGAGAGGGCTGGTACCTCCTTGCCGGGCGGGAGCCCGCTCCAAGCCCGTACCGCTCAGTCCTCCCAGTCCTCCCAGTCCTCGTCGCCTCCGCCGTGCATGGTGCGCCACCCCTTGAGGTTTTCCAGCGCCTCTCGCGCCAATTGGGCGTACTGCACCGGGCACTCCCACAGCTCGCGGGCCGAGAACTCGGCGGGCACGGGGTGTCGGGGTGATCGTCCGGCGCGTACAGGTGGACCCCGCGCGGTACCGGGACCGCACGGTGGAATCGGCGGAGGACCAGGGGTGCTGCGGATGCTCGCAGGAAACGTCCAGGTCGTTGGTGGCGAGCGCGGCGGCCAGGTCGCGGGCGTACGAGGGCGGCAGACCCCCGTACGTCTGGGCCATGCCCATCCACAGGCACAGGAACAGGCCGATCCGCTCCTCGTCCCGCACCTGCCCGGTGAGCCAACGGCGGGCGGACCACAGGGCGACCGGGCCGGTGTTGTCCTCCCAGCTACGGCTGATCGCCTCCTGCATGGCGACGACGTCGAGGCGGCCGTCGTCCCGGACGAACCGCGGGTCCAGAGGGGAGACGTCAATGCCGCCGAAGAGCTCCCGGTGCGCCTCGTGCAAGCGGTCCAGGGCCTCGTCGGCGAGGTCCGCGAGAAACCCCTCGCAGTCGAACGCCGCCAGCTCCTCCTCGTCGAGACCGTAGTCCTCGGCGAATGCTGCCCGGCCGGCCTCGGTCAGCATGCTCACCCCGGCCTCGACCTGGTACTCCGAGTCCAGGTCCGCGGGGTGGGCGCCGGCCGGGCAGGTGCAGGAGGCCCGGTCCAACTGCGCACGGAGCCCGTCCAGGGCCCGTGTGTACGACGCGAACAAGGACTTGCTGAAGATGCGTGCGGAGACGTACCAGCAGGTGGCGTGCAGGGACCGTCTACCCGGTCCGCTCCCACCGGCCCTCCGGGGTGGCCTCGCGGCCAAGCGCCTCCGTCGTGTCGTCGGCAAGGGCGGCGAGGGTCGATTCGGGATCTGCGCAGGGGTGGTCGCTGACGATCCCGGACAGGTCGGAGATCAGTTCACGGTGGTCGGCAGGCAGCGTGGGCGTCTCTTCCATCACATCCGTAACCGACGATTGCGCAGGTCGGACGGTTCCCCGGCGCGGAACGGTGCCGCGCGCTCCTCGAGAGCGCGCGGCATCAGAGCGGTGCCCTGCGGTGGTCAGCGGCTGTCGCCGAGTTCCTGGTGCATCTGGGGCTGGTCGTCCTGCTCGTGGGTCAGGGCGAACTTCTGGATCTCGTTGAAGCCCTTCGAGGCGATACCGACGTTCTCCTTGTACGGGTTGACGCCGGTGGCCTTCTTCGCACCACCGGCCAGCAGTCCGCCACCGATGCCGCTGATCACGTCGTTGCCGGCGGCGATCGGCTTCGCGGCGGTGTCGAGGACGCTCCGGGGCAGGCCGGCCATGTCGGCGTACTTGTCGGTCAGGGCGTGACGCACCATCGCGACGAACGCGTCGTAGGCGCCCGGCGGGTAGAACTTCTTGTAGAAGTCGATGGCCTGCTTGGCCATGAAGACGCCGTCGTCGGTCTTCTTCCACTCCTTGTCCCGCTGGCTGTTCCAGAGGGCCTCGACCAGGTCGGAGTCCTTGGGCAGCATCCTTGAACAGCCGCGAGGACTGCGACAGGCGCCGGCCCGGGCCGTCGACGCCGCCGAGGCGGCCGGTGGAGCGCAGGGTGAAGGCGCCCGTCGGGGAGAGGTAGGTGCCGATCAGTCCTACGGTGCCCTGGAGCACGGAGACTTCGCCGTGGTGGTGGGCGAAGAAGCTCTCAGCCGCCTTGACGTCGGTCTTGGACCAGTCCGGCGGCGGAGCCGCGGCCTCCTTGAGGAACGTGGCCAGCCGGGGCGGCAGTGCGGACATGTCCATGCCGGGCTTGAGGGTACCGATGGTGCGGAACAGGGAGTTCACACCGTCGATTTCCTTGTTGACGATCAGGTCCGACACGAGCTCGTCGGCCTTCGGGTCACCGACCTTGCTCGCCGCTTCCAGTTCGGCGGCGATCGTCGCAGTCGTCAAAGCCACGGGTGAACCTCTCTCACCGAGGGGATTCGGGCAGCGGCCACCGCACGTACGCGTCGGCTGGCAGCCGGGGCACCGGCCCGGCGATCACGCCGGGCAGCGGCATTTGCTCCCGTCGCCCGCGATGCCTCCAGAACCCCTCGGCGGTGCGGGATCGTTTGCTCCTCACCCAGGTAGCCCAAACGCGCCGCACGTCTCCCTCTTCTGCCCCGGCGGCCGACGACCGGCCGCCGGGGCGGACATGGCTCAGACCAGGGCGTTCTTGTAGAAGATGCTGGAGCGCCGGTCGCCCTCCAGGCCGGTTGCGAAGCCGATGAAGAGGCGGGCCTCGCCGGCGTCGGTGCGGTAGATCGCCAGGCCCTCGGGCTCGCGGTGGTGGAGGGTGGAGCCGGCCTTGGTGAGGACGGGGCCCTGCTTCACGGTGCCCGTGTTGATGTCGACGCTGGTGACGTAGGAGTTGCCGTCGCCCGTGGGGGTGCCGTCGCCGGGGTACGCGTCACCCGTCAGGTAGTACATGTACGAGCCGTAGAGGGTGTAGCCCTGCGGAGTGCCGGAGATCGTCGGCTGCTTGAAGTCGACCAGCGGCGCGCCGAAGCTGCGCGTCTCGAACGCGGAGAGCGGGTACACGGCGATGCGCTTCCCGGCGCTGGTGTGGTAGCGCACGATCATCCGCCGGTAGACCGGGTCGACGGAGCAGGTGTACTCGGTGGCCCCGGAGATCGGCCGGTAGGCGGCCGCGGCGGCCGGCGAGTTCAGGGTGGTGTTTGCGGTGTAGCGGATGGGGGCGAGCGCGGTGCCGTACCCGCTGGTGTTCGCGTCGCACTCGATCCACAGTTCGGTGCCGGAACCGCTCGGCAGCGCGGCGAAGGCGACGCCGTGGCCGAAGCCGTTGAGGTGCATGTACGAGATGTAGTTCCCGTCGAAGTCCATCTTGTTGATGCACAGGTCACCGGCGGACTCGTCGCTTCCACTCCGCTTGGTCGCCACGAACAGGAACTTGTTCTCCCAGTCGAAGGCGAAGCTCTGCTGGACCCGCGCACCGTGCGTGTCCTTGGAGCGGAACAGGTCGTACGACGGCTCCGCGAGATCGAACCGCTTGGTCGCGGTCACATCGGCCGAAGCGGTCTGCGCGCCGGCGCCGAGCCCGAGCACGGCGAGCGAGGCGCCCACGCCGGTGCGTATGAGGCCGCGGCGGGAGAGGGGGTAGCCGGGGGTGCTGTTCATGGGGGGACTCCATTGAGAAGGGGGGAGGGCAGTGCCACGTGATGCCAGCGATCACGGTGGTGGTGTGATCTGTCGGGCCCCGGTGGGCAGTTGGGTGTCCGGCTACCCGGGAACCAGCCCATCACGCGCTCGCCGGTCTCCTGGACTTCGCCGACGGGAGCCGCGTAACCGATGGCGCGTCACGCCGCGCCGCGCAGTGCTCCGTGGGGTCTGATGTACTTCGGTCGATCAGCGTGCTCGGTAGCGTGATCGTCTACTGCATGGAGTGACCATGCGCCCGGCTGGTCCGTACGAGGGATTTCGGCGGAGAGTAAGCGGAGAGTAATGAGGCTGCGATGAGTGAACTGACGAAGCCCGAGATCGAACTTCCGGGGGGTGATGCTCCCGAGGAGCTGACCATCCGGGACCTCGTCGTCGGGGACGGGCCTGAAGCGAAGCCGGGCAGGGTGATCCGGGTTCACTACGTCGGGGTCACCTTCGAGTCCGGAGTGGAGTTCGACGCCTCCTGGGACCGGGGCCAGCCGTTCAAGTTCGCCGTCGGTGGTGGCAGGGTGATCAAGGGCTGGGACCGGGGAATCAGGGGGATGAAGGTCGGCGGTCGGCGCGAGATCATCATCCCCCCGCGCCTCGGCTACCGCGACCAGTCCCCCTCGCCGTTGATCCCGGCGGGTTCCACGCTCGTCTTCGTGGTGGACCTGCTCTCCGTGGTCTGAGGAAGGCCCTCTCCGCCGGAACGAAGGCCTGGCAGCCCTTGCCCGACCGGCCGCGACCAACTACCCAAGCGGGCCCGGCGGTCCGGGGCGGGGGGCCGGGGATTGGGTACGCTCTCGGTTGACTTCGGGGCGCCGGCAGGTGCTGAACCGCCGCAAGCAGAGACGGATCCCATGGGCAGCGCACCTTCCGCCGACTTCTTCCAGCCGCTGAAGCCGGACGACCCGGCCGTCGTGGGCGGCTACCGTCTGGTGGCCGTGCTGGGCGCGGGCGGAATGGGCAAGGTCTACCTCTCCTACACGCCGGGCGGCCGGCCCCTCGCCATCAAGGTGATCCGGCCCGAGTTCAGCGAGGACCCCGAGTTCCGGCGGCGCTTCCAACAGGAGGTGCGGGCCGCGGAACGGGTCCAGGGGCTCTACACCGCACCGGTCATCGACTCGGACACCGAGGGGCCCCGGCCCTGGCTGGCCACGGCCTACGTACCCGGCCCCTCGCTCGCCCACGCCGTCGCCCGGCACGGCGCGCTGCCGGTGCGCAGCGTACTGCTGTTGACCGTCGGGGTCGCCGAGGCGCTGCACGTCATCCACGGCGCGGGCATCGTCCACCGGGACCTGAAGCCCGCGAACGTGCTGCTCGCCGCCGACGGCCCGCGCGTCATCGACTTCGGCATCGCCCGGGCCGCCGACTCCACCGCCCTGACCAGTACCGGCGTCAGCGTCGGCACCCCGGCGTTCATGGCGCCCGAACAGGCCTCGGCCGGCACGGTGACCCCGGCCACCGACGTCTTCGCCCTCGGGCAGATCGCCGCCTTCACCGCGATCGGGGCCTCCGTCTTCGGCGACGGGCCCTCGCACGCGGTGCTCTACCGGATCGTGCACGAGGATCCCGATCTCAGCGCCCTGCCCGAGGAGTTGCGGCCGGTGGTGACCCGCTGCCTCCGTCGCGATCCGGCCGACCGTCCGACCCTGACCGAGGTCATCGCGCTGTGCAACGCGGCCTCGGAGGCCCCGCTGCGCCAGGGCGAGGACTGGCTGCCGCAGGCCGTCGCCGGTTCCCTCACCGAGCGGCTGCGGCTGCCCGCGCCGGCGCCCACCCCACCGCCGCAGCCGCCGACGGCCGCGCCGACTCCGGCTCCGACCCCGGCTCCGACTCCGACTCCGACCGAGGTCTCGCCGCAGTCGCCGGCCCCGGGTATGCCTGCGGCACCCGCCGCCGCGCCCGGGTACACGCCGACCGGTGTGGCCGCTGCGCCGACGCAGGCAGCTCCGGCTCCGGGGGCCGTGCCGCCGGGCTACCCGACGCCGCCCCCGTACGCGCAGGCTTCGTACCCACGGCCGCAGTACAACCAGCCGCAGCACAGCCCACCCCCTTACACGCAGCCCTCGTACGCCCCGGGCCACAGCACACCGGCGCCGTTCCACCCCCAGGGCTTCGTTCCCGGTCCGCCCGCTCCCCCGCGCCCCAAGCGGACGGGGCTGATCGTCATCGGGGCGGTGGCGGCGGCGGTCATCGGGCTCGCGGTCATCGGGTCCCTGCTGCCGGACGGCTCCGGCAAGGAAGGGGGCGACAAGGCGTCGGGCGGCGGCAGCGCCTCGCAGCAGCGGCCCGACCCGCAGCCGGTCTCGTACCAGGGCATCGACGTGCCCCAGAACCACGAGCTGATGTTCGCCGGCAATCCGCCGCGCCCGGCCGAGGAGCCGACCGGCGCCGGGGTGCTCTACGGGCACGCCGACCTCTTCTACTACCGGGACACCCTGTTCGGGGACGAGAAGTTCGGTACCACGAACGGCAAGCTCGTCCTGCTGAACAACTCCGAGAAGGGCTCCCTGGAGACCTGCCGCGCCGTGACCCGCTTCACCGAGAAGATGGGCCTCGACCAGCTCACGGACGGGTCACAGGTCTGCGTGCTGAGCAAGGCCGGCCACATCGCGCTGGCGACCTTCCGCGGCAGGTCGGGCGGAAAGAACGAGACCGCCTTCATCACCGTCGACCTGATGGTCTGGCGCAATGCCGAGGCCGCGGCGAAGAACTGAGGGGCGCCGCCCGACATCCGGGCAGGGCCATCACCTCGCCCGCTTCCGGCCCGCCTTCGACACGTACGAACGGATGCAACCGAATCGGGTCCTCGGCCGGAAGTGGAGGCGAGGGCTGCCCGCGCCACGACCGCACCAGCGGGTGGTCCCTCGATGAATGACGTTCATCGAGACTCACTCAAGCGTCGTGTCGTCGGAAGGACTCGCTTTGAGCATCGCACCGCGCTGGGCCCGCTGGATCGTTCCGCTCGCACTGCTGCTCGTCTGGCTCGGCATCGGCGCGACGCTCGGACCGTACGCGGGGAAGCTGCGGGAGGTCGCCACGAACGACCAGGCGGCGTTCCTGCCGCGGAGCGCCGAGTCGACGCAGGTCCTCGAGGCCCGCAAGGATTTCGAGGGGGCGCAGTCCGTCCCGGCGGTCATCGTGTGGACGGCGCAGGGGGCTGCCCGGGTGAGCGTCGGCCAGCAGGAGGCGGCCACGCGGGCGGTCGGGGACCTCACCGGCCGTCCCGGGATCACCGGCCCGCCGTCGCCGGCCGCCGTCTCCGTCGACGGCCTGGCGATCCAGGCCGTCGTACCGCTCGCGCCCGGCCTGGGCGAGGAGCTGCCGGCGGTCCTGGACGAGGTGCGGCAGGCCGCTCAGGAGGTGCCGGGCACCTCGGTCCGGATCGCGGGCCCGGCGGCCAGCCAGGCGGACCTGTCCGATGCGTTCGCCGGGATCGATGGGTTGCTGGTGGGCGTGGCGCTCGGGGCGGTGCTGCTGATCCTGCTGCTCGTCTACCGCAGCGTGCTGCTGCCCCTGGTGATCATCATCAGCGCGGTGTTCGCACTCGGCCTGGCCTGCGCGGTGGTGTACGCGCTGGCCGATCGCGGCGTCGTCCGGGTGGACGGCCAGGTCCAGGGCATTCTGTCGATCCTGGTGATCGGGGCCGCGACCGACTACGCACTCCTCCTGACAGCGCGTTTCCGGGAGGAGCTCGTCGTACGGGGCGACCGGATGGAGGCGGTACGGGCCGCCGTGCGCCGGTCGGCCGGCGCGGTCACCGCGAGCGCGGCGACCGTGGCGCTGGGGCTGCTGGCCCTGCTGGCGAGCGACCTGACGAACAACCGGGCTCTCGGGCCGGTCGGCGCGATCGGCATCGTCTGCGCGGTGTTGAGCTCCCTGACCTTCCTGCCGGCCGTACTGGTCCTGCTGGGCCGGGCCGCCTACTGGCCCGCAATGCCCGGGCCGGCCGACGCGTCGTCCGAGGGCCACGGCGTGTGGCGCCGTATCGCAGGGGTGATCGACCGGTCACCGCGGCGCGTGTGGATCTCCACGGCCCTCCTGCTCGTGGTCCTGGCGGGGTTCTCCCCCGCCCTGTCGTCCAAGGGCGTGCCACTGGACGAGATCTTCGTCAACGACGCGCCGTCGGTCGGCGCCCAGCAGACCCTTGCCCGGCACTTCCCGGGCGGTTCGGGCAACCCGGTCGTCATCATCACCGACGCCGATCGGCTCGCCGAGGTACGGGCGGCCGCCGAGGGCACGGCGGGTGTTGCGGCGGTCGTCCCCGTCACCGCGAGCGGCCGTCCGGGCCCGGGGGCTCCGCTCGTCGTGGACGGCCGGGTGCGCCTGGACGCCACGCTGGATGCGGCGGCCGACAGCGACGCCGCGAAGGAGACGGTCCGGGGGCTGCGCGAGCGGGTGCGCGCGGTGCCGGGAGCCGACGCGCTGGTCGGGGGCTACACGGCCCAGCAGTTCGACACCCAGCAGACCTCGGCCCGCGACCGCGCCGTGATCGTCCCGGTCGTCCTCGGCATCATCCTGCTGATCCTGGTCGCCCTGCTGCGTTCCCTGCTCGTGCCCGTCCTGCTCGTGGCGACGGTCGCCCTCAACTTCCTGGCGACCCTGGGCGTGTCCGCGCTCGTCTTCGAGCACCTGCTGGGCTTCAGCGGAACGGACGCCTCCGTGCCGCTCTACGGGTTCGTGTTCCTGGTGGCGCTCGGCGTCGACTACAACATCTTCCTGATGTCCCGCGTACGGGAGGAATCCTTCGCCCTGGGCACCCGCGAGGGCGTGTTGCGGGGGCTCGTCACCACGGGCGGGGTCATCACCTCCGCCGGCGTGGTCCTCGCCGCGACCTTCGCCGCGCTGATGGTGATCCCCCTGGCCTTCCTCGTCCAGATCGCCTTCATCGTCGCGTTCGGCGTCCTGCTGGACACCCTCGTCGTGCGTTCCCTGCTGGTACCGGCCCTCGTCATCGACATCGGCCCGCGCGTCTGGTGGCCGAGCACCCTGTCCCGCCCCGCTACCACTCGGCCGAACCCAAGGCAGCGCGCATGAACCTGTCCGGGCCGCGGGTGTCGGCCCCCGGGCGAACGGCGGGCGGGCGGACGGCGGGCGGACGGCGGGACACCCTAGTAGCAGCTCATGCGCGAACCATCGGGTGCCGCCTCGGCGGACCACGAGAACCAGGTCCGGGCTTCCACGCCGAGCAGGGCCCCCGGGTCCGGCTCCACCCCGTAGACCTCGCGGAGCTGTTCGGGTGACTCGAAGGCGAGGGTGATGCTCGGCCGGTCGGCGGATTCGAAACAGAAGACGGCCCTCCGGCCGTCGGGCCCCGTGTCCAGGTCGTCCACTGGACGCCATCCGGCCGCCGGCGCTGCCCGGCCGTAGTACTCCAGCACTTGCTCCCTGGTCCCGCCGTACGCGTACAGCCGCTCGGCGGAGAGCCAGGCGCCCGCGGTGTCGTCGACGCAGGAGGACCCGGCCCACGGACCGCCGCCGACGGGCACGGCCCCCTCCGGCCGCAGCGCCAGCGCGGGCAGCGCGTCGAGCTCGGCCACGGCCGGCCCGGTGCCCTCGCAGGTCTCGAACGGGGAGAGGAGGGAACATCCGCTCAGGCTGGTCCCGACGAGCAGGACCGCCAACAGCACCCGCACGGCAAGCATGTTCATGGCGAGATTATGGCCCCCGCCCGATCATGCGAGTCGCCCGTCCGGGCGAATCGGCGTCGGGTGCGCAGCTGGAGCAGGGCCACGTACAGCAGGCCGAAGGCGGTCCAGGCGAGGTAGAGGCCCGGGAGGCCGAGTCCGGCGTGCACGCCGAGGAGCCGTCGGTCTACGGGCCCGTGTCCTGCCGGGTCGGCGAGGGCTCTGCTCCTCGCCCCCAGGCGTTCAAGCCACGGGCTGCAATGGCCCGGTACGACGTCTCGGCGCTGGTGGCCGGCACGTTGTGCACCAACGGAGTGAGGGCGGATCGGTGCCGGACCAGCTCTGGGTCGTCCAGAAGGGAGACGGCCGCGGCGATGGCCGCCTCCTGGACGGCGGTGTCGGGATCGTGAAGGAAGGCCGACACGGCCCCGAAGAGCGCGGGACGCAGTGCCCGAACCTGCAGATACGCCGGGCTCTCCAGGCGGAGTCCGAACCGTGCCATCGTCGCTTCCGCCTCGTTGCCGACCGTGTTGGCCACGGACCCCAGCCAGTCCAGCAGGGCTGCACGCACCTGCTTCCGGCCTCGGACCGGGCCGGGAAGGCGGGCGGCCGTCGACGGATCCATGAGTGCTGCTGCGACGAACAGTGCTGCGGGCACCGACGCCGGGTGGACCGAGTCCCCTGATGATGAATCGGATCAGTGAGCCGTCGGCATCAGGGAGCGTCACACGACGAGTATGACCGGGCGCCCGGACAGCGCCTCGGTCACACCTGCCGGGCCCGGTCAGGCGATGTCGCCGGTCAGGGCCTCGGTCGATCGGCGGACGGTGTCCGGGTCGATCTGCTGGATCTGTACGACGACCCCGTCCGGGTCGGTGACCCGGATGCTGCGGCCGAAGTTCTCCTCGACGAGCTCGTACGGGTAGCCGCGCTGTTGCAGCCGCTGCGCGACCTCCTCCAGCGGCTCGTCCGTGGCGAAGCCCAGTTCGGTGGTGCCGGACGGCCGTCCCTGCGAGACGGCGCTGGCGTGGACGCCGAGCGCGCCCGCGGCTGCCGTCAGCCGGACCCAGACGGCCGCACCGGGCTCCTGCCGGACAGTGAGCCCCAGCCCTGCGTAGAACTCGCGGGACGCCTCGACGTCGGCCACGTACCTGATGGGAAGGACGGTCAACATGGTCTGCCTCTCTGTTCGGTCGCCATCAGCCTCCCGTCGAGCGCTCCCGTACCCGCTGTACAGTCGCCGCAATGGACACCATCAGACGTTCGGGGGCGACGTCGTGACGCAATCCGTCATGCTCGACGCGCTGGACCGGCGTCTCATCCATGCCCTCCAGATCGACGGGCGGGCCTCGTTCAGCAGGATCGCCACCGTGCTCGGGGTCCCGGAGCGCACCGTCGCGCGCCGCTACCACCGGCTGCGGTCGGCCCTGGTGGTCCGCGTGGTCGGGCTCGTCGACAGCCGACGGATCGGCATGCTCGACTGGTTCGTCCGCATCGACTGCACGCCTGACGCCGCCGACGCGCTCACCACCGCCCTCGCCTTGCGGGACGACACCTCGTGGATCGCCCCGCTCGCCGGCGGAACACGGCTGACGTGCATGGTCCGCACGCCGGTCGCGCCCACCGACGGCGAGCGCCCCTTCTTCGACCATCTGCTCCGAACCCCGGGGGTACGGGACGTGGAGGCGGGCTGCGTGCTGCGCGAGGTCGCCGGCGTCGGCGGCTGGGCAGGCCGGACGAGCGCGCTGGAGGGGGCCGAGCAGGCCGCCCTCCTCGGCCCCCCGCCGGCGCCACCGGGTGACCCGGAAGCGCCCGGCTGGGGCGAGGCGGAGGCGCGGCTCGCGGGCGAACTGGCCCGGGACGGCCGGGCGGACGTGCTGCGGCTGGCCGCCGTCACCGGTTGGTCGGCCTCGACCGTGCGCCGGCGCATCGCAGGGCTGCGGGCCGCGGGGGTGCTCCACTTCGAGGTGAACGTGGACCCGTCCTGCTTCGGCTTCCCCGTGGAGGCACTGCTGTGGCTGGAGGTGGCGCCGGCCGCGCTGGGCGAGGTGACGCAGGCGCTCTCCGGCCACGACTCGGTCGCCTTCGCCGCCGTCACGACGGGCCGGGCAGCGGTCGTCGCCATGGTGCTGTGTCGCGACACCGGCGCCCTGTACGACTACCTGGCCGACGAGTTGGCCGCGCTGCCCGGGATCGGCCGGATGGAGACCGCCCTCATCCAGCGCCGCGCCAAACGGGCGGGGCCGCTCCTCGTACCGGCGATGGCGGAGCGGCTGGAGCGACGCGTTGCGGGACGACAGCTGAGGCGCTGACCCGGCCGACTGGCCGCCCGGGCAACCGCGTTGGGGACGCATCCGACGCGGTAGCGACGGTGAGCGGGAGGACTCCGCCACCCCCGCCGCCCCCTCCGGCTGTCACGAAACGGTCATGATCCGGTCTCATTCCGACATAAAAGGTCGGCAAGGATTCCGCTGGAGAACGTCAGCCCAGCGAAGGATCTACCGATGCTCCGTTCCGGACGCGCCAGGGGCAGAGCCAGGGGCAGAGCCAGGGCCACGGGGCCGCTCGCGTGACCCACCGCAAACCGAAGCCACGGCTGGTGTCGCGCCGTACCGTCATCGCCTGTACCGGCGGTGGACTGATCGCCACCGCTCTCGGCGTCGTCGTCGACGTCCACAGGAGCACCGGGCCCGGCCCGACGGAAACGCAGGACGAGAGCGGGGCGGGGCCACCCGCCGAGCCGACTCCCGAACGGGGGCAGACGTGGATGCCGGAGGTCACGCACAAGCCGCTGACGGTGAACTTCACCCCGGGCGGGATCAGGGAGATGCGGGGTCTGGTCATGCACGTACAGGAGGGCGAGAACTCGCTCCACGATCGCTTCAGCGACCCGGCGGTGGAATGTTCCTCGCACTTCTGGGTCTCGCAGTCCGGCGAGATCGAACAGTACGTCTCCGCGCACGACCGGGCCTGGGCACAGGCCGCCGGCAACCCGTCGTGGCTCTCGGTGGAGACCTCGGGGTTCGCACGTCGGCCGCTCACCGCACAGCAGGTGGCCTCCGTCGCCCGGATCTACGCCTGGGGCATGGCACAGCACAGGTGGCCCCTCGAGTCCGCCTCCACACCGCTGGGCCGGGGGTTCGGCATCCACAGCATGGGCGGCCGGGACTGGGGCGGCCACGCCTGCCCGGGCTCCCTCCGGTCGGCCCAGACGGGGGAGATACTCAGCGCGGTCCGTGAGATGCACCCGCGGTAGGTGTGGAGGGCTCTTCAGGCCGGAGGGGTGACCGCCCGGGCGACCCTCACCGCGTCCGCCGTCGCCCGTACGTCGTGGACGCGGACGGCCCAGGCACCCTGGTGTGCGGCGATGGCTGACAGAGCGACCGTCGCCGCGTCCCGGCGATGGGCCGGAGGGGAAGTCCCGTCCGCGCCCGCCAGGACGTGCCCGAGGAACCGCTTGCGGGAGCCGGCGACCAGTACCGGGCGGCCCAGGCCGCGCAGTTCGGCGAGTCCGGCCACCAGGCCGAGGTCGTGCCGTGCTTCCTTGGCGAAGCCGAGTCCCGGGGCGGCCAGGCCCCCGCTGACGTCGTTGACGAGGACCGCGCCCGCTTCGACCGCCCGCCGGGCGACGGAGGCGCGCACGGTGTCGCGACGGACACCAGGACGCCCTCGGCGGCCAGCCGCCGCACGACTGGGATGACCCGGCGCAACTCCTCGTGCTCGTCGACGCGGGACGCGCCCGGGCGGGTCGATTCGCCGCCGACGTCGACCAGGTCGGCGCCGTCGGCCACCAGGCTCAGGCCGCGTTTGACGGCAGCGGCCGTGGCGAACCAGTGGCCCCCGTCGGAGAACGAGTCCGGGGTCACGTTGACGACGCTCATGACCGCGCAGCGGTCCCGGTCGGGCAGGCCCGCGACGGCGCCCCGTCCGCGCGGGCCCTGCGCAGGAGGTGTGCTCCGATTGCTGCCGGCGCGGTGGGCCGGGGAGCTCATGAAGGCCGGCAGCTCCCGGCTGAGGACCGTGCGCTCCAGGATCCCGCGCGCTGCGGCGACCGGCGCGGAGGGGCGTTCGCCGGCCAAGGCGGTGCACTCCGCGTCGATCAGGCCGAGCAGCGTCTCGACGCACCCCGTCCGGCTGACGGGTGCGAACCAGCTGCCCGGCCGGAGTAGACCGTTTCGCCGGAATGCGAGACCGGTCGTCTACATGCCGGACACCGTGGAACGGGTTGGGCTCAGGCCCGGCGCTTGGCCGCCACCAGGGCGTCCTTGACCTCCTGCACCACCCGGGCGGCGTCGTCGGCGTTGTGCACCACGTCCGTGTGGTTCATGTCGATGACGAGGACCTCGCTGGCCGAGTAGTGCTTGTGCACCCAGTCGTCGTAGCCGGACCACAGCGTCCGGTAGTACTCGACGAGGCTCTCGTCCTGTTCGAAACCGCGGCCCCGCAGCCCGATGCGGTGCAGCACCGTCTCGAAGTCCGCCTTGAGATAGACCATGAGATCGGGTGCCTTGCGGTACGGCAGGCCGTCGATCTCGCGCATCATCTCGTTGAGCAGTCCCTCGTAGACCCGCATCTCGAGGGAGCTGATCCGGCCCAGGTCGTGGTTGACCTTGGCGAAGTACCAGTCCTCGTAGATGGACCGGTCGAGGACGTTGTCGCCCTGCTTGTACGCCTCCTTGATCGAGGCGAAGCGCGTCTGCAGGAAGTAGAGCTGGAGCAGGAAGGGGTAGCGGTTGGCCTGGATCTCTTCGGGGCTCGCCGTGTAGAAGAGCGGAAGGATCGGGTTGTCGTCCACGCTCTCGTAGAAGACTTCGCTGCCGAGCTCCTTGGCGAGCACTTCGGCCACGCTCGTCTTGCCGATCCCGATCATGCCTCCGACGCAGATCACTGCCATTCCTCGCTTCTCCCTGGGGGTCTTCTGTTCGCGGGCGGGCGAGCTGGGCACGCCACACCACTGAGATGCGCGTCGGCGGTCACTCGATTCCCCAAGGTCCGCATGATCAGTGTCATACGACCGCCTTGAAGCATAAATGACGCTTCACCCCACGCCGGCCAGAGCTGGACGTCGTAAGTGGGGCGGCCGTGGGACGTGGTGCGGGTGCACTCATTTGAAAGCTAAACGACATTTATTGCCTATTTTTGCAACCTTGGAGGTCGAGAACGCATCCCAAGAGAAGACCCACCCGTCCTGCCCGCCCGAGGGCAGCCGCCCTGTTCGGAGCAAGTTCGTGCACGAGTACCCGCAGCCGCAGCAGCCCAGGCGATCCCGCAAGAAGGTGTGGATCGGCTCCGCGGTGGCCGTGGCCCTGCTCGCCGGCGCCGGCGCCGGGTTGATCCACTGGAAGACGGACTGGTTCGACGGGAACGGGGAGGCCGTCAGCTACGCGAAACCCCCTGCCGGAGCGGACAAGGACAAGGGCAAGGAGGGCGGCGGAGCACAGGCCTCCGCGCCGAGCGCGGACCCGGACGTGTCCCTCCCCGCCGGCCCGTTCGCCGACTTCAAGCAGACGGTCAAGCTGGACGACGGCACCCGCATATCCAAGGCCCGGGTGAAGGGCGCCAAGTCCGGGTTCGAGGGCAGCGTCTGGGTGTGGACGCCCAAGGAGTACGACCGCCCGGAGTACGCGAAGAGCGCCTTCCCCGTCATGATCGCGCTGCCCGGAGGCAACGGGAACGCCGACAACTACTGGGCGACCATGCCGAAGCTGGGCCTCCAGAAGGCCATCTCCGAGGGCGCCGCAGCCGGCAAGAGCCTCCCGTTCATCCTGGTCATGCCGATCCTCAACCCGGACGCCAAGTACTACTACGACGGCTCCGACATCCCCGGCCAGGCCAAGATGGGCACGTGGATAGGCGAGGACGTACCCGACCTCGCCCGGGCCAACTTCCGTACCTACAAGTCCCGTGACGGCTGGGCCTTCATGGGCAACTCCTCCGGCGCCTTCGTCGGCCTCAAGCAGCTCCTGCAGCGGCCGGACCGCTTCCGGGCCGTCATCGCCAACGGCGGCGAGATCGTCCCCGACTCCCCGCTCTGGAAGGGCCACCAGGCGGAGATGGACGCGAACAACCCGGAGAAGATCGCCCCGAAGCTGATCAACAGCAAGATCCCCGACGTGAACGTGCTCTTCCAGTACGGCACCAAGGAGGGCGGCCGCGACCGGATGGAGAAGTTCCAGCAGCAGTTCGGCAAGGGTCCGATCAAGGTCACGATCCACGAGATCCAGGGCGGCGACCACAACGGCTGGGACTACGTCCGCGGCATGCAGGAAGGCCAACTGGAGCAGCTCAGCAAGCTGATGAAGGGTCCGAAGCCGCAATAGGGCAGATGAGGTAAGCCTCGGAGGCGGCCCGGCCGGGCGGAACCTGCTTGATCCGGGCGCGCGGCGGGTTCGTAGGGTGGTGGCATGCCCGACGAAACCCCCGACACCTCCTCCGGCGGCCCCGAGGCCGCCGAGTCCCCGCTGATCGGCAGCCTGCGCGCGGCCGTCGCCGCAGCGCCCGGCGACGTACCCCTGCGACTGCACCTCGCCGAGCTGTTGCTCGATGCCGGGCACGGCGACGCGGCGGTCGTGGAGGCCGCCTTCGCGCTCAGCCACGCACCCGGGGACGCCCAGGCCCGGGCCCTGATGGCCCGGGCCATGGGCGGGCCGGCGCCGGCGGCGCCCGTCCAGCAGCCGTCAGCGCCCGTCCAGCAGCCTTCGGCGCCGGTCCAGTCGCCGGCGCCTCCCGTTCAGCAGGGCGGCCGATTCGACTGGGCGGCTGCCGAACAGGAGGTCGGGGACGTCGTCCCGCCCCGGTTCATCGCGAAACCCGGGGCGAAGGAGGCCCCGCTGACCGTCGACGGCAGCGGGACGCCGGGGACGCGAGCGCGTACGACGTGGACGCGCCCGACGCGCCCGGCTCGGTACGCCTCGCGGACGTCGGCGGGATGCAGGAGGTCAAGGACCGTCTGGAGGCGGCCTTCCTCGCGCCCATGCGCAATCCGGAACTGAGCAGGCTGTACGGCAAGAGCCTGCGCGGCGGGCTGCTCCTGTACGGGCCGCCCGGCTGCGGCAAGACGTTCATCGCCCGGGCCGTCGCCGGCGAACTCGGCGCGAACTTCATCTCCGTGTCGATCAGCGACGTGCTCGACATGTGGGTCGGCAACTCCGAGCGCAACATGCACGCGGTGTTCGAGACCGCTCGCAGGCAGGCGCCGTGCGTGGTCTTCCTCGACGAGCTGGACGCGCTCGGCGCCAAGCGCAGCCGCACCCAGCACAACGGCATGCGCAACACCGTCAACCAGCTGCTGACCGAACTGGACGGCGTCGGCGACGTCAACGACGGGGTGTTCGTGCTCGCCGCGACCAACGTCCCCTGGGACGTGGACATCGCGCTGCGCCGCCCGGGCCGGCTCGACCGCACCCTGCTCGTGCTGCCGCCCGACGCTCCGGCCCGCGACGCGATCCTCCGCTACCACCTGCGGGAACGCCCCATCGAATCGGTCGACGTGGGCAAGCTCGTCAAGGCCACCGACGGCTTCTCCGGCGCCGACCTCGCGCACGTCTGCGAGAGCGCGGCCGAGTCGGCGCTGCTCGACTCCGCGCGGACCGGCACCATCCGCATGATCAACACGAAGGACCTGCTGGGCGCCGCGAAAGCGATCCGGCCCTCCACCGAGCCGTGGTTCGCGGCGGCCCGCAACGTGGCCATGTTCGCCAACGAAGGCGGCACCTACGACGAGTTGCTCGCCTACCTGAAGAAGGCACGGAAGCTGTGACCGCACTGCACCCGCTCGTCGAGCAGGCGGCGGCCCTGATAGACATCGACCGGATCGACGACGCTCGCGCACTGCTCGCCCGGCGGCTCGCCGAGGACCCGACCGACGCGGCCGCCTGGGTGTCCCTCGCCGACTGCCACCTGGTGGACCAGGAGTACGAGGAGGTCCTGACCGCCACCGGCGAAGCGCTGGCCCTCGCGCCGGAGTATTTCGACGCCCACTACTTGCGCACGTACGCCCTGCGCCGCACCGGTCGGCGGGACGAAGCGCTGGCCGCGGCCCACGAGGTTGTCCGTCTCGGCCCGCAGAGGTGGAGGGGCTTCGCAGCCCTCTCGGAGGCACTGGGCGCGTGGCAGCCGCGCTGGCCCGAGGCGTTCGACGCGGCGGCGACTGCCGTGCGGCTCGGCCCGGACGCGATCGGTGCGCACCGCGCGCTGTGGAAGGCCGCGCTGATGAACGGCCGCTCCGACGTGGTGCGGCAGGCAGTGCTCGAGACCCTGCGCATCGACCCGCAGAACGCCTGGGCGCTCAAGGAGCGGGCCGACCACGCCGCGTGGCAGGCCGCCGCGCCGCCGCTGACCGGCGCGGGAGCCAAACTGCCGGCCGCCGCCGAGGCGTACGCCACGGCGCTCGCCGCCGACCCTCAGGCCCAGGGGCTGCGCAAGGGCCTGGACGGGACGGTGTTCCGGATGCTGCGCGGCACCCGCTGGCTCGCGCTGCTCTGCCTGGTGATCGCGGCCCTCGCCGGACGGATCTTCCCGACCGGCGACGACCCCATGGCGCTGCCCGCGCCGCTCGGCATCCGGCTCTACGCGCTCGCCCTGATGACCGCCGTCTGGGGCCTCGGCGCCTGGCGCCGCTACCGTCGCATGCGTGCCGGAGTCCGGCTGAGCCTGCGCTCGCTGATCCGGCGGGTCGGCTGGGCGCGGCTGATCGTCGGGCAGTCGGTGTGGTGCACGGTCACCGCGGTGGTCGTCGTGACCGTGCCGTGGTCCGAACGGATCGTCCCGCAGGTGCTGTTCTGGGTGGCGCTGGTGCCCACCCTGCTCACCGTGTGGTTCGAGCGCGCGGCGATCCGCACCTGAGCGCGGGACCGGGCCGCCGCGTGGGTGGCGGCGGGCCTGCCGGGGTGTTACGGCGGCGGAGGGTTCTCCGGCGGGTACT
The DNA here is from genome assembly GCF_044747975.1 of Streptomyces sp. NPDC090045. Lineage (NCBI taxonomy): Bacteria > Bacillati > Actinomycetota > Actinomycetes > Kitasatosporales > Streptomycetaceae > Streptomyces > Streptomyces sp. NPDC090045. Next base: position 51,192 of record NZ_JBIVFA010000022.1, read on the forward strand.
CGTGCGGCCCGGGTCGTGGCTCCATCCGGGCCACCATCTCCGCGAGCCGCTCGCAGACCCGTTTGATCTCCTCGTGCGTGCTGTCGCGTTCGGTGATGACGGCCGCGATGAGGAGGGCCGTCAGCGCGGTCGTGCCGTTGAAGGCCTGGAGCGTGACCATGCTGGCGAAGACGTCCTCGCCGACGAACGGGCCCCTGTCGCCGGCGGCGGCCAGGATCGCCAGCGTCGACACGGCGAGGGCGCACGGCGCCGCGCCCGCCAACCGGAAGCGAAAGGCCGCCCAGATCAAGAACGGCGAGACGAGGAAGAGCAGGTTCGAGTCGGGCGTGCGCGTCACCAAGAGCGTCACGAAGACCGTACCGAGCGCCAGCGCCACCACCTCCAGCCACCGGCCGGGCCCGGCCCGCGACGGCCACCGGGCCTTGCGCAGCACGAGCAGGAAGGGGGTGACGACGAGGATTCCCATCGCGTCACCGGTCCACCACACCGACCAGGTCGGCCAGAAATCGCCTGCGTCCAGTGCTCCGGAGAGGACCAGTACGCCGCTGCCGATGGTTGAACTGATCAACATCCCGGCGAGGGCGCCGAGGAAGACCAGCGCCAGGACGTCCCGCAGGCGGTCCAGCTCGATTCTGAACCCGGCTCGGCGCAGCATCAGGCAGGCGCAGACCGGCGCGAGGGTATTGCCCGCGGTGATGGCCAGTACGGAGATCAACGACGGCCCGAGGGACACGTTGACCAGGAACGCGCCCAGTGCGATGCCCGGCCAGACGCGCAGCCCCATCACGAGCAGCGCGGCCAGCGCGACGCCGGTCGGCGGCCACAGCGGGGTGACCTGGTCACGGACCAGCTGATGGAGGAGGCCGACCTGTGCGGCCCCGTAGTAGACGGCGGCGACGGCGAGGATGCGCAGAGCGGCGGACCCGAGACGACCCACCTCTGCGCTGCCCACGACAGCAGTCTGCGCTCAGATCCCGCCACTGGCGACCCCGGCGGCACCCTCGGTCAGGCCGGCTCCTGCGGGCCGTCGTAGCGGACGACGAGGACTGCGGCATCGTCGCGGTGTCCGGTCAGGTCGGCCACTTTGACGACGGCGGAGGCCAGCACGTCGGGATCGGCGTCGAACCCCGCGCGCACCAGTTTGACCACCTCGGCCAGACCGGCCTCCATCGGGTAGTGCGGGCCCTCCACCACTCCGTCGGTGAGCAGCACGAGCACCCCTGCCTCGGTCAGACGCCGGTGGGTCACCGGATACCGCTGCCCCGGCACGATGCCGAGCGGCGGCCCGCCGCGGTCGAGTGCTATGCCGTGACGGCCTCCGGCTGTGGCCCAGACCATCGGGACATGGCCGGCCCTGGAGGCGGTCAGATCGCGGCTGACCGGGTCGAAACGAAGGAAGCAGCACGTCGCGAAGAGGCCGCGCCCCATGGCGATCAGCAGATCGTTGGCGCGGCCGAGCACCTGGCGGGTGTCGCTCGTCGCCTGTGCGAGGGCGCGCAGGCTGGTGCGCACCTGCCCCATGAAGGCGATGGCCTCCACGTCATGGCCCTGCACGTCCCCGACCGTGAGCCCCAGTGACCCGCCTCGGGACGGTGTCCGCGCATCACGGCTCCTGGCTCTCCCAGAGCCTTCTCACCTCACCCTAGCCGCTGCTTCCGCACGCCTCCACAGGGGTGGGCGGGCCACGGCAGTTGGGTACGAGGGCCACGGCGCCGACGGCCGGAGCCGGGTGGGGGGCCGCAGGCCGGCTGACCGCGGCTCACGGTCGCCCCGCCCGGGTCACTCCGCCCGTAGCGCCTGCGCCGTCCGCGTCCGCGCCGCCCACCCGGCCGGCAGCAGCGCGCCCGCCACCGCGATCACCACGCCGGCCAGCGCCAGCGCCCCCAGCAGCACGGGGCCGAACACGTCGACGTCCGCCGGCGGGATCGTGGTGCCGACGGCTCGGCCCGTCTCCGGCATCACCCAGCCGTGCAGGGCCACCCCGAGCGGCACTCCGACGGCCCCCGCGGCGAGGCCGATGGCGCCCACCGACGTGAGGACCTGGACGAGCGTCTGCCGGGGCGTCATGCCCAGCGCCTTGAACACTCCGAGGTCGCGCACGCGGTCCCGGGTGTCCAGCACCACGGTGTTGAGCACCCCCAGGCAGGCCACGGACACCAGCATCACCGTGAGCATCGCGATCAGGGCCTGCATCGCGCGGATCACGCTCGACTTGCCCGGCCCGCCGGCCTCCGCTTGCGCGCCGAGCGGCTCGAGTGCGGCGTTCAGGGCCTCGACGTAGTTCCCCGCGTCCGCCCCGGGCGCGAGCCGCACGCTGAAGTTGCTCGGCAGGTACCGGCTGCCCAGGCCCGCGACCGACGCCGTGTCCGTGCGCAGCGTCATCCCCTGGTCACCGAGATCGAACACCTCCCCGACGATGAGCAGCCGGACGGTGCGCCCCTGCTCCGACAGGACCACGGTGCCGCCCACGTGGACGCCGGTGGCCTGGAGGAAGCGGGTGGCGGCGACCGCCTCGCCCCGGGCGCCGAACCACCGGCCGGACACCATCGTGTGGTCGGCGCCGGGCGCGTCGCCCTCGTACGCCACCAGGGGCGCGCCGCCCTTCAGCCCGGCCACCGACACCTGCGTCCTGGCGGTCCGGTACGAGGACGCGGTCTCCGGCCGGGCGCCGATCGCCTCGGCGACCGCCGCCGGGTCGGCGGGCGCCGGGGGCGCCGTGCCCGCCGGGCCCTCACCCGGCCTGGCCAGCGAACGGACCGTCACATCACCGCCCCGGTCGGGGTCCCCGTCCTGCTGGACCGCGATGAGCGTGCTGCCCAGGCCCACCGCGAAGGTCACCGCGAGCGCGCCGAACGTGACGGCCGCGGCCGTCGTCGCCGAGCGTGCCGGGCGGGCGAACGGGCTCGCCAGGCCGAGGCTCACCGCACGCGGCAGCGGCAGCCGCCCGAGCAGGTTCCGCACCCGGCGCCCGCGCCCACGCCCGCCTCCGGCGGCCCGGCCCATGCCGATCACCTGCGCGGTGCGCAGCCGGGCCGCCCGCAGTGCGGGCACCGAGGCGGTGGCCGCCACCAGCGCCAGGGCACCGGCCGGCACCGCGAGGTCCACCCAGACGGGGATCAGCACCGCCCCGGTCCCGTAGGACTCCGCCACCTCCGCCATCAGCGGTACGGCGAGCCCGTTGCCCAGCGCCACCCCCGCGACGGCACCCGCCGCCGCCGGGATCAGCGCCTGGGCCACGTACGCCCGGCCCACCTGGAGCGGCGTGAAGCCGAGGGACTTCAGGATGCCGATCCGCCGGGTCGCGGCGCCCACCGCGCCGCTCACCACGATGCCGATCACCAGCATCGACATGGCCAGGCCCAGCACCGCGAACGCGGTCACGAAGGGGACGTAGGCCGCCGTGTTCTCCTGGGCGGCCTGCCGTACGTCGAGGTAGGACTGGGCGCCGGTGACGGCGTCCGGCGGCAGCGCCGCGGCGATCCCGTCGCGCACACCCGCGATCGCCGCAGCGGTGCCGGCGTCGGTGAGCCGGTACAGCATCTGGTAGCCCGTCCGTTCCCCGGCGAGGGCGCCGAGTTGCGCGGGCACGACCCACGCGTCCGCGCTCTCGCCCACCGACTCGGCGATGCCGACCACCGTGAGCCCGGTCCCTCCGGTCCCTCCGGTCTCCAGGCGCGTCCCGGGCCGCACCCCGGGCTGCCTCGAACCGGCCTCCAGCACGATCTCGCCGGGCGCGGCGGCCCACCGGCCCTCGACCAGCGCGACGTGGTCCACCTCGCCTCCGGCCGACGGCCGTCCCACGACCGTCAGCGGCGGCGGCTGGAAGCCGGGCGGCATGTCGCCCGTCGGCCGGAAGCGTACGGAGGCCACGCCGAAGGGCCCCGTCGCGGCCGCGGCCCCGGAGAGCCCGGCGGTGTCCGCCACCTGCCCGGCGGTCACCGCGGAACCGTCGAACTGCACCGTGAGGTGCGCCCCCCGCTGCCGGGCGAAGGCCCGGTCGAAGGGCGCCTGGGAGGCGACCAGCAGCCCGAGGGCGAGGACCGACGCGGCGACCGAGATGAGTGCCGTGAGGGCCACCACCGCGGTCTGCGCGCGCCGCCGCCCCACCCCCGCGCGCACCACCCGTCCCAGGGCTCCGCTCCGCCGCCGGCCGGCCACGCGGACCGTCCGTCCACCCGGTTCCCGCATCCCCGGTTCCCGCACCCCCGGCCCGCTCATCGCCGCACCGCCGCGACATCGCGCGCGATGCGCCCGTCGACGAGTTCGATGGTGCGGGTCGCGCACGCTTCGGCCAGCGCCAGGTCGTGCGTGACCAGCACGATCGTCTGCCCGTCGGCGTTCAGCTCGCGCAGCAGCTCTCGTACGTCGGCGCCGGACGCGCTGTCCAGCGCGCCCGTCGGCTCGTCGGCGAGCAGCAGCGGCGGACGGTTCATCAGGGCCCGCGCCACCGCCACGCGCTGCCGCTCGCCGCCCGACAGCCGCCCGGGGAAGGCCCGGGCGTGCCGGTCGATGCCCAGGGAGGCCAGCAGTTCGGCGGCCCGGGCCGCGGCCTCGGCGCGGGGCATGCCGGACAGCTGGGCCGGCAGCAGCACGTTGTCCAGGACGGTGAGGTCGTCCAGGAGGTTGAAGAACTGGAAGACCATGCCGATCCGGGAGCGCCGGTACTTCGCGGAAGCGGTCTCGGTCAGCCCGTCCACCCGCACCCCGTCGACGGTCACGCTGCCCGCGCTCGGCCGGTCCAGCCCCGCGATCAGGTTGAGCAGCGTGGACTTGCCGCTTCCGGAGGAGCCGAGCACGGCGAGCGCCTCTCCTGCCCGCACCCGCAGGGTGAGCCCGGCCAGCACGGCCGGGCCGGCGTCGTACGTCTTGCTCACCTCGCGCACGTCGATGAGGTGGTTCTCGGTCATGGATCCTCCACGGTCGGCAGGTCGTCCGGCAGCGGCCGGATCGCTTCCCGGCCGCCGTCCCGACGCTAGGAGCCGGGGTCCCGGCGCCGCGTCGGCCGCGGTGCGGAGCTTCGGTACCGTGCCGGGACGACGCTCCGCGGCGTCATCCCCGCGATGTACGCCGGGGGTTGAGGGTGCCGGTCCCCACGGCTGATCCGCGGCCGGCCGACCCTGGGCACACTGGTCCGATGAGCACAGGAGACGTCCTCATCCGCCGGGCCCGCGGACTTCGTCCCGCGGGGGCGCCACCGCGGCTGTCGCGCCCGTCGTGGGCGCTCGACGCGGTCATCGCCCTGGTGCTGGCCGTGTACACGGTCATCGGCGACCTCAACCGGTCGTACGTGGAGGTCATCGAGGCGGGGCCCGACGTCGCCGAACCGCCCCCGGTGTGGATACCGTCGCCGCCCGCCGTGCCGCATCCCGTGCCGGCCGTCGAGCACGTGCTGCCTCCCGCGGAGCCCTGGGAGTTCGTGGCCGCCGTACTGACCGCTCTGCCGCTGGTGATGCGCCGCCGGTGCCCGCTGGCCGCCTACTGGGCCGTGATGGGCGCGACGCTGCTGCTGCACCGGGGGGCGGTCGCCGCGGACGCCACCACGGTCACGTTCGCCTCGGGCCTGATCGCGGCGTACAGCGCGGCCGTGTACAGCCCCCACCGGAAGGCCGTGGCAAGCTCCCTGCTCGCGGGAGTCGTGCTGTACGCGGTCTTCCCCCTGGTCCCCGAGGTGGACAAGGGACTGGTTCCCGTCCTCGTCCTGCTCCCGGTCGGCCTCGCCGCGCACGGCGTCCACACCTGGCGGCAGCGGACCCGGACCCTCCAGGAGGAGCAGCGTGCGGCGCTGCGGCGGGCCGTGGACCAGGAGCGGTCGCGGATCGCCCGGGAGCTGCACGACGTGGTCACCCACAACGTGAGCATGATGACCATTCAGGCCGGTGCCGCGCGCAAGGTGCTGGACACCGCCCCCGACCAGGCCAGGGAGGCGCTGCTGGCGGTGGAGGCCGCCGGGCGGTCGGCGATGTCGGAACTGCGGCACGTGATGGGCCTGCTCACGATGACCTCCGACGGCGCCGACCCGGCCGCCGAGGCGGACCTCGCGCCGCAGCCCGGCCTGGACCGGCTGCCGGAACTGGCCGACCGGGTACGCGACAGCGGCGTGCCGGTGGAGCTGACGGTGCGCGGCGCCCCGGCCGAACTCCCGGCGGGCGTGGACCTGGCCGCGTACCGGGTGGTGCAGGAGGCACTGACGAACACGGTCAAGCACGCCACGGGCGCAGGTGTGTCGGTCGTGGTGGAGTACGCGCCCGGAGAGCTGCGGGTGGACGTGACCGACAGCGGCGGCCGCCCCCGGCCCGCGGGTCCGGGCGGCGGTCGCGGCCTGGTGGGCCTGCGCGAACGGCTCGCACTCTACGGCGGTACCCTGCACACGGGCCCCCGCCCCGGCGGGGGTTTCCGAGTCCGCGCCGTCATCCCGGTGGAGGGTCCGTGACCGAGGCACCGCGCGTGGTGATCGTCGACGACCAGGCCCTGGTCCGTACCGGATTCCGGATGATCCTCGCCGCCGACGGCATCGAGGTGGTCGGCGAGGCCGCCGACGGTGACGAGGCGGTCTCCGTGGTGCGGCGCACCCGGCCCGACGTCGTCCTGATGGACATCCGGATGCCCGGCACCGACGGCCTGGAGGCCACGCGCCGCATCCTTCGCAGCGACGGCCCGTCGCCCCGGATCGTCATCCTCACGACCTATGACCTCGACCGGTACGTGTACGCCGCCCTCAGCGCCGGGGCGAGCGGCTTCCTGCTGAAGGACGTCACCCCCGAGCACCTGGCCGCGGCGGTCCGTCTGGTGCGCTCCGGCGACGCCCTGCTGGCCCCAGCCATCACCCGCCGGCTGGTCGAACGCTTCGCCTCCGCCGACGACCGTGCCGCTCCCCTGCACCGGGACCTGTCCACGCTCACCCCGCGCGAACTCCAGTTCCTCGAAGCCCTGGCTCGTGGCCTCAGCAACGCCGAACTGGCCGGGCGGTTCCACGTCAGCGAGGCCACGGCCAAGACCCACGTCGCCCGCATCCTCGCCAAGCTCCGCCTCCGCGACCGCGCCCAGGCAGTGATAGCGGCCTATGAAACGGGGTTGGTCACCCCGGCCGCCCCGGGGAACGACCGGGCCGTGTGAACCGCGGACACCCGGGTGGTCTCAGGACCCGGTCTCGAACTCGGGTGCTGTGAGGCTCTTCAGGCATTCCGTCTTCGGCGCGGCCGGGTCGTCGAAGAACGAGACGGCGATCTCCTGGGCGCACTTCGAGGTGGCGAACACCACGTGCGGCTCGTACGGGACCGTGACGACCTTGGCCTTGGGCAGCGTACGGGCGACGTACGGCCCGTTGTCCGCCCCGGTCTGGGCGTCGAACGCACCCGACAGGGCGAGGGTGGGGATGTCGCCGCGCGTGACGTCCCGGATCGAGGGGTCGGCCGCGGGGACGTTCCAGGCCGCACAGTCCGGGTGGAGGAACGTCAGCAGCGGGGCCTGGGCCTGCACCGAGCGGGGGAACGACGGGAACTCCTTCTGTCCGCCCTGGAGTGCCGCGTCCCTGCTCTCGTACGGGGTCCACTCGCTGCAGAAGACGCCGTAGGAGAGACCGTGCGAAGTCACTCCGATGCCCTTGGGGTTGGTCCTCCAGCCCGCCCACTGCTGGGCGATCGGCTGCGGGTTGCCGTTCGCCAGCTCGTCGATGAAGCGGGGTACGTCTTCCGCCGTGTGGGTGGCGGAGGTCAGCCAGTTCACCAGGGTTCCGCCGTCGATCACGACCTTCACCGGCTTGTCGCTGCCGGGGACCGTGACGGTGGTGGTGACCGGCTTGGCTTCGAGGTCGTTGACGAGCTTCTCGAAGGTGGCCGGCAGGTTCGGATAGCGCTTGTTGCAGGCCGGCTGGTCCGCGCAGGCCTTGAACAGGCCGTCGACGCCCTGCCGGAAGCTGCTCCAGGTCGAGGCCGACCCGGACGTGGACGGCGGCAGTATGCCGTCGAGGCCCACCGAGCGGAGCCCCTCGGGGTGCAGGCGCATGTAGGCCAGTGCCAGATGGGTGCCGTAGGAGATGCCGTACAGGTTCCACTGCTCGACGCCCAGCGCGGTGCGCAGGTCCTCGTAGTCGGCGGCGCTCTGGGTGTCGTTGTAGGCGCTGAGGTCCACCCCGCGGGCCGCCAGCTGGTCACGGCAGGCCTTCGTGGCGTCGACGTGCAGGCGCCCGGTGGACGGAGCGTCGTAGACGAGGCCGACCACGTCTGCGTTGAACTCGTCGACGTTGGGGCAGAGGAGCGCCGGGTCGGCCGAGTACGTACCGCGCTGGGACATGAAGATCACGTCACGGTCGCGGTTCAGGCCGCCGTCGATCGCCATCTTCGCCTCGCCCACGGCGTCGTCGCCGGGTCCGCCCGCGAGCCACACGATGGGATCGGGTTTCGGCTTGCCGTTCGCGGCGGGCACGATCGCGACACCGAGTTCGATCGTCCGGCTGCTTGATGTGGCACGGTTCTCCGGCACGGTGAGCGTTCCGCAGCGGGCCTCGTCGAGGGCCTCGATCGGTTCCGGCGTCTTCGGGCAGGGGCCCGGCTCGAAGCGGGCGTCGCCCACCGTCCGTGCGGTCGTTCCGATGGGCGCTCCGGGGGTGGGGGTGGTGTCGGTGCGGGACTGCGCCTGCGCGGGCGCTGCGAGCAGTCCGGTGACGAGGAGGCCGGCCGCCATGCCGGCCGAGGTGGCCTGGAGTCGTCGTACGGTGCGGCGACGAGGGGGCGCTTCGTGGCGTGTCATCTGGCCTCCCGGTCATTTCGGGACGATCGTGAACGGTCCGGGTTCGAGGTCGTTCACGCACGCGGTGTCGGGCGCGGTCGGGCGGGCGAAGAACGACGCCAGCACGCGCTGTGCGCACGGCGACTGCGGGACCACCCAGTGGCCGATTCCGGGAACCTGTACGGCGGTCGAGCGGGACAGGTTGCGGGACGCGTCCTTCGCCCAGCTCGCTCCGGTCTTCACGTCGAACGTGCCGGAGATGACGAGTGCCGGCACCGAGCTGACCGTGGCCACCCGCTGGACCTCCGTGCGGTCCGGAACGTTCCAGAGCCGGCAGACCGGGTACTCGAACGGAAGTTGCGGTACCTGGGCCAGGACAGTGTCAGGCCACCCGGGGAAGGCCTTCTGCCCCGCCGTCAGCACGTCGGGTTCCGAGTACCCCGGCGCCCACTCGCTGCACACGGTCGAGTTGGTGAGGCCGTGCGCGAACTCGCCGGTCTTCTGGACCGAGCCGGCCGCGCGGGCCTGCGCGAAGCGCTCCGGGTTTCCGCGGCTGAGTTCGTCGAGCGCCGCCGGGAGGTCCTTGGGCCTGGGGTTGAAGGCGATGATCAGGTTCAGCAGTGCGCCCCCGTCGAGGACGGTCTTGACCGGCTTCCCTCCGTCCGGCGGTGTGACGTTCAAGGTCAGGGGCTGTGCCTCCAGCTTGCGCACCTGCTCCGTCAGCAGTTCGGGGAGGTCCGGGTACCGGTCCTTGCAGGCGGGCTGCGCCGCGCACGCTTCGAAGATGTTGTCGATCCCCTCGGCGGCGCTGCTCCATCCCCACGGCAGGGTCACGGTCTGGGGAGGTACGACCGAGTCGATCGCCACCGCGCGGATTCCCTCGGGGTGCAGGCGCAGGTAGGTGAGGGCCAGGTCGCTGCCGTAGGAGTAGCCGTAGACGTTCCACTGGGGGATGTCCAGCGCCTTGCGCAGGTCGGCGAAGTCGGCGGCGTTCTCCGTGCTGTTGTAGGCGCTCAGGTCGGTGCCGTCGGCCGTGAGGCGGCCCCGGCAGTCCTTCACCGCCTTCAGCAGGAGCTGTTCCGCCTGCGGTGAGTCGTAGCCCAGGCCCACGGCCTGCTCGTTGAAGCGGTCGATCTCCGGGCAGGCGAGGTTCGGCTGGTCGTAGAGGTTGCCGCGCTGGGCCATGACGATCAGCTCGCGGTCCTTGTTCAGGCCGGAGTCGACGAGGAAGGGGATGTCGTCGAACGTGTCGGCTCCGGGGCCGCCCGCCATGAACACCACGGGCTCCTGTGCCGGCTTCGCCGGGTTGACGGCCGGAATGCGCGCCACGGCCAGCTTGATGGTCCGGCCGTCGGGGCGGGAGCGGTTCTCGGGGACCTCGAGGTGGCCGCACCGTGCGCTGCCGAGCGCTTCGATCGGCTCGGGCGGCTTCGGGCAGGGGCCGGGGACGAACCGGGACGGGGTTGCGGGAGCCACCCGACCGCCGGACGGGGCGGGCGGTGACGTGGCACCGCCCGGTGCGGGGCCGAACGCCGTCAGGCAGACCAGAGCGGTCGCGGCGGTCGCCGCGTGGATGCTGTGCTTGGGCATGTGGTCTCGTTCCTCTGCCGGCGTCGGCAGGCTGCCCCGCCGGGCCGGGCCGCGGCGGTTGGGACGGAACGCTCGCATTCGACGCTACTGGGTGGACCGTACGTGCGCACGCGGAGCGATCAGCGGCCCGTGGCGCCTCGGAGAGCGGTCCCGTCCGGGCGAGCAGACAATGAGCATGAGTGGCACCGAGGCGACTCCTTCCAGCGGGCCCGGACCGGGCCCGCGTTCCGAGACGCACCGGGCCCGCCCCGGAGCAGCGAGGGACTGACAGGTGATGGCGGACGAGAGAGCCGAACGCATCGCGGATTTCATCGGACCGCTCCGGGTGGAGCCGGGGTCCGAGGTACGCCTGGACCGGGACTTCGATCCCCGCTACAAGGCCGGTCTGAAGAAGCGGGACGGGGTCGAGCTGCTGCGGACCGGGGTGTCCCTGCTGGCCGAGTACCAGGAGCGGCTGGCCGCCCAGGACACGTACGGCGTCCTGCTCTGTCTGCAGGCGCTCGACGCCGGGGGCAAGGACGGGACGATCCGCCACGTGATGAGCGGCGTCAATCCCCAGGGGGTACGGGTCAGCAGCTTCAAGGTGCCGTCCGCGGAGGAACTGGACCACGACTACCTGTGGCGGTACGCCCGGCGGCTGCCCGCGCGCGGCGAGATCGCCATCTTCAACCGCTCGCACTACGAGGAGGTCCTCGTCGTGCGGGTCCACCCCGACAACCTGGTCCGGCAGAGGCTGCCGGAGACGGCGTCCGGGCCGGAGCTGTGGGACCGACGCTACCGGGAGATCAACCGCTGGGAGCACTACCTCACGGACAACGGGTTCAAGGTGGTGAAGGTCTTCCTCAACCTGTCCAAGGAGGAGCAGCGCGCCCGCTTCCTGAAGCGGATCGACCGGCCGGAGAAGAACTGGAAGTTCTCCGCGGCCGATGTCCGGGAGCGGCGCCGGTGGGACGACTACCAGCACGCCTTCTCCGCGATGCTGTCGGCCACGAGTACGAAGTGGGCGCCGTGGTACGTCGTGCCGGCGGACCGGAAGTGGTTCGCCCGGATCTGCGCGGCGGCGGTCCTCGCCCACACGCTGATGGACATCGATCCCCAGTTCCCCGATGTGGGGGAAGAGGCGCGCAAGGCGCTGCTCGTCACCAAACGGGAGCTGGAGCGGGAGGCCCCCGCCGGGGCCCCGGCCGATCCGTACGCCGCCTCCCGGCGGCCGGGGAGGAAGAAGCGCGGCTAGCGGTGGCAGGACTCCCCGGGCCCCGGCGCCCGAGCGGCGTGGACGCGTCCGCGGCCACGGATCGGAGGCAGGACGATGACGGTGCGGGCGGAATCTGCGGGAGAGCGGCCCCGGGCTCCGGGCGACGGTTGGTACACGCGCGCTCCGGAGGCGGTCGTGGCCGCGTTCGACGTCGATCCGGCGGTCGGCCTCTCCACTGCGCGGGCCGCGGAACTCCTGGCCGCGCACGGGCCGAACGCGCTGCCCGAGGAGAAGCGGACTCCGACCTGGCGCCGGTTCCTCGCGCAGTACCGCAGCTACATGCAGATCGTCCTGCTGGCCGCGGCGGTCGTCTCGCTGCTCATCAGGGAGTGGACCACCGCGATCCTGCTGATCGTGCTGACCCTGCTGAACGCGGTGGTGGGCCTGCGCCAGGAGGGCAAGGCCGAGAGCGCGATGAACGCACTGCAGTCGATGATGAAGGCGACGGCCCGGGTCCGCAGGGACGGGACGGAGGCGGAGATCCCCGCCGAACAGCTCGTCGTCGGCGACATCGTGCTCATCGCGGCCGGGGACCAGGTGGGGGCGGACGGGCGCATCATCGAGGCCAGTGCCCTGCAGATCGACGAGTCGGCACTCACCGGCGAGAGCGTTCCCGCCGGGAAGGACTCCGGCACGCTGACGGGCGCCCTGCCGGCGCCCGGCGACCAGACCAACATGGCGTTCATGAACACTCCGGTCACCCACGGCAGCGGCGTACTCGTCGTCACCGCGACCGGCGCCGGCACCGAACTCGGCAAGATCTCCGGGATGCTGTCGGCCACGGAGAAGGAAGTGCCGCCGCTCACCAGGGAGCTCAACACCCTGACCCTGTGGATCACGGCCGCCGCGGGCTTGACCATGATCGTGATGTTCGCCCTGGGGCGGCAGCGGGACCAGGCCTGGGACGTGCTGTTCGTCAGCGCGGTCTCGCTGGCCATCGCCGCCATCCCGGAGGCCCTGCCGACCGTGACCCAGGCGATCCTGTCCGTCGGCAGCCTCAACCTGGCGAAGCGCAACGCCATCGTCAAGGAACTGCCGTCGGTCGAGACCCTGGCGTTCACGTCGGCGATCAACTCGGACAAGACCGGCACCCTCACGATGAACCAGATGACCGCCGTCGAAGTGCTGAGTCCCACCGACCGGTACACCGTCTCGGGCACGGGGTACGGGCTCGAAGGGAAGGTCCACCATGCCGCGGGCGCCTCCGCGGGCATCGAGGACGCGATCCTGCCGTACGTGGTGGCCAGCGACGCGAAGCTGGTGGACGGCGAGGTGGTGGGCGATCCCACCGAGGGTGCGCTGCTGGTGCTCGCGCACAAGGCCGGGCTGGACGTCGAAGCCACCCGGGAGGGCCTGCCGCGGCTCGCCACGCTGCCGTTCGACCCCGAGTACAAGCTGATGGCCACCTTCAACGCGGCCCTCGACGCCTCCGGACGACAGGTCGTGCGGTGTTTCGTCAAAGGGGCGGTCCCGGCGGTCGTGGCACGGGCCGCCACCGCGCTGTCGGCGGGCGCGACCGTCCCGTGGGACGAGGAACTGGCGGCGCGCGCCGAGGCGCAGACCGAGCGGATGGGCGGCGAGGGACGCCGGGTCATGGCCGCCGCCACCCGGGATCTGGACCCGGCCGGCTTCGATCCGGAAGGCGACCTGCTCGCGTACGTCACGGAGCTGCGGATGAGCAGCCTCGTCGGCATGGTCGACCCGCCCCGCGAGGAGGCCAAGGCTGCCGTGGCCGGCGCCCAGGCGGGGCACATCCGGGTCCGCATGGTGACCGGTGACGACGTCACCACCGGTGCGGCGATCGCCCGGCAGCTCGGCATCCCCGGCGAGGCGGTCCTCGGCGCCGATTTCGCCGCCATGAGCGAGGAGGAACAGCTCGCCCGGATCGACGGCATCGGGGTGGTGGGGCGGGTCGCGCCGGAACACAAGGTGCTGCTCGCCGACACGCTCAAGAAGAAGGGCGACGTCGTGGCGATGACCGGGGACGGCGTCAACGACGCGCCGGCCATCAAGGCCGCGGACATCGGCATCGCGATGGGCAGCGGCACGGACGTGGCGAAGAACGCCGGCCGCATGGTCCTCTCCGACGACAACTTCGCCACCATCGTCTACGCGGTGGAGCAGGGTCGGCGGATCTACGACAACCTCACCAAGTACATCCGGTTCGTCCTGCTCCTGCTGGTCACCTTCGTGCTGACCTTCCTCGGTGCCACGGTCTTCAACATCGCCGCCGGTGAGCCCTTCACCCCACCGCAGGTGCTGTGGATCCACTTCGTGGTCAACGCGTCCTTCGGCTTCGCGCTGGGCTTCGACCGGGAAAGCCCCGGGCTGATGCGGCGCAGGCCGCGGCCGCGTGGGGAGTCGGTGCTCACCCGGCGCGTCCTGGTCACGGTCGGGCTGGGCGGACTGGCGATCACCATCGTGCTGCTCGGGCTGATCACGCTCGGCGAGGCCCACTTCGACAGCGTCGAGACCGGTCAGTCGATCGCGTTCACCGCGTTCGCGCTGTGTCTGATCGTGGCCGCGTTCGAGTGCCGCAGCGAGACGGACTCGGTGCTGACTCCGTCCACCTTCGACAGCAAGCAGATGAACTGGGTGGCGCTGGCACAGTTCGTGCTGGCGGTGCTGGTGACCCAGATGGACGGCTTCCAGCGTCTCCTGGGGACGACGGAGATCAATGCCCGTCAGTTCGGCTGGGCGGTGCTCGCCGCCCTCGTACTCCTGGTCCTGTGGGAGCTGGGCAAGCTCGTGGCCCGCCGGTCCCGAGGCACGTGATGGGAGAGCGGTCCGCGCCGACCTGGTACGGGAACCGCAAGCTCCTCTCCCGGGTGCGGGCCGTGCCCGGGATCCGTGCGGCCGCGTCCTACCGGCGGGAGTGGCTGGTCAAGGACCTGGTGGCGGGAGTCGTCCTGACCACGCTGCTGGTGCCGCAGGGCATGGCGTACGCCGAGTTGGCGGGCCTGCCGCCCATCACCGGCCTGTACACGACGGTCCTCTGCCTGCTCGGCTACGCGGTGTGCGGGCCGTCCCGGATCCTGGTGCTGGGCCCGGATTCCTCGCTGGGGCCGATGATCGCCGCCACCGTGCTGCCCCTGGTGGCGGCCGGCGGGGATCCCGACCGGGCCGTCGCGCTGGCGTCGTTGCTCGCGCTGATGGTCGCGGCCGTCATGATCCTGGCCTCAGTGGCGAAGCTCGGCTTCATCGCCGATCTGATCTCCAAACCGACGATGATCGGCTACATGAACGGGCTGGCGCTGACCATCCTCATCGGTCAGCTGCCCAAGCTGTTCGGCTTCAAGGTCGAGGCGGACAACCTGATCGGCGAGTGCACCGGCTTCCTGCGGGGCCTCGCCGACGGGGCGGCGGTGCCGGCCGCCGCCGCGGTCGGCATCGGTGGGATCGTCGTCATCCTGGTGCTGCAGCGCTTCCTGCCGAAGGTCCCCGCGGTGCTCGTGATGGTGGTCCTGGCGATCGCCGCGGCCACCGTCCTCGACCTGGGCGCGCACGGCGTCGGACTGGTCGGGGAACTGCCCGAGGGCTTCCCGCCGTTCACGATCCCCGACGTGCGCCCCGCCGACCTGCCGCTGCTGCTCGGTGGTGCGCTGGGCATCGCCCTGGTGTCGCTGGCCGACACGATCTCCAACGCCTCGGCCTTCGCGGCCCGTACGGGGCAGGAGGTCCGCGGCAACCAGGAGATGGCGGGCATCGGTGTGGCCAACCTGGCCGCCGGTTTCTTCCAGGGCTTCCCCGTCAGCACGAGCGGATCCCGTACGGCGGTGGCGGAGCGCGCGGGGGCCAGGACCCAGCTCACCGGGGTCGTCGGAGCGGCGCTGATCATCCTGATGCTCGTACTGGTTCCGGGCCTGTTCCGCAACCTCCCCCAGCCGGCCCTGGCCGCCGTGGTCATCACGGCCTCGCTGTCCCTGGCCGAAGTCCCCGGGTCCGTGCGGCTGTGGCGGCAGAGCCGTACGGAGTTCCTGCTGTGCTGCGCGGCCTTCGTCGGCGTGGCCCTGCTGGGCGTGCTGCCCGGGATCGGCATCGCGGTGGCCCTGTCCGTCCTCAACGTCTTCCGGCGCGCCTGGTGGCCCTACCGCACCGTGCTCGGGCGGGTGCACGACCTGGAGGGCTACCACGACGTCCGCTCCTACCCGCAGGCCCGGCAGCTGCCCGGCCTGGTGATCTACCGGTTCGACGCCCCCCTCTTCTTCGCCAACGCCAAGACGTTCCGCGACGAGGTCAGGCGGCTGGCAGGAGCCGACCCGCGGCCGACCTGGATCCTGGTCGCGGCGGAACCGATGACCGACGTGGACACCACCGCCGCCGACGTTCTGGAGGAGCTCGACGAGGCCCTCAACGCGGACCACGTGCACCTGGTGTTCGCCGAGCTGAAGGACCCGGTGCGACGGAAGATCGAGCGGTACGAGCTCACCCGCACCATCGACCCCGATCACTTCTTCCCCACCGTCGAGGCCGCCGTCGCGGCCTTCCGCCGGCTCACCGGAGCCGAGTGGACGCCGGTCCCCCCGGCCGATCCGCCCGTCGGGCCCGAGGCCGGATCCGCGGGTCCCGCGCCCGGCGACGAGCGGTGACCGCCCTGCGGGCGGGAGAGACCCCGCAGCCGTCGGTCAAGCGGTCTCGTGTCCGGCGGCGACCCGCCCCATCGTCAGCGCCAGACGCCGCACCCGGCGCCAGTCCATCGGCGGGGCAACGTGCGGCACGCCGGGCCGGTGCCGGGGGACGCGCACGCGCAGCGCGCCGGGGGCGAGACGGCAGCGCACCGGAGTGGGCAGCGTCAGGGCCTCGCCGTCGACTCCGACCGGGATGACGGGAGCGTCGGCGTCGACGACGACCTCCCGGGCGGTGGCCTCGGTCAGCCCGCGGCCCTGCCCGCCGCGCAACAGGAGCTCCGTCGCTTCGGCGGCGTTGCCGACCCCGACGCACAGCACCCCCAGCAGACCGGAGTCCAGGCGCCCGCGGCGTCCCAGTCCGGCCGAGTCTCCCCTCTCGTAGGGGTTGTTGCTCACCAGCACGGCTTGGGGGCCGTCCTTGGTCAACGAACCGGCACGGACCCTCAGGCGCGCGCCGCTGTGGTGGGTCAGCAGGTCGGGCAGCATCTCCAGGATGGTGCGGGCCTTGTCGTCGCGATAGGCGGGACTCTGCACGACTTCCGCGTACACGCCGAAGGAGGCGTTGTTGATGAAGACGCGTTCCTCGCTCCGGCCCGCGGGCTCTCCCCTAGGCCCTCCCGCATGGAGGTAGCCGATGTCGATGCGCAGTTCGACGCCGTCGGTCAGTGCCTCCAGGCAGGTGGAGGGATCCTGGCGGTCCAGGCCCAGGTCCATGGCGAAGTGGTTGCGGGTGCCCGCGCTGATCACCATGAACGGAAGGTCGTGCTCCGCGGCGATACCGGCGACCAGGGCCTGTGTGCCGTCGCCGCCCGCGACGCCGAGCAGGTCGGCGCCGCCCCGGACGGCGCTCCGCGCCAGCTCGGCCACGTCCTGATGCCGGGCCGGGTCCAGTACGACGACCTCGGCGCCCAGGGCCCTGGCGCGCTCCGCGAGCTGGAACTTCTCGACCTTTCCGCCACCCGAGCGCGGGTTCATGATCAGGAACGGCCGCTCGGCGCGGCCGACGGAGCGCTCCGGCATGCCGCGCGGGCTGTCTTCGACCAGCGCGGCCCTGCCCGCGGAAACGGCCAGTGCCCACAGGCCGAGCGAGAGCAGCACCACCCACAGCAGCCCGGCGGCCGCGTACAGGATCAGGACACCGAGCGGCGCGGCGACCACCAGGAGCACGGCCAGCACCCTGATCCAGCCCGTGTGGGTGAGCATCCACCAGCCACCGGCCGCCGTGAGCACCAGGCCCGCCCACCCCACGCCCATGAGCACGAGGCTGCCGAGCCCGGCGAAGACCACCAGCACCACAACCGCCGCCACGCCGGCCGCCAAGGCCAGACGCGCGGCCCAGCGCCTGCTCATGGGGCAACCTCCCACCGCTCCGCCGGCTGCCGGCCGGGAATCTCGGTGCCTGCGTACCCGGTGGGCCGACTTCCCGTGGACATGGACGTCCGCAGGCCTCCACTTCAGGCTAGGGGCGGCCACCCTCCGCAGCATGTCCACCGGGTACGGGGGTGCCCTCGCGCAGATCGGGGTGGGCGGCCGCGGCCTTCTCGTACCAGCGGCCGTACCGCTCGGCCAGGGGAACGGACGAGAGGCCGTGCAGGAGGACGCTGAGGCCGACGGTGATCGCGACCACCCGCCCCACCAGGTCCACCCCCGGAACGTGTTCCTCCACGACGAGCAGCGCCAGCACCACCGAGGCGAGACCGCGTGGCCCGAACCAGCCGATGTACGCCACCGTGTGGGGCCGCAGTCCGCTCCCGGCCAGCGCGAGGACCACCGGCAGCATCCTGACGACGGTGAGGCTCAGCACCGCGTAGAGACAGATCCGCCAGCTCAGGTGCTCCAGTGTGGGCCCGAGCAGCACCGCCCCGAAGACGAGGAGGCTGATCGCCGCCAGGAGGCCGCCGAGGGTCTCGGTGAACTCGGCCGTGCGCTCGGCGTCCCCCGGCCCGTCGTCGGCCGGGAAGTGGCGCAGGACGAAACCGCAGGCGAAGCCGGCCACCCAGGCCGCGATGAACCCGCTGCCGTCCGTCACGACGGCGAGCTCGTACGCCGCCGCCGCGACGGCCAGCGGATAGACCTGCCACCACTCCCGCGCGACCCACCCCCGGGCCCGGGCCCCCTGCAGCAGCCGGCCGCCCAGCCACCCGATCAGCAGGCCGAGGGCGGTGCTCAGCACCAGGGCGCGCCAGAAGACTCCCGCGACGCCCTCCTGCGCGTAGTGGGTACCGGGGATGGCCGCGAGGAAGAGGATGAAGAAGGGCAGCACCATGCCGTCGTTCAAGCCGCTTTCGACGTTCAGTCCGTCCCGTACGAGCGCCGGTACCCGCGGGTGGGACATCGCGGTCTTCCCGAGGGCGGCGTCGGTCGGGGCGAGGATGGCACCCACCAGTGCGAGCTCCCACATCGTCAGCCCCGGCAGCAGCGGCCACGCGAGGAGCCAGCCCGCGCCGATGCTCAGGGGCAGTCCGATGCCCAGCAGGCGCCCGGGCACGAAGCCGCCGGTCCGGAGGTCCCGTCTGCGCACCGACAGGGCATCGGTGAACAGCACGAGCGTCAGCGTGGCTTCGAGGAGCGCCACGATCGGCGCGGCCTCCTGCTCCAGATTGACGATGTCCAGCACGGCCGGCCCGAGGAGAATGCCGGCGCCGACGAACACGATCGCCGACGACAAGGGCGTGGAGGACAGCCGCCGCGAGCCCAGCGCGTACGCGGCCGTGACGGCCGCCACCGCCGCAACGGTCCAGGCGCCACCGCTCATGACCAGCCCTCCCGATCCACCCGCCGCACCACGCGTGACCTCGTTCCTACAGGTCGACGGAGCGTGACGGACCGACGTCGGCAAGGACACGCCGCGTGGCGCCGCCCGGGACCGGATGGCACGACCGGCCGGGCCTTGCGAGGATTGCCCTGGAGGAGACCCATGAGCCACGACCCGCCGGTTCCACCACCGGAGGGGCCGGCACCGCGCACGGCGGACGGCGGAGTGGAGGAACCCGGCGGCACCGCCCCGGCCGCCGCCGAACCTTCCCCCGGCCCCGGGATGCGCCGCCGGCTGCTCCACTTCACGCTGCCCGGCTGCTGGGGCGCGCTCGTCCTGGCGTGCCTGTCCTTCACACCGTCGCTGCTTCCCCGCGGCGGGATCCTCCAAGGGCTGATCTGCGGCATCACCGCGGCCATCGGATACGGGCTCGGCGTGACCGCGGCGTACGTGTGGCGCGCCTTCGCCGACCGGGACGCCCGGACCGCCTCGCGCAGGTCGTGGCTCGTGCTGCTCGTCAGCGCGATCGTCCTGTTCGGTCTCGCGTTCGGGCTCGGCCAGTACTGGCAGCACGAGATCCGCACCCTGATGGGGGTCACCGACTACAACGTCGTCACCGCCGTCGCCTGCCCCTTCGTCGCCGCCCTCGTCTTCTGGCTCCTGCTGCTGGCCGGGCGGGGGCTCCGGCGCCTGTACCACTGGGCCGCCGACCTGCTCGGGCGCTGGATCGGCCCGCGGGCGGCGCGGGTGGTCGGCTGGGTGCTGATCGCGGGTCTGGCGTGGTCCGCCTTCTCCGGTCTCCTGCTGGGCGGGTTCGTGAACGCGGCCAACGAGGCGTTCTCGGTGCGCGACACGGAGACGCCGGAAGGCGTCCACCAGCCCACCTCGACGTTGCGCTCGGGCGGGCCCGGCTCTCTCGTGCCGTGGGACTCGCTGGGCAGGCAGGGCCGCGCCTTCACCGGCAGCGGTCCGTCGGCCGGGGACATCGGCGCCTTCGCCCACCGCCCGGCGCAGGAGCCCGTACGGGCGTACGCCGGGCTGACGACCTCCGAGGACACGGAGACCAGGGCGGCCCGGGCCGTCGCGGACCTCGAACGGGCGGGCGGCTTCGAGCGCGAGAACCTGCTCGTGATGACCACGACGGGCAGCGGCTGGGTCGACCCCGCCGCCGTGGACTCGTTCGAGTACCTCGGCAACGGCGACTCGGCGACCGTGGCGATGCAGTACTCGTACCTGCCGTCGTGGCTCTCGTACCTGGTCGATCAGTCCAAGGCGCGCGCGGCCGGCCGCGAACTCTTCGACGCGGTCTACGACACCTGGTCGAAGCTGCCCCAGGACCAGCGCCCGCGGCTGTTCGTGGCGGGTGAGAGCCTGGGGTCGTTCGGCGGTGAGACGGCCTTCAGCGGGGAGTACGACCTGCGCAACCGCACCGCCGGCACCCTGTTCGCCGGCCCGCCCAACTTCAACACGCTGTTCCGCGAGTTCAGCGATCAGCGCGACGCGGGGAGTCCCGAGATCGAGCCCGTCTACAAGGACGGGCGGACCGTCCGGTTCACCGACGACCCGGCCACCGGGATGCCTCCCCAGGACAGGCCGTGGGACGGCACGCGGGTGCTCTACCTCATGCACCCGTCCGATCCGATCGTGTGGTGGAGCCCCGGGCTGGCCTTCTCCGAACCCGACTGGATCGGCGAGGCGCCCGGTTCGGACGTGCTCGAAGGGATGTTCTGGATGCCGCTCGTGACCTTCTGGCAGGTCACCGCCGACCTGCCGTTCTCCACGGGCGTTCCGGACGGTCACGGCCACACGTACAAGGCCGCGTACGTCGACGGCTGGAACGCCGTCATGCGGCCCGCCGGATTCACCGCGCAGGACCTGGACCGGCTGAGGGACATCATCTGGCCGGAGCGCTGAGCCGTCGGCCGTCGGCTGCTCAGCGCAGCAGGAACCCGACGAGGTAGCCGAGTGCGTTGACCGCCCAGTGCAGGCCCATGGGAGCGAGCAGACTGCCGCTGCGGCGCCGCAGCTCGCAGAAGAGGACCCCCGCCGCCCCCGTGAACAGCACGGCCGCCGCGACCGCCAAAGCGGCGCCGAGGCCGGAGTCACCGAAGACCGTGGTCAGGGCGGGTTTCGCCGTCGCCAGCTGCAGGGACGGCAGCACGTGCCACAGGCCGAACAACAGGCTCGACACGGCGGTCGCCCACGCCGCCCCGCGGTCGCGGCACACCAGACCGTAGAGGACGCCGCGGAAGGCGATCTCCTCCACCAGGACGGTGCCGACGGGGACCAGCAGGAAGACGCGCAGCAGCAGCTCGCTGCCGGTCATCCCGGCGTACCGCCGGTCCTCGAACAGCGCCCTGGTGGCCGGCAGCAGGGCCGCGGCGAGGTAGACGACGGCGACCAGGCCGATCAGGGCCAGCGCCCAACGGGCACCACGGGCGAGTGTGCCGGGCGCCAGGCCCGCGTCCCCCAGGGTGCCGCCGGCCCAGAAGAGCACGCCGAGCAGGACGGCGCTGACCACGACGGCCGTCACCAGGCCGGACGGGCCGGTCCAGTGGTGCACGGCCAGGTTGGCGGCGACGAGGACGGCGACCGTGAGTCCCACGGCCGGCCAGGTACCGATTCGTCTCCGGCGTCGGCTCCGCGGCATGGAACTCACGGTACGGCGCCCCCGCACCCGGCGCCGCCGTACGTCAGCGCTCCAGGACGATCACCTCGTACCCGGCGCCGACGACGAGCTCGCCGCTGGAGGCGAAGGAGACGGCACTGGGATCGACGGGCAGGTGGATCTCGTGCAGGAGCGTGCCGTTGCCCAGGTCCCAGATGCCCAGGGAGTAGTAGTCGGCGGTGACGGCCACCGGCAGCCCGTCCAGCAGGCCGATCTCCACATCGGAGACCCAGGCGTCACCGAGGCGGTGCCGTAGCTGCCGGGTCCGCAGATCCCACAGCTGGGCGCCGCCGTGTGCGGTGGCCGCCAAGACCACGGGGTTGCGTCCGTCGGTGCCGCACACCATGGCGTTGACCTGGTCGGTGAGGCCCCCGAAGTCACCCACCCGGCTCCGATCGGTGAGGTCCCAGAGTTCGGTCCGCCGGTCGGCTTCCCGGAGCGAGTCCATCCCCGCGATCACGGCCAGAGGCCGCCCGTCCACGAGAGCCCAGGCCAAGGCGCCCAGGTACCCGGGCGCCTCGAATGTTCCGCTGATCTCCAGGGTTTTCAGGTTCCAGATCCTCGCAAAGGCTTTGTCCGGGCCTTCATGGACGAGCAGGGCGACCGGATCGCCCCCGAGGTGTCCGCACACCAGGGGTGTCGAGTAGCTGGCCTTGGTTCTTCCGGTCTCCAATCCGTCCGCGAGATTCCACACCCGGACGGTTTCGTCCTGCCCGACGGTGACGGCGACCGGTGTGCCGGAGACCGTCGCGCAGGACACTCTTTCCACCCAGTTGGTGTGGCCTTCGAAGCGTTGCAACTCTCTTCCGGAGGCCAGATCCCACACTCGTGCCGTGTGGTCGTGGCTCGCCGAGACCGCTACGGCGGCGCCGTTCAGCACGGTGCACGTGACGGCCGGCACCTGGCTGGAATGGCCGGGTGGCTCGACCTCCTCGGCTTGCTCCTCCAGCCTCCACAGGCGGACGGATCCGCCGCTGCTGGCGCTGGCGGCCGCGGGTCGGCCGTCCACACTCGTGATCACGATGGAATGCACCCACTGCGGATGACCGTTCAGCCGGGCGAGCAACCGGCCGTCTGGCCGTTCCCTCAGCTCCATCGAGCCGTCCCCGTAGCCCACCACCATGACCGCCCGGCCGTCGAGTTCCGTGAAAGCGATGGCCGTGATCCAGCCGTGCCCGACGCGGCAGGAGGAGACGACGGTGTCCGTGGCCGCGTCGCGGAACTGAAGCTCGCCGTCGCGGTAGCCGATCGACACCAACTCGCGGCCGTCTTGGGCGAGGCTCGCCACCGCCCGGCAGTCAGTGGAGTCGTGGAGGAGGTCACACTCCCCGGTCTCCAGGTTCCACCGCCGCAGCGGACCGGAAGGCGAGGCGACCAGCGCGGTGGCCGCCTCCTGCCTCTCCAGGCAGAGGACCGATAGGTCGTACCTTCCGTGCCCGGACCGCCCCGGAAGGATCCCGCGGACCTCGCCGGACACCAGCTCCCGGGTCCAGGCCGACCCGTCCGGGGCACAGCCGACGATCAACACCTCGCCGTGGACCCGGGTGCAGGCCAGGCCCGCCACGACGGTCTTCAACTCATTCCGGTCGGCCCTGCGGGCGGCCTCTGCCTCGGTCTGCACCACGAACCTGCGGAGTTCGGTGCTGCGTGCGAGGTCCCAGACGCGCACCGTTCCGTCGTTGGACGCGGTGACGACGAGCATGACACCGTCCACCTCGATGCAGTCCATCGCCGTCACCGCCCCGGTGTGCCCGTTCAGGGTGGCCACGCAGCTCTGCTGCGCCGGATCCCAAATCTGCACCGGCCCCTGGCGCTGCGCGCTCAGCACCACCGGCATGCCCTGCAGCTCCGTCGCGACGAGTGGATAGCCTGACCAGGAGCTCAGTTCCCCCCGGAACAGGCTGCTCGTCTGGGATCCGGTCGCCCACCGCGGTGCCCACTCCAGCCGCCGCCCCAGCCTGCTCCGGTGCTCCTCCAGCCGGTACCGGGCCGAGTCCACCGCCATCACCTGGGCGCGGTGGCGGACGCACTGGCCGCGGTAGCGGTGGGCCGAGGTCCGGTACATCGTGCGGACGCGCTGCGCGTCGGCGCCCCGTACGCCGTCCATCGCGGCCAGCAGCCCGTCCGGGTCCGCGTGCACCAGGAACCACGGGTCCCGCAGCAGGCGTTCGAGGTCCCCCGAGGCCGCCGCGTGGCCCGCCAGGTGGGCGTGGACGTACGGGTGCGCGCGCTCCCAGTCCGGGCCGTCGCCGTCGGTGCGCGGCGGCACCGAGGCGATCAGCTCGGCCGTCATCCGCCGCTGGTCCTCGCGGCTGCGCCGCGGATCGCGCAGGTGCTCCGCCAGCGCCTCGTGGTAGAGCCGGAAGACCGACCGGTCCTCGCCGGCCGGCACCTCCACCACGTACGCCCCCGCCTGCCGCCACAGCCAGTCCACGTCGTCGTTGGTGCACTTCTCGCCCGACAGCGCCCCCGCGAGCGGGGCCCACAGCGAATCCCACGGCAGGCCGGAGCCCTCCGCGTACGCCAGGGGCCGCAGCAGCCGCCGCACCCGGTCCTCGTTCTCCCCGTACCGGGCGAGGTAGGCGTCGAAGGCCTGCCCGACCTCCGAGGGCAGCTCCTCCTCCCAGCCCGGGCGGGACGGGTCGGGGTTCAAGTCCCCGTGCAGCAAGGCCCGTACGGTCATCCGCGCGACGAGGAAGGAGCGGCCCGCCCGCCGGGCCACCGCGGCGGCCACGGCCTCACGGTCCTCCTCCGCCAGCCCGCCGGGCATCCCGGCCAGCGTGTGCCGCGCGTACTGCTCGATGTCGTCGCGGCCGGTGTACGCGTCGGTGTCCAGGTCGACGACCTCGACGGCCCGGCCCAGCTCGGGGATCATCGTCCGCCGGGTGCCGACCAGCAGGCGCAGGTTGTGCAGGACGGACATCGGCCGGAGCAACTCGCGGGCGATGCGCTGCGGTTCCCGCCCGCCGACGCCCGTGCCCGCCTCCTCCAGCGCGTCGATCAGCACGGTCCGCAGGGGGCCCTCGTACTCGGCGAGCCGGGCCAGCAGCTGCGGCGGGCTGTCCGCCTCCACGTCCAGCGCGGCGGCCAGCCGGGCGGTGAGCCGTTCCAGGGTGGTGCCGTGCGCGTGGACGGAGAGCGTCACCGCACCGGGCGGCGGCAGCAGGTGCGCGGGGGCCTCCGGGTGGTCCGGGCGGGCCAGTGCGAGCAGCCGGCCCAGGACGGCCGACTTGCCGGACCCGGGATCCCCGGTCACCACCCGGGCCCGGGCGTCGTGGACGGGATCGCGCAGCCAGCCCGCCAGCGTGGCCAGGGCCTGCCGGCGCCCGGTGAACCAGTCGCCCTGCTCGCTCGCGTACTCCACCCCGCGGCCCCGCGGACCGAAGTGCGCGGTCCACTCCCGCTGCGACTCCACGTCCATCGCCTCGTCGGGCAGGCCGGGCCGGTACTTCGGATTGGGCAGGAACGGTGGGACCGCGTGTCCGGACACCACGTGATAGCTGGCGCGCTGTTCCGGTCGGTGCTCCCGGAAATGGCCGTTGACCTGGCCGGTCACCGTGGGGATGTCCAGGTACGGCTGCCGCATCCCGGCGGTGCCCGCGCGCACCGCGGCCTCCAGGGCGGTGACGAAGGCGTGGTCGTACGCGAGCTCGCGGGAGCGGGCCGAGGCCATCAGCCACAGCCCGTCGGCTCCCGGGGGCCGGTAGTCCACCAGCTGGCCGGTGACGTTGGCGATCTCGGCCGCGCCCAGTTCGGCGTAACAGGTGTCGAGCAGCAGCAGGACGTGCCCGACCCGGGTGTCGGCCAGCAGGTCCGCGAGTTCGCGCGAGGCGAGGGTGGTGCTCATCCGGTCGTGGCGGCTGGTGCGGCAGGTCAGCCGGTGGGAACGGTCGTCCCGCAGGCCGTGCCCCGCGTAGTACACGACGAGCACGTCCTCCTTGCAGCGCTCGTCCGCCTTGAGCCAGTCCTCCAGACCGGTGCGCACCTGCTGGGCATCGGGGGCGCCGGCGAGCTCCGGGAGGATCTCCGCGTACCCGAGGGAGGAGAAGAGGGCCTTGACCCGGCTCAGGTCCTCGGGCACGCCGGGCAGGTCTTCGAGGTGCGGGTCGGCGGTGAACGTGCCGGTGCCGAAGGCGAAGACGTACCGGTTGAGTCCGTCGGAGGCCGGACCGTCCGGTGCGTCCGGTGGCGGTGCGGGGGCGCCCGGGTGCGGGCCGGGTGTCACCGGGCCAGCCCGGCGGCGATCGCCGTCCCGGTCTCCACCGCCGTCAGATAGGCGCGCATGCTGTGCATCTCGGAGCCGTTGTCCACGGGCAGGTCCCGGACCTCCGGCCCGAACCGGGACGCGAGTTCGCGGACGAGGGCGACCGCGTCACCGCGGTCGGCCAGGTTGGTCCACTCCTTGACGGGGGCCGGCCAGACCCCCGTGCCGTCCTGCCGCGGTGCGGGCTGCAGGCGGTCGTAGACCAGCCCGGCCAGGCCCAGCGGGGAGCCGAGGGTGACCAAGGACAGCGGCGGCCGGTCGGGTCCGAGCGCGCACAGCGCCTCGTACGCGACCACCGAGCCGAGCGAGTGGCCCACGACCACGCGGGTCTCGGGCGTGATCAGCTCCGCGGCCCGGGCCCGTACGGCGGCCCGCAGTTCGGGCTCGGTGAAGTAGCGGCGCACCTGTTTGAGGTCCGAGATGAGCAGCCGGTCGGAGACGGCACCGAAGAAGCGGGTGCGGGTGAGGGCGTCCAGGGCGCGGCGGACCCGGTCCACGGCGAGGGGGCGGGAGGCGAGCCGGCCGACGGCGCCACGGGGGGCGGGGGCGGGGCCCGTGGTGTGCGGACCGGCCGCGCCGGGGCCCGTACCGGACGGACCGACGCCGTCCGGTCCGGGGATGCGGGGGTCCAGCCGGACGGCCTCCCGCCACCAGGCCTCCAGCAGCTCGGTCTCGAAGCCCGGTTCCACGTCCTCGGCCCGGTAGTACGGCTCGCCGCGCGTGCCGGGCTGCCGGTAGAGGTCCCCGTATCCGGCGCAGGCGATGTCGCCGTCCGCGAGTCGTCCGAGCGTGGGATCGCGGCGCAGCGCCAGTCCGACGCCGCCGCGCAGCGCGGGCTCCACCTCCGCCAACAGGGTCTCGGCGGTGTCGAGTTGCCGCCCCACCCCGTGCACCACGACGACCCGGCTCATGGTCCCCCTCATGCCCGTCCTGCACTTCTGTCGCGAGCATAGTGGGGGCGGGTGCCCGGGGCGGGCCGTTCCCTTCGGCCGGCCCCGTGGTCAGAAGGCCGAGTGGGCGAACCAGTGGGCGAGCAGGTCCTGGTCGCCGAGCAGCTTGAAGGTGTCGCTGCGGTGGTCCAGGCGGCCGTAGAGGGCCAACAGGAGGTCGGTGGCGGCCCCTTGGACCGTGGCGTCCGCCGCGTGGGGCTCGGCCCGGTCGGCCACGAGGGCGAAGCCGTCGGTGCGGAGGGCGACCAGCCAGTCGCCGTTGCCGTCCGTGCTGCTGAAGCGAACGGTCCGGTCGGGGGCGCGCAGTTGGGCGGTCAGCGGCGCGAAGGAGGAGGCGAACGGCAGGTTGGTGAGGAACTCGTCGATGCCGTCGACGGCCAGTGCGCGGTCGACGTGCGGGGAGAGTCCGAGCGCCCGTTGGGCGTCGACCCGGTGGACGAGGGTCTCGAAGAGCATGCGCCGGACCCAGAACCGGGCGTGCTGGTCGACCCCCCAGGCCCACATCGGTGCGTCCAGGTCGGTCGCGGCGAACACCTCGGCGGCCTCCCCCGCGCTCGCGGCCAGCCAGTCCGGGAGGGCGTCGGGGTGCTCCGGGAGGCGCAGGTCGACCTCGCGGCTGGTCGGCGGTTGCTGGATGCGGCGGCGGAGCAGCTCGGTGAACCAGCGGTGCACGCTGCCGACGTGCCGGGTGAGGTCCTCCAGCGTCCAGCCGGGGCAGGTCTGCACCGGGGTGGAGAGGTCGGCCGCCCTGACGGCGGCTACGAATCCGGCGGTCTCGGCTGCGACGGCCGCGGCGTGCTGGGCGGGGTTCATGTCGGTGCCCTTCCCCTGATGGTCCCACCGCGGGGCGGCAGGATGCTTAAGGAAGTAGATGGTTTATGTCTTTAAGTAATATGCGACGGTAATGCGCGATCGTTGACCATGTCAACTTTCTCTGCGGTCGGCGGTGCGCGGCCCGTCAGCGGAGTTGGCGGTGGACCAGGGTGTGGAAGAGGCCCGTCGTGTCGGCGAGCAGCTCGGCGGGCGGGCCCTGCTGGACGATGCGGCCCTCCGACATGGCGATCACACGGTCGGCGTCCATGATCGTGGAGAGCCGGTGGGCGATCACGATGCGGGTGGCGCGCAGGGCGCGGGTGGATTCGATGACCACGCGCTGGGCCTCGTTGTCCAGGGCGCTGGTGGCCTCGTCGAAGAACAGGATGCGCGGCTTGCGGATGAGGGCCTGGGCGATCATCAGCCGTTGACGCTGGCCGCCCGAGACGGTGCCGCCACCGTCGGACAGCATGGTGTGCATGCCCATCGGCATGGCCTTGATGTCCTCCGCCAGGCCCGCCATCGCGGCGGCCTCCCACGCCTCCTCCGGTGAGAACGTCCCGGCGCCGCAAATGCAGTCGAGGATCGAGCCGGTGAAGGGCTGGGCGTTCTGCAGGACGACACCGCACTGGCGGCGCACGGCCGCCTGGTCGAGCGCCGCCAGGTCCTGGCCGTCGTACAGCACGCTGCCGGAGACGGGTTTGTCGAAGCCGATGAGCAGGCGGAGCAGGGTGGATTTGCCGCAGCCGCTGGCCCCGACGACGGCGACGAACTCGCCCGGCCGTACGCGGAAGTCGACGTCGTCGAGCACGAGCGGGCCGTCGTCGGCATAGCGGTAGGACAGGTTCTTGGCCTCGATGGCGCCGGTCAGCTCGCCGGGCCGGGTGCTGGAGCGGACCACCTCGGGGATCTCCCGCAGGACCGGCTTGATCTGCTCGAACATCGGCAGGACGGCGGCGGCCGAAATGAGCGCGCCCGTCAGCTGCGTGACCGAGGACAGCAGCATCGTCAGCGCGGTGCTGAAGGTGAGGAACTCGCTGGCGGACATGGCCCCGCGGGCCGGTCCGGCCAGCAGCACGAACATCACCAGCGTGCACAGCGGCAGGTAGACGGCGCCCAGGACCGTGATGACGTTCTGGATCCGTCCGATGCGCTGCTGCAGCTCGCGGGTACGGGCGAACTCGCGTGCCCAGGCCGCGTACGCGAAGGACTCGGCCGCGGCAACGCGGAGCTTGGGCAGGCCGCGCAGGGTCTGGAAGGCCTGGTTGTTGAGCTGGTGGCCGAGTTTGATCAGCCGGCGCTGGTAGCGCAGCTGCCACAGGCCCAGGCCCAGGAAGACCGCCGCGATGACGACCAGCATGGCGAGCGCCGCCATGGCCAGCGGCACGCTGTAGACGAGCAGCAGCACGAGGTTCATCGTGCCGACCGCGCCCGCCTGTACGCAGACCGGGCCGATGCCGGACAGTACGCGGCGGATGGCGCTGATCCCCATGGCCGCGCCGGCCAGTTCGCCGGTGGAGCGGCCGGCGAAGAACTTCGTCGGCAGCCGCAGCAGCCTGTCCCACACCGCCGGCTGCAGGGTGGCCTCGATACGGCCCTCCATGCGCAGGAGCGAGGTGTTCTGCAGGAGCATGAAGACGGCCGAGACGATGCCGGTCGCGATCAGTGCCAGCCCGGTCTGGACGATGAGGCCGTTCTCGCCCTGCGGAACGTACCGGCCGAGGACCCGGCCGGTCGCGATCGGCACCAGTGCGCCGAGGACCACCGCGACCAGCCCGCCCAGGAGCAGGCTGCGCAGCTCCGGGAAGGTGCCGCGCACGCTGAACCGGAGCAGCGCCGGCAGGCCCACCCGTCCGTCGGGCAGGGGGCGGTACAGCATGACCGCGCGCGGTTCGAAGGCGGTCTCGTTGCTCCCGGCGACGCGCTCGCGCGTGCCGGTGGCGGGGTCGACCGCCTCGTAGCCGCCGCGCCGCCACAGCAGGGCAACGGGCGTGCCGTCCTTCTCGCGACGGCCCACGAGCGGGCCGCTGTTCTCCCGCCACCAGCGCCCGCCGAGCCCGACCTCGCGGGTACGGATCCGCGAGGCGAGCGCGATCCGTTCGACGGGGTCCGTCTGCCCGGTCGCGGGGCCCCTGACCTCGCCCGGTTCGGACAGGGTGATGCGGGCCGCGTCGGCGACCAGGCGGCACACGGCGAAGGTCGCGTCGGCGCTCCCGCTCCGGTGGGGATGCCGGCCGGAGCGGACGATGGACGCCAGCAGCGTCCGGTCCGCCTGGGTGCGGGCTGCCCGGCCGGCCTCGATGCCCGCCGCCGTGCGGTCCTCGTGCGCGCGCTCCTGCTGTTCGATCCAGCCGTCCAGGGCGTACAGCAGCCGGTGCTGCTGGTCGACCATGCCCTGCCACATCGCCGCGTCGACGAGGAGGGTGCCGACCGCCTCCGCCTCGTACACGGCGCCGTACTGGACGCTGCCGGGGGTGATCTGCATCCACAGGATGTCGTCGTCGGCGCCGCCGTGGCCGATGGTGGCACTGCCGTCCAGCGGTGCCTGGTAGAGCACGCGCAGGCCACGGCCGATGCCGCGCGCGAAGGCGTCCTCGAGGGGGCTCGGCAGTCCTGGGGCGGGGGCGCCGTAGTGCCCTTGACCGGCGTACCACGGTCCGCCGTGGAACTGACCGCCGTGGAACTGGTCGCCGTGGAACTGGTCGCCGTACTCCGGGCGGTACAGCTCCCGCAGGTCGATCCGGCGCAGCAGGCACCCCTGCAGGGGCCGGCCGACCAGGGTGTGGTCGGGTCCCTCGGCCGGGCCCAGCAGCAGGGTGCCCGGCTCCAGGCGGCCCAGGAAGTGCCAGTGGCCGGCCTGCGCGGCGTCGACGGCGAACAGGTCCAGCTCGCCCTGCACGACGAGCCACAGGACGAGCGGGCCCTCCAGGGACAGGCTGCGCAGGCCCGTGCAGTCGACGGGCGAGCCCAGGGCGCCCAGGGCCGCGACGACCGGGTCCGGGGTCCCGCCCGGCCCGCCGGACGGGGCGGCGGGGACGGCGGTGCCGGCCGTGCCGGCGGTGGCGTGGTGCGCGTGCGTCACCTCAGTGCTCCTTGACCAGTGCGGCGTACGGCCCCTGCGCCGCGACCAGGTGCTCGTGCCGCCCGCGTTCCACGACCGTGCCCCGGTCGAGTACGACGATCTCGTCGCTGTCGCGCACCGTGCTCAGCCGGTGGGCGATGACCACACAGGCACAGCCGCGCCGGCGCAGGTTGTCGATGATGACCTGCTCGGTCACCGCGTCCAGGGCGCTGGTCACCTCGTCGAGGACCATGACGCTGGGGCGGCGCACCAGCGCCCGTGCGATCTCCAGCCGCTGGCGCTGGCCGCCGGAGAAGTTGCGGCCGTCCTGCTCGACGCGGCTGTGGATGCCGCCGGGGCGGCGGGCGACCACGTCGTACACGGCGGCGTCCTCGAGCGCCGCGATGACGGCCTCGTCGGCAAGGGTGGGGTCCCACAGCGTGACGTTGTCGCGGATGGTGCCTTCGAAGAGGAAGACGTCCTGGTCGACGAAGGAGACGGAAGCGGCCAGCGCCCCGCGCGGGATGTCCTCCAGGCGCATCCCGTCGATGCGGATGGCCCCCTCCCAGGGGGTGTAGAGGCCGGAGATCAGCCGGGAGACGGTGGACTTGCCGCTGCCGGAGCCGCCGACGAGCGCGACCTGCTGACCGGGGCCGACCGAGAGCGAGAAGCCTTTGAGCAGCGGCTGGTCGAGGGGGCTGTAGCCGAAGGTGACGTGGTCCAGCTCCACCTGGCCCTTGAGGCGGCGGGTGCCGGCGGCGGGCTCGCGCCGCGCGTGGACCGGTGCGACGGGGAAGTTCTCGACGTCCTTGAGCCGGGCGACGTCGGCCGCGAAGTCCTGGATCCGGCCGGCGACGCCGCCCAGCCGGGAGATCGGCGCGGTGAAGCTGGTCACCAGGGCCTGGAAGGCGACGAGCAGACCCACGGTGAGGTGCCCCTCCACCGCCCGCAGGCCGCCGATCATCAGGATCAGCGCGCTGTTGAACGCCGCCAGCGTGGGCGCCACGATCGCCAGCCACGCGCTGGGCACGCCGAGCCGCTGCTGTACGTCGAGGGTGACGGCGTGCTGTCCGGCCCAGCGGCGGAAGAAGCCGTTCTCGCCGCCCGTGGCCTTCATCGTCTCGATGAGCTGGAGACCGCTGTACGAGGTGTTGGTGAGCCGGGCGCTCTCGGCGCGCAGCTTCTGGGTACCGGTGGCCCTCAGCCGGATCACGATCCGCATCGCCAGCACGTTGAGCAGTGCCACGGCCACGCCGACGAGGGTGAGCTGCGGATCGTACGTCCACAGCAGGACCGCGTAGAGCACGACCACCACGGCGTCCACGCCCGCTGCGGCCAGGTCGCGGGCGAGGGTCTCGGCGACCGCGTCGTTGGACTGCAGGCGCTGGACCAGGTCGGCCGGGTTGCGCTGGGAGTAGAAGGCGACCGGGAGTCTGAGGAGGTGCCGGAAGAAGCGGGCGCTGCCGAGGGTCGAGGAGATGATGCGCCCGCGCAGCAGGTTGGCCTGCTGCAGCGCGGTGAGGGTCGCGGTGAGGACGAGGGCGACGGCCATCGAGGCGAACAGCACGCCCAGCAGGGACGTCTGCTCCCCGATGAGGAACATGTCGATGTACGTACGGCTCAGGGCCGGCACGGACGCGCCGACGGCGACCAGGAGCAGGCTGGAGAGCACGGCGGCGGCCATGGTGCCCGAAGTGCCGCGCAGGCGGGCCGGCATGGCGCCCAGGACGCCCGGCTTGCGGCCGCCGCGGCGGAAGCCCTCACCGGGCTCGAAGGTGAGGACGACACCGGTGAAGCTGGTGTCGAACTCGTCCATGGGGACGAACCGGCGGCCCTTGCCGGGGTCGTTGACGTACACGCCCCTGCGGCCGAGCCGGCGGCTCATGCCGTCGTAGACGACGTAGTGGTTGAACTCCCAGAAGAGGACGGCCGGGCCGCGCACCTCGGCGAGCGCGGCCAGGTCCATCTGCATGCCCTTGGCCTTCAGCCCGTAACCGCGGGCGGCCTTGAGGAGGTTGCTGGCGCGGGAGCCGTCGCGGGAGACGCCGCAGGCGATGCGCAGTTCTTCGAGGGGGACGAAGCGGCCGTGGTGGCCGAGCACCATGGCCAGGGCGGCGGCGCCGCACTCCACCGCCTCCATCTGCAGCACGGTGGGGGTGCGTACGGGGCGGGGCGCCTTGCCCCTGGGCGCCCAGGGGGCCGTACGGGCGGACGCGGACCTGCGGCGCGAGCCGCCCCCCTTGGGCTCGGGGCGGTGGCGCCGGCGTCCGGCGGGAGGGAGCTGCGGGCCCTGCGGCGCTGTCCCGGTCTGGGGGGACGCCTGCGAGGACGCCTGCGAGGAGGTCTGCGGCGCGGTCATGGCAGCAGCCAGTCGACGGGGCGCCGTGCGGCGAGGTGGACGGCGCCGGTGACCGGCGTCCGCGAGTCGACGGCGTACGGGGGCCCGTCCGCGGAGGACCACCGGTAGCCGGATTCGGTGGCCGGGGAGCGCTCCAGCTGTACGAGGACGGCGACCGGGTTGCCGTGGCCGGAGAACTGCTCGGCGAGCCCGCTGTCGCCGAGGAAGCCGCCGATCTGCGCCGGCGTCTGGGGCGCACGGCCGACCGCCTTGACGCGGCCGCGCAGCATGCCGAACTGCTGCTGCGGGACGGACTGGACGCTCAGGTCGACCCGGGCGCCCACGGGGATCGCCGAGCCGCTGCCGCCCGGCACGTACAGGACGGCCACGAGCGGATCGTCCGGATCCTTCACGCGTTCCACGGTCGCCACGTCCGCGCCCGTGGCGACGACCGAACCCACCTTGGCCACCAGGGTCGTCAGCCGGCCGGCGGTCACCACGCGCACGGGGCGGTCCCCCTGCTCCGTACGGACGTTGAGCAGGGGCGCGCCGGCGGCCACCAGTTGACCCTCCTCGGCGAGGACTCCGGTCACCTGCCCCGCGACCGGGGTCTGCAGCACGTAACTGCCCTCGGCCCGGGTGAGGATGCCGGGGGCGCTCAGCTTGGAGGACACGGTGCCCGTGAAGGCCCAGAAGCCCGCGGCGGCCATGACGACGACCGTGACGGCCAGGACGAGCCGCCCCTGCGGGCGGGCAAAGCGAACGGGCAGGTCGAGTTCTTCGGGCGATTGCAGCTTGGAAAGAGCCTTTTGGCGAAACTGCACGGATCATTCCTTCCACTGCATTTGCGTCCCGGCGGGCGGGCAGCCAGGAACCCCGGAGCCGTGGGGGACGCTCCGGGGTTCATGGGGATTTCCCGATCAGAGACCGGCGCGACCGGTGTTCACCGAAACGCCGGTGATGCCCGTGACGAGACCGGGGACGTGGGAGACGATGCCCTGCGCGGCCTGGACGGTGTGGAGGGAGCCCACGAGGCCCACGACGCCGCTGACATCGCTGGTCACGGCACCGGCCAGGCCGCCGGACACGCTGATGATGCCGCCGGAGACGGCGTCCAGCTCGGTGTCGTCGATCTCACGGGTCTCGATGTCGTTACGCATGACGCGCACCTTTCATTGGGGGAGGAATTCACCACTGCGGCGGCCGGACGGCCCGAAACCCGGGCGTCATTCCCGGCTGCCGCAATGGGCACGATGAAAGCACGCGAACGGGCTGCCCATCCAATCCCGTTGACCCCCCATCACGAACGGAAGCCCACCTCGGATGACCGGCGTGCAGCTTGATTCACTGAATGGTGACGGCTTCTTCACAGGATCGAGTAACAGATATGAGCCGTCCGCTGCTTACACGGAACCAAACAGGACAAGCTCCCATCAATCTGATGGGGCATATCCGCCATACCGCCGGGTGAAGGAGGCCGGCGGGAGCGATCGCGGACACGGTGTGCAGGTTTCCGGAAGGCGCGCGGGGTGACGGGCCCGTGACACCCGGTGTGCACGGACGGGGAGTTCCAGCACGCCACGTCCACCTTCACGCTCGCGCTTCGATCAGGAACCGGTGGTCGTGCACCGTGAATCCGCCCGCGCTCCCGATGTGCCGGTCGAGCCGGCGGAGCGCGGGCTCGTGCGCGGACGGCTCGAAGCCGGGGAACTGCCAGGGGATCGCGCGCAGCTGGAAGACCACCGCTCCGATGTCGCGAAAGGTGTAGGAGCCCATCTCCTCGCGCGCCGTGGTCACGCGCAGCCCCGCGCCTTCCAGTGCCCGTACGGCGACGTCCAGGGTCCAGCCGTCGGGATCGGCCGGCGAGGGGATGCAGACGGCCTCGTTCAGTTCCAGCTGGTTCCGGCTGCCCACCTGCTGGGTGAGGAGCCGGCCGCCCGGCGCGAGCGCGGCGCGGATGCCCACCGCGTCCAGCAGTCCGTGCCGGTTGAGGATCAGGTCGAAGGGCCCGGAGGGCAGGTCCAGCCCCGACGCCCGGTGGACCTCCACCCCCAGCGGGGAGAGGCGCTGCCGGGCCAGGGGGAGGTTGGGCGCCCAGTTCTCGGTGGCCGCGCAGGCGGGCGGCAGCGGGGCGAGCGAGGCGAGGAACTCGCCGCCGCCGGTGTCGATGTCCAGGAGGCTCCGTGCGTGGGAGAGCCGGGCGCGGGCGAGCCGCTCGTAGTCCCAGGAGGGGCCTTCGCCGTCCACCCGGCCCTTCAGCCAGCTGAAGTCCCATCCCGTCAGGCCGGCCCGCAGGGCTTCCTCGACGCGGGTCTCGTAGTCGTGGGCCATGGGAGAAACCTCCGGGTGAGGGGCTGGCGCGGGGCTCGGCAGGGTGCTAAACAGATCCACCAGAGATGGTTACACGTGTAACAACAAATGTCTGCGCCTTTTCAGGAGCTCCGGAGCGTCCATGTGCACCCCACCCGAGCCGATGCCGCTGCCGTTCTCCTGGGCCGCGCAGGAACGGCACCTCGTCGGCCTGCTCTCGGCCCTGGTCCGGCTGGACACCTCGAACCCGCCGGGCCGCGAGATCGCCGTGGCCCGCCACCTCTCCCGGGAGCTGTCCCCCCTGGGCATCACGCACACCGTGCTGGAGTCCGCACCGGGCCGGGCCAACCTCGTCGCCCGGCTTCCGGGGTCGGGACAGGAACCGCCGCTCATGCTGCTGGGCCACGCGGACGTGGTCGGCGCCCAGCCCGACCAGTGGAGCCGGCCCCCCTTCTCCGGCGAGGTGGCCGACGGCCGCGTGTGGGGGCGGGGGGCGCTGGACATGAAGGGCCAGGTCGCCGCCAGCCTGCTGGTGATGCAGCTGATCGCCGCGCACCGGATACCACTGCGCCGCGATCTGCTGCTGGTGGTCACCGCCGACGAGGAGGCCGGCAGCCGGCTGGGGGCGTACTGGCTGTGGGAGAACCACCGCGGTCTCGTCGAGGCCGAGTTCGCGTTCAACGAAGGCGGCGGGCAGCGTTTCCTGACGCCCGGCGGCCCCGTCTACACCGTCCAGGTGGCCGAGAAGGGCAGCGCCCGGATGCGGATCACCGCGCGCGGTCCGGGCGGCCACGCCTCCGTCCCGCGCTCGGAGGCGGCGGTCTTCACGCTCGCCGAGGCCCTGCTCCGGCTGCGCGCCTTCGCGCCGCCGTCCGTGCTGCATCCGGCCGCGCACCGCATGCTGAGCACGCTGGCAGAGCTGCACCCGGGTACGGGCGCACAGGCGATCGAGCGTCTGCTGGAGGCCCCCACCTGGGCGGGAGCGAACAGCCTGCCCATCGATCCGGTCCTGCGCGAGTTCGTGGTCACCGGGCTGCACAACACCGCCGCTCCGACACTGCTGTCCGCGGGACACCGGCAGAACGTGGTGCCCGTCGAGGCGAGCGTGGTGCTGGACGGCCGCCTGCTGCCCGGACAGCGGCCCGAGGACTGGGTGACGGAGGTCCGCAAGGCGGTCGGGGACCGGGTCGAGGTGTCGCTGCTGCACGGCAGGGAGAGCCGCGCCGTCCACGATGACCCGGCGCTCCTGCGGGTCCTGGGCGACACGGTCGCGGCCCACGAAGCGGGGGCGCGGGTGCTTCCGTACATCAATCCGGCCTCGACGGACGCCCGCGCCTTCCCCGACACCAAGGTGGTCGGCTTCTTCCCCTCCGCGAGTGACGCGGACGTCATGCGGCTCATCCACGCGCCGGACGAGCACGCCCGGATCACCGACCTGATGTTCGGCGGGAAATGCCTGCTGGACGCGGTCCTCAGACTCTCCACGTGAAAGGAACCACCCCATGGGTGTTGTCATCGAGACCCTGACCGGCAAGGTCGAGGGCACGGCCGAGGACGGGCTGTCGGTCTTCAAGGGCATTCCCTACGCCCTCCCCCCGGAAGGACCCCTCAGGTTCCGGGCGCCGGCCCCGGTCCCCGCCTGGGAAGGGGTCCGGCCGGCCACGTCCTTCGGCGCCGTACCTCCGCAGTTGCCGCTGGTCCCCGGCATGCCCCCGGCGTGGCGGCCGGAGGACGGCCTGGACTGTCTCAGCGTGAACGTCTGGACCCCGGGAGGAGCCGGTGACCGGCTGCCGGTCATGGTGTGGATCTACGGCGGCGGGTGGAAGACGGGCCACTGCGCCGATCCCCTGCACGACGGAGAGGTACTGGCCCGCGGCGGCGTCGTGCTCGTGACGTTCAACTACCGCGTCGGCTTCGAGGGATTCGGCCACGTGCCGGGCGCCCCCGCCAACCGGGGCTTCCTCGATCAGGCCGCCGCCCTCCTCTGGATACGCGAGAACGTCGCGGCCTTCGGCGGCGATCCGGACAACGTGACGGTCTTCGGCGAGTCCGGTGGAGGTGCGTCCGTCGCCGCGCTGATGTCGGCGCCCGCCGCGCGCGGACTGTTCCGGCGCGCCATCGTCCAGAGCATGGCCGGGCGGTTCCTGCCCGAGGAGGAGGCCCGGCGGATCGCCGCGCTGATCGGGGAGGCGGCCGGTGTGGGTCCCGAGAGCCTCGCCTCCCTGCCTCCCGAGGCCCTGCTGGCCGTGCAGGACGCGCCCCTGCCGGCGATGCGGGCGAACCCGTCGGCCTGGACGACTCCCGAGGCGATCACAGCGTTCTCGCCCGTCATCGACGGCGTCACCGTCGTGGACGAGCCGTGGCGCGCCCTGCGCTCGGGGTGCGCACGCGACGTGGACCTCGTCACGGGCTACACGCACGACGAGTTCACGCTGTTCGCCATGGAGCGCGGCCTCGTCAAGATCAAGGCCTCGGCGATGGTGAAGGCCGTGCCCATGATGCTCGCGGCGGCCCGTGCGGGATTCCGCGAGCGGGCGTCGCGCAAGCCGGCGGGCCCCTCGGCGAAGATCCGCGACCTCGACCTCGGTGTCGTCGCCGAGGAGTTGGGACTGGGGCGCGGGGCGGCCGCCGCGTACCGCGCCGCCCACCCTGGCCTGAACGATCCACAGCTGTACGTCGCGATGTACTCCGACGCCCTGTTCCGGATGCCCTCGACGTGGCTGGCACAGGCCCACGCCGAAGCGGGCGGCCGGGCCTGGCTCTACGACTTCACCTGGAGCAGCCCGGCCTTCGGCGGGGCCCTGGGCGCCTGCCACACCATGGACATCCCGGCGACGTTCGGCCACGCGCGCGGGCCCCTGGCGGCCTTCCTCTTCGGCGGCAAGGCCCCGTCCCCGGAGTTCACCCGCCTGTCCGAGCGCCTTCGCGCCTCGTGGATCTCCTTCGCCGCCACGGGGGATCCCGGATGGGCTCCTTTCACGCGGGAACAGCCGATGACGCGCATCTGGGACGTCGAGCCGTCGGTCGTCGAGGATCCGCTGCGGGCGTCCGGCCGGATCTGGCACGAGAAGTCCGGGCTCTGACCGCCCCGTCACCGATCCCTCCTCAACTCGAGTCCCCCGCCCGTCTCCCCCGCACGGCCGTGACCCGGCCGCCGCACCGGGGGGCGTATCCGCGGCACCACCGTCATGGAAGGAAGCACCGCATGGCTCTTGCTCAGGACCGCACCCGCCCGCCCGTCGTGAACACCCGCTCGGGCCCGATCCGGGGCGTCGTCGAAGACGGCCTCGCCGTGTTCAAGGGCGTGCCCTACGCCGCGCCGCCCGTCGGATCGCTCAGGTGGCTCCCCGCTCAGCCGCATCCGGGGTGGAGCGGGGTCCTCGACGCCTCCTCGTACGGGCCCGGCGCCCCGCAAGCCGTGCGCGAGGGCGACCCCGTACTCGGCAGCCACGGCCTCCCGCCCTTCGACGAGGACTGCCTGACGCTGAACGTGTGGACGCCCGGCGCGGACGACGCGCGCCGGCCGGTCCTGGTCTGGATCCACGGTGGCGCCTTCCTGTCCGGGTCCGGCGCGATGCCCAACTACTCGGGCGAGACCTTCGCGCGCAACGGCGACCTGGTGGTGGTGAACCTCAACTACCGGCTCGGCCCGCTCGGCCTGCTCTACTTCGAGTCGGACGACGGCGCCGAGCACGGCAACCTCTGGCTCACCGACCAACTCGCCGCACTGCAGTGGGTCCAGGACAACATCGCCGCTTTCGGCGGGGACCCGGACCAGGTCACCGTCGCCGGACAGTCCGCCGGCGCCCTGTCCACCGCGGCGCTCGCGGGCCACGGGGGCGGCGGTCGTCCCTTCCGGCGTGCCGTCCTGCAGAGCGTCCCGCTCGGGATGCCGCTGGCCACACCCGCCGCGGCCCTCGCCCGCACCGCCGCCTATCTCGAGATCGCCGGCGCGAAGGACGTCGACGAACTGCGCACCGCACCGTGGCCGTCGCTGGTCGAGGCCACCGCCGGTCTTCTCGGGGACACCACCGAGTGGGGGCACTGGACCGTGCCGTTCCTGCCGGTTCTGGACGGCTCCACGGCGCGGCGGCAACCCGTCGAGAACCTGCTCGACGGTCCGGGCGCCGACATCGACGTCCTGATCGGCTGGACCAGGGAGGAGTCGGCCTTCAGCTTCGCGCTCGGCGAGGCGTACGCGTCGGCGACCAAGGAGCAGGTGCTCGGCCGGGCGCGGGACACCTTCGGCGACGGCGCGGCCGAGGCCTACGCGGCGTACGAGGCCGCCCGCCCGGGCGCGCGTCCCGTGGACGTCCTCATCGACCTGAGCACCGACGAACTGTTCAGGAAGCCCACCCTGGCGTTCGCGGAGGCGCGGGCGGCACGGGGCCGGCCGGTATGGGCGTACGAGTTCGCCTTCCCGACCCCCGCGCACGACGGCCGCCTGGGGGCCCCGCACTGCCTGGACCTGCCCTTCGTGTTCGACAACTTCGGCGCCTGGTCGCACGCCCCGTTCGTGGCGGGAATGGACACCAGGATCAGGGACGGCCTCGCCAGGACCGTGCACCGGGCGTGGATCTCGTTCATACGCACCGGCGACCCCAACCACCCCGCCCTGCCGCGCTGGGACCGGTACGACCTGCGGTCCCGCACCACCCTGCGCTTCGACACCGTCACCACGGCCGTCTCCCACATCACGCCGCACTGAAGGAGGAACTGGCGGAGGAGCTGACGCAGGAAGCTAGCCGAGCGACCCGTCGATGGGCTGCTCCGTCCAGATGGTCTTGCCCCTGCTGGTGAACCGGCAGCCCCACCGGTCGGTGAGCTGGGCGACGAGGAACAGGCCGCGCCCGCCCTCGTCCGTCTCCCGCGCACGGCGCAGGCGCGGCTGCGTACTGCTGGGGTCGGAGACCTCGCACACGAGCACCCGGTCGCGGATCAGCCGGAGCCCGACCGGGCCGCCCGCGTAGCGGATCGCGTTCGTGACGAGTTCGCTGACGACGAGCTCCGTCACGAAGCCCAGTTCGTCCAACTGCCAGCCCGACAGCTGGCCCATCACCAGCTCACGGGCGTGCGCGACGAGGGACAGGTCGGCTTCGAGTTCCCACTCGGCGACCTGGTCGGCGGAGAGGGCGCGGGTGCGGGCGAGCAGCAGGGCGACGTCGTCGGCGGGCTCCTGGGGCAGCACCTTGTCGAACACGCTCTGGCTGACCTCGCCCAGGGGCCGGCTCGATCCGGCGCCGGCGAGGGAGCCCCGCAGTCTCTCCATGCCCTCCTCGATGTCGCCGCCGCGGCGCGCCACGAGTCCGTCGGTGAAGAACGCCATCGTGCTGCCCGGTGGTACGCCGAACTCGGTCACTTCGAAGGGCATTCCGCCGACGCCCAGCGGCGGTCCCGGCGCCATGCCCAGGAAGAACGGCTCCTCCCCCGGTGGCAGCAGGGCGGGCGGCGGATGTCCCGCGGTGGCGGC
The DNA here is from genome assembly GCF_044747975.1 of Streptomyces sp. NPDC090045. NCBI lineage: Bacteria > Bacillati > Actinomycetota > Actinomycetes > Kitasatosporales > Streptomycetaceae > Streptomyces > Streptomyces sp. NPDC090045. Next base: position 92,018 of record NZ_JBIVFA010000022.1, read on the forward strand.
GACGCATCGACGCGTCACCGGGTCGTATACGGCGTACAGGCACGTCGCTCCGAGCACCGCGGGCTCCGCGCGGGACGTGCCGTTCATCTGCTCGCTGGAGAAACCGAGCACCAGGTCGTCGAGGTGCGTGAGCAGCTCGCCCGGATCCAGATCGAGGTCGGCCAGGGTCTGCACCGCGGTCCGCAGGCGTGCCATGGCCGCGGTGGCTTCGAGGCCGTGGCCGACGACGTCCCCGACGACGAACGCGACGCGCAGCGACGGCAGGGGGATCACGTCGAACCAGTCCCCGCCGACCCCGACGCCGCCGCACGCCGGCTGGTAGACCCCCGCCGTGTCCGCGGCCGCCGTGTTCACGAGGGAGTGCGGCAGCAGGCTGCGCTGCAGGGCCACCACCGACCGGTGCTCCTTGGTGAAGCGGCGCGCGTTGTCCACGCCGAGCGCGGCCCTGGAGGCCACGTCCTGCAGGAGCACCGCGTCCTCCTCGCCGTAGGCGGACGGCAACTGGCTGCGCCAGACCGTGACGCAGCCGAGGATCAGACCCCGTGCGTACAGCGGCACCGCCACGGAGGAGTGCGCCCCGCTCGGGACGAACAGGCGCAGGGTCTCGGGGTCCACCCCGAGCGCCGCGCGGAGCACGTCGACGTCGGACACCAGCACCGGCCGTCCCGCCATGAGCGGGCGCATCACCTCCGTGTCCGGTACGGGAGGCAGTGCCTCGCCGACCGGCAGGAGGTCCTCCGCGGACACCCCGGGGCTCTGTGCGGCGGCGGTCCGGCGCAGGCGGACCTCACCGCTGGTGTCGAGCGGCAGCGGCTCGTCGCCGACCAGCACCGGCTCGGCGAGGTCCACGGTCGCCAGGTCGGCGAAGTCGGGGACCAGCAGGTTCACGAGGACCTGGGCCATGTCCGTCACGTCCAGGGAGGCCCCGATGCTCTCGGCGGCCGTGTGGGACAGCCTCTTGCGGCGTCGCTCCGAGTCGGGCTGGACCGCCTCCGCCGCGGTGTCCTGCGGGCTGACCAGGACCAGCCACTGGGCCTCGGCGTCGCGATCGCCCGGAGTGCGCGCGGCGAGGCGGACGACCGTACAGACCAGAGGGACGTTTCGGCCCGCGGCGTCGCCGGCGGGGATGGTCACCGTGCGCCCGACCGGTCCCGCCTCCGCTCCGGCGCGCGGCAGCAGCCCCAGCAAGGGAGCACAGGGCTGGCCCGGTGAGCAGTCCAGCAGCGTCGCAGCCCGTTCCGAACGGGCGACGACCACGCCTGCGTCGTCCAGTACGACGGCTGCCGTTTCGCCCACGGGCACCGCGGCCGGCCTCCGGCCACGCCGCTCCGGTTCACGCATGTCGCCTCCACGCACCGTGACCTTCAGTATCGTCCCGGAGGGAGGACCCGGCGACCGCGACGCCCGGTGGCCGGCTGAGCACACGCCGTGATCGGGGCAGTGGCAGGCCGGCGGCCGCGTGGCGCCGGCCTGCCACCGGGGGCCTACGGCACCGGCTGCTGCTGGGTGACGCAGTGGATGCCGCCGCCGCCGGCCCCGAGGCGGTCGATGTTGAGGCGTTCGACGACGCGGCCGGGGAAGAGGCGGGTCAGTGTGGCGCGCGCCGCGGCGTCGGCCTGGGTGTCGCCGAACTGACCGCTGATCACCGCGCCGTTGCACACGTAGTAGTTGGCGTAGGAGGCGAGGAAGTCCGGGTTGGTGGAGCGGATCTTGTAGTAGTCGGGGCCCTGGAGCTTCTCGACGGTCATCCGGGCGCCGTCCGCGGTCGTGGCTCCGGACAGGATCTGGTACTGCTGGCGCGCGTCCTTGGCGTAGACGTCGTTGTCCGAGGCCAGTGGCATCTGGACCAGGGCCTTCCCGGGGGCGAGGAAGCGGGAGGTCGCGTCGACGTGGTCGTCGGTGATGTCCTGGCCGACCACGCCGTCGAACCAGATCACCTTGGACGCGCCGTAGGCGGTGCGCAGCGCGGCCTCGATCTGGCTCTGCGACATGTTGGGGTTGCGGTTGCGGTTCACCAGGCTGCTGCGGGTGGCCATCAGCGTGCCCGCGCCGTCCTGTTCCACCGCGCCGCCCTCGCCCACCAGGCCGGCTGCGGTGAAGGGGACGCCGAGGTAGGCGGCGACCCGGCCGGCGACCAGGGCGTCCTTGGAGTGGGCCTGCTTCCTTCCCCAGCCGTTGAAGTTCAGGCCGACCGCGTCCAGCCCGCCGGCCCCGTCCGTGCGGAAGACGGGTCCGCTGTCGCGCATCCAGCAGTCGTCGACGGGGATGGTGGTGACGACGGTGACGGTGGAGCCGCACAGGGAACGGGCCTTGGCGGCGCTGCCCGAGTTGGCGCAGATGTAGACCGGCTCGTACTTGGCGATGGTCCGGGCGATGAGCGCGATGTCCGACTGGACGCCGCCGAGCGTGTTGCCCCAGATGGAGGTGGAGTCCGGCCAGGCCATCCAGGTGCGGGTGTGGCGGACGTCCTCGATCGGTACCCGGAACGCGCCCGCGGCGGCGGGGCGGGCCGCCGCCCCCGCCCGTCCCTCGGTGACCGCGAGGGCGGCGGCCGCGGCCGTGAGTCCCGCCGCCGCCAGGAATCTGCGCCGGTCCAGGTCCGCGCCGGGCGGGTTGGCTGAGTGATCGTTCATGAGGGGCTCCTTGGGGATTCAACTTCCCGCGCCGACTGCGGGGTTGACCGGAAAGCTAAAACTGGCCAAGCGCTCGGTCAATAGTTTGCACGAGGTCATTCCGGTGGATCACGGAAAGCCGCAGGTGGCGGTGCGCGGGCTCGTTAGAGTGACGCCATGGCCGCTTCCGCGAAGGACTCCCCGAACCCGTCCGCCCCTCCTGCCCGCGCGGGGCGCCCCAGGGTCTCGGCGAAGGGCGAGCAGACCCGGGCACGACTGATCGCCGCCGCGCGGACCCTGCTGGCGGGCGGGCTGAGCGAACGGTTCACCACCCGCAACGTGGCGGCCCTGTCCGGCGTTTCACACGGGATGTGCCACTACCACTTCCAGGACCGGACCGACCTCGTCCTGGCGGTCATCGCGGACATCCGCCCCGAGTGGATCCTCCCCCTGGAGGAGGCGGTCGCCGCTCCGGGGCCGTTCGCGGAGCGCGCCGAGCGGGTCGTCGAGCTGCTGGGCCGGCCCGAGGGCGCGGAACTCTCCCACCTCCACTCGGCGTTGCACTGGCACGCCCTGAACGACGCCCGGGTCCGGGAGTGCCTGGAGGCGGAGTTCCGGCGCTGGCGCGGCTGTTTCGTCACCCTGTTCCAGGTCCTGGCCGAGGAACGGGACGGTGACGTCGACCCGCGCCTGCTGGGCGAAGCGGTGGCCGCCGCGGTGGACGGCCTGGCCGCGGCGGAGTCCCTGGGCTCCGAGGTCGACTCCGGTCCGGTGCTGCGCACCCTGATCCGTACGCTCGCCGCCGGTACCTGATCCGGGGCCCCGGAGCACCCGCGGCCGTGCCCGGCACGCGGCACGCGGCGCCTGCCGCCCGGCGCCCGCTACAGCGCCCGCCGGGCCGCCGCGATCGCCGCCGGATCCCAGCCGGGCCGGGGCACGGACTCCAGCAGCAGCCGGGTGTACGGATGCCCCGGCGCGGCGAGCACCTCCTGCGTGCCGCCCTGTTCGACCACGGCCCCGTGCCGCATCACGACGATCTCGTCGGTCACGCACCGCACGACCCCGAGGTCGTGGGTGATGAAGAGGAACGCGATCCCGGTCTGCTCCCTGACGTCGGCCAGCAGGTTGAGGATCTGCGCCTGCACGGAGACGTCGAGCGCGGCGACGGCCTCGTCCAGGACGAGGACGGCCGGTTCGACGGCGAGGGCCCTGGCGATGGCGACGCGCTGGCGCTGGCCGCCGGACAGACGGCGCGGCAGGGCGTCGGCGGCCCGGGTGCCCAGGCCCACCTGGTCGAGCAGTTCGCGTACCCGCTGCGCGTGGTCACGGCCGGGGAAGTGCAGGCTCAGGGTCTCCCGCAGGGCCGCCTCGACACTGGTGCGCGGGTCGAGGGAGAGGTACGGGTCCTGGAAGACCATCTGGATCTCGCGGGCCCTGGCGAGGCGCGCGGCCCGGCCCCGGGGGTGCCCGGCCCGGGACCGGCCGCGGACCAGGACCTCTCCCCCGTCGGCGCGCTCCAGGCCGACGACGATGCGGGCGGTGGTCGTCTTGCCGGATCCGGACTCGCCGACGATGCCCAGCGATCCGCCTTCGGGGAGGGCGAAGGACACGTCGTCCACCGCCCGGACGGCCCCGAAGGAACGGCTCAGGCCCTTTACCTCCAGTACGTTCTCAGGCATCGACGGCGCTCCCTTCGAGCAGGTCGCTGTGGTGGCAGGCGGCCCGGTGGTCCGGCCGGTCCGGGGCCGCGGAGGGCAGAGGGGCCTGCTCGTCGCAGACCTCCGTGGCGAGCGGACAGCGGGCTGCGAAGGCGCAGCCGTGCAGTGGCTCCCGCAGGTCCGGCGGCTGGCCCTCGATGGCGGCGAGCCTTCCCCGGGGGCCCTCCATCCGCGGGGTGGAGGCGAGGAGGGCTGCCGTGTACGGGTGCCGGGGGCGGGTGAAGAGGACCTCGGCCGGGCCGGACTCCGCGATCCGGCCGGCGTACATGACGTAGACGCGGTCGCTGATGGCGGCGGCGAGGTCGAGGTCGTGGGTGACGAACAGCAGCCCTGTGCCGAAGCGTTCGCGGAGCGTGGTCAGGAGGGCGATGACCTCGGCCTGGCTGCTGACGTCCAGGGCGGTGGTGGGCTCGTCGGCCAGCAGGAGCACGGGGTCCCCCATCAGGGCCGCCGCGATCACGACGCGCTGGAGCATGCCGCCGGAGACCTGGCCGGGGTACTTGCGCAGGAGGGAGTCGTCCAGGCCGACGGCCCGCAGGAGTTCCACCGCCCGGGTGGTGGCTTCCGTGCGGCTCATGGCCCCGGTGAGGGTGACGCTCTCGGTGAGGAAGTCGCCGATGCGGCGCAGCGGGTTGACCGCGGCGCGCGGGTCCTGGAAGACCATGGCGACCGTGCCGGCCCGTACGCCGCGCAGGCGGTCGGTGTCCATCGCGAGCACGTCCTGGCCGTCGACCCGGACCGTGCCTTCGACGACGGCGCCGGGCGGCAGCAGGCGCAGTGCGCTGCGGGAGGTGAGGGTCTTGCCGGATCCGGACTCGCCGACGAGGGCGACGGTCTCGCCTGCGGCGACGGTGAGGTCGACGCCGTCGAGGACGGGACGGGCGGTGCCGGGCAGGGTGATCCGCAGCCCTCGGATGTCGAGCGTGTCGGCCGGTCGCGCCGGCCGGGTCCCGCGCGTCGGTCCCGTCTGTTCCATCTGTGTCATGGGGTTCTCCTGGCTACCCGGTCGGCCCACCGCTCGCCCACCACGTTGAAGGCGACCACGGTCAGCACGATGAAGACGCAGGGCAGGATCGCGGACAGCGGGTAGCCGTGCTGGATGGCGGTCTGCCCGTCGAAGACCATGCGGCCCCAGTCGGGGGTGAGGGCCGGAACTCCGAGCCCGAGGAACGACAGTCCGGCGAGGTCCATCAGGGCGTAGCCGAAGTTGATGGTGGACTGGGCGAGGACGACGGGCGCGATGTTCGGCAGGACGTGGCGCAGGCAGATCTGCACGGCCGAGTGGCCCTGGACCTGGTAGGCGCTCACGTACGGGCGGGTGCGCTCGGCGAGCACGAGGGAGCGGGTGAGGCGGCTGACGTAGGGCAGGTAGGCGACGGCGAGGGCGATGACGGGGGCGAGCAGGCCCTCTCCGTAGACGGAGATGATCAGGATGGCCAGCAGCATGCCGGGGAAGGCGAAGACCAGCTCCGTGCTGCGGGACAGGACGGAGTCGAGCCAGCCGCCCCGCCAGGCGGCGGCCATGCCGATGGCGATGCCCGCCACGGTGGAGAAGGCGACGACGCCCAGCGGGCCGAGGAGGGAGGTGCGCGCGCCCAGCAGCAGCCGGGAGAGGGTGTCGCGGCCGGCGGCGTCCACGCCGAGCGGGTGTGCGGCGGAGGGTCCGGCGAGGGCGTTGCCTAGGTCGACGGCGTTGGGGTCCTGGGGCACCACCCAGGGCGCGAGCAGTGCGGCGAGGACGACGAGGGCGACGAGGCCCAGGCAGAGGAGGTGGAGCGGGGAACCGGTGGCCCGGATCCGGGAGAGACCGGGGCGGCGGACGAGGACGGCGCTCATGTGGCGGCTCCCCTCGTTCCGAGGGTGACCCGGGGGTCGACCAGGGGCAGCAGCAGGTCCACGAGCAGGTTCACGATCATGAAGAGGGCGACGATGATCAGGGAGATCGCCTGGACGGTCGGGAAGTCCTTGGTGGTGGTGGACAGTTCGAGGAGCTGGCCGATGCCACCGATGCTGAAGGCGGTCTCGACCAGGATGGTGCACACCAGGAGGGTGGAGACGATCAGTCCGCCGGTGGTCAGCACGGTCCCGAGGGAGTTGCGGAAGACGTGGCGGCGGATGACCTGGCGTTCGGGGACCCCTCGGCTGCGGGCGACGGTGACGTGCTCGCTGTCGAGGGCTTCGAGCATGGCGGAGCGGGTGACGCGGGCGAGCATGCCGATCAGGTAGAGCGCGAGGGCGACCGCGGGGAGCGCGAGGTGCCAGAGCATGTCCGCGAAGCCCTCGCCGGCGCCGCTGCTGGGGAACCACCCCAGCTGGACGGCGAACAGTCCCTGGAGCAGGACGGCCGCGACGAAGGACGGGGTGCCGACGGCGAACGTCGTGGTGACCAGGATCGCGGAGTCGGTGGCCCCGCCCCGGACGGCGGCGATCCGGCCCAGCAGCAGGCCGACCGCCACGACCACGATGAGAGCCATGGTGATCAGCAGCAGTGTCACGGGAAGCCGGTCCGCCAGGAGGCGCGAGACATCGGTGCGGTAGGTGATCGAGCGCCCGAAGTCGCCTTGGAGCACGTCCCCGAGCCAGCGGAACCAGCGGGTGAGGAAGGGGTCGTCCAGGTGGTACTGGGCGTTGATCGAGGCGAGGGCCTCCGGGGAGGCCGACCGGCCGGCGAGCAGGAAGCTCGCCGGGTTGCCCGGCGCCGCGTACATGGCGCCGAAGACCACGAACGACGCGGCGAGGAGGGTGGCGGCCATTTCCGCCACCCGTCGTACGGCGAAACGGGCGAAGCTCACTGTGCGGCCCCCACGTCGGCGGCCCACGGGTAGTACATGTACGAGATCGTGGTGGGCGCTCCGGTGATGCGCTTGCCCTGGAACAGCGCGGTCGGCCACTCGGCCACGGGGATCCACAGCAGTTGCTCGGAGGCGTGGCGCTGGAGTTTCGCCGTGATCTCCATCCGCTGCTGGACCGGGTAGACGGCGGCGGCCTGGTCGACGAGCTGGTCGTACTGGGGGTCGCTGTAGCCGGCGAAGTTCATGTAGGCGCCGGTCTTGAAGTTCGTCAGGAGGTCGAGCGGGTCGGTGATCGAGTCGTAGTAGGTGAGCGGGAACATGTCGATGCCCTCGCGCGCCTGGGGGTCCGTGAAGAGTGCGGTGAAGGCGTTGGGGGCGATGGTCTTCAGCCGGATGTCCAGGCCGATCTGCGTACCGGCCGCCTGGACCGCGGTGGCGAGGAGGGAGACGTCCTGGCCTATGGAACTGGTGGCCATGGTCAGGGTCTTGCCGGTGGCCCCGGCCTCCTGGATCAGGGCCTTGGCCTTGTCGATGTCCTGGCCGGTGGGCGGCAGTCCGTCCAGGGCGTTCTTCAGGGTGTTCTCGGGTGCGGCGGCCCAGGCCGCGCGGGTGGTGAGGGAGTTGGTGACGGTGCCCGCGCCCCCGAGTCCGGCCTTGACGAATCCGGTGCGGTCGAGCGCCAGGGACAGTGCCCGGCGGACGCGGACGTCACCGAGGGGGCCCTCCATGTTGGTGACGTTGACGTTGACCGTGCTCAGGCCCTCGCCGAAGTAGAGGGTGCCCGTGCCGCTGCCGCGCAGGCGGACGTAGCTCTCGGTGGGGATCAGGTAGCCGCCGTCGACCTCCCCGCTGAGCATGGCGTTGGTGCGGGCGGACGGGTCGGTCAGTACGCGGAAGACGGCCTTCTTCGACTTGGCCTTGGTGCCCCAGTAGCCGTCGAAGCGGTTGAGTTCGACCGACTGGCCCTTGTTCCACGTGCCGAGTTCGAAGGGGCCGGTGCAGGCGAGCCCGCCGGTGGTGCCGTAGTCCTTGCCCGCCGCCTCGACGCCGGCCTTGGAAGCCACCACTCCGGCGGCGGTCGCCATGTACTGCGGGAACTGGGAGTCGGGCTTCTTGAGCTTGACGGTGACCTGGAGCGGGCCGCTCTTGGTGACGGCGGAGACGTTCTGGAAGACCTGGGCCCAGGCGGCGGCGTTGTCGGGGTCCATCTGCCGGCCGAGGCTGAAGACCACGTCGTCGGCGGTCATCTCCTTGCCGTCGTGGAAGCGCACGCCGGGGCGCAGGTCGTAGACCCAGGTGGTGGGGTCGGGGTTGGAGGCCTTCTGGGCGAGCCCGGGCTCGGTGGTGAGCGCCGGGGTCCAGCGCATCAGGCTCTCGCACACGTTGGACAGGATGGTGTTCTGCGGGTAGTCGAACGCCACCGTGTAGTCGAGGGTCGGCGGTTCGGCGTAGACGGCCCAGTTGAAGGAGTCGATCTCGCCGCGGGCCGGGGGCGTGGAGGCGGAGAGGCGGACGTCGGTGACCTCGCCGGCGTCGCCCTTGGGCGGACCGGCACAGGCCGCGAGCAGGGCGAGGGAGGTCAGGACGGCGCTGGTGAGGACCGCGTTGCGGCGGCGGTGGTGGGGGCGTCTTGCCGTGCGGGGTGGGGAGGTGGTCATCGTCGCGCTCTCTTTTCCGTGAGGGATGCGGGGGAGGAGCGAGCGGACCGCCGGGTAGCCCCGGGCCGGTCCGCCTGGAACGGCAGGTGTCCGGGTCAGCCGGCGGCGTTCCCGCCGGTGCGTGCGGCGGGGATCTGCTGGGTGATGCAGTGGACTCCGCCGCCGCCGAACGCGATGGCGAGCGCCCGTACGCCGACGACCTTGCGGCCGGGGTGGGCGGAGGCGATGACGGCGAGGGCGTCCTCGTCCTGGGCCAGCCCGGCCACCGGGACGACGACGCCGCCGTTGGCCACGTAGTAGTTCAGGTAGGACACCTCGATCTCGCCGTCGGCGAGATCGGCGAAGGCCGTCTGCGGAACGTCGATGATCTCCAGTCGGCGGCCCCGGGCGTCGGTGGCGGCTTCGAGCACGGCGCGGTTGGCGCGCATCCGGGCGTAGTCCGGGTGGTTGGGGTTGTCGGGCAGGGAGACGACGACCGTGCCAGGCGCGGCGAAGGCGCAGACGCCGTCGACGTGGCCGTCGGTCTCGGTGTCGAGCAGGCCGCCGTACGGCAGCCAGATGACCTTGGTGACGCCGAGCCGGGACTTCAGCTCGGCCTCGATCTCGTCGCGGCTCCTGCCGGGGTTCCGGTTGGGGTGCAGCAGGCACTGCTCGGTGGTGATCAGGGTGCCTTCGCCGTCGACGGTGATCGCGCCGCCTTCGAGGATCATGTCGGAGGCGATGCGGTCGATGCCGAGGTGCTCCAGCAGCAGGGCGCTGACCCGGTCGTCGGAGTCGAACGGGTGGTGCTTGCCGCCCCAGGCGTTGAAGCGGAAGTCCACGCCGGCGCGGTTGCCGTCGGCGTCGAGGACGAAGAGCGGGGCGGAGTCGCGGAACCAGGAGTCGTCGAGCGGCATCTCGATGACGGTGATGCCGGCGGTGTCCTGGCCGCAGTGGGCGCGGGCGTCCTCGCCGTGGCCGGGCGGGGCGACCATCGTCACGGGCTCGAAGGCCGCGATGGCGCGGGCGACGTTGGCGTACTCCTCCTTCACGTCGGCCAGCACGCTTCCCCACAGGTCCTCGCGGGTGGGCCAGGCCATCAGGCAGCCCTCGTGCTCGGACCACTCGGCGGGCATACGGAATTCGGACATCGACTGTCTCATTTCTTTCGCTGGGAGTCTGTCACCCGACTGAAAATTCAGTCAAGAGTCGATTCGTACGAGAGGGATCGGCGGGAGGGATCGGGCGGGCGGGAGTGCGGGAGTGCGGGAGGCGCCGTCAGAGGAAGTAGAGGCGGTTGAGCGAGACCTGCTGCGCCGGCTCGGACCGCAGGGGTTCCCCGTCGAGCGTGACGAGCCCGGTGCGGGGGTCGACGTCGACCTCCCCCAGGCGGGTGTTGCCGACCATGTCCTTCGGGCCGATGCCCCGGGTCCCCCGCACGGCGACCCGGCGGCGCCGGGTGCCCAGGGTGTCGTACGGGGCCCCGAAGGAGCCGGACTCGGCCGCGGCACGGCTGACGAACGCCACGGAGAGGTCCGCGGGTGCGGCGCCGTGGGCTCCGAACAGCGGGCCCAGGACGAGCGGCTCACAGCAGTCGGTGGCGGCGTTGGGGTCGCCGGTGACCCCGTACGCGGGGAAGCCCGACTTGAGGACGAGCTGGGGTTTGGCGCCGAAGAACTGCGGGCGCC
>NZ_JBIVFA010000023.1:0-85816 GCF_044747975.1 Streptomyces sp. NPDC090045
GCCTACGTCGAACAAGACCTCCACGAAATCTACGAAGGCGAAGTCCGCTACGCCCGCGACGCCTTCGAAGGCCTGCGCCTCATGGACGCCCTGATGGGAGTCAAACGCGGTGTTCCCGGCGTGGTCCTGCCGCCGTTGAAGCAGCGCCGTGTCGCCAAGCGGGATACGCCGCTGCCGGCGGCGCAGCCACAGCCCGGCGGCCGCTCCGACGTCGCCGTCGACAACCCGGTGCCCGACCCGCCGTTCTGGGGCACCCGTGTCGTCAAGGGCATCCCGCTCAAGGAGTACGCCTCCTGGCTGGACGAGACGGCTCTGTTCAAGGGCCAGTGGGGTTTGAAGGACACCGACACCATCGAGAGCGACGGGCGGCCCCGGCTGCGCGGCTGGCTGGAGCGCCTGCACACCGGCGCTCTGCTGGAGGCGGCCGTGGTGCACGGCTACTTCCGGTGCGTCTCCAAGGGCGAGGACCTGATCGTCCTCGACGAGAACGGATCCGAGCGGACCCGTTTCACCTTCCCCCGCCAGGGCCGCGGCCGCCGCCTGTGCCTGGCGGACTTCTTCCGCTCCGAGGACAGCGGGGAAACCGACGTCGTGGGCTTCCAGGTCGTCACCGTCGGCAGCCGGATCGGTGAGGAGACGGCCCGGCTGTTCGCCGCCGACTCCTACCGCGAGTACATGGAGCTGCACGGCCTGTCCGTGCAGCTCGCCGAGGCCATGGCCGAGTACTGGCATTCCCGGGTCCGCACCGAGCTGGGTATCGCCGGATCCGATCCGCTGTCCATGGACGGCATGTTCCGCACCGAGTACCAGGGCTGCCGCTACTCGCTGGGCTATCCCGCCTGCCCCGACCTGGAGGACCGTGCGAAGATCGCCGGCCTTCTGCAGCCGGAGCGGATCGGCGTCCACCTGTCGGAGGAGTTCCAGCTCCACCCGGAGCAGTCCACCGACGCGATCGTGATCCACCACCCCGAGGCGTCGTACTTCAACGCACGCTGAGACCGGATGAGTTGGAAAGGAGCCCGACATGCCGGCTGCCCTGGCCGCCACCACCGACCGCCCCCGCACCGCCACGCCCGCCGCCGGCGGGGTCCGCGAGCTGCTGTCCCAGGGCCGGCGGACGTTCTCGTTCGAGTTCTTCCCGCCGAAGACCGACGCCGGGGAGCGCACCCTGTGGGCGGCGATCCGCAGGATCGAGCCGTTCGCGCCGTCCTTCGTCTCCGTCACCTACGGGGCCGGCGGCTCCTCCCGTGACCGGACCGTGGAGGTCACCAAGCGCATCGCGGCGCAGACCACGCTGCGCCCGGTCGCGCACCTGACGGCGGTGGGGCACTCGGTCGCCGAGCTGCGCCACATCATCGGCCAGTACGCGGATGCGGGCATCCGTGACGTGCTCGCCCTGCGCGGTGACCCGCCCGGCGATCCGAAGGGGCAGTGGACGCCGCATCCGGACGGGCTGACCCACGCCCATGAACTGGTCACTTTGATACGTCAGTTGGGTGACTTCACGGTGGGGGTGGCGGCGTTCCCCGAGCGTCATCCCCGCTCGCCGGGCTGGAGCGAGGACATCCGGCACTTCGCCGCGAAGTGCCGGGCCGGCGCCGACTACGCCATCACCCAGATGTTCTTCCACGCCGAGGACTACCTGCGCCTGCGCGACCGGCTCGCCGCGGTGGGCTGTCTGACACCGGTCATCCCCGAGATCATGCCGGCCACCGATTTCCGCCAGATCCGGCGCTTCGCCGAGCTCAGCGACGCCCGTTTCCCGGCCGCGCTGGCCCAGCGGCTGGAGGCGGCGAAGGACGATGCGGCGGCCGGCCACCGCATCGGTGTCGAGTACGCGACCGTCATGGCCGAGCGTCTGCTCGCCGAGGGTGCGCCGGGCCTGCACTACATCACCCTCAACAAGTCCACCGCGACTCTGGACATCCACAAAAACCTCAACCCGACCCCAACCCCGACCCCGACCCCGAACCTGCACGTCGGCGGGAACATCAGCCGGAACGTCAGCGGGAACCCAGCCACCACCATCACGGAGTAGAACCCATGGACTTCAAGGTCGCCGATCTCTCACTCGCGGACTTCGGCCGCAAGGAGATCACCCTGGCCGAGCACGAGATGCCCGGTCTGATGTCGATCCGCCGCGAGTACGCCCAGGCGCAGCCGCTGGCCGGTGCCCGCATCACCGGCTCCCTGCACATGACCGTGCAGACGGCCGTCCTGATCGAGACGCTGGTGGCGCTCGGTGCCGAGGTGCGCTGGGTGTCGTGCAACATCTACTCGACGCAGGACCACGCGGCCGCGGCGATAGCCGCCGCCGGGATCCCCGTCTTCGCCTGGAAGGGCGAGACGCTCCAGGAGTACTGGTGGTGCACGGAGCAGGCTTTGACCTGGCCCGGTCACGCGGGCCCGAACATGATCCTCGACGACGGCGGTGACGCCACTCTCCTGGTCCACAAGGGGGTCGAGTACCAGAAGGCGGGCAGTGTTCCGGACCCGTCCACCGCGGACAATGAGGAAATGGCCCTGGTCCTGGACCTGCTGCACAAGACCTCCCTCGACTGGGCGGCGCTGGCGTCCGGGATCCGCGGCGTGACGGAGGAGACCACCACCGGTGTCCACCGCCTGTACGAGATGATGTCGGAGGGCACGCTGCTGTTCCCGGCGATCAACGTGAACGACGCGGTGACGAAGTCGAAGTTCGACAACAAGTACGGCTGCCGCCACTCCCTGATCGACGGCATCAACCGTGCCACCGACGTCCTCATCGGCGGCAAGACGGCCGTGGTCTTCGGCTACGGCGACGTCGGCAAGGGCTGCGCGGAGTCGCTGCGCGGCCAGGGCGCCCGGGTCATCGTCACCGAGATCGACCCGATCTGCGCGCTGCAGGCGGCGATGGACGGCTACCAGGTCGCCACCCTCGACGACGTCGTCGAGACCGCCGACATCTTCATCACCACGACCGGCAACAAGGACATCATCATGGCCGCCGACATGGCCAAGATGAAGCACCAGGCCATCGTGGGCAACATCGGCCACTTCGACAACGAGATCGACATGGCCGGCCTCGCGAAGATCGACGGCATCGTCAAGGACGAGGTCAAGCCGCAGGTCCACACCTGGAAGTTCCCCGACGGCAAGGTCCTCATCGTGCTGTCCGAGGGCCGTCTGCTGAACCTGGGCAACGCCACCGGCCACCCCTCGTTCGTGATGTCGAACTCCTTCGCGGACCAGACCCTGGCCCAGATCGAGCTCTTCACCAAGCCCGAGGAGTACCCGACCGAGGTCTACGTGCTCCCCAAGCACCTGGACGAGAAGGTCGCCCGCCTCCACCTCGACGCCCTCGGCGTCCGCCTGACCACCCTGCGCCCCGAGCAGGCCGCGTACATCGGCGTCCGGGTCGAGGGCCCGTACAAGCCGGACCACTACCGCTACTGACCCCTCCCTGATCAGCTCCTGATCTGTGGCCGAAAAGATCGAGCCACCGGCTCTCGAGGCCTGCTCGAGAGCCGGTGGAAAGCCCATGGCCGGGTGTCCCCGGGAGTGTCACGATCGGATGTCCGTGCCGAAAGAGCACTGCTCCCACCACCCCAGACGAGGATGTCCCATGAACCCCAACCCGGCCGGCGGCCCCCAGCATTACACCGCCGGAGGCCCGAGCCCGTACCAGCCCCAGCCCGGCCCCTACACCCCGCCCCAGACCCAGCCCCAACCCCCCGCGCCCGCGCCTGCGTCCGTTTCGGCCGAGCGGGGGAAGGCGGCCACCGCCCTCCTGCTGGTCTCCACCATCCTCATGGGCCTGATGGCCGGCCTGTTCTTCGCCTTCGACGTCTCGGTGATGCCGGGTCTGGCGGCGGGCGACGAACGCACCTACGTCACCGCCATGCAGAACTTCAACGCGGCGATCGACGGCAACGGACTCTTCGGCATGGCCTTCGTCCTCGCCCTGCTCGCCTCCGCCGCCTCCGCGGTCATCGAGTTCCGCAAGGGCCGCCGCACCGTGGCGATCTGGGTCGGGGCGGCCACCGTGGCCTACTTCCTCGTCCTGATGATCACCTTCTCCGTGAACATCCCCCTCAACAACGAACTCGCCGACGCCGGTGACGCGGCGAAACTCACGGACTTCTCCATCGTCGACAAGTTCAAGAGCACCTGGGTCTCCACCAACATCATCCGCACCCTGCTGTGCACGGCGGCCCTCACCGCCCTCTCCCGCGCCCTGGTCCTGTACGGCCGCGCCACCCGCTGAACCACGGCCCGAACCCCTCACCCCTCCCCCACGGCATCACCACGAAGTCCCCCGGCCTCGGCGGCCGGGGGACTTCGCGCATCCTGCCTCCGGCCGGCCGGGGGGACGGCGGCCGAAGGACAGACGAGGGGCAGACCGGGGGCAGACCCGGCCCGTCCCCGGGATCAGCGGGATCAGCCGGCCTGACCGTGCAGGTACAGCGCCCAGCACAGGAAACCGACGGAGGCCGTGCACAGCAGGGTCCGCCACACGTTCGCACGCGCCCAGGGGCCCTCGAAGGCACGGCGGACGGCCGCGGGGTCGGGGATCCGGTCGATGGGACCGGCCTTCTCCAGCATGTTGTTGAGCGGGATGTTCACCTTGTTGGTGACACCCATCGACACGATGTAGCAGACCAGGGCCGCGATCAGCGGCACCAGCACGTCACGGCCGTCCGAGGGCACGTGCAGGGCCAGCGCCAGCGCGGTGAACAGGAACGCCCCGATGTAGCCGAGGACGAACCAGCCGTTCAGGATGGCCACGTTGATGCGCTGCATGACCTCGATGACCGTACGGTCGTCCGTGCGCTTCAGACCCGGCATCACGGAAACGGAGAAACCGTAGAAGAGACCACTGACCAGCCCCGTGGTGAGCGTGGCGGCGATCAGCGAGGCCAAGCGTGCCGTCTCCATCGTGCGTCCCCCTGTCCGTCCGTCCGCCAAGTCTGTCGGTCATCGATTCTTCGGGAACGGGTCATCGAATCGTCAAGTCATGGGGATCATACGGGCGCGGGGGTCCGCGGCGGTGGACGGTTCGAGCCGCCTTCGAGTGGTCCTCGAGCGGCCGGCCCCCTCGGTCAGGCGGCGGGCGGGGTCCAGTCGGCGGGCAGCCCGGACTGGGACAGGACCTCGGCCAGGCTGTAGTGGTCCTGGTCGAAGACGATCCGGCAGTGGCCGCGATCCAGACCCAGGACGGTGGTCATCGCCACCGCGAACGGCCTGGGCGCGCCCTTGAGATGGCCGGAGTAGACGGCCTGGACGGTGACACGGTCCCCCTGAACACGGGCGGTACGAACGGTGACGTGAACATGGTCGATCAGAGTGTCGGCGCGTGCCTTCCACCCGGCGATCTCCCCCCGCCCACGGAAAGTGACCCCCACGGCCTCATCGGTATAGGTGCCATCGGCAGTGAACAACGCACCGAGAGCCTGAGGGTCGCCGCCATTCCAGGCCCGCGCCCACGCGCTCACGACCCGCGGCACACCCCGACCGGCATCCCACACAGCCGGCACGCCGGAACCGGAAGCGGACACAGTGGCGGTGGTGGGGGCGGGCGCGGCGGCGGAGACGGTCGCAGCAGCAGCACACAAAGCCGCCGCAGCACTCACCACCATCAACAAACGAATCGGACGGAACACCATGACCATCACTCCCTAAAACGAATGCACAGATGCACGGATGTACAGGTGTGTGGCACACAGCCTCCGCCCGGGCACTGTCCACTCTCCACCCCCCACAGGACCCGACCCCTGCCCACCACTGTCCACACCTGCCCACGAAACCCGCACCGACGACACCCCTCCCACCCAGCGCTGCCACACCCCACACAGCCGAACGGGGCCCTACTCCCCTACTCCTCCTGCCACTTCTCCTGCTTCTCCGCGAGCGGTTCCAGGACCATCGCGGCGGGCAGCACCACCGCCATATCGCAGACGCAGGCGTAGGCACAGGCCCCGGGCCACACCCACACGAACCAGTTCCCAACAGCGACGACGGTGTGCCGG
Organism: Streptomyces sp. NPDC090045; assembly: GCF_044747975.1. Classification (NCBI taxonomy): domain Bacteria; kingdom Bacillati; phylum Actinomycetota; class Actinomycetes; order Kitasatosporales; family Streptomycetaceae; genus Streptomyces; species Streptomyces sp. NPDC090045. The sequence continues at coordinate 6,009 of NZ_JBIVFA010000023.1, forward strand.
CAGGCCCGGCGCCCAGCCGCAAACAAATCCCCGACCTCGCCCCGGCCGTACCGGGATGTGGTGGCAGACGGTCGTTCCACGGTGCTGCACCTCACAGGTGACGTCCGAGCCGAACAGTCGAAGCCACCCCTGGCCAGAGCGGCGATCACGTCGCCGGCCATGGCGCACTCAAAACCCGGTCGGCACCCGGCTCGGCTTCGGCGTCAACGCCGCCGAAGATCCGTTTCCCGCCTGGGCCAGAGGCCAGGTCAGGCCGGGGCTGACGTTCTGGTACCACTGCTGTTCCTGCCACAGGATCGCCAGCACCGGCCTGCCCGTGCTGCCCTGCAGCGCCATGACGAGGCAGGGCAGCACGGGAACCGGCCGCTGCCGTCGACAGGTGCGGCACGGGTACGGCGTAGTCCAGGGCACTGTTCAGGCCCTGCTGCGCTGCCGTGATCGCCGCGGCCAGGTCGTCGCAGGCCCTGGCCGACGCGCGCAGGACCGGCGCGGACATCTCGCAGTCAGTCGTCGGTGTGCCTCACGGACCGCTGCGTGGCCGCGCGTCCGGTTAAACCGGCCCGGCCCACCCAGCACCACCAGATCGTGCGAGCGATGTCCTGACGTGCGCAGAGAGGCGAGGCCGTCGCGCTGCCTGACCACGGCGCCCGCATGCTCGGCCGCGATACGCCACTTGCGCGGGCCGGCCTGCCCCCGGCCCGGGCCCGGAGACCATCAGCCGCCCTCCAGCACACCGCCGGCCGCGCGCAGCAGGCCGGCCATCGCCTGGTCCTCGGCGGTGACGGCGGCGGTGCCCTGCGGTCACGGCGTCGGCCGTCGTCGACGAGGTCCGCGAGCACGCCCACCCGGCGTGGCCGCGCGTGGACTTGGCCCGGGCCTCGGCATTCGCCGTGCGGGTCCCTAACGCCTTGAAACGTACGCGATGCCCGCCGAGACTGACACCGAGGCCGAGGCCGGGATGTACCGGGGGCCGGGGATATGGAGGGGGTCGGCCCGATTCCGGCTGCCACACCGTGTCCTGACAGGACATCACCGGTGCGGCTCCCCCATCCGGGCGCCATCCACCTGCCATCCGAACCCGTCCCCGGCATGGCGCCCGGGCCTCGCGGCGGCGCCCGGCGGATGCTGAGGGCGATGCCTCCCACCCTGCAGGAGGGGCCCGTGAGCGAGCCCGGCCCTGAAGAACCCCGACGGCCCGGACCGGCCGGAGCGGGCGATGACGGCAGCGGTCAGGCCGGGGTCATCGGCATCGGACTCGCCGCAGTACTGACCTTCGCACTCGCGCAGGGTTCCTGGCAGTGGTTCGCCACCTACATCGGGGTGACCCTGTTCGCAGTCGTCTTCGCCTTCCGCGGGCAGCCCGCATGGAAGCCCGGCCTCCGGACGCCATACATGCGCACGCTGGTCGCCTACGCGCTGGTCGTCGGCCTGTGCGTGGCGATCGCGCTGGCCCCCATGATGCAGCGCTGGGACTGGCTGTTCCCGATGCCCGCCACCCGCAGCGGATGCGAGGAACTCGGCAGGTACGAGGTCATCCGCACCCGGACGGCCGTCGCGGACCTGGCCGATCACGACACCGCCGCCGTGACGTACGCACAGCAGACCCAGCGCCGCAAAGCCGTAGCCGAATGCCTGGCCTCCACAACAACCCTGTGGCTGCCCCTGTACGGAGCCGGCGCGGCCGTGCTGGTAGGCACAGGCGCCTGGATCCTCGACCGAAACCGGTCAAGAAAAACCCCACGAAACCCACCCCGGCCAAGAACGGCAGACACAAAACACCAGTAAACAGCCGGGCACCGACCGCGAGCCAGGCGCCGACCGCCGGACGTGTGCCGGGGGGGCGACCGCCGGCCGTAGACCGACTGCTGGAAGCCGACTACGGGCCGGGCACCGGCTGCCGGTCCGCGCTCTTCGCCGGCCCGGCGCCTCCCCACCCCCCACGCCCCACGCCCCGCCCGCCCCTCCGCCGCTCGCCGATCACCCCGAAATCAAGGCCATCTGCCGAGATTGGTGCAGCACCTTCAGCCACGCCTCCTCCCGCGCGGCACCCGACGCGATCGAAGGTGGCCGACAGGTGACACCTGCTGCACTCACTCGCCCGTGCCCTCGAACGAACTGAACTGCCCACCAGCACCGCGTCTGCCTGCACGAAGATGTCGAGACCGGCAAGACGGACCAGCACCAGGGCGCCGTCCGACCCCGCGTCCCTGGCCGCGTTGACCGGTTTGCCGGAGCCGAGCGGCCCACCGGACGGACCGCTCCTGGCCCGGGTCCGGCAGTGGCATACCGACATCCACCCCACCACAGCCACCACAACCGCGACAGAGCCGCGGCCCGGGATCCTCGTCCGTGAACCACGATCAGCCTCAGCCAGGCCGCACCATCCCTGCCCACGGGACCACACATAGGGGCCCGGTCAAGGCAGCCGAAATCCCGTGGAGCCCACCTGCACGGCGTGAAATGATCTTGGAGAATGCTGACGAAACGGAAGGCCGAAAACGTGTACATACCGTCATCTGCACGAGCTCTCGATGATGACGAGCGTGAGCTCGTGGAGCTGGCACGCCGCACCATAGACGCGCATACCGACGCCGGGCCCGACGAAGACGGGATCCACACGATGGGCGCCGCGGTCATGGCCGCCGACTACCGGATGTTCGCCGGCGTGAACCTCTACCACTTCACCGGCGGACCCTGCGCCGAACTCGTGGCTCTGGGAGCCGCACGAGCCCAGGGCGCCCGCCAGATGCGCTGCATCGTTGCCGTGGGAAACCACGGGCGCGGCGTCATCGGCCCGTGCGGACGTGATCGGCAGGTGTTCGTGGACTACTACCCCACCATGCGCGTCATCGTGCCCACGCCCGCGGGGCCCAGGTCCGTTCTCGCCGCCGACCTGATGCCGCTGACCCAGCGATGGACCCCGCAAGGCATGAACGGTCTCGACCCCTCGCTCTACCAAGACCCCGAGACGGCCGGTCCCCCGATCATCCGGTTCAACCCCCGCTACCTTGAAGACGTCCGCTCAGGCACCAAGACCAAAACCACCCGCTTCCGGGACCCCGCCCAGCTCGGGCCGGCACGACTGGTGTTCGAAAGCGACCCCGAAGTCGTCCTGCCGGCAGAAGTGACCGGCATCAGGCACTGCCTGGTCAGCGACCTCACCAACCAAGACGCCCAAGCCGAGGGGCTGACAACCGCAACCCAACTCCGCGAAGGCCTCAAGAGCCACTACCCAGACCTGGCGGCAACCGACGAAGTCGACGTCATCACCTTCCAGATCAACGACAAAACAAGCACCGCCTAAACCACGAAGGCACCAGCAACAACAGGGCTACAAGGGTGACGAGCAACCCATCTCCTCAGACACCCACACCATACGGCCGAGCCTCCCTCACTCCCTTGCGCACCCTCACCCTCACCCAGCCGCCACGACCCTCACGAAACACCCGCCACAGCCGTCTTCAAGCACCGCCATCAACGGCCCAAAAGCCCTGCAACCCGGCAGCCCGCAGGCCCGTAGGCCCGACGCCCCAGAGCCCGGCAGCCCAGGGGCCCGGCCGCTCAGGTGCCCGGCGGCAACCCCACAGCCCGGGAACCCGACAGCCCGGCAACCTGACAGCCCAGCAGCCAGGAACCCCGGGGGCCGGCGGCAGCCCGGCAGCTCAGGGACCCAACAGCCCGACGACCTGGCAGCCCAGGGACTCCAGGGCTCAACACATCGACGGCTCAGGACTCGACACTTCGCGGGCTCGGAACCCAGCATCTCCACGGCTGCACAGCCCAGGGCTCGACACCCCGGGAACGCCAAGGGGCGGGGGCGGGGGCGGCCCAGGGCCCGAAAGGCCCGAGAAGACTCAGAGAGCCCGCAGAACCCGGCGACTCTGCGGCTCCGCGGCTCTGCGGCTCGAGACCGCAAGGGGCCCGACAGCTCCAAGCCCGAAGGCTCGACGGCTCCACAACCCAGGGACCCCAGGCCTCCACAACCCGGGGACCCCAGGCCTCGACAGCCCGGTGGCCCAGGAACCCGGCGTCCTGACAGCTCGGGGGCCCAGGGACTCCGGCCCGAAAACTCGACCGCTCGACCGCCCGGCGGCGACCCGGGCCCCCAGGGGCCCGACACCTCGACGGCTCGGGAACTCCGGTGCCGACGACCCGGAGGCCGGCGGCTCTGAGGTTCGACGGCTCGACGGCTCGACGGCCCAAAAACTCCAGGACTCAACAGCTCGGAGGCTCAACAGCTCCACAGCCCCGGGCTCTGATGGGGCTCGACGAATCTCCCCACCCCATGCTCGGGGGTGGGACAGACCTGCTCACCCAAGTTCCCCACCCCCTGGACGCTGACCTGCGGTCGCGGCGCCACAGCGGAGGGGCCGCCCGATAGCCAGCCAGGTCCAGGGGCGGGGCGATCTGTCCAGGGTGGGCGCAGCCCAGCGCGGAGCGCCGCCGTAGGCGCCCTTGACCGCTCGGCACGGCCCACACACTCCACGATCGGGCGGCCCCGATCCCCTTGCCGACAGCAACCGACTGGGGAACCAAGAGCAGCCCTGGGGAAAAGTCGAGATCCGCATCAGCTCGACGACCCGGGAACGCCAAGGGGCGGGGGCGGCTCAGGGCTCGGGCAGGCTCAGAGAGCTCGGAGGACCCGGCGACTCTGCGCCCCAGCGGCTCGACAACTCAAAGGCCCGACAGCTCTGAGGCCCGACGGCACGGGAGCCCGACGGCACGGGAGCCCAGCAGCACGGGAGCCCAGCAGCCCGCAGGCCCGACGGCTCAGGAACTCGGCCTCAACAACTCGGAGCCCGGGAACTCGGCAGCCCGACGGCCCGAGAGCCGGCAGCCCAGCGACTCGACAGCGCAGGAGCCGGGGGTGGCGGCTCCGGGACACGACAGCCCAGAAGTCCAACAGCAACCCGGGGCCCGGCGGCCCAACAACTCGGCAGCACCACAGCTCGGGGACACCGGAGCCCAGCAGCCCGGAGGCCCGGGCGCTCGGCAGCCCGACAGCCCGAGGGCCAGCGGCTCTGAGGCCCGACAGCTCAGTGGCACAGCGGCGGCCCCGGGGCGCAGTGACCCGACACCTCGACGGCCCGAGGGCCCAGGGACTCCAGGGTTCGGCACGACACCCCGAGGGAGACGACGACGGCCCGGGGACCAGCGGCTCTGAGGTTCGACGGCTCGACGGCCCGAGGGCCAGGGACTCCAGCGCTCAACAACTCGGGGACCCGAAGGCCCGGCACCCTGGCAGCTCGGCAGCCCCAGAACTCCGGGCCCGCCAGCTCCGGGGGGCGGGCGGGCGGCGCCCCGGGGGCGACAGCTCGACGACCCGGCAGCCCGACAGCTCTGGGACACGGCACCTCGACGGCTCGGGACCCAGCGACCCGACAGCCCACAGGTCCAACAGCGACCCGGGCCCGACAGCCCAACGACTCGACAGCCCGACAGCCCGACAGCTCGGCGGCCCAGGGACTCGGGCTCGACAGCTCGGAGACCGAAGGCTCGACAACCCGACAACCCGACAACCCGACGACCCGACGGCCCAGAGGCCCAGGGGCTTGGGGGCTCGGGGCTCGGGGGCTCCAGGCTCGACGACCTAGGGGCCCGGCAGACCGGAGGGCTCCACAGCCCGGGGCCCGACGGCTCCGGGACTCCGGGGGCCCGGCGGCCCAGGGCCGGGAGGGCCCGTAGGCGACCCGAAGACTCGGGGGGCGGCCTGCAGGCCTGGGGGGCGGCTGCAGACGCGAAGACGCCCGGCCGGAAAACAATCCCGGCCGGGCGTCTTGATACACCGACTGTCCGCCTACGGTTTAGTACCAGTGGTTCGCGGACCAGAAGTTCCAGGCACCCACGGGGCTGCCGTAACGCTCGTTCATGTAGTCCAGGCCCCACTTGATCTGCGTGGCCGGGTTGGTCTTCCAGTCCGCACCCGCGGAAGCCATCTTCGACGCCGGCAGAGCCTGAGCCAGGCCATAAGCACCGGAAGAAGCGTTGGTCGCGGTGTGGTCCCAGCCACTCTCATGCGAGATGATCTTGTCGAAGGCGGCAAACTGGGCCGGGTCCTTGATCATCTGCTGCGCGATCGCCTTGGCACTCATCGGCGCGGCCTGCGCGGGAACCGCGGCAAGCATGGAACCGGCAACGCCCAGGGCGAGGACGGAACCCGCGAGGGCCTTCTTCGAAACGGCAATGCGGCGGATGACAGTGTTGGACACGGATAAACCTTCCGAAGGCAACAAGGACGGTCGCGGCATGCCGAAAACATGCGTGAACCACTCACACAAGAGAGAGGGGATCCGCAGACGGCGGGTGAAACACCCACGCCGCCCGGCGACACATCCAGTTCTACCGACCACCCCGACCACCTGGCAACGACCCCACCTACTAGCCAGCCTCGCAGCCAGGGCCCAGCGACCCCACACCAGCACAAGAAGGATCCGTGCAGGTAGAAGCCAGCCCAAGGAGGCCGCGGCAAGCCCTCCGGAAACTACTAACCCACCTCGTATGTGACATGGGCCCTATGGGCCGCCTCACCCCCACCCCACCCAAACCCCACCCACCGCAACCAAACACACACCCACCGCCATGCCCGACGAGCCCACACAGCGCCCGCCGCACCGCACCGCCGTACCTGCCTGCCGCACCGCCGCACCGCCGCACCGCCGCACCCGCCACCCCGGCGCGGCCGAACAGCACAAGGACACCACCCCCGGCACGGAAACAACGAACACCAAAACAGAACGGGCACAGGGACACACGACGCCGAAACAGCAGGTCCGGGGACAGCGCAAGCGAAGACGACGGGCGCAGGGACAGCGGAAATGGTGGTGGAGCGGGAGTGGGTGTTGCGGGCGGGATCCGCACTCTCCCACGTCAGACGCAGAAAGCCGCCGAACCCTGGCGGGAACCCTGCAGAAGAGACCCCACACCATCCCTGCCGACACGCCGCCGCGACAACAACCTCCACACGCCTCCGCACACGTACAGCTGACCGGCAACCCGCCAAACCCCACAGCACAACGGAGGGAAACGAGATGGCCGGCGCCTAGCACAACACCCGTACCGCCGCCTACAGGAACACAGTTGAGGGATGACAGGTATGCGATACCGCCTCACGGACACACACAGATGCGTACCATCGCCTCACACACGCCCCTCCGGCACAAACCGAGGAACCCATGACCACACCCCACGACGCCACCCGCATCAAAGACGACTACGCACAACAAATCGCCAACGACCTGACCGCCAACCACACCGCACAACAACACACCCGCACCGAACTCCACCGCCTCCAACAAGAACTTCAACACCTCGAAGAAAACGCAAAAATCCTACTGAAAATGCAGGAAGCCCTCGGCATCCCCTCGACGCCAACCGCCGCACCCGCCGCCAAACCCCGCACAAACCGAACCGCCGTACCAGCCGCACGTAGCGCCACCCCCACCCCGAAGAAAACCCCGCAACCCAAAACCACCCCCACCGTTGCGGCCGCCACCACCCCCACAGCCGATGCCGCTACCCCCACCGCTGCCACTGCCCCCATCGCCGCTGGCTCTAGCGCTCCTTCGGGTGCCGCCGACGCTGAGGTGAAAGCCCCGCGCGCAACCAAGAGCACCGGCAAGAGCGAAACGAAGAAGGCTGCAAAGAAGGAAACAAACCGCCCCTCCTGGCTCGACCTCGTCACCGCCGCCATCACCAGCCAAAACGAACCCAAATCCGCCGCCGAAGTAACCAACAGCATCACCACCGCCCACCCTGACCGCAAAGTCCAACCAGCCGTCATCCGCAACACCCTCGAACAAGGCGTCGCCCGCGGCCTCCTCGAACGCAGCAAACAAGGACGCTCCGTCTACTACACCCCCGCCACCAGCACCTCCAGCCAAACCCACCCCCAGCAGGCACCCGTCCAAGACTGAAACAGCAGACCCCAACCCCCAGACACCAACCCAACGCGGAGCCGCCACACCCCTCAGAGGGCCGCGACGGCTCCGCCCACACCCCCAAACCACCCCGACAACCACCACCGACCCCAATCCAGGCAACTGAAGCTGTTGCACCCGCCGACACAGCTACCAGCCATCCGAGCGAGCGCCCGCCGCAACCACTGGACACGGCAGGCAGGGCGGGCGGGGCGGGCGAACCTACGGGGGGTCCGCGCAATGCAGCATCCTCACGGGAGGCCAGCCGACACGGCGGGCAGCATGTGTGACAGCACGTCAGTGGAACTTCCCCCGTTGAGGGCAGGTCGCTGTCGTGGACCTGCTCCGTAGGTGTCTCGTCCCTCTGAAGAGCTACCTGCCGATGTGGCTCTCCAGCGGGATGCCGACCAGGGATGTGGCTCCGTAGTTTCGTTTGAGGATGAGCATTTGGATGGAAGGCGCCATGAACGAGTGAAACCAATCCGCACAGCTGAGTCGGGTGGCAGGCCACCTTCGTCACCGCGCCACCGTGTATCGGCACGTTCGCCGAAGGCCTCGCTTCCGGACCTGCCCCACCGGAGTGCTTGCGATGGCCGATAATGGACACGTGCCCGAGACGAACGCCGCGATGGCAGATCGCCCCAGCCTTCGCATCCTGCGGGCTGACCTCATCACCGCACGACCATTCCCTATGCCGCCGCTGGCCTGGCCCCGCTGGCTGCGCTGGCTGCCCCACAGCCTCGTGTGCCTCGCTGCCGTTCTGACGGCCACCGCGGCGGGCCCGACCGACCCGGTCTTGGCCGTCGGGCACGCGGCCATGCTCGTGGTGGCACTGCGATGGCCGGCGGCCACCTGGTGGCTGTCGATGGTCTTCGTCACCGGCATCACGCTGGCGTATCCACCCGCCCACAACGCTCAGATATACGTGTGGATGGTGCACGCCGGAGTCCTCTTCCTTCTCGCGCTGCGGGTGCGCTTGTTCTCCGTCATCACGGCGGCCGTGCTCAGCGGCGTGCTGGCTGTTCTGCTGAAGCTGTCCGGCGGTACCGTCGGCTCATGGAAGATGATCACCGGGGCCCTCGCGCTGTTCGCTCTGGCCGTGCTCATCGGAGCCGTGGTACGCGGCCGTCGCGAGGACCATGCCCGCCTCACCGAGCAAATCGCCGCCACGGCCCGGGAACGGGCGCTGCGCACTGTCCTGGAAGAGCGCACTCGGATCGCCCGCGAGCTGCATGACGTCGTGGCCCATCACCTGTCACTCATCTCCATCCAAGCCGATGCCGCGCCCTACCGGGTCCAGACTCCCCCACCAGAACTGGTCACCGAGCTGGCGTCGATCCGCGCGAACGCGCTGGAAGGGCTGGCCGAACTGCGCCGCATGCTCGGCCTTCTGCGATCGAACGGCCCCGGCGGCAGTGCGACCGGCACCAGCCCGCAGCCCTCGCTGGCGCAGCTCGATGGGCTGCTCGGCAACGTGCGAGCTGCCGGCCTGCACACCACCACCCGGACCGAGGGCACTGCCCGCCATCTGCCCCCGGGCGTGGAGCTGTCGGCCTACCGCATCATCCAGGAAGCCCTCAGCAACGTTCTGCGCCATGCCCCCGGCGCCGAGACCAGCATCGAACTCACCTACGCTCGCGATGCGTTGTGTCTGAGGGTCGTCAACGGTCCTGCCACGCTCTCCGCTGCCCCCATACCTGGTTCCGGGCACGGCGTCATTGGGATGCGGGAGCGCGCCGCCATGCTCGGCGGCGATTTCGCATGTGGCCCCACCCCCGACGGCGGTTACGAGGTCAGCGCGGCCCTGCCCGCCTCTCCTTCGCGCGCTGCCGGCAAGGAGATCCACGCATGACCATCCGCGTGCTCATCGCCGACGACCAGGCCATGGTCCGGGAAGCCTTCTCCGTCCTGCTCGGCGCCCAGCCCGACATCGAGGTCGTTGCCACCGTCGAGGACGGTACGCAGGCCGTCGCCAGGTCCGAGGAACTGGCACCCGACGTGATCGTGATGGACATTCGGATGCCCGGTCTCGACGGCATCGAGGCCACCCGTCAGATTACGTCCACCCCCGGAACGGCAACGAAGATCCTCATCCTGACCACCTTCGACCTTGACGAGTACGTCTACGAGGCCCTGCGCGCCGGGGCCTCCGGTTTCCTGCTCAAGGACGCCTCGGGCAGCCAGCTCGCGGAGGCCGTAAGGGTGGTGGCCCGGGGCGAGGCGCTGCTCGCGCCCGACATCACCATGCGACTCGTCGCGGAGTTCTCCCGCGTGAGTCCCGGCGCCAAGCCGCCGACCGGGGTGCGCATCGACGCCCTCACCGACCGCGAGACCGAAGTTCTCGCACAGGTGGCACAGGGCCTCTCCAACGCGGAGATCGCCCATGTGCTGGTCGTCGCCGAGGAGACGGTCAAGACCCATGTGGGCCGCATCCTGCGAAAGCTGCAGCTGCGCGACCGCACCCAGGCCGCCGTCTTCGCCTACGAAACCGGCCTGGTCACGCCCGGCAACGCTGCCCGCCGGACACCCTCGCTGCGAAGCACCCCGTAGACCGGCGTACCTCTACCGCTCCCAGCCTCTGGGCGGCCCCGGCCAGCAGCCGCATGCGGCAGTGCCTGCTGGCAGTTGGCCCGTCGCGTCCCGCAGCAGGGCTTGGGATCTCTCGTGCGGTCGTTCCTCATGTCTCGGGCGTAGCCCTGGAGAGCTACGCCGCAGGTTGGCCCCTCCGGGGGACGCGGGTCACCGGCCCTGAAAGCGAACCTTGTGATGTCCGTCCGGGAGCAGATCCGCCTCCCGCACTCCGCACTCTCAAGGAACGCAACCATGTCCGTAACCCAACGCCCGGCACCTGCCTCGCAGGCTACTTCTCCTGGCAGGACCAGGAGGTTTCTCCGTGTCGTTGTCGCCTTGATCGCCTCCGTCTTGGCCTTCCTGACGGCCGCGATCGTGCTGGGCGCATACGTTCCGGCCATACCCAAGGCCGGCGTGATCGGGCCGGTCATCGGCGGACAGTACCCCTTCCACCTGGCGATCCTCGCCCTGACCGGTGTGGCTCTGGGAATGCTGGCGTGGCGTAGCGGCCTGGTGCGCTGGGGTCGCATCCTCACCGCGGTGACCGCTCTGTCGGCCATCGCCGCACTGGTCATCAGCGGCATCCAGTTCGCCGCCGCACGCGACGCCGGTACGAAGGTCTCCTTCAGCCAGGTATTCACCCAGCTCGCCTACCCGGGCGGCGCCACGCCGGATATGACGCAGATCTATGCCACCCGTGACGGCGAGTCACTCGAAGCGGACATATACCTGGCCAAGAAGAGCCAGGGCCGCAGGGTGCCGGCCATAGTGCTCGCTCATGCCGGAGGCTTCCACACCTTCGACAAGAGCGACCTGCGGGGCACCGGCCGTTGGCTGGCGGACCACGGTGTGGCCGTGATAGCCGTCGACTACAGCCTGGCCTCCCCCGGCCGCCCCACGTGGGGCAAGGCACCGCAAGACCTCATGACCGCCCTTGGCTGGGTGCAGGACCACGCCGATCAGTACGGCATCGACACCTCGCGCATCTCACTGGGCGGGATGTCGGCCGGCGGCACGCTCGCCATGAACACCGCCTACCGCCTCCAGAACGGCACCCTGCAGGCCACCGGCGGTACCACCAGTACCGCCACCCCCAAGCCCCCGTACTCCGTCGTGGGCTTCTACCCCGGCACCGACGTCAGCACCATGTGGAAGGACGACATCGCCGGCACCCGTGAAGCCGCGGAACTCTTCACCGGCGGCACACCTGCCCAATACCCCGAGCGCTACCGCGAGGTCTCCCCCACCACCGACATTCAGAAGGGCCTGCAGCGCACCCTGCTCGTCGTGGGAGACCGTGACCGCAGCGCCCGCTCCGAAACCATCAGGGAGTTCGGCGCCTCGCTCCGGGCGCATGGCGTCGACAGCACGGTGAAGGAACTGCCCTTCGCCGAGCACGCCTTCGACGACGTCTACGGCAGCCTCACCTCCCAGACCAGCCGCCAGATCCTCCTCGACTTTCTCGGCAGAGAGGCGTGACACGTGACATCGCCATCCGGGACTGCGCTTGCCTGACCGTTCAGCCACCGGCCCAGCTCAGCAGGTGTGGGCACCGGCAATGCCGCTCATGGCGGTCGCCGCACCCCCACCGCGGGGAGGTCACAGGCGCCAGTACGTCCCCGCGCGGGAATCGACGTGCACGACGTGCCGGCCGACGCGCACCACGTGGTGGTCCGGGCCGGACCAGGAGCCTGTGGCGCCGGCTGCGGCGGGGAGCGGGGTCCAGATCTCCAGGAAGGTGCTGCCGTCCGGGTTGGTGCCCCGCTCGACGAGGTTCGTCCCCTCCCACCGGAAGGTGCCGGTGTCCTCGCCGGGCTCGCCGGTGAGGTGGTGGAAGTGCACCTGGGAGCCGTCGAAGGACGTCGTACCGGCGAAGCCCCGGCTGTCGGCGTAGTACGACCCCGCCTGCAGCCACACCACTTCCCGGTCCTCCACCAGGGGTCCGCCGTTGCGGCTGATGCCGCGCCGCAGCCAGGCGCCGTGATCGGGTACCGGGACGCCGTCCACCGGCACCGGCTCAGGACCGGTCATCGGTGGCGGGGTCGTCCACGGCCAGGAGCGTCAGCGGTACGTTGCCGCGTACCGCCTGCGCGTACGGGCAGACCGCGTCCGCCCGGTGCAGCAGGGGCTCGAGGTCCGCCGCCCGCCACCCGGGCAGGCTGACCGTGAGGGCCACCGCGAGGCCGTAGCCCGCGGGCGTGTCCGTAGTGCCGAGCTGCACTTCGCAGGCCACGTGCGCGGCGGAGGCATCCGCCCCGAACTCGGCGGCGACCTCCGCGAGTGCGGAGGTGAAGCAGGCGGCGAAGCCGGCCGCGAACAGCTGCTCGGGGTTGGTGGTGCCGGGTACCTTCTTGCGCGGCGGGGCGAGGCGGACGTCCAGGCGCCCGTCGTCCGTGCGGACGGATCCGGTACGGCCCCCGGCGGCATGTGCGGTGGTCCGGTACAGGCTGCGGGTGAGTGGCACGGTCATGGGTTCGGCCCATCCTGCTCGACGCGGACGCTGCCCGGGTGCGGACAGCGGACGGCGCTGCTCGTGCAGCACCTCGCGCGTCGTCGTGCGTAACCGGGTACGGCGCATCTCGTCCGGGGCCTTGGATCCGGCCGCCGGACAATCTAGCAACGGTGACAGCTGGCCGGGGCCTCGGACGCGGTGAACTTCCTCACCCGCTGGACTTGGGTGGCCGGTACCGGCTGCGGTAGGCCCCGGGCGGCATGCCCTCCCACCGGGTGAAGGCCCGGACCAGGGCCGTCGCGCCGCTCAGACCGACGAGGGGAGCGATCCGGTCCAGCGGCAGGACCGTGGTCTCCAGCAGTCGCCTGGCCCGGCCGTGGCGGGCGGTGTCGAGGAGCGCCCGCCATGACGTGCCCTCGGCGTGCAGGGCCCGGCGCAGGGTTCGGACGCTGAGGTTGAGCTCCTTGGCGGGGCCTTCGGGGCCCGCGTCCTCGAGCGCGGCCCGCTCCAGCCACTGCCGTACGCGCTCGGCCACGGTCGCGGCGGCGGCTGCGGACAGCTGGTGCAGGAGTCGGTCGGCGTAGGCCCGGTGCAGGGCGTTGAGCGCGGGATCGTAGAGGGGCCGGCGCCTGTCGAGGTCCTCGCCGGCGACCGTGATCGCGTTCTCCGGGGCGTCGAAGGTGACGGGGCAGCCGAGGACACGGGTGTAGGGCTCGGCCGAGCCCGCGCGGGGGTGGGCGAACGACACGGCCAGGGGCGCCCAGGCGTCGCCGGCGATCCAGCGGGCTGCCCGCACCATGCTGCTGACGACCGCCTCCACCTGTTGGGGGCGCATGGCGGCCGGGCCGACGGTCGGCCGGTAGCAGATCCAGCCGATGCCGCCGCGACGGCGCAGGGTCACCGTGCCCGCCTGGCTCACCAGGGGGTGGTAGCGCTCGGCGGCCAGCGCCGCGTCCGCGAGGCTGGCGCAGGTGAGGACGAGGTGGCCCAGGATGTGCAGGCCTTCGGGCCGGATCCGGTCGCCCACGAGGAGCCCGGTGTGCGGGCCGGCGTCCCGGGCGTCGAGCACCTCGTCCCACAGGGCGCGCATCTCTCCGTACTCCAGCCGGTCCGTGGGCAGGGCCCAGGAACCGGACGGCCCGCCCTTGCCCTTTCCCGTCGCGCTCAGGACGGCGAGGGCGTACGACGCGGTGACGGAGGGCGACTCGGGGGTGGACACGGCCGCCAGTCAATGCGGGCACACCACCCCCGTCAATACCGTCCGCCGCGGCGAGACGACCGCCGGGGAGGGTTCGGAAGTCAACGCATTGGCCGCCCGAGTGAATGACGGGGCCGCGGGCGGCTCCTAAGGTCGGCCTTCGGACACCGAGGGGATCAGGGTCCCTCGGGACGCCGGGACGCCGGGATGCCGGGGAATCCGGAGCATCCAGGGAAGCCGGGGAAACGTGCTGCCCTGATCACCACCGCCAGAGGAGTGCTCCGTGATTCTCTTCCTGCTCCCCGCAGGCGACTACGACCCGACCGAGGCGGCGGTGCCCTGGGCCGCATTGCGGGACGCAGGCTTCGAGGTGCGGTTCGCAACCCCCGGCGGGAAGGTCGCGCTCGCCGACCCCCGACTCACGGACCTCGGCTTCTCCTGGCTGTCGCCCTGGCTGATGACCCGCCGCGCCGAACTGGCCGCCTACCGGCGCCTCACCGAGGACCCCCATTTCCTCGCCCCCGCATCGTACGCGGATGTCGACCCGGCCGAGATCACGGGCCTCTTCGTGCCCGGCGGCCACGCCTCGGGCATGCGGACGCTGCTCGAGGACGCCACCGCCCAGCAGCTGTTCGCCCGGATCTTCACCCAGGGTCTGCCGGTCGGGGCCGTCTGCCACGGCGTACTGCTCGCCGCCCGCGCCAAGGATCCCGCCACCGGGCGCTCGGTCCTCCACGGCCGGCGGACGACAGCTCTCACCTCCCTGCTGGAGTTGACGGGGTGGAACCTCACGCGTCTCTGGCTGGGGCGCTACTACCGCACGTACCGCACCACCGTGCAGCAGGAGGTCACCGCGGCCCTCGCCGATCCGCGCCACTTCCTCGCCGGCCCTCCGCTGCCCGTCCGCGACACCGCCGCGCGGCCCGGACGCGGCTTCGCCGTCAGGGACGGCAACTACGTCTCCGCTCGGTGGCCCGGCGACTGCCACCGCCTGGCGGCGGAGTACCTGGACCTGGTCCGCGCCCATGCGGCGGGAGCGGTGCAGCACCACTCGGGGTGAGCCCGGCCCCCACCACCGCGCTGGCCGGTGGCCGGCGCCCGATGACCATCTCCGCAGTGTCATGAACGCCTCGTGAAAGAGATGGGAGGGATGGGGATGAACCGACGAAGAGCTTTCGGACGAAGCCGCTACCTGTTAATCGGCCTGGTCCTCGCGATGGTCACCCTGGTACTCGGCCCCTCGGCCGCCGGCGCGTCTGCGGGCCCGCAGTGGTGGGAGCCCGTGGCGCGCCCGGCCCCGGACTCGCAGGTCAACGTCACCGGGGAGCCGTTCACCGGGACCGACGCCCGGGGCCGGGTCCGCGGATACGTCGACGCACACGTCCACTTGATGTCCAACGAGGGCTTCGGCGGACGGCTGGTCTGCGGAAAGGTCTTCTCCGCTGCAGGGGCGGCGGACGCCCTCAAGGACTGCCCGGAGCACTACCCGAACGGCGTCCTCGCCCTCTTCGACATGATCACCAAGGGCGGTGACGGCCGGCACGACCCGAACGGCTGGCCGACCTTCGCAGACTGGCCGGCCCATGACTCCGCCACCCACCAGCAGACCTACTACGCCTGGGTGGAGCGGGCCTGGCGGGGCGGCCAGCGGATCCTGGTGAACGACATGGTCACCAACGGGGTCATCTGCTCGCTGTACTTCTTCAAGGACCGCGGCTGCGACGAGATGACCGCGATCAGGCTCCAGATCCAGAAGACGTACGAACTCCAGGCCTACGTCGACGCCATGTACGGCGGGGCGGGCAAGGGCTGGTTCCGGGTCGTCACCGAGCCCGACCAGGCGCGCAAGGTCATCCAGGAGGGCAAGCTCGCCGTCGTCCTCGGGGTGGAGACCTCCGAACCGTTCGGCTGCAAGCAGGTGCTGGACAGCGCCCGCTGCACCATGGCCGACATCGACCGCGGCCTGGACGAACTGCACCGGCTGGGCGTGCGCAGCATGTTCCTGTGCCACAAGTTCGACAACGCCCTGTGCGGAGTCCGGTTCGACTCGGGCACCCAGGGCATGGCCATCAACGCCGGTCAGTTCCTGTCGACCGGGACCTTCTGGAGCACGGAGCCCTGCCCCGGCCCCGAGCACGACAACCCGATCGGCTTCGGGCTCACCGCCGGGCCGGCCGAGCACACCAGCAAGACCAGCAGCACCGGCAGCACCGGCAGCACCGGAGCGTCACAGGCACCAGCGCAGGCGGAGGCGGAGGCGCGGATCCGGGGCGCCCTGCCGGAAGGCGTCGAACTCCCGCAGTACGGCAACGCCTCCTTGCAGGCAGCGCAGTGCAACCGCCGCGGCCTGACCTCGCTGGGCGAGTACGCGGTGCTGGGCATGATGAAACGCAGCATGATGCTGGAGATCGACCACATGAGCGTCAAGGCGGCGAACCAGGCGCTGCGCGTGCTCGAGGCCGAGCGCTACCCCGGTGTCCTGTCCACGCACGGCTGGATGGACGAGAACTGGACCGAGCGCGTCTACCGCCTGGGCGGCTTCATCACCGGCCACATGTACGAGGCTCCCGCGTTCACCGCCGAGGCGCGCGAACACGCCGCCCTGCGCACCAAGTACGGCGCCGGGTACGGCATCGGCACCGACATGAACGGCTTCGCCTGGCTCCCCGGCCCCCGCGCCGCGGCCGGAAACCCCGTTCGGTACCCCTTCCGCAGCCCCGACGGCGGCTCGGTCCTCGACCGGCAGGTCACCGGCTCGCGCGTCTGGGACGTCAACACGGACGGCGGCGGCACCCACTACGGCCTCGTACCGGACTGGATCGAGGACATCCGGGTGACCGGCGGCCAGGACGTGGTGGACGAGCTCATGCAGGGCGCCGAGGGCTACCTGCACACCTGGGAGGGCGCCCGGGGCCACACCACCCCCTACGCGCCCCTGGTCCGCGGCTACCTCCCCCACGCCGGGCACCTGGCCTCCTTACGCCCCCTGCCGGCCGGATTCACCCACGAGGCGGTCTGGAAGGTGCTGCGGGACCCCGCACCCGGTACGGTCCGGCTCTACGAGTGCAGGGCGGCGGACCACTCGCTGCTGACCCCCGATCCGGGGTGCGAGGGCCAACAGCCCCTCGGCGCGGTCGGATACGTGTACACCAAGGCGGTGCCGGGCTCGGTGCCCCTCTATCGGTGCTACATCCCGTCCGTCTTCGACCACTTCGTCTCCAACAGAGCCGACTGCGAAGGGCCTTACTCGAAGGAGGGCCTGCTCGGCTACGCCATGGCCGTGACCGCGCCGTAGCACGAGGCGTCAGGGTGCCCCCGGCACGTGCGGCCCGGGGGCACCTTCGCGTTGATCCGGGGGCTGGGCAACGACCGGCCGCAGCGCGGAACGCCCGTCCGCCGCCCCGGCTCGGGGACCGTGCCCGGTGCGCTCGCCGGGCGGTCCTCTACGTTGACTTCATGATCTTGCCCTCAGGGCGGCGGACAGCCGTCGGGGGCGCGCGTGCACTCAGGGTGGGAGTCCGGGTTGAGCGGTGTGTCGTTCGAGCAGATGGAACGTTTCGACGAGGTCGTAGGGAAGTTGGATGCGGTCGTGCCTGTCTACCGGGAGGTCTATGCCGAACCGCCGTACCTCGAAGGTCCTCAGGACGCCGTCGACTTCCTCGCGCGTGCGCGGCGGCAAGCGACGCGGGACGGCTTCCGCCTCGTCCTGGCACGGGCCGCCGGCGAGATCGCCGGCTTTGCGTACGGCTTCCGGCTTGCGGCGGACACCGGCTGGTGGGGCGCGATGCGGGAGCCCCTCGGGGACGCCTTCGTGAAGGAGACCGGCCGGAGGACCTTCAACCTCGCCGAGCTCGCGGTGCGCAGGAAGTGGCGTCGGCAAGGCATCGCCGCGGAATTGCACCGGCGTCTCCTGTCGGGTCTGGAGGCCGAGAGGATCGCTCTCACGATGCGGCCGGAGCCCGAGGCCGCGCCCGCACGGGCGGCGTACGGCGCTTGGGGCTACCGGAACGTCGGCCGGGCTCGGTACGGGGATGCGTCCCCCGCGTACGACGTCATGGTGCTGACTCTGCGCTGACCCTTGGTCGGAGTCACGGCGCGCCCGGGTGGCGGCCTTCACCCGGTCGGGCCAAGCGGAGGCGGCCGGCTGCCGCAAATGGCCCAGGATCCGGACACCGGACAGGCAGCGAATCGGATGAGATGCCTAACGTCACAGGCAGACACATCGGTCCACGGAGCTTGCGGAGGTGTCATGTCCCATCGAGGCCGCTGGCTGGCTGGCGCCTGCACAAGTACGGTCGCAGCCGCCCTGCTCCTCACCGGGGGCGCCCTCTCCCCGCCGCCGCGAGACGTTTCCCACGGTGGCGGCGGGACCGAGGTCGCCGTGGGCGCCTATCTCCACTACGGCTCGCCCGGCGTGGAGAGGATGCAGGGACTCTCGCGCTGGCTCGGGGACGCCGACCTGCGCGCCGGGCACACCTACCTGCCCGGCGACACCTGGGAGAACATCGAGGGGGCACCCGATTCCCTGCGCAGCTGGGCGCGGTGGCGCAATGCGAGAGCCGATCGGCTGTTCGTCCTGAACGTGCCCATGCAGGAGCACAACGAGGGCGGCGTCCCCGAGGGCCGGATCGCCGAGCTGATCCGCTCCGGCGCGGAGGGTGAGTACGACCACCACTTCCGGCGGCTGGCCGAGCGTCTGGTCGACCTCGGGGTGCCGGACACGGTGATCGTGCTCGGGTGGGAGATGAACGGCTTCAACTACACCCACCGGTGCAAGCCCGACCCCGAGAACTGGAAGAGGTACTGGCGGCGCATCGTGGCTGCCATGCGCTCGGTGGAGGGGCAGCGCTTCCTTTTCGATTTCGCCCCCAACCGCGGCAGTGACGCGATCGCCTGGACCAGGTGCTACCCCGGTGACGACGTGGTCGACGTCGTCGGCATGGACTCCTACGACCAGCCGCCCGGTGACACCTTCGACGAGCAGGTCGACCAGCCCTACGGACTCCAGCACCATGTCGACTTCGCGAAGGCGCACGGCAAGCAGATCTCGTACCCCGAGTGGGGGCTGTTCCGGAACGGCGACAACCCCGAGTACATGCGGCGCATGCTGGCGTGGATCGCCGACCACGAGCCGCTCTACCACAGCATCACCGACTACTGCCCGCACGGCGTGTGGCAGTGCGGGCAGAACCCGCGCTCCGCACAGGTCTTCCGGGAGTTCCTGTCCACCGGGCAGGGCCGCGGCGGGCCTTCCGGCTTCGGCCGCGAGGACGACGGGGAGTGGGAACGGGAGTCCGGCGCGCGGAGCCCGTCACGACCCCGTTCGTGACAGGCGCGCGGGTGGCACGGCCGCCCCGCGATGCCTGATGTTGACGACCGAAGCCTTGGCCAGTGCGACGGGGTTCAAGAAGCGCAGCGGAGTGATCAGGCGGGAGGCGAACAGATGCATGTGGCGCGCCGCCGCTTCATCGCGCGCTGCCGCCGAGAACATCAGCCGCTCCACGGGATTGAACGGACGGGCCGTGGCGAAGTCGGCGGCCAGGTACTGGTAGCCGCGCAGCCGGCGCCGGTGCCTGCGCTCGTACACGGCGAGTGACCGGTCGAGGTCTCCCCCGCCGGCTGCGGCCGGGGCGACCGCCTCGGCCAGCCATTGCGCGGACTCCAGGGCCCACCCGCATCCCACTCCCCACAGGGGGTCGCCGGTCAGGGCGGCGTCACCGATGAGCGCGACGCCCGGTGTGGTCGGCTTGCGGCTGTGCAGCGGGTAGTTGACCAAGCCTATGATCTTCGTGACGCGTTCGGCGGAGTCGATGGGCGGCGCTTCCGGCAGGGCACGGATGAAGGAGAGGAAGCTGCCCTCCAGGTCTTCCCGGAAGGCCGGCAGCCGCTTCTTGTCCGGGAGGACGGCCATGACCGTCACCCCGTCGTCGTTGGGGAACGCGTAGGCCATGTCGGGTTCGAGGAACCAGGTCTGGCCTATCCCGCCGTGCAGCGGAAGGTTGCGGAAGTGCGCGAGATAGCCGAACCGCGCGTTCTCGTACTGCTGTACAGGAGCCTCGGCGAACTTCGCCACGGCCGAGTCCTTGCCGTCGGCGCCGACCACCAGGCGCGCCCGGATCTCGCGCTCGCCCTGTGGGGTCGAGGCGCGCACGCCCGTGGTTCGTCCGGCTTCTCGGACCAGACCGGTCACCTGATGCCCGAGGAGGAGATCGACGCCGGGGGTCTCCGCCGCGCGGGACCTGATCAACGGGTCGAGGACGCTGCGCCTGATGTTGTACGCGTACGGCAGCTCGGGGCCCGCCGGCGCGGCCCTCGGCTCGATCCATCCCCAGCGGGTGTACCAGCGGGCCTCGTTGCGGACGGCGCCCGCCTTCTCGATGGCGGGGACGAGGCCGAGTTCGTCCAGCACGGGGTAGGCGTTGGCCGTGATGGAGTGGGTGCACAGCACTTTGTACGCTTCGGGGTCCGAGCGGCGTTCCAGCAGTGCGACGCGGACACCGCGTCGGGCGAGCAGGATCGCCGCGGCGCTGCCGGCGAGGCTGGCTCCGCTGATGACGACGTCGTAGTCGTGTCCCGCGCTCTCGGGCTTGGTCATGTGCCGATCGCTCCCTTCCGGTGTGGTGCCGTTCGTGGGAGTGACACGGGGCCACAGCTGTCAGGCACATGACGAATCATAGGAGCTGTGGATCGGGTGACGCATGATCAGGAGGGAGGACCTGGGTTCTGTCCCTTTGGTCAGCGTCGTGCCCAGATGAGGATGGCGGCGAGGTGGAGTGCTGCCTGGTGGGCGGACCGGATCGGCCGGCATCGGCGGCTCGATCCGGCCCCGCATCGCATCAGTGATCACTAATCGGGCAGACACGTCCGATCAACAGACCACCCCATCAAAGAGGCACGCGCTGGCCAGGAGACCTCAGCCGGCTGCTCCCGTGGGGCAGTCGGGCCCTGGTCAGATCGTGACCGGGCCGTGGGCGGTGGCGAACTCGACCGAGACCAGGCCCGGTTCCTCATCCGCGACCCAGGTGACGTCGATCTGGTCGAGGGGGTGGTCGGCCGGTTCGCCGAGGAATTCGGCGATGGAGGCGGCGTCGCCGGCGATGGAGACCCCGTGGATGGTGGTGGAGGTGCGCGGGTCGGCGCTCGGGCGTTCCTCGATGGGGACCAACCACTGGAGGAAGTAGGGCAGCTGCGGGTCCTCCAGCAGTTCCAGCAGGCCGATCTGCTTCCACCTCAGGTCGAACCCGTCGGGGCGGACACGGTGGCCCTCGGCCGAGGTGCGGCCGAGGCGGGCCTCGACCGGGGCCATGTCGTCTACGGAGACCACCCAACCGAGCCAGCCACCGCCCTCGGCGGCGCGGCGCGCGACCGCCTGGCCGAAGGGTGCGCGGTCGGCGGCGGGGTGGTCGAGTGTGGTGACGACCTCGACGAAGGTGCCGCCGCTCAGCGGGAGAATGAAATTGCGGGTGCCGAATCGCGGGTGCACGCCCCCGTCGACGAAGCCGGCGCCAAGGGCCGATCCGATCCACTGGACGGTCGAGACGAAGCTGTCGCGGGCCACCGCATAGGACACGTGATCAAGTCGCACTACGTCATCATCACCCGACAACCCGCACAAATCCCGACGCCACGCCCGCCGCCCCGGCCGCGTCCGCCGTGGATTCAGCCGTGGAGCGGATCGATCACCAGCCGGCGGCGTCCCGTCCGACGGCCTGTTCCAGGGCTTCCAGGACGGTGTCCCTGAACAGCGTGGCCTTGTAGCCGGTCTGTGGCAGCGGCCGGCAACGGGCGAGTACCGTGGCGGCGGCCGCGGCGAGGACCGCGGGAGTGGCCTCGCGGCCGATCAGGGCGGCCTCGACCTCCGCCAGCCTCAGCGGGACGCGCGCCACCCCGCCCGCCGCGACGGCGGCGTGCGTGAGGGTGGAGCCGTCGAGCGCGACCCGGGCGGTGGCCTCGACCAGAGGCCATTCGGCGTGGGCCCGGCTGATGGCCCGGTGGCAGGCGGCGCGTTCGCCGGGCAGGGGCGGCGGCAGGAGGACCGCGGTGAGGATGCGCTCCGGCGGCAGCAGGTGGTCCGCGTGGAAGAGCCGGTTCCCGTCCCCGTACAAGTCGGCGACGCCGCGCGGGGACTCGCCGTGGATCTCGGCCTCGGCATCGTAGGTGAGCAGGGCCATCGCGAGGGTGGACGGGTGCGGGGCGACACACGGGCCGGCGCCGCTGACCACGCCGAAGTGGTGGTCGCCCTCGCGCGCGGGGCAGCCGGTGCCGCCCTTCTGGAGGCAGCTGACGTGGGGATTGCGGTAGTAGCAACAGCGGTTGCGCTGCAGCAGGTTGCCGCCCAGGGTGCCGGCGGCGCGGATCTGCGGAGTGGCCGCCGTCCCGGCCGAAACCGCGAGGGCCGGCCAGCCGGCGCGCACCTGCGGATCGGCGGCCAGCGCGGCGAGGGTGGTCAGGGCTCCGATACGCAGCCCGCCGCCGGGGAGCGGCGTACAGCCGCGCAGGTGGCCGGCGCCGTCGAGGTCGGTGAACGGCCCCGGGGAGATGCCGCTGCGCTGCCGGGCGGTGGTGTCGGTGCCACCGGCGCGCAGCTCCCCGCCACGGGCCAGGACGGCGGCCGAGAGGTCGGCGAGGGCGGGTTCGCTGCTCACGTACCCAGTCCTTCCAGGAGCCGGTCGGGGCGGATGGGCATGTCGTACGGGCGCCATCCGGTCGCGTCGTGGACCGCATTGGCCAGGCAGGCCGCGGTGGGCAGGGTCGAGATCTCGCCGAGCCCGACGCCGCCGCCGGGGACGTGCTCGAAGCCCTCCTGATGGAAGTGCACGGTGATCTCGGGGGTGTCGCCGATCCCGGGGATGCGGTAGTCCTCCAGGTTCTCGGTCAGCACCCGGCCGGTGACCGGATCGGTGCGCCGTTCCTCGTACAGGGCGTAGCCGATGCCCTGGACGACGGCGCCCTCGCACTGGCTGCGGGCGAGCCGGTCCTCGTGGATGCGGCCCGCGGCGATGCCGCTCCACACGCGCAGCGGGCGGACCCGGCCGAGGCGTGTGTCCACCTCGACCTCGGCGACCTGCACCGATCCCGTGAAGCCGCGGCCGATGGCGATGCCGCCCAGGGTGAAGGGGGTGACGAAGCCCCGGCGGTCGCGGGGGCGCCGGCCGGTCACCCGTACGCCGTGCGCCGAGTCCAGCCGGGCGGCGACGTCGCCACCGCCGAGCGCCTCGCGCAGCCGGGCTGCGGCGTCCGCGGCGGCGGGCGCGATGGAGGGCGTGGTGCGGCTGCCGCCGGAGGTGGGACCGTGCACGGCGTCGCTCCGGCCGACCTCGGCGCGCACCCTGTCCTCCGGTACGCCGAGGCCCTCGGCGACGGCCCGGCGCAGCACGGTCCGCGAGCCCGTGCCCATGTCCTGCACGGCGCAGCGGGCGACGACGACTCCGTCCTCGACGGTGAGTTCGACCTCGGTGGCGGGATCGAGGAGGTACAGCCAGTTGGCCGCCGCGACGCCGACGCCGCGGCGGAACCTCCCGGTGCCGCCGCGGGGTCCCGACCAGAGCGGAAGAGCGGCGGCCCGGTCGTACAGGGCGTGCCGTTTGGGGTTGCCGTCCCAGCGGCGGCGCAGGGCGATCGGGTCCTGGCCGAGCCGGTGGGCCATCTCGTCGACGGCCTGCTCCAGGGCCCAGCACATCGTGGGTCCGCCCGGGCCGCGGAACGGGGCGCCCGGAGGCCGGTGGGTGACGGTGTCGAAGTCGCGGAGGCGGCGCGGGGCCTTGCCGTACATGAACCGGGCCAGTGACGCCACGGCGCCGCCCACCGAGACCCCGCCGTCGCTGTCGGCGTCCATGGCCAGCGCGCTCAGGTCGCCGGCCGCGTCCGCGACCATCGCCAGCCGGATCCGGGTGCCGGGCCGGTATCCGCCGTCGGTGAGCTCCTCGTCCCGGTCCAGCGCCACCCGCACCGGGGCGCCGTGCAGCCGGGCCAGCTCCACCGCGGCGACGACGTCGGAGGTCAGCCCCATCTTGCAGCCGAAGCCGCCACCCACGTGGACGGCCCTCGCGATCACCCGTTCGGCGGGCAGGCCGAAGCGCTCGGCGGCGAGCTCGGCCACGCGCTTCACCGATTGCGTGGAGACGTCCAGGTGGAGACTGCCGTCGATCCACTGGGCCAGGCAGGCGTGCGGTTCGAGCGGGGTGTGGGTCTGCGCGGCGGTGGTGAACACGCCCTCCACCACCCGCTCGGGGTTCCGGCCGCGGGCCTCGGTGATGCGGCGTACGGCCGTGGCGGGGCGCTTGCTCATGGCGGAGGGGCCCCGCAGGTTGCCGCGCCAGCGGGCGGGCACCAGCTGGGGCGTCTCGCCGGACCCGGGCGCCCGCTTGCGCGCCGCCTTGTCCTCGTAGACCAGCGGGCCCTCGCCGGTCCGGGCCCGGCCTACGTCGAGGGCCGCCGGCAGCACCTCGTAGTCCACCCTGACCTGCGCGGCGGCCGCCCGGGCGGAGGCCCGGTCCGACGCAGCGACCGCGGCCACCGGCTGCCCGACGTAGCGCACCACGCCGTCGGGAGGCAGCAGCGGCACCAGCGGGCGGTCTCCGGCTTCCAGGGCGCGTACGTGCGCGTGCGCGTGCGGCGAGCGGATGATCACCCCCTCCAGCAGCCCCTCAGGCCGCAGGTCCGTGGTGTACCGGGCCGATCCAGCGGCCTTCTCCGGGGCCTCGGCGCGCGGAGCCGCCGGTGCCTGCCCGCCTGTCGGCTCCGTGTCGTAGGCGCCGGCGCAGGCGGCGGCCACCGCCCTGAAGATCCCCTCGTACGCGCCGCAGCGGCACAGGTGGCCCGCCAGCGCGTCCGCGATCCGTTCCCGGCCCGGACGGGTGCGGCCGTGCTCCGCCCGCCACCGCTCGAAGAACGCTGCCGCCTCGACCACGAACCCCGGGGTGCAGTAGCCGCACTGGAGGGCGTCCTCGCCGGCGAAGGCACGCGCCACCGGATGGCCGGACAGGCCTTCCACCGTCGTCACCCGCCGGCCGGCCAGCACGACCGCCGGTGTCAGGCAGGAGACCCGGGGCTCCCCGTCGACCTGGATCGTGCAGGCCCCGCACACCCCGCCCGCGCAGACCAGCTTGGTGCCGGTCAGACCCAGCCGGTCCCGCACCACCTCCACGGCGGCCGGGTCGTCGTCCACGTCCACCGTGCGCCGGGCGCCATTGACCTCGAACTCCACGCGACGCACTCCTCAGCCGTGGGGGGGCGGCGACCATAGAGGCCTCGCGCTCACCTTCACGCTCTTTGATATACCGCTCGCGGGACCGGCGCAGGTCGGCGCGCGCCCGGCCGGGTCACCTCTCCCATCGCAACGCGGCGAAGCGGATGATCGACTGGCTGAGTTCGGGAGCCGGCAGGTGTGCCATGAGCCGACGCAATGCCGTGGCGTGCTGATCGAGCCGTTTGAGGGTCGACCGCCGGTTCGGTGCCTGGCCGGGAACGTCCTGAACGGGCCCGCATCCGGCGGCTGCGTAGAGCCCGTCCAGTTCGGCCCACCGACTCCGTACGCCGTCCGGCCCGACGGCGGCCAGGCTCGTCACCACCTGGGGTTCCCGACCGTCGTGGAACATCACGTCGACGTCCAGCCCGGGGCCGCGGAAAAGCAGTCCCGGACCGGTGGAGAACAGGCTCTCCGTCATCTCCGGCTGCGCGAAACCCGACTCCTCGACCAGGAACGAGAACGCCGCCGCAGCCTTGGTCCGGAACTCCGCCCGCAGATCCCGTGCACGGCTCACGATCCGATCATCCGCCCACCGGCCCGCATCCGGAAGCCCTGGACCGGTGGCCGGTCGGGCGGGGATCTCCCGGCCGCTCAGAGGCGGCCCAGTTCCTCCCGCAAGTCGTCGAGCCCCAGGGAGCCGAGCGACAGTGCGGCCATGTGCCACCGCTTGAGGTCGAAGTCCGCGCCCTGCTTCGCCCGGGCCGTCTCCCGGCCCTGCAACCAGGTGCGTTCGCCCAGCTTGTACGTGATCGACTGCGCCGGCCGGCCCAGGTAGCGGACGATCTCACTGTCCAGGTACGCGGGCGGCCGGCCGGAGTAGCGGCCGAGGAACTCCCGGGCCAGGGCCGGGGTCCAGCGCCGGCCGGCGGCGAACGGCGAGTGCGCCGGGATGTCGAGCCGCAGGTGCATGCCGAGGTCGACGACGACCCGCACGGCCCGCATCATCTGGGCGTCGAGGTGGCCGAGCCGGTCCTGCGGCTCGGTGTAGAAGCCGAGTTCGTCCATGAGGCGTTCGGCGTACAGCGCCCAGCCCTCGGTGACGGCGCTGATCTTGCCGACCTGCGTCTGGTAGCGGGAGAGGGACGCGGCGGCGACCGTCCAGTGCGCCAGCTGGAGGTGGTGGCCCGGCACCCCCTCGTGGTACCAGGTCGACACCAGATGGTGGGTCGGGAAGCGGGTCCGGCCGAGCGTCGGCAGCCAGGTGCGTCCCGGGCGGGCGAAGTCCAGCGAGGGCTGCGTGTAGTACGGGGCGGCCGCGCCGCCCGGCGGGGCGATACGGGACTCCACCCGCCGCACGGGCTCGGCCAGGTCGAAGTACGTCCCGTCCAGTGCGTCGACGGCGTCGTCCATGAACCCCTGCAGCCACAGCCGTGTCTCCTCCGCGCCCTCGACGGCACGGCCGTGCCGGTCGAGCCAGGCCAGTGCCTCCCACGGGTCGTCCGCCCCGGGCCGGATCCGCCCGGCCTCGGCGCGCATCTCGGCGAGCAGCCGGTGGAACTCCGACCATCCGTACGCGTACGCCTCGTCCGGATCCACCTCGGCGCCGGTGTAGATGCGGGCGAAGCGCGCGTAGCGTTCGCCGCCCACCGCGTCCGGCTGGCCGTCGACCCGCGCTGCGTACACCTGGGCAAACCAGTCGCGCAGCTCGGCGACCGCCCCGGTGGCCACCCGCGCCGCCGTCTTGGCCTCCCTGCGCGGGCCGCCCTCGGGGGCGCCGGCGGCCAGCTGGCCGAAGCCTCCCGTGCCCAGCCACTCGTTCAGCTGGACGATGTTCTCGGCCACTTGACGGGGCGCGGCCGGCAGGCCCCGTCGTACGCCCTCGCCGAGCGAGGCCCGGTAGCCGGCCAGGGCGGCGGGCACCGCGTTCAGGCGCCGCGCGACGGCCCGCCAGTCCTCTTCCGTCGACACCGGCATCAGCGAGAAGACCTTGCGTACCTGGTGGAGCGGCGAGGAGAGGTTGTCCACCGCACGCAGGTGCTCACCGGCCTCGAACTGTGCCAGCTCCGCCTCGAGCCTCTCCTTCAGCAGGGTGGCGCACCGCCGTTCGACCGCACTGCCCGCGCCCGGCGCCCGCTCGGCGGCCGTGAGCTGCGCAAGCGTCGAGCGCGCGAGCTCGGCCACGGCCTGCCGGCCGTCCGGCGAGAGGTCGGGCAGCGCGCCCGAAGCGCCGGGCACCCCCAGAGCGGTGCCGACGATCGGCTCGAGCTCGACCAAGGCGTCGACGTAGGCGTCGGAGATCTGACGGGGCAGGGCATCCGGTTGCTTCAGCACCCGGAGTGCCTGCCCGCGCCGGGCCACGCCCAGTCCCGCCGCCCCGCAGGATGACCGGTATCGGCTCGTCCCCAGCCGGCCCGGATGCCCGGCGCATCCAAGATCACTCCCTTGGCCCTGACCCCGCGCCCCGGGCAGGCAGTAGACATGGGGCCGCGAACCCCTGAGGACCGCGCCAACGAAAGGTGACACTGATGTCCAGCAACGGCACATCGATCGAAGACGACGTCCTGCTCGAATTCAAGAAGCTCCAGACCAGGAAGACCAACTACCAGTTGTGCCGGCTGTCCGATGATCTCTCGGAGATCATCGTCGACAAGTCCGGCAAGGTCGACACCTACGACGAGTTCGTCGATCTCCTTCCGGAGGGCGAGCCCCGGTACGCCCTCCACGACTACGAGTACGAGCAGTCGGACGGACGGAAGTCCAGCAAGATCGTCCTGTTTTCCTGGCTCCCCGAGAGCAGCACCATCAAGCACAAGATGGTGTTCGCCTCGTCCAAGAGCTCACTGAGGCAGACGCTGGACGGCATCCACATGGAGATCCAGGCGACCGACTACAGCGACCTCGATCGCGCCGAGGTGGACGCCCGCGTCATGCGGTAGGTCCACGGAGCCGTGAGCCGCCGATCAGGCGGCAGCTCGTCGGAGCCCGGTGGGCGCGCCGTCGGCCGAGCCCGCCGGCCTTCGACGATCATGCGACCCGGCAGCCCCGGAGAGCAGCCGAATGGGAGCCCGGTCCGTGACCACCGTCGAACTTTCCCCGCGGCCGGCCACACCCCGCCGTCCGGAGGCCGTGCCCGCCCGCGAGCCGTGGCACCTGCGTCATCGTGTGCCGCTGATCGCCACGGGGTCCGTGCTCCCGCTCTACGCCCTGTGGGCCCTGGCCCTCGCGACCGGTGGCGGGGACCTCGCGGCGCAGGAGGCATGGGCGGGGTTCGTCGCGCGCCACCCCGGTGCCGTGTACAACCTCGGCTGGCACGGCGGCCTGCACACCGGCTCCTACAGTCTGATCTCGCCCTATGTGATGGCCGCCTTCGGGGTGGTCCCCGTGACCCTGGCGAGCGGCCTCGTGTCCACCTGGCTGGCCGGGCGCATCTGTGCCCGCTGCGGAGTGGACCGGGCCCAGTGGCCGGCCCTGCTGGCGGCCGTCATGCTCTGGTGCCAGGCGGCCTCTGGGCGCACCACCTTCCTCCTGGGCGTCGTCTTCGGGCTCGCGGCGGCGCTGGCGCTCGTGAGTGGGCGCCGCGGCGCGGTCCCGGCCGGCTGGGCGCTGCTGGCCACCATGGCCAGCCCCGTCGCCGGACTGTTCCTTGTCTTGATGGGTACGGCCTGCCTGCTGACGTCCCGTCGGGCGGCGGCGGCCGCGCTACTGGTGCCTCCCGTCGCCGTCCTCGGCCTGACCTCCTGGCTGTTCCCCTTCCACGGGCAACAGCCCATGGGCCTGGTGCGGATCTGGCCCCCGCTGCTCATGGCCGTAGCCGTCATCGTGGCGGTCCCGCGGTCGTGGCGGCTGCCGCGGGCGGCCGCGGCGCTGTACGCGGTGGGAGTCGGGCTGGCCTGTCTGATCCCCTCGCCGGTCGGGACGAATGTCGAACGGCTCGCCCATCTCGCGGCGCCCCCGCTGCTGCTCGCCGCCGCGATGGCGGGGCACGGACACGCCCTCCCGGCGGACGGTCCCCCCAGGTGGCCCGGCACGGCCCGGCAGACCTGCCTCGTCCTCGGACTCGTCCTCGCCATCACCTGGGTGGGAGGCAATACCGCGGCCCACGTCATGGACACGGCGAAGGTCCCCCGGTGGGCCGCGGAGACCGGCGGTGTCGTCGGCGCCCTCGAACGGCTGGGAGCGGGCCGCTCCAGGGTGGAGGTGGTCATGGCGCGCAGCCATCGAGAGGCGGCCGTGCTGGCGCCGCACGTCACCCTGGCACGCGGCTGGAACCGGCAGGCCGACGTCGAGCGCGGACCGCTGTTCTACGACGGGTACGACGGGGCCGGCGTGCCCCGGGGAACCTTCACGGCCGATGCCTACCGCGCCTGGCTCGACCGCTGGGCGGTGGGCTTCGTCGTCCTGCACGACGGCCCGCTGGACGCCGCCTCGGAGCGTGAGTACGCGCTGGTGACGAGCGGGCCCGCGTACCTGGAGCCGGTGTGGCGGGACGCGCACTGGCGGATCTACCGGGTCGAGGATCCGGTGGCACTGGTGGATCCGCCCGCGTCCGTGGTGCGCTCCGACGCCGCCGAGGTCGTCGTACGGATGCCCGGGCCCGGAACCGTGACCCTGCGGCTCGCCCACTCGCCGTGGCTCCGGGCCGAGGGCGGGGGCGGGTGCCTGGCGCCCGCGCCCGGCGGGCTCACCCGTCTGACGGTGAGCCGGCCGGGCGATGTCACGATCGGCTCCGCGTACCGCCTGGGGGCCCGCCGGTGCGCAGGTTGACGGAGCTTCCGCCCCGCCCCGCGGGCACGGACACGGCCACGACGGTGTCGGCCCGGCTCGCTCTGGGCTGCGTCCGCCACCACCGGTTCGTCCTGCTGATGTGGCTGCTGGTGCTGGGTGCCGGGCTGGCCGCGGTCGGGCCGGTGGTGGACCGGCTGGACCGGCAGCCCTGGAGCGTGGCCCCGCACGAGTCGGTCCGGGGAAACCACCTGTTGGACGGCATCCGGTCCTTCGAAGGGCAGATCGACGCGGTCGTGGCGGGCATGCCGGTGGCGGATCCCCGGTTCCAACGGGAACTGGCCGCCGCGCAACGTGACCTGTCCGCGGTCCCCGGCGTGATCGCGGTGACCGCCCCCACCTCGCTCACCTCACCCGCCTCACCCGGCGCCGTTTCCGCTGCCGCCGATTCCGCCGTTTCCGCCGACGGAAGAGCCGCCCTGGTATCGGTCCGGCTGGGGCGAGGCCTCCCCGACGACGTGCGGCGGAGGGCCGAGGCGGCGGTCGAATCCCGGGTGCGGGGAATCGCCGGCTCCCTTCCCGGCGTCGAGGTGACCCTCGGCGGCAGCGACCGCGCGCGCCGCGCGGTGGCGGACCGGTCGCTGGCCGATACGCGGCGCAGCGAGATGATCACCCTGCCCGTGACCCTGGCGGTGCTGTACGTGCTCTTCGGCGGCCTGGTGGCGGCCTCCGTACCGGTGTTGGCGGCCGTGTGCACGGTCGGCGCGGGGATGCTCTGGCTGCTGGTCCTGTCGCGCTGGTACGACCTCACCTCCCCCGCACTCTCGACGACCACCATGGTGGGCCTGGCCCTGGCCATCGACTATGCGCTGGTGACGGTGGGGCGGTTCAGGGAGGAGCGGGCCGCGGGACACGACGTCGCGGAGGCGGTGGTGCGGACCATGGCCACCGCAGGGCGTTCGGTCCGGTTCGCGGCGCTCGTCGTCGCCGCCGCCCTCTGCGGGCTGGCCGCCTTCCCCAGCGACTTCTACGCCGCGATCGGCCTGGCCGCGGCAGGGACCGTGGCCCTCTCCCTCGCCGCCGCGCTGACCCTGACCCCGGCACTGCTGGCGGCGTTCCCGCATCGGATCGGAGCCTGCGCCGCCCGTGACACCGGCTCCGGCGCGTTCGCCCGGCTCGCCCGATGGACCCGCCGGCACGCGCTTCCTGCTGCCCTCGGCGTCGGAGTGCTGCTGCTCGCCTGTGCCACCCCGTTCCTCCGCGTCCACCTGGTCAGCCCCGTCGGGGAACGGCAGCTCCCGCCCGCGGCGGAGGCACGACGCTTTGCGGACACCGTGGCGGAGCGGTTTCCGCAGCACCGCGCCGATGCGGTGGTGGTCGTGGCCCGTACCGACCCGGCCCGGCTCCAGCGGTGGGCGGGCCGCTTCGCGGGCGGCCCGGACGTCGAGGCGGTGGGCACGGCCACGGCCGCGGGACCCGGGGTCGCGCTCGTCCGCATGGTGCCGAAGGCCGACCCCGCGGGCCGGCCCGCCGACCGGCTCGTCCGGCACATCCGGGCGGACCGCCCCGCCGGCTTCCCCGTCTGGGTCACGGGACGCAGCGCCCTCGACATCGACTTCAGGGCCGAGGTCGTCGACAACGCGCCCCGGGCCGCCGCCCTGATCGCGGCGACGACCTTCCTCTTCCTGCTGCTGATGACGGGTTCGGTGCTGCTCCCGCTCAAGGCGATCGTGATGAACACCCTCTCGCTGGGTGCGTCGTTCGGCGCTCTGGTCCTCGTCTTCCAGGACGGCTGGGGCGCCGGTCTGCTCGGAGTGCACACGCTCGGAGGACTGGGCTACTGGCTCCCCGTGGTGGTGTTCGCGCTGGCCTTCGGCCTGTCGATGGACTACGAGGTGTTCCTGCTCTCGCGCATTCAGGAACTCCACGACTCCGGGGTGGACAACGACCTCGCGGTCGAGCTCGGGGTACAGCGCTCCGCCCGGATCATCAGCTCCTCCGCCGCGTTGATGTGCCTCGTCTTCGTCGGTTTCGCGACGGGCGAGCTGCTGGTCATGAAACAGCTGGCGATCGCGCTGACCGTCGCCGTCGTCGTCGACGCCACGCTGGTGCGGTGCGTGCTGGTTCCTGCCACGATGACACTGCTCCGCGGCGCCAACTGGTGGGCGCCGCCCTCGCTCCGGCTGCGCTTCCGCACGCTGCGGGCCCAGGCCCGGGCCCGGGATGCCGGAGCCGGAGCCGGATTCTGATCACCCGAACAGTGACTCCAGGTCCGGCCGCTGCGGAACCCGTCGCGTGACCGCATAGTCGATCAGCGCGAACAACGATGCGCGCGGGGGGCCTTCGGGCAGTGCCTCGAGCGCGACCGCCGCCCGGACGGCCTGCTCGCGTGCCAGCGTACGGGTCAGGTCGAGCGCTCCGCTCTCGCGGACGAGCGCGACCGCCTCCTCGACCTCGTCCGCCGTCGGGCACCCGCCGCGAACAAGGCTCGTCAGTCTTCCTTGTGTACGCCGCAGCGCGACCAATACGGGATGCGCCAGCGTGCCGTCGCGCAGCGCGGCGCCCGCGGTGTCGTCCCCCGGGCCCGTGGCCCCGGTGAGCCTGCGGACGTCCTCGGTCAGCCGGAACGCGACGCCGAGCGCACGGCCGTAGCGCGCGAGTGCTCCGGCATGCTCCGGATCGGCTCCCGCCACGACGGCGCCGAGCCGGCACGGCAGCTCGAACGACGATGCGGTCTGCAGCTCGACCAGCGACAGATGCTCGTCCTCGGTCACTCCCGGGTCGAACGCGTGCTGCCGCTCGCGGATCCGGCCGGTGCACACCTTCGTGACGGCTTGGGAGAGGATCGCGAGGGCCTGGGGGCCGCCGTCGGTGGCGAGGTGCAGGGATTTCGACATCAGCAGGTCGCTGACCAGGATGGCGAACCTGTTTCCCCAGCTGGAGTGTGGTGTCGGGGTGTTCTCCACACCGAGTTGCGCGAGCGCCGCCAACGCGCTCAGCTCGATCGCGGCGCCCAGCTCGATGCGGCAGCGCGTGCCGGGGTCGCCGAACTGGCTTGCCAGCAGGAGCAACAGCGCCGGCCGGAACGGGACTCCGGGATCTCCCCAGCCCGCCGTGGCCAGACGGGCCAGGAAGGGCCACTCGTCCCGGACGGAGCTCGTCATGAGCTCACCGACGCCGAGCAGATCGGCGCGTACGTCGACCCCGGGTGCCATCAGCGCGGCCACGTCGTCGATCGTGCGGTTCGCCCGGAGTTCGCCGATGCCCTCGGGCAGGAGGACCGCCCGGCGGCACAGTGCGAACGGCGCGCGCTCGCTGTCGAAGGTGCTTTCCAGGACCCGCCAGACGAACTGGTACCGCTGTGCCGACCGGCGGCCGGCCGCCAGCCACCCGGAGTACGCATGCTCCAGCAGCAAGGCGTGGTCCAGCAGGTCCGGACGCGCGGGATCGCGGGTCAGCCCGCGGTCGATCACCTCGGCGGCGGTCTTTCCGGACTCGAGCGCGTAGCTGATGCCCTCCCCCGTGAAGGGGTTCACCAGCCCGGCCGCGTCGCCGACGAGCAGGATGCCGTCGCCGACACAGCGATCGGGTGAGAAGTCGAGGCGGAACGGGGCCGTCGCCCACTGGCCGCGCAACCGGCCGCCGGACGTCTTCCCGCGTGTGCTCAACCGGGTGAGGAACTGCTGCAGCACCTGCTCCGCGCGGCCTTCGTACCCGGGGCGGAACAGCGCGACGCCGATGTTGGCTTCCGAAGCGCCCGTCGGGTTGATCCAGCCGAACGAGGGCAACAGGTCCCGTCCCGCAAGGTCGTCGAGGGGCAGGAAGGCCTCCTGGAGATCCGGCAGCCCGTCGAGACCGGTCAGATAGCCGCGGACGCCGACACCGACGCCGAGGTCGCCCCCGGGCAGCAGACCGACCGCGCGCGCCAGCGGGGACCGTGCACCATCGGCGGCGACGACCGCAGCCGCCCGGACGTCGACGGGGCGGCCCTCACGGCACACCCGTACCCCGACGACCCGTCCGCCCTCGACGATCGGGGCGGTGACCGCGGCGCCCTCCCAGAGCTCGGCGCCGACCGCAACGGCGCGGGCGGCCACGGCCTCGTCGAGCACGACGCGCGGCACCACGAGGCAGTGGCTGTCCGCGCCCGGGTAGGCGTCGTAGGCGAAGTCGCGCCAGCCACGGCCGCGCATGTGGACCCGCGCGCCCCGCATCCGTTCCGCATGGGGCAGTGAGTCGAGGACGCCCATCGCGGCGAGGATCCGGACCGCGCGCTGCGTCAGCGCATCGCCGCACGCCTTGTCCCGCGGGAAGCGCTGCGCCTCGAGCAGCAGGACCCGGCGGCCCCGGACCGCGAGATGGTAGGCGGCAGCGCAGCCCGCGGGCCCCGCGCCGACCACCACGGCGTCGTAGAGATTCGGCAGGTTCATCGCATGCGGCTCGCGATCCGTCGGGGCATGTCGGCGAGGGCGTCGAGGCCGGGGAATTCCGGGAGCTCGGCGAGGGCGGTGGCGGCGCGGTCGGTATGCGTACGGACGAGTTCGCGCGTCAGGTCCACGGTGCCGCCGCGACGGACCAGCCCTGCCGCTTCGGCCGCCTCCCGCTCGGTGAGGTTCTCGTGACGCAGCAGTGCCGCCAGCCGCCCGCTCGGGTTCTGGCGCAGCGCGCGGAGAACCGCGTACGAGAACACGCCGGCGCGGAGATCGGTACCCGTCGGCTTGCCCAGACTGGCCGGGTCGCCGACGAGGTCGAGCAGGTCGTCGGTGAGCTGGAAGGCGATCCCCAAGTGCTGTCCGAAGCGGAACAGGGCGTCTGCATGGCCAGGATCGCAGTCGGCCAGCTCCGCGCCCAGCCGGCACGGCAGCCCGAACAGCGTGGCCGTCTTCATGCGGATGATCTCGAGATGCTCGTCGGCGGCCAGCTCCGTGTCGTACACGTGCTCGGTCTCGCGGAGTTGGCCGCTGCACAACGTGAACGCCGCTTCCGTCACTGCCGACACCGCGCCGTGCGGCAGGTGTGCCAGCTCGGCCATCGCGCACGCGAGCACGTGCGTACCCGTCGTGGCGGCATGTGTGTTGCCCCACCGGGAGTTCGCGCTGGGCGCTCCGCGTCTCGTCGCCGCACCGTCCATCACGTCGTCGTGCAGCAGCGATCCGACGTGCATGAGTTCGATGGCGGTGGCGGCATGGACGAGCAGCGTTTCGTCGGCCTCGCCGAGGCTCGCGGCGAGGAACAACAACTGCGGGCGCAGCCGCTTGCCGCCGTGGCGGATCAATCCGCCGGCGATCCGTCCCAGGTCCGCGTCCTGTGCGGTCACCGCCTCGTGCAGGGCGTCGTCGAGCCGCGCGGCCCACCCGTTGTCGAGGGAGAGCGTCAAGGTCTCAGAGGAATTCATCGCACAGCTCGTCGAGCTGCGTGCGCAGCCTTGCCGATCCGAAGGCGAGTTCGGCGAACCGTACGAAGAAGCCGTAGCCGTTGTGCAGGTCGCCGGCCGCAGCCCGGACGATGACGTCTCCCCGGAAGTACGCCTGAAGTGGTGTGAGGCGGCCGGCCGCGATCAGCTGGGCGGTTTCCCGGTACACCGCGCCGTGCATCATCTCCCCCGATCCCAGCCCGGGCTCGATGACGACGTCCCCGCCGCCGACGCGGACGTTGATCCGGCCGAAGCCGAGCACGGCCACGTTGGCCTGGCGGCCGTCGAACTCGCCCACCATCTCCCGGAACTCCACCGGGTTTTCGGTCTTGAAGTCCCTGACCCCGCTCCGCACCGCGCCCGCCAGTGTTCTGTCGTTGTCGGTGACGCTTGCTGCTCGGGGCGCGAAATCGTCGGGCATGGGACGTCTCTCCTCATGGGCGGTTTCCGACCGGTGGTGTGGTGCGCCGTCACGGCGGCGCCGGCGTGGCGTTGACCGCCGCGAGCGCGTCGACCCTGCCGTACCAGACGAGCGGGATCGGTCCCGGCGTGGTCGTGACGATGAGCCTCTTGACCGTGGCGGGGGTGATGTCGGGGTTCTTGTCCAGCATGAGCGCGGCGACACCCGCCACGTGGGGGGCCGCCATGCTGGTGCCGGATTTGTTGATGAAGCCCGGCGCGACGACGTCTTGCGGCCTTCCCGTTCCCGGCGCCCGCGCCGAGGCGGTCAACACCCCCGGGGCTGCGACATCCGGCTTCGGCCTGCCGTCCGGGGTCGAGCCGTGGCTGGTGAAGTCCGCGATGTTGTCCCCGTCGTCGGTGGCTCCGACGGTGATGACGTTGCGTGCGTTACCGGGACAGCGGATCTTGGTCGCGTAATCTCCCCAGAAGTCGACGCCTTCGTTGCCGGAGGCGACGACCACCACCACGCCGAGGTTCACGAGGTTGTCGGCGGCGGTGCACAGCACGCAGTTGCCGGAGGGGCAGACCCACGCGCCGTCGCGGTGCGAATAGCCCCAGCTGTTGCTCGCGACGTCGGCGCCGGAGGTCGCCGCCGCGGTCAGCCCCGCGGTCGCCCACGCCGGAGTGGCACCGCCCGTGTTACTGATGAACCGGATGTCGATGATGTTCGCGCCGGGGGCGATGCCTCGGAATGTCGCGTTCCGGCTCGCGATGATCCCCGCGCAATGAGTTCCGTGGCCCCTGTCGTCGCGGTTCACCGCCGTACCGGTCATGTCCTGTTGCGGGCCGACCACGCCCGCGAGCGCGGGGTGCGCGGCGTCCACACCGGTATCGATGACCGCTACGGAGATGCCCGCACCCGTGATTCCGGTGGGCAGGACGTCCGCCCGGATGAGCGGCCGGCTGACGTCGAGGCACTCGACATGGCGCTGCTTGTTACTGGTCACACTGCTGACATCGGCTCGCGCCGCCACCGCCAGCACCTCGGACGTAGTGAGCGTGGCGCGCACGCTGTGGGTCAGCCAGAACTCCTCTTGGACGTCGATGCCCCGCCGTTCGAGGTCCGCCCGGATGCCCTGCAGGAAGATGTCGGCCTCGGCTTGACGCACTTCGATCGCCCGGGCCCGTTCCGCTTTCGGAACGGCGCCCCGGCGTACGGCATCCCGGCCCGACATCAGATTGATCAGGACCTCGTGCACCGGCTCCTCGGTCACGCCGGGCGCACCCGTCCAGGTGGCGAGCTTGCGTTGCTCGCGCTCGTGGAGGATCGTGTTGACGACCCACGGATCGATCTTGGGCACCGCTGCCGGGCTCTCCGCGGTCAGCTCTTCCAGCTGCTTGCGGCGTCTCGTCTGTACGTACCAGTCGAACTGTTCGCGGCTACGGTCGGCTGCTGACCGGTCGTCCCTTCCAGCGGTCGGCGAGGGCATCCTGGCTCCTCTCAGTGCTCGGCCACGATCTCGGCCTGCCTCGGCGAATCCAGCAGTACCTGCCGGACCTCCGGACGGCCCGCGGCCGCGAGCAACGACGGTATCGATAGACGAGCTGCAACCGTGTGATTGAGCCAGAACTCGCGGATGTCTCGCCCACCCGACGCAACGAGGGTGGCGACCACCGCCTCGGCGCGGCGCCCGAATGCCCGACGCATCGCGTCGACGGCCTCGCCACGCGTCACGGCCGGTCCTGACGGGTGATCAGTGACCGGAGTGAGGACGATGAGCACCGAGACTTCGGCAGGCCGGTCGGCGAGGACTTCCCGCTGCAGTGCGGCGTCGAACTTCTCCCAGACGTCCGGCGGGATCCGTTCCGCCATCAAGTGGCTCCCGTCCGCCTCGGCAACCCGCCGGCGCCTCCGGCGCGGTTGCGTCTCCTGGAACCGGCCGGGCCATCGCGGGCTCGCCCCGGGAGCCGGCAGCCAGGACGCCCCGCCCATCGGCCGGGGGCGGTGTGTGCCCGCGGTCATCGATCACGGCGACCATCCTCCTCGATCCGGCCCGCTCGTGCGACCGGAAGGGCGGGCTCGGCGGCTGCCCGTCTACTTGTGCCGCAGGTTCCCCAGAGGGTGGCCTTCCTCCAGTGCGGCGGCCGCCGCCTTCCAAGCGGTGTCCTCGGGGCAGAGGGCGCTGCGCAGGAAGGCCGTGGTGAGCTGCTGGATCAGGGCGACGCGTGCGGGGCTCTCGTCGGTGGTCTCGGCGACCTCGTATCCGGGGATGCCGCCGAGCGAGTGCTCGGCCTCGAAGAGGGTGAGCAGGCTCTTGTCTCCCGGGCTGTAGGTGTAGGCGTCGGTGAACCAGTCCGGTCCGCGCGTGGTCAGTGCGGAGTCGTCGCGGTCTCCGGCGACGATGAGAGCCGGGGTGGTCATCGTGTCGAAGGACGGCCTCATGAAGGGGAGGTGCTCGGCGGCGAACGGGGTCAGGTCGTCGCCCAGACCGGGCAGGGCGAGCAGCACCCCCGCCTTGACGCGGGGGTCGGACATGTCCTCGCCGGGAACGCCGTCGGAGTCGCGGACGCGCGCGCCCAGCAGGGCGCTCGCCGTCTGGGCGCCCCAGGAGTGGCCGGCCACGGCGATGCGGCTGCGGTCGAGGCGCCCGGCGAGGCCCGGCACGGACGCCGCCAGGCCGTCGAGTTCGTCCAGCACGCGCGTGATGTCCTCGATGCGCAAGCGCCAGATCTGCGGGGTTCGGGGGTCCTCGGCAGGGAGGCCGAGTGTCCTGGAGTCGAGGTGGGTGGGCTGGATGACCACGAAACCGTGAGCCGCCCAGTGGTCCGCCAGCGGGGCGTAGCCGTTCATCGACCAGCCGAAGCCGTGCGAGAAGACGATGACGGGCAGATCGCCGCCGGTGGCGGGGGCGGACACGCGGACCTGGAGGTCCTCGCCGCGACCGGCGGCGGCCAGGACGACCGGTTTCGCGGATACGACCATGGCGGGCGGGCCCGCGAGCTCCTGCGCGTTCGCGGTCTTCGAGTGGGACATGGAAGTGCCTTCCGTTCTGTGCCCTCGCAGGCTTGGGTTCGATGGTCGGCGATCGCGCACGGCGGCGGCCTGGTCGGCCGCGCTCCGGTTCTGTCATCATGAATGAAACGGAACATCGCTCCGTTAAAAATACGGAACGTTGTTCCGATTCACAAGGCCGATGAGGGAAGGAGTGCCGTGGTGAACGAAAGCGGCCAGGCCCCGGGAAGCTCCGCCAGGTCCAAGCGCAAGGACGCCCGGCGCAACCAGCAGACCCTGCTGGACGCGGCGGCCGCGGTCTTCGTGACCTCGGGCGTGGAAGCGCCGGTACGCGACATCGCGGCCGAGGCGGGTGTCGGGCTGGGCACGATCTACCGCCACTTCCCCACCCGGGCGGACCTCGTCATCGCCGTCTACCGCCACCAGGTCGACGCCTGCGCCGAGGCCGGCCCGGCGCTGCTGGAGACCAGCCCGACGCCCCACGCCGCGCTGGGGCTGTGGGTCGACCTCTTCGTCGACTTCCTGGTCACCAAACACGGCCTGGCCGCCGCGATGCAGGGGGACGGCACCGGCTTCGAGACGCTGCACGCCTACTTCCTCGAACGCCTCGTGCCGGTGTGCACCCAGCTCCTCGACGCCGCCACCGCCTCCGGCGAGATCCGCTCCGACCTCGACGCGTACCAGCTCATGCGCGGCATCGGGAACCTCTGCATCGGCGCGGAGAGCGACACCCGCTACGACGCACGCCGGCTGGTCGCGCTCCTCGTCGCAGGACTACGGCAACCGAACTGACCACAGGGCCGCACCGGTTCCGGAGCGCAGAGCGCCGGTTCAGTCGATCACCGCGGTGGCTTCGAGCTCGACCAGGTGCTCGGGCACGTCCAGCGCCGCGACGCCCAGCAGTGAGGCCGGCGGGACCGGGGCCGCCCCCAGCTTCGCGGCGGCCCGGGTGATTCCCTCCATGAGCAGGGGCATCTTGTCGGGGGTCCAGTCGACGACGTAGAGGGTCAGTTTCGCCACGTCGTCGAAGGAGGCGCCGACCTCGGCCAGGGCGGTGCCGACGTTGAGGTAGCAGCGCTCGACCTGGGCGGCGAGGTCGCCTTCGCCGACCGTGACGCCGTCGGCGCCCCAGGCGACCTGTCCGGCGACGAAGACCAGCTTCGATCCGGTCGCGATCGACACCTGCCGATAGGCGTCGACCTCCGGCAGTCCACTGGGGTTGATCAGGGTGATGGCCATGTCGCATGCCTCCGTTGCCGTGCGAGCGCGCGAGGCGGCTTCCATCGAGCCGCGACGTGCACGCTCTCTTGTGGTTACTCAGGAACCGTAGGAGAGTGGTCGCTGACATGGAAGAACGCACTTTTCAGTGACTGGGGAACCTCATGGTGACCAAGCAGGTCAGCGGCACGGCCGACGAGGCGGACTTGCGGCGCGCGGACTCGTTGGGGCGGGAGATCTTCTCGGACGTCGCCAACAAGTGGGCGCTCCTGATCATCGAGGCCCTGGGGGAACACACCCTGCGCTTCGGCGAGCTGCGGGACGAGGTCGAGGGCATCAGCCACAAGATGCTCACCCAGAACCTGCGCATGCTGGAACGCAACGGCCTGGTCGAGCGGACGGTCCACCCCGTCGTGCCGCCACGGGTCGAGTACACCCTCACCGATCCGGGCCAGGCCCTGCGCGTGACGATCGACGGACTGTGCGACTGGACCCACCGGTACTTCGGCCACATCGAGGCCTCCCGACACCGCTTCGACGCCTGACGGGTGAAGCGCTCGCGCGGCCGCGCATTGTCAGAGCGCGTCGATACGGTGAACCCATCAGAGCCACTGGAACTTTCGTCGATGCCGACGGCACGCATCGGATCTGGTTCGACTACCAGATCAGCTGAGTGCACCGCCGAGTGCCCGCGCCCGAACGGCACTTGTGCCGGCCGAGGGAGTTGCCATATTGGTTTGCCGTGGGCGAGCACGGTCGGATAGGAAGCCTGCATGCTTAGAGGCAGCAAGGTCGGGCTCAGGGCCCGGCACGAGGACGACATCCCGATCCTGCGGGCCGAGCTCTACGACGACGTGGTCAACGCCTCGCGGTCCGAAAGCCGGCCGTGGCGGCCGGTCACGCCCGGCTCGAAGGACGCGCGGCTCGTGGTGGACGACAAGGCGGAAGGGCACGTCCCGTTCTCCGTGGTGGAGCTGGACGGCGGCACGCTGGTCGGCACGGCGAACCTGTGGGGCATCGACAACCACAACCGGTTCGCGCACATCGGCCTCGGACTGCTGCCGTCCTCCCGCGGCAAGGGCTACGGCACCGACGTGGTCGCGGTGCTCTGCCACTACGGCTTCGTCGTGCGCGGCTTGCAGCGCCTGCAGATCGAGACGCTGTCCGACAACGCCGCGATGCTGCGCTCCGCCGAGCGCAACGGCTTCGTCCGCGAGGGCGTGTTGCGCTCCTCGGCCTGGGTGATGGGCGAGTTCCTGGACGAGGTGCTGCTCGGGCTCCTCGCCCAGGACTGGAAGCCGGACTCGAAGGTCTGAGGTCTGAGGTCTGAGGTCTGAGGTTCGAGGTCCGAGGTGGCGCCGCTGTGCCGCCCGGCCCGTCAGGAGGTCGGGGCGGCAGGGGGTGGCGGGGGAAACGGCGGCGGGGGCGGCGGGGGCTCCCACGGAGAACGGCCGGATCGCTGGCGCGGGACCCGCGGTGTCACCGGTGGCGTCGGACCTGGTGGCGGGGGCGCAGGCGGCTCGACCGCCGGCAGCAGCGGCCCACCCGCGCGCAGGCGCGCGATGGTCAGCTCGTTTCGACGGCGGGCGGGCGGGGCGTCGTCACGTTCGTAGACGAGCCGGACGCCCGCGAGGCCGAGGTTGTGGACGGTGAGCAGGCGGTAGCCGAAAGCATGGGCGATCTCCTCTATGCGACGCTGCTCCGCGGCCGTGGCCTGGCCGGGCAACAGCTCGACGCGGCCGCGGCCGTCGAAGCGCGAGCGTATTTCGTCGTCCTTCACCTGACTCCACCCTCGAGGAACCGGTCGAACCCGTTCTCCGGCATCGCGGCGGGCTCGACGAGGAGTTCAGGGTAGACGACCGGTTCGGCGCGAACGCTTCCGCGGCCAGTTCGTTCGGAGGACGGTCAGTCCGGGGCGTTCCAGGCGGTCGTGAGGCCGTCCAGCCATGCGGGCGGCAGTGCTGCGGCGTCCCACTCGTCGCGCAGTTCCTCCGGCGCGGCGACGAGCCGCTCCAGCACGGCGATGCTCGTGGTCGAGTGGAGGAGCGAGTACCGGCCGTGCAGCGTGATCGCGCTGTCCGGTCCGTACGCCGCGAACATGCGCTCCAGCCGGGCCCTGTGGGCTGCGGCGAACTCCGTCAGCCGCCCGGCGTACCCGGCCCGCTGCCGGGGGCTCATCGTGCCGAGGACGGCGGCGAGCACCTCGTCGGTCACCTCCGGATCCAGCTCCGAGACCGCGGTGAACGACAGGTAGAGAGGGGTGACGGCCACCCGCGCCCGCTCCACCTCCACGCGCCCGGCCCGACGGCGCTCCCCCGCCGGGCCCGGTTGCCCGTCCGCCCCCACGACCTCTACGAGGGTCCGCTCGGCGACGGCTCCGAGCTCTTCGAGGAGGTACCCGGCGCCGTCGAGCCAGCCCGACTCGTACTCCTCGCCCTTGTCCCCCGGCGCGCTCCAGCCGCCGCTCAGCTCCTCGTGCGCGAGGGCCAGGGCGCCCGCCTCCAGGAGTCCGATCAGTTGCCGCGCGTCACCGGAAGGGACCCCCGTCCGCGCGAGGAGCTGCAGCAGCGTCATCCTCGCGTTGTCGACACTGACCTCGTCCGGCCAGCGCCGTCCCTCGTCGGCCGCGCTCATCACGTCCTCCTCATCGCTCGGGTTGTACACAGTGTGTACAACGAATCGCTCCCGTCGATGATCCAACGTCCCACATTCAGGCTGTGCTCCCAGACGGCGCGGCCTGCTGTCGCCGGGAGGTGAGCCCGTCGCGTGCGCGGAGGCCTGTTCGCCGAGGCGGGCCGGGCGGCTCGTGGAGGAGCACGGCAGCGCCCGCCGGCCGCAGTGGGG
Organism: Streptomyces sp. NPDC090045; assembly: GCF_044747975.1. Taxonomy (NCBI): domain Bacteria; kingdom Bacillati; phylum Actinomycetota; class Actinomycetes; order Kitasatosporales; family Streptomycetaceae; genus Streptomyces; species Streptomyces sp. NPDC090045. The sequence continues at coordinate 48,946 of NZ_JBIVFA010000023.1, forward strand.
GTCTGCGGCTGACGGGCGTCCTTCCGCCTCGGCGGCCTGCTACGCGGCGCCCGTCATACGGGCGAACACCACGACGTTGCTGTCGTAGTAGTGCTTCTTGGGGTCGAAGTCGCCGCCGCAGGTGACCAGGCGGAGGCCGGCGTGGTCGAGGTTCTTGTAGACCTCCAGTGTGGGGAATTCGGCCTTCGGATACTCGGCGACCCGGTCCACCGTGAAGGTGACCGTCTTGCCGTCCCGTCGGGTCACCTTGATGGTGTCGCCGCCCTTCATCGTCTTCAGCTTCTCGAACACTGCGGATGCTCCGTTCCACGTGACATGGCCGGCGATCACGGCCGGCCCTTGGGAACCGGGGGTCGGCCCCGGCTCGTACCAGCCCGCGAGCGCGGGGTCCTTCGGGGTCTGCATGGTGCCGTCCGCGTTCTGCTGCAGCGTCTCCAAGGTGCTGGACACCCCGAGGGAGGGGATCGTGATCTTCTGCGGCTCGGACCGGGCGAGGGCAGGCTCGGCCCGCCCCGCACCCGCACCCGTACCCGTGCCGCTCTGCGATCCGTCTGCGGGTGCCGCGGAGTCACCGGCTGCGGGCTCCTTCCCGGTGGGGGCGCCGCCCGCGGCTGCCGGCGCCCCGCCCTTGAGTGCCTGCCCGTCCGAAGCGGGGGGCTTCGCCTCGTTCTGGCCGGAGCACCCCGCCAGAAGCAGCCCGGCGAGGACGGCGGCCGCCAGGGGACCCGCGGTCCGGCGTCGGGGCCGTGTGGTGGACGCGGCGGGTGCGGCGGGTGTGGAGAGCGCGGGAGCCGGCTTCACGCGCCGCCCCCGGTGTTCTGCCGGCGTACGGGAACGGCAACGGCCCGCTTCCGCGTGACGGCCACCGCGGCCGCCACCACCGCGAGTACGGTGATCGCCGCCCCGTCGCGCACCGTCACCGGCGCCGACGCGTGTTGCGGGGAGCCGCCGCCGGTCTCGATGCCGCCGACCGGAATGGACCCCACGGCCGCGCCCTTCACCTCTCCGCAGTTGGTCGGAGCCGTGGCCTCCTGGGGCAGCTTCGGGTCGAGCTCGCTCTTGCCAGCGCCCTCGAAGTCGTACTTCTTGTTCTTGTTGCGGTCGATGCCGTGCTGTACGACGTGCAGGTCCTTGATGTGGTCGACCACGTCCTGGCCGACGGCGATCGTCCGCTTGTAGGAGATCTTGCCCTGCTTGTCGGCGACGGGCATGCGGTCCACGGCGAGACCGCTGGTGGCCTTGGTGTCCCCGGCCGTGGTGAGTGAGATGTTGATGTCGCCGTAGTCGTGCGTGGCCTCGGTGTTGCTGAGGACCCCGTCGCCGTCGGTGTCGTCGGTGGCGTCCGGGCACTTGAAGTCGTGCCCCTTCGTCGAACCGTGCAGGTGCTGGGCCGACGGCTGCCCGGGCACCATTCCCTTGGACTCGATTTGCACGGTGAGTTGGTTGCCCTTGAGGCTGAGCATGACCGTACCGCTGGAGCCTGATGCGTTCAGCTGCGCCAGGTCGATCTGGTACGCCTTTCCGCCCTCCGCGAGAGCTGGTCCGGAAAGGCCGAGGGTCAGGCACACTGCGGCGGGTACGGCGGCGAGAACCACGAGGCGACCGGCGCGCTTGACTATCACTTTCGCTCCTGTTCCGTGGATCCCCGGAACGGGAATCACAGATCGTACGGGGTTGAAACGGTTTCCTTGAGAGGTGTCTCGCTCCTGGTCTCGGTCTTGCTCTCCTCCTTCCGTTCCGAACACTTGTGGACGGGTGCCCCTATGACGATTCCTCAGGCGGCTCCCGCCTCGGCCGACAGCCGCCCGCCGGTCATCCAGATGCGCGACATCGCATCGGCCAGGGCCGGGTACCGGGCGGCCTCACAGAGCATTTCCGAGAGCACGAGAATGCCGTGTGCGGTGCATTTCGGATCGCGGTTCCGATGCAGCCGGACGACCGCGTCGCCCAAGGCGCGGCGCCCCAGGGAGATTCCCGAACGGCGCACGTCGGCGGCCGTCTCCAAGTCGAATCGCCCTCCGCCGAAGGGCAGGGGTTCCGTGCGGCGGATCCCCGGCGGCGCGACCCAGTCCCGCACGTGGTGGACGTACGCTTCCGGCGGGGCCTGCCAGTTCTCGAAGGTGTTGCGGAATCCGACGATGCGAAGGTCGGAATTCTGCAGGCGGAGCTGGACGTAGAGCTCGATGAACAGACCTCGCAGGTGAATGCGCAGGGGGAGGTGAGGAGTTCCCCCCTCCCCGTGCCCGGCCGTGCTGAACCAGCCCGGAGCATCTTCCACCCGCGACCGGATGGTCGACGTCAGGAGCCGGTAGTCGTCCACCGATGCGTACGCCGGGGAAAAGCAGACTGGTTTCAGCATGGCCGCCCCGGATCAGAGGAAGGAGCCGGAACCCGGTCTCCCCGTAAGTAATCTGACCGCCGTCGATTCGATCCTGCTGTACTCGCGCACGCAATCCACCGCCTTCGACATCGTTCCGATCGTCGACGGGATGACATCAACCCCATCGCCGGGTTCGGTTCCGTGAGGACCTTTGTAGTCGCCCCGGCGGCGACCGGACGAATACTTGGCCTCTGTTGCTAAGAAATGGGCGCGCGATCCCGTTGACCGGGGAAGTTGCCGGATGGCCTCAACGGGCCCTGACCCACGACAGGTTGACGCCTCCTCGGCACCCTCCGGACTTGACGGCTCATACCGGCAGCCATACCGTGACGACCTGCGGCTAACACTGTTAGCCATACGGTCGGTCGCAACGGGAGAGGGGCGCCATGAACGCCGCCCGCGCACAGCAGATCCTGGCCGCGGCCCGGGCACTGCTCGACGCCGAAGGGCCGGATGCGTTGTCGATGCGGCGCATCGCCGAGCAGGTCGGTATCCAGGCGCCCTCCTTGTACAAGCACTTCGCCGACAAGGCCGCTGTCGAGGCAGGGCTCCAGGCGCAAGGGATGACCCGGTTGGCGCAGGAGCTGGAGGCAGCCGAAGCAGCGATGGGCAGCGAACCGCCCCTGCTCGTTCTCGCCCGCGCCTATCGTCGGCACGCTCTCGCCGGCCCGCACCTCTACCGCATCACCCACAGTCGGCCGCTCGCCCGCGCGGCGCTCCCCGAGGGACTCGAGGATCGCGCGGCGGCGCCGCTGGCCCGCGTGGTGAACGGCGACATCGACGTCGCACGCTCCTTCTGGGCCTTCGCGCACGGCATGGTCGTGCTCGAACTCGACGGCCGTTTCCCGTCCGGCGCAGACCTGGACGCCGCATGGCGCACCGGCTGCGAGGCGTTCGCCCAGGCCGTCCGGAACAAGCCCCGGGCAGACACCGCATGACCACCCTCGCCAAGCTGACCGACTGAGACGCCAACGGAGCGCCATGGACTTCGCCTACCTGCCCAGCCCTTCGACCGGAGTCCTTCACCTCGGCCCGGTTCCGTTGAGGGCGTACGCCTTCTGCATCATCCTCGGCGTGTTCGTGGCCGTCTGGCTCGGCAATCGGCGCTGGGTTGCGAGGGGCGGGGAACAGGGCGTCATCGCGGACGTCACCCTCTGGGCCGTGCCGTTCGGCATCGCCGGTGGCCGGCTGTACCACGTGATCACGAGCCCCGACGCGTACTTCGGCGAACGCGGTGAGCCGATCCGGGCCCTGTACGTGTGGGAGGGCGGGCTCGGAATCTGGGGCGCCATCGCTCTGGGCGGGGTCGGCGCGTGGATCGGCTGCCGTCGCCACCGCATCCCCTTCCCCGCCTACGCGGACGCGGTCGCCCCGGGCATAGCCCTGGCCCAGGCGATCGGCCGCTGGGGCAACTGGTTCAACCAGGAACTCTACGGCCGCCCCACCACACTCCCCTGGGGCCTGGAGATCGACCGCGCACACCGTCCGCCCGCCCTGCCCGACGTCGCGACGTACCACCCCACCTTCCTCTACGAGTCCTTGTGGGACATCGGCGTCGCCGTACTGGTCCTGTGGGCGGCCCACCGCTTCGCACTCGATCACGGCAGGACCTTCGCCCTGTACGTCGCCGCCTACACGGTCGGCCGGTTCTGGACCGAGTACCTGCGCATCGACGAGTCCCACGCCTTCCTCGGCCTGCGTCTGAACGGCTGGACCTCCGTCGTGGTCTTCGCCGGCGCCGTCGCCTGCCTCGTCGTGTCGGCCCGCCGCCACCCGGGTCGCGATGACGTGCCACGGCTGCTCAAGGGCGAGGGCGGCAGCGAGAGGGCCGACGAGCCGGCCCCGGACGTCGCCGTCGCCGTCCCCGTCAAGACAGGAGCCGGCGATGAGCGCTGAAACCGAACGGGAACCCTTCGAGCAGGAGGACCGGTGGATCCTGGACCTGCGTGGCCTGAGTGTCGCCAGGATCGGCATCGACTTCCGGCTGACGCTCACCCTCGACGCAGGGTGGGAGATCGTGCTGGAAGCACCGGCCCGGCTCTCGGCAGGGTCGGTCCTCGCCAACCCTGGCGTGCCTTTGACGCCGGAGTCCCAGGATGTGGCCGCGGCCCTTCCCCTGTTCGGGGCGAAGGTCCTGTCCGCGGTCGCGTTCAAGTACGGCGGCCTGCGGGTGGTGTTCGACAGCGGCACGCATCTGAATTGCGCGCCCGACGACTCGTTCGAGGCATGGCAGATCACGGGACCGCGCGGCTGGCGCTTCGTCTCGCTGCCCGGCGGGGACCTTGCCGTCTGGTCCCCGCCGGCAGCGGGCCTGCGTCAGCAGGCCGGGCGGTAGGGCAGGTCGGGCACGTTCTGCTCCCACTGCGCGCGGGTGAGGTCCCAGCCGACCCGCTCGCACAGCGCCCGTGCCACGGCCTTCGGGTCGAGGTCGAAGACGCGGTGCGGACGGTACACGGAGGAGACGTGCAGCCGCCCCCGGGAGTCGAAGGCGAGGGCGGTCAGCAGGCCGGCCGACCCGCGCAGCGGATCGCCCAGCCGGCGCCGGGCGGGTACGTCCCACAGCTGGATCCGGCTGTCGCCGACGATCGCGGCCAGGGTCTTGCCGTCGCGGGAGAAGCGCAGCCCCGCCACCCGCCCGCCGAAATCGTCTCCCCGGGTGGCCGCCGTACTCGACAGGCCTCCCAGGCGGCGGCGCCCGGAGCCGTCCCATAACGTGACCGTCCCTTGGAGGAGGCTCACCGCCAGCACCGAGCCGTCGTCGCTGAACTCCAGGTCCTGGATGACACCGGGGCCGAGGACGCCACGTTCGACGGCGCGGGTGGCCAGGTCCACGCGCTCCCCCGCGGAGGTCACCAGGAGGGAGCCGTCGGGGCTGATCGCGAGGTTGGCCGCGCCGGCGTCCGCGATCTCGTACTCCTGGCGGCCGGTTCCGAGGTCCCACACCTGCAGGGCACGGGTGAAGGGGCCGGAGCCGTTCTCCTTGGTGACCGCGACGGCCAGACGGGTTCCGTCCGGAGTGAAAGCGAACCCCATGATGCGGAAGACCGGTTCGGGCAGGGTGAGGTCGGTCCGCAGCCGGTTCTCACGGGCGTCCCACACCGTCACGCGCAGCCTCTCGTCCTCGTGCCGGGAGGCGATGGCGGTGGCGAGGAGCCGCCCGTCGGGCGAGTACGCGGACGAGCCGTCGTCGTCCTCGTCGTGGGGGCCATCGGCGCTCGCCGCGAGGGGCTGGTGCGGCAGGTTGCGCACCTGGCCGTCGGCTGCGGTCCACAGCCTGAAGCGGTCTTCGGCGTCGTTCTCGGTGGCGCCCACGGTCGCGAGCGTCGCCGCGTCCGGGGCGAAGACTGCCTCGGAGACCTTCGCCTTGGCGGCCGTGTCCTGAAGTCCGAACGTCAGGTCCAGCGAACGGACCTGACGGTCCCTGGCCACGTACCGCAGGAGCCGACTGTCCGTGTCGAAGGCGACGGACAGGTTCGTGGGACGGCCGTCCGTGTCGAGCCGGGGATAGCCGAGCAGGGCGGACGAGGTCGCGTTGGCGGCCCACACCTTGAGCTGGGTGCCGGTGATCTCGACGGCCAGCGCGCCGTCCGGGCTGAGGGCCGCCACCCGACCCGCGGGGAAGTCTTTCACGGCGGTGCGGGAGGGGACGTCCCACAGGGTGGAGACGCCGCCGGTCCCGGTGTGGATCAGGCGTTTGCCGTCCGCGCTGAAGTCCAGTCCTTGGTTGGTCTCGCAGGTGACCACGGGATGGGTGGGGTCCCGCAGCAGTTCCGCTGTCCGCCCGGTGGCCGGTGAGTACAGCTGTAAGGATCTGCCCGCCGGGCAGACCGCGTAGGTCGCCCCGTCCTCGGAGAGGGCGACCGGGCCGTTCCCCGGCGTGCGCAGCGCCGGCCGGCCGGTGCGCCCGTCGACGAGGACCACTTCGTCGGAGGTTGCGATCGCGAGCAGGGCTGCCTCCCTGGAGACCGCGAGGACCTTGGGCGTCGCCTTGTCCGGCAGGAGCAGTGGGCCGGCCCTGCCGGTCTTGAGGTCGAGCAGTTGGACGCCCTGGCGCATTGGCTGCGCCGCGACGGTTCCCGAGGGGTCTACGGCGGCCGGTAGATCCGGGGTACCCGCGGGCAGTTCGGCCCGGCCCGTTCGCTCGCCGCTGACCACGTCCCAGACCTCCACGCTCTTCTGGGCGTCGAGTACGGCCAGGGTCCGGCCGTCGAGCAGCAAGTCGGCGTGGTCGTCGGTGTAGCCGGTCGAGACCCGGGCCGCGTTGGTGGCGACGCCGCGCTCGTCCTGGCCCAGGGATCCGTACAGGGCGGCCCGCGCGTCGTCGACCGGTGCGATCCGCCAGGCCGCGACGCTCAGCAGGGCGGCCATTTCGGGGTCCGAGGTACGCAGGCTCTCGGCGATGGAGGCCATCGTACGGGCGGACGCCTGGCGGGCCCGTTCGTCGCTGACGCTCTTCTGCTGCCAGGCGACCAGGCCCGCCACGAGCGCGAGGGACAGCAGGGCCGCCGCGCCCGTACGCAGCCGCCGGGTGCGCCTTTGACGCGCTGCGGCCGCCTGGCGGCACGCCTCCAGGAACGCGCCCTCGAGCCGGCTCGCGCGCAGCCATTCCGGCGCCCCTGCCGCGCAGACGCGTGCCGCCTCCGGGGCGTGGCCGGCCGGGAGGTCCTCGGCCCGCCTGCCCTGCCCGTCCCAGTGCCCGGCGGCCGCGGTGAGCCAGCGCAGCAGGAGGAGTGCCTGGCGGTCGTGGTCCACCCAGTCGCGCAACCGGGGCCAGGCGCGCAGCAGGCCGAGGGAGGCGAGGCGGGCTGCGTCGTCGTCCAGGATGAGGAGCCGGGCGACGGCGAGGGAGTCGAACGCGTCGCGCAGCGCGCCGCGTTCCTCGTACGGGCGGCCGTCGAGCCATTCCGCCGTGGCGGCGGTGCGGAGGGTGTCCTGGGAGCCGTCGGCGGCGGTGCCGGGGACGATCAGGCGGAGGGTGATCTCCCGTACGGCTTGCCGGACCGGTTCCGGCAGGCGCTGGTACGTGGCCTCCGCCGTGGCGCCAAGGGCGGGCTCGGACGCGTCGGCGGTGGCGTCGCGCAGCCGCCCGGCGTTGTCCCGGCCGGCGGCGAGGAGCGCCGCGTCGGCGGAGTCGGCCGGTCCGCCCAGCATCCTCAGCAGCAGCCCGGTGGCGGTGGGGCGGTCCGCCGGGGATTTGGCCAGTGCCTCGCCCACCAGGTCGCGCAGCGCGGGCGGCAAGGGGGTGAGGTCCGGGTGGTGTTCGGTGACCCGTACGACGATCTCGCCGATGTTCTCGCCGCGGAAGGGGTCGCGTCCGGTGGCCGCGAACAGCATCACCGCTCCCCAGGCGAAGACGTCGGCGGCGCCGTCCGCGCGCTGCCCGGTGAGCACCTCGGGGGCCATGTAGCCGGGCGTGCCCATCAGGTGTCCGGTCGCGGTGATCGACATGTCCTCGGTGCGGGCGATGCCGAAGTCGATGACCCGGGGGCCGTCGGGGCCGAGGAGGACGTTGTCCGGTTTGAGGTCGCGGTGGACGACGCCCGCGCGGTGGATGGCGGCCAGGGCGGTGGCGGCCCCGGTGGCCAGCCGCATCAGTGCGTCGCCGGTGAGCGGGCCGGATTCGCGGACGGCCTTGCGCAGATCCCGGCCGGGTACGAACTCGCTGACGATGTAGGGCCGTTCGCCGTCGGTGCCGCTCTCCAGGACCCGTGCGGTGCAGAAGGACTCCACGCGCTGCGCGGCGAGCACCTCCTTGGCGAACCGGCCCGCGATGTCGGGGCGGGCGACGAGTTCCGGGCGCAGCACTTTGACGGCGACGCGTTGACCGGCCTCGTCGTAGCCCTCGTACACGGTCCCCTGGCCGCCCGCGCCGAGCCGGGCGGCGAGCCAGTACCCCGCTATTCGTTCCGGGTCTTCGTTGGTGAGCAACTCGGCCACTATTCCCCCTGGTTCAGCGTCCCCCGGTGCGCGCGCGGAGGGTATCAAGCAGTGCGGGCACGGGGTAGGGGGCCGCGGTCCGGGGCTCGGCCGGGCCGCTCAGCGCATGCGGGGAAGGCGGAGGCTGAGCAGGACGGTCAGGGCGATCAGCCCGAGCTGTACCAGCAAGGTGGTGGCGACGGCGTCGCGCAGGCCGGCCGTCGGGGCCAGGGCGAGGAAGAGGCTGCCCAGGGTGGCGACGCCGAGCGCGAGGGCGGACTGCTGAGCGGTGATCATGACACCGCTGCCCACCCCGGCCCGGTCGGCCGGCACGTCCGACAGCATCAGACGCATCAGCACGGGCAGTTGGAGGCCCTGGCCGAGGCCCGCCAGGAACACGCCCGGAGCGAGCGCGCCCGGGCCGGGGTCCGGCCATCCGTAGTACAGGGTGGCCAGCAGGAGGACGATGCCGGCCGCCTGGACGATGCCGCCGACGGTGACGACCCGGCGGCCGAAGCGGGTGACCAGGCGCGGCCCGGCCAGGGAGGCCGCGAAGAAGGCGAGCGCCATCGGCACGAGCGTCAGGCCCGCCGTCACCGGGCCCATGCCCAGGCCTTGCTGGAGGGCCACGGCGAGGACGAACATGAAGCCGCTGAAGCCGGTCGAGAACGGCACCAGCAGGGCCAGGCCGCGCCGCAGCGACTCCAGCCTCAGCAGGCTCGGCGGGACCAGCGGAGTGCGGCCCCGGCGGTCGGCCCGGCGCTCGACGAGGTAGAACGCCGCGGCGGCCACGGGGAACACGGCGAGCGAGAGCCAGGTCCACAGCGGCCAGCCGGCGGCCCTGCCCTCGGTCAGCGGCAGCAGCAGCGAGACCAGCGAGAGGGCGAGCAGCAGGGTGCCGGGTACGTCCACGGCCGCGGGCCGGCCGGCGCGGGTGTCGGGGACCGTGCGCACGGCCAGTACCAGTCCGAGGAGCACGACGGGCACGTTGACCAGGAAGACGGCGCGCCAGCCGGTTCCGGCGAGGTCCGCGGCGACCAGGACGCCGCCGAGGATCTGCCCGGCGACCATGGACAGGCCCGCGGTGGCCCCGTACAGGCTCATGGCCCGGGCCCGGCGCGGGCCTTCGGTGGTGGCCTGGATGGTGGCGAGCACCTGCGGCAGCATGAGGGCGGAGGACGCGCCCTGGGCGATCCGGGCGGCGACGAGGCTCCAGGCGTTCGGGGCGAGGCCGCAGGCGAGCGAGGTGACCCCGAAGGCAGCCATGCCGACGAGGAAGAGCCGGCGGCGGCCGAGGCTGTCGCCGACGCGCCCGCCGAGGACCAGCAGGACGGCGTAGGCGACGCCGTAGCCGCCGACGACCAGCTCCAGCAGGGCGGGGCCGGCGGAGAGGTCGTGCTCGATCGACGGCAGCGCGACGTTGACGATGAAGAAGTCGATCAGGGGGAGTGCGGCCCCCAGCAGGACGGTGAACAGGCCCGCGCCGCTCAGGTGAGGGGCGCGGGGCCCGGCCGCGGGGGTGGGCGGCGCGGCGGGGGTTCGTACGTGGGTATCGGTCACCTCTAGAGGGTCGCCCCGCTGCCGGACGGGTACCAGAGTGTCCTTATCCGGGTACCAGCACTACCTGGCAACGGGATCAGCGGTGCGGCAAGCTGGAAGTATGACCACTGTGGCCCCTGGCAGCGACGTCCGCCGGCACGAGCTGGCGGAGTTCCTGCGCAGCCGCCGCGAGCGGATCACGCCCGAGCAGGTGGGACTGGTGCGCGGGCCGCGCCGGCGCACCCCGGGGCTGCGGCGCGAGGAGGTCGCGCACCTGTCGTCCGTGGGCGTGACCTGGTACACGTGGCTGGAGCAGGCGCGCGACATCCAGGTGTCGGATCAGGTGCTGGACGCGGTCGCGCGGGCCCTGCTGCTCGACGCGAGCGAACGGGCGCACCTGTTCGCGCTGGCCGGCGGTCAGGACCCGGCACCGCCGACGGTGTGCCCCAGTGTGACGCCCGCCGTGCGGGCCGTGCTCGACCAGCTGGGGCCCATTCCGGCGTGCGTCCAGAACAGCCGGTACGACATTCTCGCGTACAACGCGACGTACGGCCGGCTGTTCGGGGACATGGACGGGATGCGGCCGGAGAACCGCAACTGCATGTGGCTCGCCTTCACCGATCCGCAGTTCCGGGCGGCCGTGGTCGACCTGGCGGCCACCCACCGGCTCATGGCGGCGAAGTTCCGGGCGTCGATGGCCGAGCACCTGACGGAGCCCGCGTGGAATGCGCTCCTGGCCCGCCTGGAGGGTGCGTCGGCGGAGTTCCGGGAGGTGTGGGCGCGCCACGAGGTGGTCGGGCAGAGCTCGAAGGCGAAGTACATCCGCAACGCGCACGTGGGCCTGCTGCACGTGGAGCACAGCACCCTGTGGCTCGGACCGGGAACGGGGCCGCGGCTCGTGTCGTACGTACCGCTGGACGGGGAGACGCGCGAGCGCCTGGAGCGGCTGGAGGACATCGCCGGCACGGGAAGACGTCAAGAAGATGTTGACATGATGATCATGTCAAGGTTTCCTTGACGCATGCCGATCTTGAACTCTCCAGCGTCCCACGAAGACGCCTCCTCCGCCGCCCACTCCCTGACCCTCCTCCTCCCGTTCACCGCGCTCCTGCCCGCACTGAGCGCGATGTTCGCCGACCGGTTCAGCACGGCCGGCTGGGTCGTGATGGTCACGGTGGAGCTCGCGCTCATCGCCACCACGAGCGCGCTTGCCGCCCGCGCCGCCGCCCGTACCGCTGCCGCCCGGGCCGAGCGCGACGCGGCGGTGCTCGACCTGCTGGAGCCCCTCGCCGGGGAACGGCGGTGAGCGGCGAGCCGCTGCTGGGCCCGCAGGAAACCGCCTGCATCCGGGAGGGGGTTGCGACCGCCGTCCTCGGGGCCCGCGAGGACCTGGCCGCATCGCTGGAGCACGACGCCGACGGCTATCTGCGTCTGGTGGACGCCTCGCGCGTCGGTGCCGAGGAGGCGAGCCGGCTGCTGCGCGAGGCGGTCCAGGGCGCCAGGGCCGCCGGGCACAGCTGGGACACCATCGGCCGCATCCTGGGCGTGAGCCGGCAGGCCGCCCAGCAGCGCTTCGCGGTCAAGGTCACCGACGTCGTGGGCTCCGAACGGGAGGCGGGGAAACGGGGCGTGGCCGAGCGCCGCGTCCTCAGTCCGTTGTCCGCGTTCAACGAGATGGCCGCTCTGGCGGAGGCCGGGCGGGAAGGCTGGCACCTCGTCGGTTACGGTGCGCTGTTCCACGAGGTGGAGGCGTCCGACCACCCGTGGGAACACTACCGGGTGACCCTCGCCGCCGGCGGCCGCCACCGCCGGATGGAGGACGAGGGCTGGACCCCCGTCGGTGCGGGCTGGTTCCCCTGGCGGTACTACAAACGGCCGCTCGACCCGGCTCGGGAGCGCTGACGGGGCCAGGGCAGACTGCGGGCATGGCTACCTTGAACGGGTCCCCCGTCGGCCTCGCCGACCTGCAGGCCCTCGCACTCACCAACTACGGGCACTTCACCACCATGGTGGTGGAGGACGGCGCGGTACGGGGGCTCGCGCTCCACCTCGACCGGCTGGTCGGCGACTGCCGGACGGTGTTCGGCGCGGAGCTGGATCCCGAGTGGGTGCGGGAGTGCGTACGGCGGGAAGTGGGCGGGGGCGCCGGACGGCTCACCGTCCGCGTCACGGTGTTCGCTCCGGGGCTGGACCTGACGGCCCCGGACCGGGAGGTCCGGCCCTGCGTGCTGGTGACCACACGGCCCGCGGGCGGCCCGGCGGGTCCGCTGCGGGTGCAGCGGCTCCCCTACCACCGTGACGCGCCGACGGTGAAGCACGTGGCGCTCTTCGGGCAGTTGCGGCTGCGGCGCGCGGCCCGGCTCGCCGGGTTCGACGACGTGCTGTTCACCGGTGCGGACGGGCTCGTGTCCGAAGGCTGCACGTGGAACATCGGCTTCGTCGACGCCGCCGGGACCGTGGTGTGGCCGGAGGCCGACGTACTGCAGGGGGTCACCATGCGGCTGCTCCGGTCGACGCACGGCGGGCAGGTCACCGCTCCGGTGACGGACGGCCTGCTGCGGTCGATGCGGTCCGCGTTCGCCACGAACACGGCCGTCGGCGTGCGGTCGGTGGCGTCGGTGGACGATGTCGTCTTCCGCACCGACGACCCGGTGGTCGCCTCGCTGCGGGAGGCGTACGCGGGCGTGCCGCTGGAGCGCCTGTAGGGCCGCCGTCCGGCGACCGTCCCTACGAGTTTCACCAGCCCGGCATGCGTAGCCTCGAAACCCTGGAGACCGGGTGAGGGGTGGTGTCATGGTGTCGGTCGAGGCAACGGGCGGGCACGAGGTGCCGGACTGGGTCTGTGATCTGCACGCGCTGAACTCCGTCCTGGCGCCGGCGCCCGCGGCCGGCGCCGTGCCGGGTCCGCCCGCGCGGCCCCGGTCGGAGCCCGAGCCCGCCGCGGACAGCCGGCAGTGGGCGACCCATCTGGTCGCCGTCTCGTCCCGGTTGGCCGTTCCGGTGACGGCCCGTCCCGAGAAGGGCTCCGTGTGATCGAGCGCGTTCTCCCCCGGTCCGTGGTAGACGTCGACGCCTTCGGTGACCTGTCGCAGGCGTCCCTGCACCCCTGCAGGCCCTGGTCGTGCGGCATGCGATCGGCGCACGTCGGAGGGAGTTCGCCACCGGGCTGTGGTGCGCGAAGCAGGCGCTCGCCGGATCGCGCGTCCCCGAGGCGCCGTTGCCGCCCGGCCCCGGTGCCCCCACGCCGGATGCCGGACGGCTCCAGTTCGCGCCGGTACTCGCCGGTGAACCGTTTGTCGTCGTGGTCCCTCCGGTACGCGGACCAGCTCTCGCCGAGCTTCGCGTCGTAGGTATCGAGTCCCGCGCCGGGGATCCCGTACAGCTGGTGCGACTTGTCGAGGAAGGACCGCTCGTACGTCGTGCGGCGGTCGGGGTCCAGCAGGTAGCGGCTCTCGTCCGCGTTGGCGCCGTAGCCGATCGCCTTCGACCGCGACAGGGCGATGACGGAGTCGAAGGAGTCCCGGCGGGCCACCATCATCCGGTGCCGGGGCCGCCGGCCCTGCGGTTCGTCTCCGTTCCCCGTTCCGGGGTCCAGCCAGCTCGGAACGGCGGGTATCGGGGTTCCGGCGCCCGTGTCCGGGTCCCCCGCCCGCTGGCCCTGCTCGGTACCGGCGGTGATCGTCACTCGCCCTCCAGCTCACACCGTGGCCGTTCGCACGGCCCTGCGTGCACGCCAGCATCTGGCTCAACAGTTCGACGTACCAGGCACGTTGATGTGCTTCATACGCGGACGGCCCCGAATTGACGGGGCCTTGACGGCGCCCCCGCCCGCTTCGCCGCGGTCACGCCTCGAAGCGGTATCCCAGGCCGGAGACCGTGATCAGATGGCGCGGGTGCGACGGATCCGCTTCCAGCTTGCGCCGCAGGTGAGCCATGTACACCCGCAGGTAGTTGGTCTGCGAGCCGCGGGAGGAACCCCACACCTCCTGGAGCAGGCGCCGCTGGCTGACGAGCCGGCCCCGGTTGTGGATCAGGACCTCCAGCACGTGCCATTCCGTCGGCGTGAGCCTGATGTTCCTCCCCCGGCGCCTCGCCTTCTTGGCGAGCAGGTCGACGGTGAACTCGTCCGTCTCCACGACCGCTTCGTCCGCGGTGACCGCCTCCGGCGGCAGAGCCCGGCGGGCGACGGCTCCCAGCCGGGCCAGCAGCTCGTCCATGCTGAAGGGCTTGGTGATGTAGTCGTCGGCGCCCGCGTCCAGGGCCCGGATCTTCTCCTCGGAGCCGTGGCGTGCGGAGACGACCAGGATGGGCACCTGCGACGCTGCGCGCAGGTGCTTGATCACATCGACCCCGTCCATGTCCGGCAGGCCCAGGTCGAGCAGGACCACGTCCGGCCGGCGTCCCGCGGCGGCCTCCAGGGCCGCGCCCCCGTCCTGGGCGGAGGTCACCTCGTACTTCCGCGCCTTGAGACTGATGACCAGAGACCGCACCAACTGCGGTTCGTCGTCCACCACCAGCACCCGGGTCATCGGCGTGCCGCCTTCCTGTCGTACGTGGTTACGGAGCGATGGGGACCGGTTTGCCGGTGGTCATCGCCCGCGCCTCCCGGCCACGGCCCGGTCGCTGCCGGTCCGGCGGCATGGGGCGAGTGTTCGGATGGAACGCTCTCTCGATGAAACAGCGGTTTCCCGGCCGCCGCGGCTCCCCTTGACAACGTCCATACGGCGAGCAACCCGACCTTGACGACCCTCATACGGAATCGTGGACTCCGGTCCTTCTCACCGCACACCGGCCCCTCGTCGCCCGCCTCCGGCGTGGGGCACACTGGCTGCCGACCGACGGACGAAGGAGCTCTCGCCGTGTCGATGATCCGCAGTCTCGCCCAGGCGGTGCTCCGTGCCGACCGACGCGCCGTGGACCTCAGCCATCCGGCGCGCTCGCCGCTCGGCAGCGCGGTGGTCAACTGCGTGGTGTACCTGGAGGGCGTACGGCAGACGGGCAACTGTGCCGCCGACGAGGCGATCGGGCGGGTCCGCAAGTCGGGCGACGGCTTCGTGTGGATCGGGCTCCACGAACCGGATCCGCAGGAGCTGGCCGGCATCGCCGGTCTGTTCGGGCTCCATCGGCTGGCGGTCCTGGATGCCACGCGCGCCCACCAGAGGCCGAAGCTGGTGCGGTACGACGACGTGCTGTTCGCCGTGCTCAAGACCATGCGCTACGTCGAGCACAAGGAGCTGACCGCCAGCAGCGAGGTGGTGGACACCGGCGAGGTCATGGCGTTCGTCGGACCCGATTTCGTCGTCACGGTCCGCCGGGGCCGGCACGGCTCCCTGGGCCCCCTGCGCGAGGCCCTGGAAGCGGCGCCCGAGCAGCTCGCCAAAGGGCCGTCGGCCGTCCTGCACGCCATGGCCGAGCAGGTCGTGGACGACTACCTGGCCGTGACCGATGCCATGGAGGCCGACATCGACGCCATGGAGGCCTCGGTCGTCTCCGAGCACGCCGACCGCGGCGAGGCGGGGCGCATCTACCAGCTCAAGCGCGAGCTGATGGAACTGAAGCGGGCCGTGGTCCCGCTGGAACGGCCCCTGCTGACTCTCGCCGGTCTGCCGTCCCCGTCGATCGCCCCGGACATACAGCCGTACTTCCGGGACATCTCCGACAGTCTGGCCCGCGCCACCGACCAGATCACCGCCTTCGACGCGTTGCTCGACTCGATCCTCCAGGCCCATCTCGCGCAGGTGACCGTCGCCCAGAACGAGGACATGCGCAAGATCACGGCATGGGCGGCGATCGTCGCCGTACCGACCATGGCCTGTGGTGTGTACGGCATGAACTTCGACCACATGCCGGAGCTGGAATGGCGCTACGGCTATCCGCTCGTCCTGAGCGTGATCACTCTCGTGTGCGTCGCCGTCCACCGTTCCTTCCGGCGCAACGGCTGGCTCTGAGCCGGCGCGGACCTGTCCCGTCAAGATGTCGTCGCCGTGGCGTCAGCAGTACGTCAGGGTGTGCGGCCAAGGGTCCGGCCCGGCCTACCGTCGCTCTCGTGGGAAGACGTTTCACCCGGTCCGCCACCGGCGCACCAGCCGGACCGGTCGCACAGGACCTGCACTGGGCCCGCGAGAGGCGGTCCGCGGTCGACGTCGCCGCCCTGCTCGTGCTGGACGCGGGCTCCGGCCGGCTCGACCCGACCCGCGGCGCCCTCTGGACCGGCCTGGCCGCAGCAGGAGCCCTCGGCCGGGGCGCCTGCGGGGCGGCCGGTTGACCGGAGCCTGTGACGGGAACGGAGCGGGAGGTACCTGCCGGGTGATCCCCGGCGGTGGAACGGGCAGGAACTTACCGGTCCCGAGGCCCTCGGCGGCCGTACTCGACAGGTAATTTGTGCCCTTTTAACGGCGGCCGCACGAAACCGTCAGGACCTCGTGAAGGTGGCATCAGGGACCGTCGGTCCGGCTTCCTCCGTGATGCGGAAGCGCAGGCGGCAGATGACGGCTTCGGTGTCGCGGCGCACCGCGTGGGCGACGACGGAGCCCCGCTGGTTCTGGAGCAGCCGCTGCCACAGGTGCGCGGGTTCGGTCTCCGGGATGAGGACGGTGACCTGCGCGTCCGGGTGGGTCTGCCCAAGCTTGCGCACGTACGCCGACACCGGCCGGCCGAGCGAGCGGGTCTCCGAGGAGAGCTCGATCAGCTCGACGCCCGGCTTCCACAACTCCCAGTCCCGGCGCAGGGCTTCGGCGGCCTGCCGGTCCTCGGCCGTCGGGTGGGTGACGGTGATGGCGAGGACCTCGTCACCGAGGGAGCGGGCGGCGGTGAGAGCCTGGCAGGTCAGGCGGGACAGGCCCGAGACGGGGACGACGACGAGTGAGCGGGCCCGGTGCGGCGGCTGGGGGACGCGCCCCAGTTCGAGGCGCTCGCCGATCTCGGCGTAGGCGCGGTGGATCTTCTCGAAGGCGAGGACGATCAGCGGCAGGGCGAGGACGATCAGCCAGGCGCCTTCGGTGAACTTGGTGGCGGTGACGACCACTGCGGAGACGCCCGTCAGGAGCGCGCCGAAGCCGTTGAGGGCGGCCTTGGTCTGCCACCCCTTGGGACGCTCGCCGTACCAGTGCCGGACCATGCCGACCTGGCAGATCGTGAAGCCGACGAAGACGCCGATCGCGAAGAGCGGGACGAGGGTGTTGGTGTCGCCGCCCGAGAAGACGAGGAGGAGGCCGGAGACGAGCGCCAGCCAGATCACACCGTGACGGTGGACCTGCCGGTCGGCCTTGAGGGCGAAGATGTGCGGGAGGTGGTTGTCCCGGGCCAGCAGGCTCATCAGCACCGGGAGTCCGCCGAAGGAGGTGTTCGCGGCCAGCGCGAGCAGCACCATCGTGGCGAACTGGACCACGTAGAAGGCCAGGTTGTGCCCGAAGGAGGCGTCCGCGAGCTGGGCGAGGACGGTGACTCCCTCGACCGGCTGGAGGTGGAAGCGGCCGATGAGGATGGACAGGCCGATCAGCATGACGCCGAGCAGGGCGCCGAGGGCGACTTCGGTGTGCTGGGCGCGGCGGGCGGCCGGGGCACGGAAGGACGGTACGGCGTTGGCCACCGCCTCGACGCCCGTCAGCGCCGAGCAGCCGGCGGCGAACGCCTTCAGCAGCAGGAGCGCACCGACGGCGGTGGCACCCTCCCCGAGGGCGGAGGCGTGTCCGGCGGCGGAGGCGGTGCTGACCGGACCGTCGCGGAAGAGACCGACGGTGATCATCGCGAGGATCGATCCGACGAAGAGCGCGGTCGGGAGGAGGAAGGCCTTGGCGGAGTCGACGACTCCGCGCAGGTTCACGGCCGTGACCAGGACCAGCACGGCGAGGCATATCCAGACCCGCTCCCCGTGCAGCGACGGGAAGGCCGAGGTCAGAGCGGCCACGCCGGCGGTGACGGAGACGGCGACGTTGAGCACGTAGTCGAGGATCAGCGAGGCCGCCGCGACCAGGCTGGTGCTCCGGCCGAGGTGGCGCTTGGCGACCGCGTACGATCCGCCGCCATCGGGGAACGCGGCGATGACCTGCCGGTACGAGGCGACCAGGACGGCCAGGAGCGCGGCGATGGCGAGGGTGACCGGGAGGGTGAAGCCCATGCCGTAGGCACCGGCCGCGGCCAGGACAAGCACGATCGACTCGGGTCCGTACGCGACGGACGCCATCGCGTCGAGCGACAGGGCGGCGAGTCCCTGGAGGGCGGTCAGCTTGTGCCGGTCACCGGCCCCGGTCGCGCTGGTATCGGGGGGCTCCTCCTGGCCCGACCTGTGCGCGGCCGTGGTCGGCTTCTCTACGTGTGTGGCCATGTCGCCGTTCCCTCCGAATGAGCAAAGTCAGGACAGCGTCGAAGGCGTATCGGCGCACCACCAGCACTCTTGGCGACTTCCATACGGCCGCCCGGCCACTCTTCACGTGTTCCATACGCGCCAGTAGCGGCAGCGTTAAGGGTCCGTCAAATGACGCCGCCCGCATTGCCCCGTCGCCGCGAAGCGGCAGGCTGGATCTGGGCGGCACCTGCCCGACCGGAAGACACGAGGAGATCCCGATGGACGCGGAGACCGTGATCGGCCTGCTCATCGCCCTGGCACTGCTCGGCTATCTCGTGGTCTCACTGATCAAGCCCGAGAAGTTCTGAAGGGCGCCCTCGATCAAGCCCGGCCCGCCCGGACGGGGTGAGATTGCCGACGCGGATTTGGTGGGTGAGGGCCACCTCGATGCGGTCCGACGGATAGATCTCCCCGTGCAGCATGCGGCGGCGCAGCAGCTCCGGCGGCAGGTCGACCAGCTCGATCTGGTCCGCCCGGCGCGCCACCTCGTCGGGCAGGGTCTCGCGCTGCGGAACGCCGGTGATCTGCCGGACCACGTCGCCCAGGGACTCCAAGTGCTGGACTTGAGGGTGGTGACGACATCGATCCCCGCGTCGAGGAACTCCTCGACGTCCTGCCATCGCTTGGCGTGGCGGGAGCCGGGAACGTTACTGTGGGCCAATTCGTCGACCAGGGCCCTCTGCGCACGGCGGGCGAGCACCGAGTCCAGGTCCATCTCGGTGAACGTCGCCCCCGGTGCTCCATGGTGCGCCGGGGAACGACCTCCAGCCCTTGCGCCAGGGCAGCGGTGGGCCGTCGCCCGTGGGGCTCGACGAAGCCGGCGACCACGGCGGCACTGCTACGACGCCGCGAGGCGGGTCGTCTCGGACGCGTGCTGGGCCATCTGGAGGCGGAGGGTGCCCGCGGTGTAGTGGAACAGGCCGATGGTGGCGAACGGGAGGGAGATCAACAGCCACGCAAGGCTGTCGGCCAGGTCCCGTTCGGCGGCGCAGCGTTCGCCTTCGCGATCGGCGTAGGTGCGCTTGTCGCCGGAATCACCGGCGTCGTAGAAGACCCGGGAAGCACATTCTCGGCCGTTGCTGTGGCCGCGGGTGCCGTCGCCGAGGGTGAAGGGGACCAGCAGCAGGTAGGCGACCCAGATCCAGATCGCGCCCGTCGCCATGAGCAGGTACACCCCCAAGGACTGCTTGCGGCTGGCACGTTCACGGAAATCTTTGTCGTACACCCGCACGAGTGATGTCATGGACTGAAATTAACCTACGGCCATTGATCTTTCCGTATGTGAACCGTCAAGCGCGCCGCGCACGGGCGGGTCCGCGACGTTCTAGTACGGGCCGCCGCGGAAATAGCGGCTGCCGTGGTGGCGCGGGCGGTCGCCACGTTCGTGGGCCGCGTCGGAGCGGTCGGCGGGAGCCGACAGCCGGGCGAGGGCCCTGAGGGTCGCCAGGCCGGCCAACACCTCGGTACGCCGCTCCGCGGACTTCATCCAGGCCGGGAGGCGGGCGAACATCGCCCTCGTCGGTGAGGCGTGACGCTCGCGCAGCCGGGCGCCCACGTAGGCGGCGAGGGCGTCAACGTGCTCCTCGTCGTACGCCCACAGAATGCGCCCCGCACAGCGCGTCTGAAGCCAGAGCGGCCGCCGGAAGAAGGGGTCCTCGGTGCCTCCGGGCACCGCACCGACCAGACCGCCGCCCCGTTCCTCGGCGGTCCAGTCGGCGACCGCGCCGCAGCCCGCGCAGGCGAGGCGGCGGGGCCGGAAGAGGAGGTCGCTGTAGTACTTCTGCTCCGGGAGACCGGGCAGGGGCACGACGAGTGCGCGTCCCCCACACTTCGGGCAGACCACGAGCATCCGGCCGGTGAACCGGACGAGCCACGTGCCGTGGTCGTGGTGGCGGACCGGTGTGGGGTGCGGCGCGGGCGCGGAGCTCATGAGATCCACTCTGCCAGGCGCGCCGAGACCCGTCGAACCCATTGCCGCGAGGAGGGGAGACGGCGCCTCGCCGCCCAACTCGTACCTACTGGACGTGCCCTGCGGATGGCGGGAGGGCCCGACGCCACGGCCCGAGCCCGAAGGGTCGCCGGGGCCTGTGGTGGGCGGTGCACGCAGAAGGCGTCGAGAAGGCCGGGGTCTCTCGCTCCGCTCGGCCAGAGGTCGACGGGTCGGGAGCCGGCCCACGCTCCGGGGCGAGAACCCCACCCCCTGCTCGGTTCCACGAGAGCATCTGGTCGTTGCGCTCCGCGGCCGGGCGCCTGAAGCGTGCGCTGGGTCGATGCACGCCGATCGGGATGCGGATCCGTACGAGAGCTGCGGCGAGATGGCGGTCCTCGGTCATGCGGCGGCAACGTAACCGGCGTTGGCCTCACCGCCGCGATACTGGCGGCCATGACGACCACCCCGGCCACGCCCGCCACGCCCATGACGCCCGCCCCCTTCTCACGGATCAAGATCCGGACCGGTGCCCTGGTGTTCTGCGGTCATGACGTCGCACTCATCCGGCGCGACCGCGCCGGTTCCACCCACTACACCCCGCCCGGCGGCAACGTCGAGGACGGCGAAGACCTGCGCGAAGCCCTCCGCCGCGAACTCGCCGAAGAACTCGACCTGGACATCGACCACGCCGAGGGCGGGGAGCTCCTGTGGGTCGTCGACCAGCGCGTCACCCGCCCCGGGCCCACCCCGCCACCGCGCAAGCTCCACCTGATCCACCGCTTCCACATCTCCCCCGAGCTCCGCGACACCCTCGCCGAGCAGGAGCTGGACGAACTGCCCGACGGCAGCCACGAAGTCGGCGTGATCGAGTGGGTCGACTACCGCAAGACGGCCGAGCTGCCGATCTTCCCGCCCATCGGCCCCGCCCTCGCCGCCCTCACCGACCCCCGTGCAGTGATCACCGACGCGGCCTTGGACGCCGTCACCGACAAGACCTACACCTGGGTGTGAGCCCGGTCCCGCCCCGCCCCCGCCAAGCGGCCACCGTCCTCGCCGAACTCGACGTCCTCCGCACGTAACGCAACGGCCGGACGGTCGTTGAACCGGGCGGTCAAGCGAAGTGCACACCGAGGCCCCGGGACCCGCGTCCCGGGGCCTCGTACCGTCGCCCCCTGCACTCCGGCCGGACCATGGCCTCGCGCAAGGCGCTGATACGGTGACGGGGTCCGGTTGATCTCGGACCTGACCCACAGACAGGGACGCACTCCGCAAGGGCGGTCCGCCGGTGCACCCGGCCCGCGACCTTCCGCGAGGCGGCCGCCGGTACCGCGCCCGAACCGGGCAGGCAGGCCGGCCGGGAACCGCCGTGGTGCCCCCGCTCCGGTCTGCACGGCTACCCCTGCCACCACTGCCACCACTGCCACCACTGCCAGCATCACTGCCGAAGGAACAGCGCATGACCGACCAGACGCCCCCCACCACCCCGGACGCCGCCGCGGACCCGCTGCGCAACGTCTACCTGCGGCTGGCCGCCGCCGAGTCCATACCGCCGGAGGCGACCCACCAGTTCGGCTACCTGCGGCCCGTGGCCACCGACCTGCTCGAGGGCATCGCGTACGACACCCCGGACAGCGTCCGCCTGCTGGACGACCAGGACATCGCCCGCGTGGACCGCGACGTGCTGTACGCGGCCGCGCGCGCCAACCTGCTCGCCGAACCGGTGGGTTACGACACGATCGAGCGGCCCGGCGGCGCCGTCCTCCACATCATCGGCGGCGACTCCGTCTACGCCGCCAGCAAGGCGCTCGTCTTCGAGGAGGCGGTCCGCGCCGCGGGCGGTCCCGAAATTCCCGCCGAGGGAGTCCTGCTGACGGTCCCGAACCGCCACAACCTCGTCTTCTACCCGCTCGCCGACCGCCACGTGGGCGAGGCCGTCAACGACCTCGCCCAGTTCGGCCTCGGCGCCTACGAGGACGGCCCCGGACGTCTCTCGCCGCGCGTGTTCTGGTGGCGGGCGGGCAGCCTGACCACGATCACCGTCTTCGACGACGAGACCAGGACGATGAGCATCGCCCCGCCGCCCGAGCTCATGGACACGATGCGCCGCCTCGCCGGCTCCGGAGCCTGACCTTCCGCTGCGGCGCCCTCGCCGGACACTCGGTGGGGGCGCCTCCGTTTCCAGGGCCGTCGGCGGCGACATGACGGACACATGACCGGAATGGAAAATGTTTTCCGCTGACGCCTATCGAAAGGCCGTTCGCTGGGCATGCTGCGTGTAATCTCCCGCCCCTGCTCGACGCCCCCACAGCGTCGCCCGGGCGGGCCTTCCGTTCTGAGTCCTCGGGAGGTAACACGCCATGCACTCAGCCCCCACCCCGCCCCCGGCTCCGACCCCCAGCCGACGCGCCCTCCTCACCGGCCTCGGTCTGGCCGCCGCCGCCCCGCTCGCCCTCGGCGTCACCGCCCGCACCACACCCCTCGGCCAACCCGCCGACCAGCCCGACCAGTCGGCCCAGGCCGGCCGGACGGTCCTGCTCCGCGGGGCCTCCCTCGTGCTCACCATGGACCCCGCCGTCGGCAGCGGCCCCCTCGGTGCCATCGAAAACGCCGACGTCCTGATGCAGAACGGCACCATCGCCGCCGTGGGCACGGCCCTCCAGGCGCCGCGCGGCGCCTGGGTCGTGGACGCCTCGGGCAAGCTGGCCATGCCGGGGTTCGTCGACACCCACACCCACCTCTGGCAGGCGGTGATCCGAGGCGGGTGTACC
This sequence comes from Streptomyces sp. NPDC090045, assembly GCF_044747975.1. Classification (NCBI taxonomy): domain Bacteria; kingdom Bacillati; phylum Actinomycetota; class Actinomycetes; order Kitasatosporales; family Streptomycetaceae; genus Streptomyces; species Streptomyces sp. NPDC090045. The sequence continues at coordinate 71,823 of NZ_JBIVFA010000023.1, forward strand.
GACCGTGACCTGTTCGGCTGGTTCCAGGGGTGTACCGACCCCCAGCGCGGCCGGCTGACGCCCGCGGCCCTCCACAGCTTCGTGCGACTCGCGGCCCTCGACGCCGTCCAGTCGGGCGTGACCACGCTGGTGGACTGGGTGGACATCTTCTCGTACGACCTGGTCGAGAGCTACGTACGGGCGCTGGCCGGCACCGGGGTGCGGTTCACCTACGCGATGTTCCCGCCCAAGCCCGACGCGGTGCTGGTCACGAAGGTGAAGAAGGAACTCGTCGACCCGGTGCCGCTCGGTTCCTTCCAGGTCGCCACGCATGCGGCCCGCACCGTCCAGGACCTCAACCGCGCGCACTGGGAAGCCGCGCAGGACATGGGCGTCATGCTCAACTCCCATGTCCTGGAACGCCCCGAGCAGCGCGCCGACGATCCCATCGGAGTCCTCACGGACATCGGCGCGCTCGGCCCGCGTCTCCTGATCAACCACGCGATCCACCTGACCGACGCCGAGATCGCCGCCGTCGCCGCACACGACGTACGGGCGGCCCATTGCCCGTTGAGCAACATGCGGTTGGCCTCCGGCATCATGCGACTGTCCGAGTTCAGACGGCGGGGGGTCAAGGTCGGGCTCGGCCTGGACGGCGGGACCAACGACAGCTCGGACTTCCACGCGCTGATGAAGACGGCGATCGGCCTGCAACGTGCCCGCACCACTGACGCCGGGGTCTTCCCGCAGGTGGACGACGTCCTGCGGATGGCCACCCTGGGCGGCGCCGAGGCCCTCGGCATCGCCGACCGGGTGGGCTCCCTGACCCCCGGCAAACGGGCCGACCTCGTCGTCATCGACCCGGCCGCCCTGAACTTCGCACCGCGCTTCGACTGGGTCGGCCAGATCGTCTTCAACGGGCGCCCCGAGAACATCGACGCCGTGTTCGTCGACGGCCGTGCCCTGAAGCTCGGCGGCCGGCTGGTCGAGGTCGACACCGACCGCGTCGTACGCGAGGCCGAAGCCGCCGCCACCCGCCTCCGCGCGACCGCCTAACCCGCTCCAGCAGGTTCCGGGTGGGGCCGATCGGCGGTTCCGTCCCGGAGTGCGGTCTCCAGTCGGTCGCGGGCCCGGATCTGGGCGGCGATGCGTTCGTTGAGGACCGCCAGCCGTTCCCGTGCGACGCGTAGGCCCTTGTCGGAGGGGGGTGCGGCGGTCACATCGCCGTCCAGGCACGGCAGGAACACGCGTACGTCGTCCAGGGTCAGGCCGACGGCCAGCAAGGAGCGGATGTTGCGGACCCGCACCACCGACGCCTCGTCGTAGACGCGGTAGCCGTTGTGGGCCCGTTCGGAGGAGATCAGCCCGGCCTGCTCGTAGTGCCGCAGCGCACGGGCGGTCGTGCCCGTTGTCCTGGCCAGCTCACCGATCCGCACCCGTCCCACCTCCGGGACCACTCCTATCACGCGACGACCGCCCCTCCGTCGACCGGGAGGACCACTCCGGTGACGAACGACGCGGCTGGTGAGGCCAGCTGGGTGATCGCCCAGGCGACCTCCTCGGGGCGGCCGATCCGGGCCAGCGGGGTGTGCGCCAGCTGCCACTCCCGTACTGCGGCCATCCGCTCCGGTGTCAGGCCCTGGTGCTCGCCGATGGGGGTGTCGACGGCGCCGGGGGCCACCGCCACCACGCGGACGCCGCGGGGTGCCAGCTCGACCGCCCAGCTGCGGGTGAGGAGTTCCAGCGCGGTCTTGGTCGCTGCGTAGACCGAGCTGCCGGGCCAGGCGCGCTGCCCCACGGACGTGCTGACGTTGACGATCACCCCGCCCGACGCCTCCAGGGGCGGCAGCGCGGCCTGGGACAGCAGGACGGGGGCGACGAGGTTGGTGGCGAGCTGCGCCTCGATCGTCTCCGGCGTCAGGGTGCCGAGGGCGCCGCCGCGCACGATGCCGGCGTTGTTGACGAGCACGTCCAGTCGGCCGTGTGTCTCCAGCACCTCCCGGATGATCCGGTCGGGCCCGCCCCCGACGGTGATGTCGGCGGGCAGCGGCGTCACCCGGTCGTACCCGGCGGCGGTCTCCGCCAGCGGTTCGGCTCGCCGCCCGACCGCGACCACGTGGTCGCCGGCGGCGGCGAAGGCGCGTGCGGTGGCCCGGCCGATTCCCGTGCCGGCTCCGGTGACGAGGACGACCCTGGCGCTCTGCGATGCGATGCTGTTCATGCCGCTCAGCGTGCAACCCTGCCGCCAACGGCAAGGTCAACAGCCGGACATCACAACGGCCCGACCCGCCCGCCCGGGCGCCCGGGCGCCATAAGGTGCCTCGTAGCGATGATCACCGAGGACGGGGAGTGGGCGTGGGTGTGGCGGGGGGAGAACGCCGGCGGCGGAGCGGGATCGTCGGGTACTGGCGGGCGGTCGAGTTGTTCAGCCCGCAGAAGGTACCGGCCTTATCCGTCCGGGAGCGCGTGTACGCGGCGGAGCCGGACGGACCCATGCCCTGGGAGGCCGGGCACCCGCTGCGGTCGGTCCCGCTGGAGGCCGGGTACGGATGGCAGCACGTCGTCTACGGCGGGGCCTTCGCCCTCGGCGCCGTACGCGACACCCTGCTCCACGTCTTCGGTGAGAGCGCCGAGGACCACGACGGACGGATGGACGGCGAGAGCGCGCTGTTCGCCCTGACCGTCACCGACGAGGGCCGGCTGCTGCTGGACTCCCCCGTCTTCTCCTCGTGCGCCTGGGCCACGGGCCGCGCGGTGGCGCCCGACCCCGGCAGCCGCGGCTGGCTCGACGGGTTCGAGGCGGAGGCCGGCGCGTGGGGCGGCCGGGCCGCCGCGCTCGGCGGGCCCCCCGCCACGCCGTCCTCCCCCGTGGAGCGCCAGGGCGACGAGGAGGAGGAATCCCCCGTCGGCCAGGGGCCGGTCACGGCCGCGCGTCTCCTGGAGTTCATGGAGGAGCTGGCCGAGGCCTGGGGCGTCTCCGTCGCGCTGAACCCCGCCGGACTGCGCGTCCGCAGCATTCCCGTACGGCTCGATCACGCGGGCGACACCGACCAGCAGGACTTCCTCAACAGCTTCATCGCCGCCGACCTCGACCGGGTGGCGGGCGCGCTCGCCCAGGGCGATCCCGGCCCGGGACTCGCCAACTACCTCACTCCCGGCGTGGCGTTCGACAAGACCCGTCGGGTCGACCTGCGCCTGAATCCCGCGGCCGCGCTCGCCGGCGTGGCCCCCACCCGTACTCCCGCGGGCCGCTGGCCGGCGGAGGCCGCGCACCCGCTCGCGCTGAGCCAGCAGTTCGCCGTCAACGCCGTCCACACCGAACTCGCCCCCACGGCCGGGATCTTCGCCGTCAACGGCCCGCCCGGCACCGGCAAGACGACCATGCTGCGCGACTGCTTCGCCGCGACCGTCGTCGAGCGGGCCCGTCGTCTGGCCGTCCTGCGCCTGCCCTCCGAAGCCTTCGCCAAGCAGGCCCCGTACGTGTGGAAGAGCGGCGACTACACCCGTACGGTCACCCCGCTGCGGCCCGAGTTCACGGGCTTCGAGATGGTCGTCGCCTCCGCCAACAACGGCGCGGTCGAGAACATCTCCACCGAGATCCCCGCCCGCGGGGCGCTCGGCAAGCAGTGGCGCGAGGAGGCCGACTACTTCGCCGAGCAGGCCACCCGTCTCCTCAAGGGCGAACCGGCGTGGGGCGCCGTGGCGGCGCGCCTGGGGAGCAAGAGGAACCGCCTGGAGTTCGTCAACCGCTTCTGGCACGGCAAGTTCCGCCCGAGCGACGCGGGGGCCCCTCCCCCGCCGCCCGTGCCGTCGCAGGCCGACGGCGGGCGCCGCCGGGGAGGCGAGTGCCCGACGGACGGCTTCATCGCCGGCGGTGCGCAGGTGGTCGGCGAGCAGGCCGGGTAGGTCGAGCGTCACGTCCGGGTCGGGGCGTGGGCGGGTGGTCGCGGGCGTTGACGGTGGCGACGTCGAGTGGACCCGCACTACATGTTCCGCATCTCGGTCGGTCCCGGACCGCACACAGGAGTGGTGGTGCTACCCGCGTACCCGGGAGCCGACCGCGACCAACCTCTCCACATCGCATTGGGCATCATCAGTCCGGACTCCCCCGAGGGGGGCCCGCGCCGCTGCGGACTTCGAGCGGTGTCAGCGGTACGGCGATCCGATCGACCTGCCGGCACAGTCCGTCCGTCTGTCCGGCCCGGTTTCGCTCATCCCACCGCCCGCGCCCCGTAACCTGCCCGCGCAACTGATCGTCGCCGAACTGGGAGGCCGACGCCTCGCCGTGCTCGGGCTGCACATGACATCGCTTCGTTCCGGGACGAGAGGGGGAACCTTGACCGGCACTGATCCGGCAGGATCCATCACCTGCCGACCTCGTGTGGACCGGACAACGCGGGAATCCTCCATCAAGATCGAACTGCACGTCCCGGATTCGCTCCCCCCAGCACGGTGGCTGCACGTGGTTCGCTTCGCAGCACACGCCGTGCCAGGGACGCAGCTGCAGATGACCCTCGCAAACATTCATCCCTTGCAGCGTCCCTCAGCTTTGCCCCTTACCCGCACCCAAGGGAGAGTCTGCCGAGTCACCACCCACAGAATGGCCTGTCACCTGCGGTAGTGGAGAACGCCCAGCGGCGCAGGCCTCGCCTCCCCTCAGACTTCCCCCACGCTTTCCCCTTGGTCTCTCCGCACGGTTCCTCCAGTCCCCGTTCTCAATAGGTGTCGGCGCTCAGGCGGTTCAGGTGCTGGGCGACGGTGTGGGTGCCGTCGCGTTCGCCGAGCTGCTGCATGCGGGCGGCGAGCAGGGGCCACTGGCGTGAGCCGATCAGGAGGCCCGCTTCCCGCTCCGGCAGGACTCCCCTGACCATCGCCACCATCTGCGAGTGCGCGGCCGACTGCACCCTCAGCCGCTCCAGGGCGCGCGGCCGGTTTGCGAGGTCGAGGTCACGGGGAGCCGTCAAGCCCTCGGTCAACGGGCCCGCTTCGCATCCGTACTCGCGGGCCCGGGCACGGCCCACGGATCGGCGGCCTCCCGCACCCGCAACGCAGCGGCGGACGCGCAGGCGGCCGGCGCGAGCCCAGCGGCGGACGCGGCGGCGGGGACCGTGGGCGCGGGGGCAACGGGGGCGGGGCCGGGACGGCGGCGGGCGCCGCAGGTGCGGGGCCGGGGGCGGGGCGGCGCCGGGGACCCGTCGGGTGGGCGTGGCCCACGGGTCGTCGGCCGGCACCCGGGCGCCCTCCTGATCGGCACCGAACGGCAGCAGCTTGGTCGCCTCGCGACAGCCATGATCACTAGAGCTGCCCGGCCTGAGCAGGTGACGGCCATCCCGTCCTGGCTGACACCCCACCAGTGCCACCGCCGCACCCATTCACTACTTCCTCCGTTCCTCCCTCCGCCCGCCGCCCCACCAGTTCCGGATCCGTCCAGGCTCTGTTCTACGATCACGGTTCGGCGATCATGCGGGACGCCGTACGAGGACTGGGCGGGCTGGGGGACGGAATGGCGATCGACAGGCCTGGCCGACCGGAGGACCTGCCGGCGGCCGAAGTGTTGTGGGCGCGCTGGGCCCTGGTCGCCGTACTGGAGGCCACGGCGGAGGCGGAGACCCGGGGCGTCCGCCGCGGCGGCACGTGGATCGACGGCCAGGGTCTGCACCTCGACGACCGCGGCTGCACCTGGTGGACGTTCCAGCAGGTGGGAGAGGGCCGCTACCTGTTGTACGGCGAGGACGAGTCCAGTGCCGTGAAATGGCACGAACCCGCGATCGACATGCTGGCGCAGGCGCCGGACTGGCTGCCGTACGAGCGCCTGCGGGAGCTGTTGGAGGGCTGGGAGCTGGGCTGCGTGTACTGGTACGAGAACGGTGCCTGGGCCCGCGCGCCCTACCCGGACGAGCTGGACGACGATGGCCTCGACTGCGGAATGAGCCGTTTCGCGGTGCGCGAGGAAGCGCTGCGCGACCTGATCGCCTCGGAACGCGGCCTGCCCCGAGGGCGGGCGGACGGCCTGCTGGCCGCGGCCGAGGCGCGCAGCCTCACGGCCTCGGAGATTGGGGAGGTGCTGGACGCGGCCGCAGCCGCGGAAGAGTACGTGCCAGCGGACCGGGAAGCGATGTTGAGGTCCCTGGAGCTCGCGGCCCTGTGTTGGTCTGCGCGAGACTGACCTGGGAATTCGTCACACACGTCGACGGGAACGTGCGCCGGGACCTGGACGACGTTGCCCGACGGGACACCGGGCGAACCGATGGCCGCGCCCTGCGCGTCGGCGTCGGCTGAAGCCAAGCCCGCCGCGCCGAGCGACATGTCACCCGTGTGAACACCCACTGCGGGTCGCTACATCTAGGACGCACTGTCCTATACGGAGGTCATGCTTCCGCTGATTCACCGCGCTGCCCGCCGGCAACGACCCGGACGACGACCTGCGCATCCTGCTCTTCGACGGCGAGTTCGCGCTGATGGTCTACCGCGACGAGCACCTGCGCGACTGGCTGCCCGTCCTGAAGGACACCCCCATCGGCGCGTTCGGCATTTTCTACCTGGCCGTCGACGACTTCGACACCTACGTCGAGCGCATCCGGCCGCTGGGCACCGTCCAGAAGGACGTGATGGAGCACCACGGCGACAAGCTGTTCTACTTCACCGACCCCGACGGCTACGTCATCGGCGTCAACCAGAAGCGGACCCGGTGACCCTCATGACGAAGAACACCGACACGGCTGCCGTCAGCATGGTGAAGTGCGCAGCGTTCTGGGGTCATGACGGAAAGGCTCTCGCCGCCTTCCATGCCGCCGCGCTGGGCTGGGAGGTCACCCAGACCTTCGGTGACTCCGCGGCGATGATCAGCGACGGGACGACGCAGTACGTCTTCTACACGGCCGAGTCCTTCAAGGCTCCCGACTGGCCCCAGGACGACCTCGTCTTCCATCTCGACCTCGCCTTCGGCGACGTCGAGGCCGCTGAGAGGCGCCTTATCGGTCTCGGCGCCACCAAGCCCGCCCACCAGCCCGGCGGAAAGCACTGGACCGTACTGCTGGACCCCTCCGGCCAGCCCTTCTGCATCAGCGCCGCCGGCAAGAACGGGTGAACCATGCGCCCGGGCTCGGCGCATACCGTGACGGCACAGGGGGCCGGATGAGGTTCGCGGCGCCGGGCACCCGGGGCCGAGCAATGGCGGCAGCTACGGTGTGCCGCGCCCGGCCCCCTCGGGATCAGGCCGGCCGGAATGGAGCAGCTGCAGCCGCTCGCGGGCGGGACGGGGGAGCTTGGCCACCACCCACGCCCAGGAGTGGCCGATCATCTCGGCAAGTTCCTCGGCGGGCACCGTGCCGTCCAGGATCACGGTGTTCCAGTGCTGCCGGTGCCCGCCGTAGGAACTGGGGCGCACAGCCGGGAACTGCTCGCGCAGGTGCAGGGCCAGGCCGGGGCCCGGCTCGCTCTCCGTCGCCTCCGGCAGCCCCGAACCTGGCGGGCATCGCCAGGACGGTGGTGATGGTCAGCCAGCGTCACCGGTACCACCACGCTTGCTCGCACGCCGACTCTTACATCGGTGACGGAACCGCGTCGAGCGCCTGGACGCAGAAGAGGAGCAGGCCCGGGCCCGAGAGCAGTGGAACGAGGACCACTCGGCTTGGCACAACCGCTGACCATGTTCTGCTCCCTGGGCCGATCAGCGAGGGGCGAGGGGCGACGGGCTCCCGTGCCGTGCGGTCACCGCGAGTCGTCGTCCTCGTCCTCTAGGACAGGGGGCTGCTGCCAGGTCAAGGTGTCCAGTGGCCGGGGCAGGTTCCGGGCCGCACCGGGAATGACCCTCGTCACCGCGGACTCCTCGTCACTGAGGAGCGCGACGGGGTTGCCCGGCGTCCGGCCGGTCACAGGTGCTGCCGGGCTTGAGGTCTTGGTGGTGGTCATCTCGTCCCCCTGATGCGTCACGGGCCATGCCCGAACTGAAGGCCGCCACACAGGCCGGCTGCGACAGCGCATCCAGTTTCCGAACTGCCGCCCGAAGAGACTTCTTCGGGCCGCCTCCGCAGGTCAAGCCCCCTTACTCCTGTATCGGCAGCCCGCGGCCCCTGGAGAGCGGTCGTGCGTGCGCACGTCCGCCGCCGCGAGTCGCTCTCCGGCATGGGAGCCCCCCATCAGGACCGCCGCGCATCAACCGGAAGGCCGGGGCGACGGTCCGTCAAAACCCGGCCCCCCAGAAGCTGCACAGCACCCGGATGGGATGCGATTAGAGTGCCGACCCCTGCTGACACTTCTGGGGCACCGACGGGTACGGTCGCCCCTCCGAAAGCCGACGCCACGACGGCCCGGCGCGTGCCAGCACCACCCCCACGGCGTTGACCAGGCACTCCGTCACACCGAAGGCGGGATCGACCTTCTTGAGGTTCTTGCCGGTGTCGTAGATGAGCGAGACGCGGGACATGATGAAACGCACCCTTCAAGTGCGCGAACGGCGTCTTGGTCACGTTGCGGCGGTCCCGATTGTCGACCCGTTCGCAGGTGGCGGCGGCCATGCACCTAATCGGTGATGTGGTGTCCTGCAGTCCCCTCACGCGGAAGTGGTCCCGTTCGACGCCGACGTTTCCAAAGGTGCGCCTGAACGCGTGGTGAGGTCAGAGGCGTGCGGGAACCGTCCCGGACCGGGTGTTCTGCCTGCCCCTTCTTGCACTTCCGCGTGCAGGCCGGCATCACCCCGAGCATGTGGCAAGTCCTCGCGAACGTTGTTGACCTTGCTCTGGGTGTCGTCGATGAAGTTGGAGACGTACGGCATGACGCCGAACTTCCTGCCGGGCTACCTATGCCTCGTGTGTCCTCGAACTCCGGCAACAGCTTCAGGAACCAGAACAGGCCGCCGTTGGCTGCGTAGACCACACCCGAGAGCATGTGTCGTCGGATTCCAAGACCACTGCCCGATCACGGCCGTGCGCGATGTCGGTGAGAAGTAGCGGCGCCTGAGCGAGGCTCCGCTCACCGACGGCTCGGCGCGGCAGGCCCTCCGCCGCTTCCGCCGGCACCGCGCATGCCCTGGAACGGAGATGCAGGTGGCTCACCGGCACCGGCTCCGTATGATCCCCGCATGTCCTGGATACGCCGCCGCCTGCGCCGCACCGAGCCCCACGCGGGCCGACTGCCCGATCTCGACTTCCTCGCCCTGGTCCGCGACGCCTTGGAGGAGGTCGCCCCCGGCTGTACGGCGGGCGCCGAACTCAAGGGCAACTCGCTCCTCAGCCCGCAGGGTTGGGCCGTCGCTGTCGGACCGCCGGGGCACGGGGACGACCGGCACTACGACCTGATCGCCTTCCCGGACGTGAGCATCCAGCCCGACGTGCCCTGCTTCGTGGACTGTGTCGTGGTGGTCACCACTGCGCGCGACGCGGCCGGCCTCTGGGCCCGTTCCGCCGGCGCCTGCCTGCTCGAGCTGCTCTACGAACGTGAGGAGCTCGCCGAACACCGGGGCCCCGATGATGAGCACGGTGTGCCGGGGTGGAGGTCCATCAACTCGGGCGTGCTGGCCTATGGGCTCTCCGACCGGGAGAACCTCCGTCTCCAGAACACACTGGTGGAAGCGGACGTGCTCCGCGAGATCGCCGACACCTTCATTGCCGACCTGGAGTCGCCCTGGTTCAACGGTGTCCGGGTCTTCTACGGCGGCGCCCCGGGCGACGTGGAGGCCGAGGTGCGGGTCAACGGCGAGCGACACGAGGCCGCCTCCGCCGCGCTGGCCGCGCTCGGCCTGCCCGAGCCGACTGTCTTCACCGTCGCCCGGTCCTTCACCCTGGTGCTGCCCGTAGGCTCCGGCCAGGAGGCGCACGGCCACGGGGCCGGCGGGTGCGGGTGCGACTGCGGCGGCACCTTGGACCCGGAGCATCCCGGCTTCGCCCACGCCCTGCCCCACCTGATCGGCGAACTCTCCCCGGCCGAGCAGGCGGAGCGGGTCACCGTTGACACCGGCGCGATGATGGTCGCCCAAGGTGTCGGCAACTTCCTCAAGGTCCGGCTGCCGATCCGCCTCGACGACGGCCGCACCGTGGTCCACCTGGCCTGGGTGCGCCTGGCCGCCGAAGTGATCCAGGACTACACCCGCCGGGTGCACGACGGCACCTTGGAGGGACACCGCTTCGAGGGCCTGTTCGGCAACGCCATCGAGCCGTGGGGCGAGGAGCTGCTCCAGGCGCCCGTCCTCCTCGGCGGGCAGCGGGAAGCGGCGGACGGGTCGATCCGGCCCAGCGAGGTTCTCGACTCCGAGCACCCGCTGCTGGCCCGGATCCTGCGCGAGAGCTGGCCTGCCGCGTTCGTGCTCGGCGACCGCGACCCCGGGCCGTCCCGCTCCTGATCACCGCCAGGTGCCCCGCCCCCTGCGCCGTGGCGACGTCCACCCGTCGGGGCTGGTGCCGTTGCGGCGCGTGGGCGGTGTCCTGGGCGGTGGCCCCGTTGTCAGAGCCTCCCGATAGCGTCCCGGCAGTCAGATCCGACTCCTCTCCGGGAGAACAACCGTGGACATGCTGCTCATCGCCGGCCTGTGGCTCGACGGATCCGCGTGGGACGACGTCGTGCCTGAACTCACCGCACTCGGCCACCGTCCCCTGGCGCTCACCCTCCCAGGCCAGCGGGACGGAACCGCCTCCGCGACGCTTGACGACCAGCTGGCGGCAGTGCTCGCCGCGGTTGACGCGTCGCCCGGGAAGCCCCTGGTGGTGGGGCACTCCGTCGCATCGAGCCTGGCCTGGCTGGCCGCCGACGCGCGACCGGAGAAGGTGGCCAAGGTCGCCCTGATCGGCGGCTTCCCCGCCGCTGACGGGCGGGCCTACGCCGATCTCTTCGCGATCGAGGACGGAGTGATGCCCTTCCCGGGCTGGGGCCCCTTCGAGGGAGCTGACTCCGCCGACCTCGACCGGGAGACACGACACCGACTTGCGTCCGCCGCTGTTCCTGTTCCTGAGGGGGTCGCCCGGGAGTCGTGCGCCTGAGTGACGAGCGCCGCTTCGAGGTCCCCGTCGTGGTCGTCTGCCCCGAGTTCACCCCCGCCCAGGCCGAGGCGTGGATCGCCGCCGGCGAGAGCCCCGACCTCGCCCGCGCCACCAGCCTCGAGTACGTGGACCTCGACTCGGGTCACTGGCCGATGGCCACCTGCCCCCGCGATCTCGCACGCGTCCTAGCGGAGGCCGCGAGCTCGTAGTGCTGTGGCCGGCTGGGTGGACCGGAGGCGCATCAACAGGCGTGTCGTGCCCACCCGGCCACCGGGCTGGTGGGCCTCGGGCTCGCCCTCGTGGCGCCCGGCACCGAGAAGCTGGCGGGCTTACTGTGCGGGGGCCGGACCGCGTGCACGCAATCAGCTTCAGCAGGGTGGTGGAGCCCGCTCATCCCGTCCGGTACGCAGCCACCCGCTCCGCCGCGTAGGTGCCGCCCGGCAGCACCCCGCCGGTCAGCTCGAACTCCTCCTCCTTTACCGCCGGACCGCTCCAGGCGCCCCGGCTCCACGGCGCGACGGCAAGCGGGGGCGTTGTTCCGCGCATGGACGAGATGCTGGACGTGTTCCTCGACGGGGCCACCGAACCACGGCTGAAGCTGATCAGCGGGACGAGGCGAGGGCCTTGATGGTGCTCCTCGGGCTGCTCGACGATGATGCGCAGCCCGAGGAGGTCCGCCATGCCGCCGGGGAGATGCGCTTCCGTATCGGCTCCCGGCTGGCCTGAACCGAGCCGCTACGGGACGGTCTCGTAGGTGACGGTGGCGCCGGGGCAGTCCTCCGCCAGGCCGAGGAGCGCTTCGCGCTCGCGGTCGTCGGCGGCCAGGCCCCAGCGGAGCTTGGTCTCGACCCAGCCGGTCACGTACGTGCAGTGGTAGGTGGTGGTGGGCGGGAGCCATTCCGCCGGGTCCTTGTCGGCCTTGGCCCGGTTGGACCTCGCGGTGACCGCGATCAGCGAGGTGGGGTGTCCTGGTCGTTGGGGTAGGCCTCGCGGCGCTTCGCCGTCCAGGCCGAGGCCCCAGCTGGCGGGGAGCGTCATTCGAGACGTGTGGTATTCCAGATCCCCGCGTCACTGTGCACCCCGTCAGGGGCCAGCCGTTTCCTTCGGATCACCGCTGCGGTTCTCCTCGGCCAGAGCGAGGGCGGCCTCGCGCATGACGGCCACGGTTCCGGTGAGCCAGCGGCCGACGGCGGCCAGTTCGGACTCGTCGAGGCCTTGCACCACTTCGGCCATCCCTGCCGTCATCGGGGCCATGGCCGCACCCAGGACGCGGCGGTGCGCTGCTGTGGCGGTCAGGGTGAACCGGCGGCGGTCGCCGGGATCCCTGGCGCGTTCGACGTATCCGAGTGCGGCCAGCCGGTCGATGATCTTGGTGATGGCGGCGTTGCTGAGGCCGGTTTCGCCGACGAGCCGACCGGGAGTGGTGCCGGGGGTGCGGGTGATGATGCCGAGCACCTTGTGCTCGGTGGCGTTGACGTGCAGACGGGCCGCGAGCTGCTCGTGGTAGAGCACCACCCACAGGCTGAGCTCGTGGCCCAGCGCGGCGCCGTCCCGTTCGGTACTCATGCCGGTCAGCGTACAAGTCTTTCACTTTGGTGAAGAAAACTACTTCACCAAAGTGAAAGGATGTGGTGGGATCAGCTGCATGACCCCACCCCACGTACCGACCCGCTCGCGCCCTCGTCGCCTCGGTCCGCCCTCGGCCGCGCTGCTCGGCCGCGTGTACCTCGCCGCCCTGATCACCCACCTACCGATCCTGGCGGTGCTCCTCGCGCCCCAGGGCCGCAGCCGGGTCAGCTCGGAAAGCACGGCGGGGCTGCTGAACACGCTACTGGTCGGGCTCGTCATCGCGGCCGTGGTCCTGGTGCCCGCGGTCTGCGCCCGGGTCGCCCCGGCGGGCCCGCGGTGGCAGCCCGGGACCGCGCTCGCCGGAGTCCGTGCCCTGATCCGCACCGATCGACGGGCCTGGCTGCGGCGCCTCGGGGAGTTGACCGCCCTCTACATCGCCGCCCAGCTCCTGGGCGGGCTCGTTGCCCAGTTCCTTCCGTACATCTGGGAGAACCCCCCGTACGGCACCGAAGCGGGGGCGGCGCAGTGGGAGTTCCACTACGTCAACTTCGCTCTCCAGGGCGTCGCCATCTACGTGGTGGTGTGCGCGGCGACCGCGTGGTACTCCTGCCGGTTGCGGCAGCTACTGGAGGACTGATCCGCAGCACATCGGCCTTGGGTCAGATGACCTGTTCACCATCCCAGAACGCCAAGATCCACACCGAACCTTCGCGCACCAGAAGCCGGCCACGTCCGATCTCAGTGCCCGGGGTGTGGAGGCCCGTGGATAAGGGCGCGCTGGCGTGCTTGGAGGTAGGCGGTCCAGTCGGTGGCGGCGCGGCGGCGCCACTGGACGGCCATGATCGGGTGGAGGCCGAGCATCGGGCCGACGGCAGTGCCTGCCCGTCATCACCACCGCGGTCCCCCCGTCCAGCCGGTGCGGCCACCCCCGGCCAGGGCCAGGTTCTCGCGTCTCGTGCCCGGATACACCGTCACCGCCGCTGGCGGACCGACCAGAGCTGCGGACACGCTGAAGAACCCCCAGGATGCGCATACACGAGAAGGCGCGCCGAGCAGGGCGGCCAAGCTGGGGCCTACGTCAGCCGGTCCGCCCGCGTCACACCATTTCCCCAAGCCAGGACAGACGGCCGGGGAACGTGCGCGCCAGTCAGGACTGTGGACGCGTTGGAGGGCATCCGCGACCGCCTCGACACGGTCGGCGAGCCCGGTGTACGGCGCCCAGGTCACCACGCTGTCTCGCGGCCGGTGACGAGGACGGTGCGATGAATCTGCTCTACCACGTGCAGCACCGGCTCCCCCCTGCCCAGCCGTCGAGTCCGCAGGACTTCGGGGTCGGCCGCGCCGGCCTCCTGTCGTTAACCATTCCCGCCGACCACACCACGCCCTAGTACTGCAACGGTGTTTGGCGTGACTGGTAGCCAGGCTGGTCGTTGGTCAGGTTATGGGTGGGCTCTTTGGTGATGTGAGGGTGTGGGC